>CAYFOF010000030.1:1303-1510 GCA_964344655.1 Candidatus Woesearchaeota archaeon | reverse complement strand
GTCGGGGTTGCATATCCCCGCCGATTCAGGCTCGGAGCTGCCCTGCTTTGCTTCGGTCTACGCCGATATTGGTGACGAGCAATCCATCGAGCAGTCGCTCTCCACTTTTTCGGGGCATATTAAAAATATCAGCGAGATACTCAAAAAAGCGGATGAAAATTCGCTCGTCATCTTCGACGAATTGGGCGCAGGCACCGATCCGCAGGA
>CAYFOF010000030.1:924-1293 GCA_964344655.1 Candidatus Woesearchaeota archaeon | reverse complement strand
CCTCGCACGCGCGATCCTTTCGGCATTGCTCGATCAGGGCGCGCTGGCATTCGTCGCCACGCATTACCCCGAACTGAAAACTTTCGCGCATACCACCGAAAAGGTGGTCAATGCCTCATTGGAATTTAACCTGCATACCCTGCGACCGACCTACAAATTGACGATAGGATTGCCGGGACGCTCAAATGCCCTGGCGATAGCCCAGCGGCTCGGACTCCCCCAAAGCGTGCTCGTTGCAGCGAAAAGCGATATCGACCCGAACGACATCCGCGCCGACGACCTGCTCGATGACATCCACCGTCAACGCAAGGAGGCTTTCAAAGATCGGCGCAAAGCCCAAAATGCGCGTGTGGAGGTACACCGTCTACG
>CAYFOF010000030.1:0-843 GCA_964344655.1 Candidatus Woesearchaeota archaeon | reverse complement strand
ATCGAAGATGAGCGGCTGAAGATTCTCGAAGAAGCTCGAAACGAGGCAGAAAAGCAGCTCGAAGCGATGCAAGCCGAAATTCGGGAAATGCGCCGCAGGCTGCGCGAGGCGGAGAAACCGCTCGAGGAAGTCGAGGCTGTTGAAGCGGAGATCAAAACCGTTGAGCAGAAAGTCCCGCAGCCCATCCGCAAGAAGAAGGTGAAACCAGCACTCAATGAGCAGTTTTCAGTGGTCAGTGGTGAGCCGGATATTGGGGATACGGTGTTGGTGAACTCGCTGGGGGCGGAGGGCATCGTGACCGCTTTGGGCAAGGGTGAAGCCGAGGTGCAGGTGGGCGCGCTGCGGATGTGGGCAAAGCTGAGAGATTTACATCTGAAGAAAAGAGCAACGAAAGACGAGGGACAGAAGACAGGGACGGCGGGAGTGCGTGAGACGATCACGGCTTTGCCAAAAATGGAGCTGGATATGCGCGGCGAACGCGCTGAAGATGCGCTCGATATTCTGGAGCGTTATATTGACCAGGCGTATGTGGGCGGAATGCCCTTTGTGCGCGTGATCCACGGCAAGGGGACGGGGCGCCTGCGCGAGGTGGTGCGGGAGGCTTTGCGCGCGAACCCTTATGTGAAGTCCTTTGAAGAGGGCAAGCAGAATGAGGGCGGTGCGGGCGTGACGGTGGTTAAGTTTTTGGAATAAATAGTGAAGATCGCCATGCTACGCTCGCGATAACAAACGAGGATAACACCATGACCCTTGACGAAGGTATTGCTAAAATTCAGAAAACGATCACTGAGACTAGCCCGAGCGCGGAAGTGAAGATTGTAAAGATATCGGATGAAGAGGCGC
>CAYFOF010000029.1:858-1662 GCA_964344655.1 Candidatus Woesearchaeota archaeon | reverse complement strand
CATTGGCAAGGCTATTCCGGTCATCATTATTGCTTTTACTGATTTTTTGCTGATGCTGGCAATGGTGCACTTCGCCTTCGATGTTCCCATTCGCGGATCGCTCTCTCTGCTCTTCATTCTCGCTTTTGGCTATCTGCTGGTCGAGTTGGGCAAAGGGATGGTGCTTTCGGTCATCTCCAAAACACAGATGCAGGCTTTTCTTCCCGTACTGCTTTTTTCCATGACAGATGTCATCTTCATCCGCCGCCCCTGTCGAATCGATGCCGAAAGCCTTGCAATTCTTTGCCAATATTATTCCCGCACATCACTGGCTGGAGATATTGCGCGGCATCCTTCTCAAAGGTGCCGGGATGGATGTTCTACTGCCGCATGTTGTGGCACTCGCAATTCTTGGCATTATTATCATGACTTTCTCACTGAGATTCGTACGAAAGGCTCTGGACTGATCTCATGGCACCTGCAATTATCACCAAAAATCTCACCAAGAAATTCGGCGATTTCACCGCCGTTAACGGGATCAGCTTTGAAGCCAAACGCGGCGAGATCTTCGGATTTCTCGGTCCGAACGGGTCGGGCAAAACGACCACGATCCGCATGATGTTGGGGCTGCTCGCGCCTTCAGCGGGAGAAGTTCAGGCGCTCGGAATATCCGTCAGCGGCAATCAAGCCGAACTCCAGCGGCGTGTCGGCTACATGTCCCAGCGTTTCAGTTTATATAACGATCTCACCGTCCAACAAAATCTGCAACTTTATGGTGCAGCCTATGATCTAGATAAGATCGAATTGAAAGCACGCATCCGCGAT
>CAYFOF010000029.1:484-739 GCA_964344655.1 Candidatus Woesearchaeota archaeon | reverse complement strand
TTGCATCGTCCCGAGTTGATCTTTCTCGATGAGCCCACTGCGGGCGTAGACCCGATCTCGCGGCGCGCCTTTTGGGATTTGCTCTACCACCTCGTTGCCGAGGGCGTGACCGTTTTCGTGACCACCCACTATATGGATGAAGCGGAACATTGCCATCGACTGGCATTCATCCAACGCGGCGATATTATCGCGGAGGGGTCTCCGGCAGCGATCAAGGAAAAAATGATGAAGGGGCAGGTGCCGGAGATCGCGTCA
>CAYFOF010000029.1:0-450 GCA_964344655.1 Candidatus Woesearchaeota archaeon | reverse complement strand
GTTGAGCTTTATGGCTCTCTGGTGCATGTCGTTGCCCCCGATATTGAAAAAGAAAAAAATACACTTCAGAAATTACTCAAAGACGAAAATATTTCAGTGGAAGAAATAGCAATGATCGAAGCCTCGCTCGAAGATGTTTTTATTGCCAGCATGAAATAAGGAGAACGCCATGAAAAAAACAATTCTCATCACCCTGATCCTAACCCTTGCGCTCGCCGGTTGCAGCGGCACAGATGAAGCAGCAGCCCTCGAAGCCTCCGGCGTGATCGAAGCCAACGAAATCGTCATCGCTCCTGAATTGAGCGGTCGAATTCTCGAAATTACTGCGGATGAAGGGGATGCGGTGACCGCTGGCGATATTTTATTCACCCTCGAAGGTTCCTTGCTTGAAGCGGAACGCGACGCGGCGAACGCGACCCTGGGCTTGGCACGCGCTGCCGAAAGATCTGC
>CAYFOF010000028.1:0-1687 GCA_964344655.1 Candidatus Woesearchaeota archaeon | reverse complement strand
CTCTCGGCGTCTCAGTGAGTCTAGGGGCGAATAAGGAATGAATCAGGGGTCGGAAGGTCAAACACCTTGGAAAATTCATGGGACTCCGAGATTGAAACCTTGGGTCCCCCGTGAATCCCACCATGCCGGGTGGGGTGGATCGTTCCATCCCTTAACATGGTCGCTCGCGCTTGTCGGGCAGAAATCTTCAAAAATATTATAAAATTGATTATCTTGCCAAAGGATATAAAATAACGCATTGCTATTATTTAAGTTTTGATCGGTAGAGAGAAACACCATGAAGTTAATTACCTATAAGTTTAACCAAGAAAATGCTTGGAACTTCCAAGAATTGAAGTTAAAAAAACAAAATCTTATCGTAGGGAGAACTGGATCAGGTAAATCCCGTTTTCTAAATACGATATTAAGTTTTTCTTATATGTTTTATCGTTCCGTCAATGATTTTAAAAGTGGGACCTGGGAATTAGAATTTAAATTAGACGAAAATGAAGCAGACAATTATTTTTATTCAATTGAAATAAGAGATAAAGTCTTGTTATCAGAAAGCCTTAAAAGGGGAGAAACTTCGTTATTAGTCAATGATGGAACATCCATAACAATTGGAGAAAAGCATATTGAGGGTTTTAGTCCAGAAATTTTTGGGTTAAAGGCTTTTCAAAACCATGAGAACTTTAGAGATATTGTTGAGGCTTTTAGATCAATTTTTATAAGAAGACATAGCCCGGGGGAAGGGAAAAAAACACTTGGAGTGATTCCTCGATCAGAACTTAACAAGATTATAGATGAGAAATCGTTTGCCGATACCTTACTAAGCTCAGATTCGGTAAATCCTGAAATGGGATTTTATTATCTTTCACAATTTAAACAAGAAATATTAGATGAGTTTAAAGAGTGTTTCACTTCAATGTTTGAGGGGGTTCAAGATTTAGACTTAAAAAATGTGAGCGACTTCCCATCAATCAAAGTTCAAGGTATATCCGAGGTTGATCTGTTTGTTTTGGCAATAAAAGAAAATAACCAATGGATTCCTAAGGTTGAACTTTCGTCGGGTATGAACCGATTTTTAGAGGCACTTGTTGATATTTATGTACCTCCAAGCAATAGCATAATAATTTATGATGAATTTGAAAACGGCTTGGACCCATTAATAATTGAAGATTTAATGGAGCTTTTTATTGAAAAGGCTTCGGGTAGACAATATATATTTACTTCTCATCATCCTTATATTATTGACAAAATTTGTACAAGTATAGTATTCGCCTGACAGTGGCCATGTTTCGTCCCTGATGAGGACGTTTGGTGTTGTATTTTATACGCTGACGCGGCGGACGACTTCGCGGTTTATCTAAACAAGGGCGCCGACGTTGAGCTTATTGCAGAAAAAACCGAAAAGGGTCTTGAGATCCTTAGCGACTTGGAATATACTAAGTTTGTAGATAAAAAGGGAGGCAATGCAAATGCCAAAACGCTCAAAGAAATCCAGCCAAGTGACGCCAGAGCCGCTCAAGAAGTGGCCGAGGATATTGAAAGGGGTCCGCGAGGCAGGGGCCGAGAGGGTCGGCGAGGAGCAGAAGCGCCTCGGCCTGAAAGTCGCCAAAGGCTAGCAGAAAAGGAATTAGGCGAGCTCTCGCCCGACGAGCTCAACAATAAGGTATTCATCCAGATCTTTCTGCATAGCCTCAACCGA
>CAYFOF010000027.1:2024-2253 GCA_964344655.1 Candidatus Woesearchaeota archaeon | reverse complement strand
CCGCGCTGCCCGAAAACGTACAAATTTTCAAGGCTGCCAAAGTCGGGGCAAATATCCGCAAGCGCGGCGACGATATTCAACGTGGAGAAAGTATCTTGCCCGCCGGGCTGCGTCTGCGCCCGCAGGATTTGGGGATGCTCGCCATGCTCGGTATCGCAGATGTTCCCGTTTATCGCAAACCACGCGTTGCGCTGCTCTCCAGCGGCGACGAGTTGACCCCCATCGGGCA
>CAYFOF010000027.1:1058-1876 GCA_964344655.1 Candidatus Woesearchaeota archaeon | reverse complement strand
GATGCCGACCTGATCCTTTCTTCGGCAGGCGTGAGCATGGGTTCCTTTGATTTCATCAAAGACGTGATCGAAAAAGAAGGCGAGCTGAATTTCTGGCGCATCAATATGCGCCCGGGCAAACCGCTCACCTTCGGGCATTACCAAAATATCCCCTTCATCGGGCTGGCGGGGAATCCCGTTTCAGCCTTCGTCGAGTTCATGGTCTTCGTTCGTCCCGTTGTCGAGAAAATGCTTGGGGACAGCCAGCAAGCCAAAGTCACCGAGCGCGGCTCGCAGAGCCGATCCAATCTGACGGGCGAGAAAGTTATCTCCGTGCTCATATTTATCGTGAAAAAGGCGAACGCCATGCCAAACTAACCGGGCACCAGGGTTCCGGAAATCTCTTTTCAATGGTGCAAGCCAACGCTTTACTCATTATCCCGGCAGGGGTAAAATCCTTAGCCACAGGCGCAGAAGTGGATGCCTGGCTACTTGAATAACCAAAAACTTTAGGATACTATGAAAAAAACAACGCTTATCTCCCTTATTGCCGCCGTTATTGGTGCGCTGGATGCCATCTACCTTTCGTGGGTAAAAATTTCTCATAACGAAAAACTTTGTGCCCCCGGGCTTGGCGCCTGCTTTACTGTAAACACCAGTCGCTATTCCGAAGTTTACGGCATCCCCGTCGCGCTCTTTGGTTTGGCTGCTTATTTATTAATTATTTTTATCCTGCTCAGCGAATCACGCATTCCCTTTGTGCAGGAAAACGGAAGCCTTGCACTTTTCGGCGTCAGCCTGGTTGGTGTGATCTACTCCGCGTATCTTTCCTATCTTGA
>CAYFOF010000027.1:341-948 GCA_964344655.1 Candidatus Woesearchaeota archaeon | reverse complement strand
TATTTAATCAGGAGGTTCCCATGCCACGTATCCGTTGCCTGTATTTGGATTGTAATTTCCTCGACGACAACTATTGCACTGCCCCCTCGGTTGAAATTGATCCCGATCTGGGTTGTGCCACCTATATTCCATTGGGGGATGAATCGCTGGAAGAAGACTGGGAAGAAGATGAAGAAGTCTACGATGGCTGGAATACAGAAGATATTGACGAGGACGATGATATCGACGACGAGGATGATACTGACGACTGGCTTGACGATTAACCTCCCGGAACGCCCTTAAATTGAGCGATGTGCCGCGCCCGCGCATTGGCAGCGAAATCAGAGCATCGCAGGCGGTGACCTGCTCTGGCGAGAGTCCCTTTTGCTCGCTGCCGAGCAGCAAAACCCAACCTTTTTCGCCTAACGCTAACGAGCTGAAATCACTCGTCCCGCGTGCGGATGTGCCGATCAGGTACAGTGTATTTCTCTCCGTCCAGGCAACAAAATCCCCAAAGGATGTGCGCACGACGGGTTTCCAGAAGAGCGCGCCCATACTCGCCCGCACCACTTTGGGATGATAAATATCCACACCGCCCTCCAGCAGGATGAGCGCATCCGCCCCGACG
>CAYFOF010000027.1:0-331 GCA_964344655.1 Candidatus Woesearchaeota archaeon | reverse complement strand
GGTGCGCAAGATCGTGCCGACATTGCCGGGGTCCTGCGGGGCGATGACGGCAGCTCCGTGTTGAAAATTTTTCAGGTCGGTGAGCGAAAGTTCGCGCTGCTGCACGGAGGCGAGGATGCCCTGCGGGTTTTCCTTCCCTGCCAGGGAGCGGAGAATATCGGCAGATGCCGACTGGCAGCGGATGCCTTTTTGGGCGGAAGCAAGCAAAAGGTCGCGGGCGTATTCGCTGGTCAGCAAGTCGGGGGCATAAAGGATCGTATCCACACCCCAATCCGATTCGACCGCCGCACCGACATGATGAATCCCCTCCACGAGAAAAAGCCCTGTGTTT
>CAYFOF010000026.1:1656-2264 GCA_964344655.1 Candidatus Woesearchaeota archaeon | reverse complement strand
GATGAAGGCCGCCATCCATGCTGCTTTTGAAGCGAGCTGGCTTCAGCTTGCTTTCCTCGAAGTCGATGGACAGAAAGCGGCTGGCTATCTCACTTTCGATTATGATAACCGTATCTGGGTCTACAACTCCGGTCTGGATATGCGTTTCCGTGATCTTTCTCCGGGTTGGGTGCTGCTGGGCTATTTGCTCCAGTGGGCGAACGAGAATGGGCGCAGCGAATTCGATTTTATGCGTGGTGCTGAATCTTATAAATACAAATTCGGCGGAGTGGATCGCTTTGTCGTTCGGGCACGCTTGGAACCCTGATCTTTTGTTGAGAAACGTCTATGCTGGAAGGTGAGCATATCCTTGAGACCATTTATCGAAAGCAGGTAAAGGTTCTTGATGTGGGTGCTGCTTTGCAAAAGAACTTTCAATTGGCAAAAAAACACCAGGTCAATCTCTTTCTGGTCGATTGTCTTGAGATGATAGATACAAAAACCATGGTGGTTGAAAATTATGAAACCGGGATTTTGTTGAGAAAACTGATCAAGCAGATCCCCAGGCGAGTAAAAATTGCGCTTATTCTTTCCCGCTCTCAAGCTGCGCGCGACAATTTGCTCTTTTT
>CAYFOF010000026.1:684-1646 GCA_964344655.1 Candidatus Woesearchaeota archaeon | reverse complement strand
ACGGTTCCCTTATAAAATCGGTTTACAGGAGTGTGTTATGGCGATAGAGCTAAAAAGTCAGCAGGTCTGGGATGCCCTCGAAAAGGAACTCTTTGCTGTTTTAGGCATGGTCACAGCCAAAGGTGAAGCCCGCACAGTGGGCATTGTTTATGTCGTTGATGGTCGCAAACTTTATATTGCAAGCAAGAGAGAGACCTGGAAAGTGCGCCACGTGACGGCTAATCCCAATATCTCTCTGACGGTAACGATCCCCAAACGCATTCCATTCATGCCTTTTATCAAAATTCCGGCTGCAACAATTACCTTTGCGGGAAAGGCAAGTGTTTTGAATGCAGCCAATATTTCGGATGCGGTCAAAAAGATGCTCTTGCGTGGGCTTGATCCCGATAGCGAAGAAGTCGCCAATATGGCGATCATGGAAATCGAGCCGGTCGGCGAGTTCGTAACCTATGGCGTTGGTGTTTCGATGATGACCATGCGCCAGCCCGAAAACGCACGTGGTCGTGCGCCCGTAATATAAAACTGGATGACAGTCACTTCTAAAGCGACTGTCATCTTTGCTTTTTAGCCCATGCCCAAACTCAATCGCGATAAAAAGATATTCTCCAAAAAACGTAAGAAGAAGCGCTTCCCCTTTTGGATTATTCTGCTTGGGCTTTTAGCCTCACCTCTCCCGACTTATACGCCTCTGCCACCGCCAACGCATACCCCTTTACCCTACCCCACTGGCGTGCATGGCGGACGGATCATCTTCACCTGCACGCGCGGCGACTTCAACCAGATCTGCATGGTCAACCGTGATGGCAGCGGGTTGCTCCAGGTCACCCACGAGAATATCAATCATTATTATCCCGCCTTCTCGCCGCAGGGCGAAGCCATTATCTACGCATCCAACCAGAGCCTTGGCACTTTCGATCTCTACCTGCTCGTCTTAAGCACATCCCAATCTGTTGAATTGACCC
>CAYFOF010000026.1:0-674 GCA_964344655.1 Candidatus Woesearchaeota archaeon | reverse complement strand
ATTTCTCTCCCGACGGCGAAAAGATTATTTTTATCAATCGCCCGCCCGACGAACCGACCGGGCTCTGGATCATGGACAAAAACGGCGAGAACCCCCGTCTCCTCTATGGAGGACCGAATTACGCGGGACCGAACACCCTCGTCAGTGCGGCGTGGAGCCCCGATAATCGGACAGTTGCGCTCGCCATGAGCGAAAATCAACTCTTTGAATATGAGATTTTTCTCTTCGACACTGAAACGCAGGAAGCGCCTCGCCGCGTGACCTATGGTTTGCTCGGCATTACCGGCAGCGTGGACTGGTCCCCGGACGGACGCTACCTACTCGTCTCCGCCGGACCGCCTCTCGACAAGGACATCTTCACGCGTTTTACTTATGGGGGCAATAATAACTCCGCTGTATACTCCCCCGATGGCGAATGGATCGTCTTCAACTCCCTGCGTAACAACGATCAAGCCGACCTCTACATTATGCGTGCCGATGGCAGCGATCTTCAGCAGATCACCGAAAACCCCGAACCCGATTGGCAATCCCAATGGGAGCCGTAAAAATTTACGGAGCTAATGGTCTTGGAATTCTTGCGCCGAGTTGATCCCCGGTTATTTCCCCTCGGATATACGCTCGCACGTCTGACCACTTAATGTGGAACTTTGCGGTTTTGCGCATATGATCCAATG
>CAYFOF010000025.1:0-2370 GCA_964344655.1 Candidatus Woesearchaeota archaeon | reverse complement strand
CAAGCTACTTATAAATACTTTTGATTTATCTAGAAGTTACTTTGCGATCTACTGTAGAAAGAATTTTAAAACAAAACAAATTCTAAAACACAGATGGTATTAATTACATTTGAGGAAATAATAAAACTTGGGATCATGAGTATAGTTATAGGATTTATATTCACTGGATTTTATTCTTTCAGACCAAGAACAGTATATGATAGAATGAAAAAAAGAAAGTTTGATCTGAGAGATCTAAGATTTTCAATATTGGTTACTGCACCAGCAGTAGTTTTTCACGAATTAGCTCACAAATTTGTTGCAATGGCTTATGGATATACTGCAACTTTTGATATTTGGGGATTCGGCCTAGGTCTAGGGTTATTCCTAAAATTAGTTGGTTCTCCTCTAATTATCATAGCTCCAGGTTTTGTCCAGATTAGTGAACTAGCATTTACAAATGACTTGGCTTATAGATTAATAGCATTTTCAGGACCTGCAGTAAATCTAGTACTATGGCTAGGATCAATGTTTTTACTTAAAACAAATAAAAGATTTTCCACAAAACAAACTGCAGCACTAAAATTAACAAAATATCTAAATGGAATTTTATTCTTCTTCAATATGTTACCGTTTGGTCCATTCGATGGAAGAAAAGTATTTTTTGGAGCTCCTACTTAAACAGTAGCTTCATTAGAATTGTCTATCAATAGTTCCAACTCTTTCTTTATTTCTTTTACTTGTTTCTTATTACTTACTTGTTTTAAAACAGCATTACACTCAGAACACCTAAATCCATTTTCCATTGCATTATTGAAAGTAATTCTCAAACATTTCTTCCTACAAGTAAAGAAATCTTCTGCTTCCTTTTCTAATCTTTTCTTAAGTGTAACAATTCTCTCATTTTTTAATTTTTTAATTAAGAGTTTAGCTTGAATTTTGTTAAATGTCCAGTAATAAATATACCAACCTTTTTGTTTATCTTTCTTTCTCATAAAAGTTACAAGATTGTTTTCTTGAAGTCTATAAAGGATATTTCTAATGTGGTTTATAGGGAGGTCTAGCTTCTCAGCTATTAAAAACTCTGAGACATTTTCTCCAGTATTTATTATAAACTCTGCTACTGATACTGCGTCTCTTCCAGCTACTTCAGCTACTAAATTGTCTATTTCCAATTGAGATAACTCCATTTAAGTCCCCCTAACCTATATTTTGATGAAAAAAGCTTAAAAAGCTTTTTATTTGGGCCCTCTACATCAATTTTCTACAGTTACCACCCTTCAATAATGAGAAAAACTTTAATAATCTATTTTGAAATAATAAATTAAAAGATGTGGCCGTTCAAAAAGAAAAAAGAGGAAGAAAAGTCAAAAGAGGCCTCAATCCTGGGCAAGACTTCTGAAGTAAAACATAATTTACCAGATTTACCAAGAATGAAAGACCATCCTAAAAACTTTCCAAGCTATGATAGCGAACTAGGAGAAATAAAAAAGGCAATAGATAAACCAATTCCTAAATATGAAGGGGGACTTTCAAACATAAAACAATCAATAGACAAACAATTAAAACCAAAAGAGCCACAATTAAATCTCCCTAGGAGAAAACCAGCATTTCTAAAGGCAAAACCCAAAATAGAAATTGAAGCCCCTGCGCCATCTCCCCACGAAGCACCTTCCTCAGGAGAAGGAAAACCAATATTCGTAAAATTAAATAATTATAAAACTGTTAAAGATCATCTAACTAAAATAAAAGATCTTGCTAAAGATGCAGAAGGACTTCTGGCAGATTTAAATCAAACAAGAGAAGAAGAAGACAGAGAACTAAACAAATGGAAGGAAGATATTTCTAAGATAAAAGATAATCTCCTTTCAATAGATAAAAAATTATTTGAGCTATAATGGCAGCTAAAGGTAGTTCTGAGTATATGAAAGTAGACAATCCCTTAGTTCTTAGAAGAAAAGTATTGGAAACTGCAATAGATTCTACAGAGTCTCTAAGATTTTTTGAAGATTATAAGGTAGTTAGGGACAGGAAATCAGATCAAATAAAGAAGCTAAGAACATTAATGAGGAAAATAAAGAGAGAAATAAATGCCTTTAACAAATTAATGCCTGAAACTAAGATAACTGAAGAATTAGAAGAAAAAGAAGAAAAGAAAACAAAAAAGATAAAAGGGAAACCTACGAAAACTAAAAAAGCAAGAAATTTAGAAGAAGAAATATCAAATATTAAATCTAAACTGTCAAATTTGGGAGTTTAATCAGGGTAAGACTTTTAAATTAACTCTTTCTCTATATAATATGAAATCAAGAGAGATAGTAAAAAAATTCTTAAGATATTTTGAAAAGAAAGGACATAAAATAATTCCTTCATATTCATTAATTCCAGCAG
>CAYFOF010000024.1:0-2405 GCA_964344655.1 Candidatus Woesearchaeota archaeon | reverse complement strand
TAATTCTTTAAATAGGGGCTGCCCATATTGATATAATCTTTCCCTGTTTTTTTCCAGATATACTTCTTTCACCCCCGGATCTTGTAATATAACTTCTAAAGCAGCAGACAAGGTTCTTATACTTTCTTGTTCAATATCTACAAAATCTTCTTCATTTTCTAAAATCGCATCCGTAAACTGATCTTCAAGAACTTGATCTTGAAAATATATTATGAGGGTCCCCATAATAACTACAGTAAGAATGATAATTCCAATAATAATTCCAACCCTTCTACTTATTTTACCAAAAAGAAATTTTTTAAATTCTAATTTAGCGGTTCCTTCACCATTAGATTTTTTCAGTCTTGAAAATGAAAGAATAGCCAAACCCCCAAAAACAACCAACCCAACCAAAATAATAAAAATAACATCCATATCTTTAGGCTCATCATACTCATCCAAATACGTTGAGGATCCAACAAAAAAACTATATCCGTCTGCAGTTTTTGCATCAATACAACTATGGTAAGTATACTTTTCCCTTATCAAATCATCAATATCTCTCCAATCATAGAATCCTTCAGAATCTTGACAAGGGGTTGTACTTACTACTTCATCAATTATATCCCATATTACTGGAAATTCATCTTTAAAAGCATTGTAAGAGCCATCTCGTATATCTGGATCGGGGTGAAATTCTAATATCCCTGTTTCATAAACAATAAGATATGTATATCCTGTTTCACCAACATCTTGTATAGCCAATTCTTGAAATTCAGGATTATTTTTTAAATCTTCTAATGTGCTGTTTGGGTTTAATTTTAAATAAAGTTCAATTTCACTACTAACATCTAGAGCTTTCTCTTTTATAGATTCTTGAGCAAAATAATTGGGCCCTACATGAAAATCTGCAGAAACAAAACTAGATAGCGTAACTAAAGAAAATAAAAAGAAACATAACTTTAAAACTTTATTTACATCACCCATTTAAAATAAAATGAAAAAAAGGGTTTTTATAATTATCCCTTTTCCTTTACATTTTTATCGAAAGATTCTAATCCCTTCAAGAACTTAGTGATTCTCATTGAAGCGAACAAAACCAAGCCCATTCCAGCAATAAAACTCAAATCGTGGACAATCATAACAGTTCCAGCTCCCCAAACATTTTCAAAGAATGTCACAGCGATTAATGAAAAAGTCCCAAAAAGCAAACCAATTGAAAAATAGATAAATGGTTTTTCAAAAACTTCCCCTTTTAATTTTCTACTATTCATATAAGTCAAAACAACCGCAACCAATCCTAGAAGAATAGCAATCTCTAAAAGTATAGATCCATCAAAAGTTAGTGCATCAACCATCTTTTTCACCTCCTTTCTTTTTTCCTAAAACAATAACCTTATCTACAAACATTTCTGCTTGTTTTATTAATTCATCATTTTCCCCAGAAGATATAGCATAAAACACAGCTTTTGTTTTTGTTCCCTTTATTTTATGTATCAATGAAGACAAAAATTTTCCAACTGGAGCTTTTTTTGCATATATTGCCAAATTTGTCAATGAATCAAAAATCATATAGTCAAAATTATGTTTCAAAAATTTAGAAACAACTAAAGATATTTCTGTTAAAGCTCCTGGAGAACTAACATAATATGCTTGCTTTCCTTGTCCTGGAGTTTTCTTTATCGTTTTTGAAATAGTATCAACAAAAATAACATTGTCTGATTTAACTTTATGTTTTTTACATAATTCACTCAAAGCACTGTATGTTTTATTTAAAGTAACATAAAAAACCGAGCTAGATGAGCTAAAATATTTTAAATTTTTTACAATATCCTCATTATATTCTTTTCCAGGAATCAAGAGCAAAATAACTTGATTGCTCGCTAATTCTTTCTTTAGATTTACCATTTATCCACCTACGATTTTTTTCACTTTTTTCAATAAATCATCTACATCAAACGGTTTTTGTATAAAATCCACAATATTCTTTGAAACCATTAAATCTTCTTTTTCGGCCTCAGATACACGAACAACACTTAAATACGCAATTTTTATTCCTTTTATTTGTGGAATAACTTCTCTAACCGGAGTTCCTGGCATCATAATATCCATCAATATTAGATCTGGTTTTTCTTTTTTTAATTTCTTTAAACAATCATCTCCGTTTTTTGCACTAGTCACTTTATATCCGTTTGCTTCTAAAGCAGTTTTTACTGTAGTAATGTTATCTTGTTCATCATCTACAACCATTATGTGTTTAGCCATTTTTTTCATTCTCCTTTTCATAGGCAGGATAGAGAACTTCTTCTTCTATCTTCACCCTTTTATTAACAACTTTTTTTATTTCCAATGATTCTTCTTTAAAATCTTTATTCTCTTTTAAATCAGAAACATCATCTTTCATATATTTTTCAAAATATTTTAGA
>CAYFOF010000023.1:0-2532 GCA_964344655.1 Candidatus Woesearchaeota archaeon | reverse complement strand
CGTAACAAGGTAGCCGTAGGGGAACCTGCGGCTGGATCACCTCCTTTCTAAGGAGTTCAGGCGAGAGCTTCGGCTCGAGTCAGAACATCCGGTCAACGGCGTCGTAAGACGTCCTGGTCGCAAGACCAACCAAAGAGAAGAAATGCACCGCTGCGCGCCGTTCGGCGCCGAGATTCGCTATTCAGTTTTCAGGGATCGGCTGCCCGCCGGTCTTTGGCAGATCGCACTTACCCGGGGATGTAGCTCAGCTGGTTAGAGCGCACGCCTGATAAGCGTGAGGTCGGAAGTTCAAGTCTTCCTATCCCCACCAGATTCGACGCTGCTCCGGGGGCGTAGCTCAGCTGGGAGAGCAGCTGGTTTGCAACCAGCAGGTCGTCGGTTCGAATCCGGTCGCCTCCACCAGCGGCGACGCACGACCGGGCAGCACCCAACCGTTTCGCGATCTTTGACAACTGCATAGTGATTTTGATTGTTTGAGTGAGTGCTGGGAGCTCCAAGAGACTCTCAGCTCAAGCTACGAAGTGCGTCAGGTGGATGCCTGGGCATCGAGAGACGATGAAGGACGTGGAAGGCTGCGAAAAGCCCGGTGGAGCCGTCAAGCAGGCAGTGATACCGGGATGTCCGAATGGGGAAACCCGGCAAGGGTCATACCTTGTCACCGCGTAAGCGGGGTCAACCAGGGGAACTGAAACATCTAAGTACCCTGAGGAAAGGAAAGCAACAGCGACTCCCCCAGTAGCGGCGAGCGAAAAGGGAAGAGCCCAAACCCGACGATTGTAAGACTGCATTCGTTTTTCGTCGGGGGTTGTAGGGCGAGACTTGGGGCCCATGCGGGGGCCTCGGAGAGTTACCAATCCGTCGGTTAGTGGAACGGCTCTGGAAAGGCCGGCCATAGCGGGTGATAGCCCCGTACACGAAAGCCGTGCGGACTCTCTTGTCTCGATCCTGAGTACCACGGGACACGTGGAACCCTGTGGGAAGCTACGAGGACCATCTCGTAAGGCTAAGTACTACTCGATGACCGATAGTGAACAAGTACCGTGAGGGAAAGGTGAAAAGTACCCCGATGAGGGGAGTGAAATAGTACCTGAAACCTGTCGCATACAAGGTGTGGGAGCTCCTTCGGGAGTGACCGCGTGCCTCTTGCATAATGAGACGGCGAGTTACGGTACGCAGCAAGGTTAAGGGGTGAAACCCGGAGCCGTAGTGAAAGCGAGCCTGAACAGGGCGAATTAGTTGCGTGCTGTAGACCCGAAGCCAGGTGATCTACCCATGGCCAGGTTGAAGCGAGGGTAATACCTCGTGGAGGACCGAACCCACCGAGGTTGAAAACTCGGGGGATGAGCTGTGGGTGGGGGTGAAAGGCCAATCAAACCTGGAGATAGCTGGTTCTCGGCGAAACCTATTTACGTAGGGCGTCACATATCTACCGTCGGGGGTAGAGCACTGGAAGGGCTAGGGGCCCCACAGGGTTACCAACCCCTACCAAACTCCGAATACCGACGAGTACAGGTGTGGCAGTCAGACTGTGGGCGATAAGGTCCATGGTCGAAAGGGAAAGAGCCCAGACTATCGGCTAAGGTCCCTAAATACAGACTAAGTGGCAAAGGATGTGGAGATTCACAAACAACCAGGAGGTTGGCTTAGAAGCAGCCATCCTTTAAAGAAAGCGTAATAGCTCACTGGTCTAGAATCTCTGCGCCGAAAATATAACGGGGCTCAAGTCTGTTACCGAAGCCATAGACTCGAGGATCCTTCGGGATCCCGGAGTGGTAGCCGAGCGTTCCGTACGCCTGCGAAGGCAGATCGTGAGGTCTGCTGGAGGTATCGGAAGTGATTATGCCGTCATGAGTAGCGATAAAACAGGTTACAAACCTGTTCGCCGTAAGCCCAAGGTTTCCTGCGCAAGGGTAAACCGCGCAGGGTTAGCCGGCCCCTAAGCCGAGGCCGAAAGGCGTAGGTGATGGGAATCGGGTTAATATTCCCGAGCCTCCTACAGGAGCAGAGCAGGGACGGAGAAGGGTAGCTGGTCCACCGTGTGGTAGTGGTGGTTCAAGCCCGTAGGCCGACACCGTAGGAACAAAACGCGGAGTCAAGGCCGAGAGGTGATGACGATGGGCTTTGCCCAACAAAGCCAGTGATCCCATGCTTCCAAGAAAAGCTGCGTACTGCGTTGATTGCTAGGAGACCGTACCGCAAACCAACTCAGGTGGGCGGGGTGAGTATCCCAAGGCGCTTGAGAGAACTCTGGTTAAGGAACTAGGCAAAATGACACCGTAACTTCGGGAGAAGGTGTGCCGCATCAGGGTGAATGGACTTGCTCCAGGAGCTCGAAGCGGTTGCAGTGAATCGGGGGTAGCGACTGTTTACTAAAAACACAGGTCTCTGCTAAGTCGCAAGACGATGTATAGGGACTGACGCCTGCCCGGTGCTGGAAGGTTAAGAGGAGTGGTTAGGCTTCGGCCGAAGCTGCGAATCGAAGCCCCAGTAAACGGCGGCCGTAACTATAACGGTCCTAAGGTAGCGAAATTC
>CAYFOF010000022.1:0-2662 GCA_964344655.1 Candidatus Woesearchaeota archaeon | reverse complement strand
TTTAAATGATCTCATTCATGCTTAGTCAAGGCTTAGAGAGGGGGAAAATTTGGCAACATACGAAACACAAGTAGAAGGATTGGTGCAGTTTGATATAACTGCCTCCTCTAATCCTACCCAAAATGAATTAACACAGTTTTTAACTGATGGAGCTCGTGATGTTATTAATCGGGTTAAATTGGTAAATCCTACTGTTATTCCATTGTTTACTACAGTTACCTCTGAATCTGGCACGGGTGCCATTATAGATGGTGAAATATTTGATGTATGGGGTAGTGATGGTACTAATGACCATCCAGCTACACTAGTTCCAGAGAGTGTAGGTAAAAGATCTCTAGACATTTCAAGTCTATTATACAGAAGCAAGTATAATCCATGTTATTATAGAGAAGGTAAAAAGGTGTTTGTTAAGCCTAATGGAGGATCAGTATTACATTTACATTATCCTGATGTAACATATGATGCAGAATCAATACTTGACTTTCCCAAACAGTATGAACACTTAGTGGTATTATATGCATCTCTACAGGTTATGTTGTCATATATGGCTAATTTAGATAATGATTTGCCAACTGATGTTTCCCTGCCTCCGATACCATCTATACCAACACTATCAGACAATTCAGTGGCAAACTTAGCTGCAGCTCCTACATATACTCAACCAGTATTATCAACAAGTATATCTGATATAGAAACTGAGATAGCTAATGATGATACAGAAATGGCTGATATACAAAGAAACAAGGTATCCGTTCAGATTGATGAATATCGAGCTAGATTGGAAAATTCTTTAAATACATTTAATAAGAATAATGCAGAATATCAAGCTGAACTACAGAAAAAGATAACAGATGGTCAGTTAGGTTCAAAAGATGATGATCAAAAGATACAAAAGTATGGAGTTGAAGTACAGGCATTTTCTGCAGATATTCAATCACTAATAAATAATCACAATACAAAGATACAGAAACTCAGTACTAAATACCAATGGGCTACCGCTAGGTACGGAATGCTTAGACAGCAGTATAACGAAGCTATAGGCTTATTATCACAGCCCAAACAACAACAAGAAGGAGGGGATAATAATGGCAAGTAATTGTAGAGTAGTAATATCATTTACACCTATTGCCGAAGGTACAATATCAGAAGGTTCTGGTAGTAATGTAAAAGAAATAGCGGGAGATATAGGAACTACATTAGGTGGCTCTTATAGTATAGATGTAGAACATATTAATCATATTAATTCATCGTATGCTGGTACTGATGGCACTAGAACATATATAAATTGCATTGCTGGTGCCTATACATTGCTAGGAAGTAATAATACTGCATACGATTTTATATATATAAAACATATGGGTAGTGTTTATTCCAGTGATTCTGCATTAGGAAATCCTACTACGGACAATATTGATGTATTTGTTGAAAAAGTAGATATTTCTCCATATATTAAATTTTGTTCGATACCACCAGGGGGAGTTATAGTATTGCCCAATACTCCAGCACTTGGTCTTAATTTAGGAATTTTTGTTAAATCTAGTGGTAGTGATAATATCGCAATGGAATATGTGGCAATAACGTAATGAAAATACAAGAAATAATGGAACGTGCTGGTATAACTGAAACAGGTAGAGCTATAGCATATATTAAAGATGCATTAGAGGAAATGAATATACAATCTCAAACCCATATAACTACTCAAAGGATAGATATAGTTAAGAATCAGAGGTTTTATGATATTCCATTTGATGCATTACAAATACTTAGCATAAGATGTAAGAATCATCAAAACTCTAAAGATGAGTATAGAAAAATACCTAGGATGGTTGGAGAACCTTTTAGGGAAGATACAGATCAGGAGCTAATCTAATGGCTACTTCAAGAGAATATGCGTACTATATAAAGGGTGATAAGATTTCATTAGCCGAAAAAGATTGGCAATATGGTGATGGGCAAACCTTATCACAACCCGGGCTTAATGATGTAGGTAGTACTGGATTATTCCTATGGAAAAGTCCTGTGTCAGCTATTACTGATGGAATGGAGGTAGAATATACTTATAGTCCTATATATGGATTTGATACTACTGCTAAGCATACAGGGTTAACGTTCTCAATTCAGGATAATGGTGGTATTGGTTATTTCTCATTTAAAATATCTGGAAATGTTACTACAGATATAGTAGCTAATAACAAAATCTTGATAAGAAATTCTGAATCATATAATGGTGTACATGAAGTGTTGTCAACTTCTTACTCCTATGAAACAGAATATTCAGTTATTATAACTAAAACTAGAGGTGAAAATATTGTTGCTACTGATGCTGATAGTACTGGTGAAGTATATTATAAGATCAATGCATTAAATGATGAGAATGATGAGCTAAGAATTAATAGTTATCTTCAAAAAGCTGTAGTTGATTATCTCAAAGCTAGGCTAGCTGAAGATCAGATGAATATAGAGGCTAAAGAATATTTTATGAGAGAATTTAGATATAAACTAGAAAAATTTAATGATAGTAGGACTACAGGCCCTAGGGTGGTGATGCCTACTAAAAATGCAATAAGATAGGAGTAAATAATGGCAGGTAAGGGAAAACATACATTCACAGTCCAGGAAGCACAAAATGCCTCATTAGGTCAAGTTGGATTTGATTATATAA
>CAYFOF010000021.1:2422-2675 GCA_964344655.1 Candidatus Woesearchaeota archaeon | reverse complement strand
GTGAAAAAACCCTCGATACGAGGGTGTTCCAACCCCACGAGACTGTGGGTGATCATGATCGGAACACTGGGTCAGAATCCACGCCTTCCGATAGGAACAGTGCTCCTTCGAAGCCGACTCAAATTCGGCGAGAACGAAATATGAAATCTAGCCGATTTTCCGTTTCGCGGTCCGCCACCGCATATAAGGCATCTATGCCCAATGTCGGTATGTCCGAAATACAAAACGAAGACCTACCGAAAGCAGTGATTTA
>CAYFOF010000021.1:0-2409 GCA_964344655.1 Candidatus Woesearchaeota archaeon | reverse complement strand
CGTATCATCTAAGAAACAGAAAGAAGAGGGATACAGCACGGATGCACAAGAATCGCAATGCAGAGCATATGCGGGCATCAAGAACTACGATGTCGCTCGGGTGTTCTCCGATGATGGGGTGTCTGCAGGAATCCATCTGTGGGATAGACCCGCAGGAAAGACGATGAAACAATATGTTGAGAAACACGAAATCAAGCACATCATCGTCGTGAAGATGGACAGGCTGTTCAGAAGTGTTGCCGACCTGCTCTCAACGATTGACGAATTGAAAGAAATGGATGTAGGACTGCATCTCTTGGAATTCAGTGGACAGACTCTCGATACGACCTCCGCGATGGGTCGTTTCTTCATCACCGTGATCGGCGGCATCGCCGAGTTGGAGAGAGGGCAGATTTCCGAGAGGACGAAGGCTGCGATGGACCACATGAAAGGGGAGAACAAGCGTTTCACGGGAGAAATCTATGGTTGGGACTGCAAAGGAGACGATTTGGTTCCAAATTGGCATGAGCAGTTGGTCATCGACTACATGCGTGACCTCTACTATGGCTACGGTTGTTCGGGCTATCGGATCTCAGAGATTCTGAACGAGTTGGGTGAGAAGGGCAAACTCGGCGGACAATGGCGGTCAAGCACCGTCATCCGCACAATCAACTATCAGTTCCACGAGAACCGAGACAAGCCTGAATTCACCAAGCCACATTGGTGGAATCAGGCACCGTTCACCGAGACAATTCCTTGGGGAACGACTGAGTTCCTCGACCTCTACCCAATCAATGCAAATGGACCAATTCCTCTTCCTACCCGAGAGCTCAAGCCAGCTGCCACAAACGGCTCATCAACCGCACCCACACCCTTTGAGACATTCAGTGTAGAGAGTGAACCAGGGTCGGCTGAATCCTCAGAGATCAACTTCGCAGACTACATCATGAATTGGGATGAGTTCTAACCATCACACGCGATAATCGGTGCAGGGTTGATATAGGCTAACGATATCCGATTGTGCATGGGCGAGGGCAAGGCACCTTTCATCGTCGACAATCGGGAGACCGATGTCACAGACAAGGTCCAAGGATACTTGTCAAAATGGTGTGAGGTATCTCGCCAGTTCGACATCGCCACGGGATACTTCGATGTCGGCGCGCTCACGCGGCTAGACGGCGAATGGCAGAAGCTTGACAAGATCAGAATCCTCATGGGAAAGGATGTGTCCAGGACGACAAAGGAAGCGCTGGTAACTGCGATAACACAGCAGCTCGAAAACTCATTCAATGAAGAGAAGGAGAAACACTCCAACGAGTTCCTACGCGGCGTTCCTGCAATCATCGAAGCTGTTAGGACAGGTAAAATCGAGTGCAGGGTCTTCACACCTAAGAAGTTCCATGCAAAGATGTACATCACTCACGCTCGATTTGAAATCGTGAATCCTGTCGCACTGGTTGGTTCGAGCAATTTCACGGTTGCAGGTATTTCCCAAAACATCGAACTCAATGTCCGCATCGAAGACAGTGGCAGAGTTTCAGAACTTCAGGAGTGGTTCGAGCACTTCTGGGAGCACGAAGACACGGAACCCATTTCCGAGGATATCCTAGAGGTCATGGAGCATCAGGCCAGCGAGTACATACCATTCCTTCTTTACGGCAAGTCCCTGGAGGAATATTTCCGTGACAAGGAGACAGTCGGGCCAGCTGTGTGGCACGAACAGGAATCAGTGATGTGGCCTATTCTGGACAAGTATCAGCAAGACGGATACCAGGCGATGTTGGAGATTTCAAGAAAATGGGGCGGCTCCTTCCTTTGTGATGGCGTCGGCCTGGGCAAGACTTTCGTTGGCCTGATGCTGATTGAGAGGCTTGCAGTCTACGAAGGAAAGAATGTCCTGTTGTTGACACCCAAATCGGCATACGAAGGCGTTTGGGAGCCTGAATTGAAGGAACGGCTAGGACATATCACAGGTTGGGGCTCAAACTTCAAACATCTCAAACACACCGACCTCAATCTCAAGAAGTTTGAAGATGATTGGGAGGCGGCGAAGCGGAAGTTCGACTGTATCATCGTGGATGAAGCACATCACTTCAGAAATCGGGAGAAGAGCAAGCGATTCGAGAGATTCATGAAGTTCATCAATGAAGGAAGAGACAAGCAGTTGTTCTTCCTCACGGCTACTCCAATCAACAACTCGATTCTTGACCTCAAGCACATGATCGACTTGTTCACGGGCGATGATGATGCCCACTTCGATCGACCCCCTCTCTCCATTCACAGCCTGTATGGTCAATTCCGAAAACTCAGACTCGCTCTGAATGTGGTGATACACACCGAAGGGATGGAAGATGTGGATCTATCATCTGAACTTGCCAAAAAAGCAGCTCAGAAGATTCTCCATGATGACCCATTGGTACGAGAACTCGT
>CAYFOF010000020.1:0-2744 GCA_964344655.1 Candidatus Woesearchaeota archaeon | reverse complement strand
GACAACCTTATGCCGAGATAATATTCCATATGAGGAAAAAATGAGATGGCCAAAAATAAAAACCAACATTATGTTCCTCAATTTTACTTTAAAAAATTTTCTAAAGATGGAAAAACTATTTGTCTTTTCAATATAAACAGTAAAAAATTTGTAGAATCAGCCACTATTAAAGGGCAATGTTCTAAAAGTTATTTTTATAGCAAGGATGCTCAAATAGAAAAAGAATTTTCTTTTCTTGAAGGATTAGGAAATAATTTAATCTCAAAAATAATAAAAAATCAAAATATATCTTGTTTGAATGAACAGGAAAAACAGAATCTCAAGAGCCATATACTATTTCAACATGGGAGAACTGAATACGCTAGAGATGCTGAAGAAGAAACTGCAAATGCGTTATTTGATATGTTAAAACCTAATTTTTTACAATATGCCAAAAAAGAAGGACTAAAAATTACTAAAGAAGAAGTAAATGATATGAAAATAAAATCAAATTCTAAGACTTCTCTTCTCGTTTCTATGATGTCTGGACCCCTATTCCATGATTTGGATATAATTTTATTAGAAAACAAAACTCGGATGGATTTCATATTTTCTGATAATCCTGTTGTTTTCTTCAATTCATTTTTTGATGAAAAAATTTGGCAAGGAACACAAGGGATAGCTTCCACTGGACTCCAAATATATTTTCCACTAAATTCAAAGTTTGCACTTTTTATTTTTGACCCAAAATTTTATGAATTTACAAATAAAGAAATTATTAAAATAAGGAACGAATCGGACATTCAAAGATTGAACGGATTACAAATTATTTATTGTAATGCAAATATCTATTTTGAAGATATTAAGATACAAAAACCTCTTTTATTAAGGTATAATCAAATTAAATCAAAAAGACCTTCTCAAAAAACAACAAATGAGGTTGTAGCAAATAGAATTGCAGAAGATGGAACTTACAGAGAATTATGGAGAACTACAAGAACAAAGATAAAATATAATCTAGAAAAACTTTCTTTTTTGAAACATAAAAAAGTAGATATTGTTTATGGAATTAGAAATCCTCAATTGGTTGAATTTCATAATAAACTTATGAAATCTGTTGAAAAAGGAGAAATAAAATCTCAAAAAGATATGGAACAATTTTTTAAGAATAATATTAATCGCCCTCAATAATTATGAAGTGTAATTTTTTTAAATATCCATCTTTTCTTCTGCTACTTCTTTAATCTTAGATTGAATTTTTTCTTTAAACTCTTTTCCTACTTCATCAAAAATGTCAAGAATTTCTTTATATGTTCCTTCTCCACCAAGTAACTTCCAGAATTTCTCAGCAACATAAAGCTCTTTTTCCTCATCCAAATATCCTTGCATTGTGAATCTGCTGTATGGCTCTGGATGATAGGGATTATAAGGAATTGCCAAAATTGTATTTACTTTCTTTTTTCTAAGTGCAATCCATTCCAATAATTTCTGCTTTGATTTGGCAAAAACATCTATGTTTGGTTTAGCTGTTTTTATCTCGATATAATATTCATCGTTTCCTTTTTTCAAAAACAAATCAGCTCTAATTTTTATTTTTCTACCACCATTATTATTACATTTAAGAATCTCCTTAATCTCTTGTTCTTCATTTGCTGTTCTTGTTCCATTCTTTATTTCTTGTAAAATTTGAGAGATCACAGTATTTTCTTCATTTGTAATTTCTCCTTCAACGTCATAACCTGTTTTGACTTCATCATAACTTGTTGATGCTACAATTTCAGAGATTTTTTCATAAATTGACATTCCTAGTGTTGTAGCTAATGAATGGATAAAAGAATATGCTGCGACTTTTTCAGAATCTTGCATAAGTTTTGCTAAAAAAGGCATAGAGGTTGTTTCTCTTGCATACTTGGATAATTTGTCATTTAGTTTAGTTCTTAATAATTCTTTGATTTTCTCTATTTGCTCATTATTTAACGTCATATTCTTTTATGAATCTCTACTTATTTATAAAACCTCTTTTCTAAACAATCTCCCTCAACTTCTCAACAATCATAACTTCAGACAAAGTATCTAATTCACAATATTTCAATAAAGCTTCCCTAATATCTTTTCCATTTTTATAAGCCATATTGTAAAATTCAACAGAAGCTGTTGCCCCATCGCCAATCTCCATTTCAGAGTAATCTTTTCCAACTAATGCAGGAAGAACTTTCTTTATTGAAGCAGAACCTTTCTGAATAGGATTGTAATAGCTAAAATTTCTAAAAGGAATTAACAGATCAACAATTCTTCCAATAGTATTCTCAACCCAATTTTTATGCTCTGGAAATTGTTCACCTAATTCCTTTAATCTATTGATTTCAAATGATTGATTATACACAACAACTGAACCTTTATCTCCTAAAACTTTTTTCAAAGCTAAAATAAACTCTTCTCTTGGATCATCATTTCCAGAATAAAGAAATTCATAATGTTTGGGTTTGTCTCCTTCTTTTTCGACAATATGTAGACTAAATTGAAAACAAACCTGAGAATAAGGCTTTAAGCCATCAAACATAGGCACAGCAGTACTAAAAGTCTCAAAGTCAAGATAATAAAGAGGATATTGTAAAGTTTTCAGAAAATGGTTTATACTTTCTTTATGCATATGAACTTTTCCTTTAATCTCGCAATCTTTTTGTATTCCTTGTTTGTCATTCAATTTAAAGTTTTCAGGAATATCTCTAATAGCATGAATTCCATCTTCAAATAACTGAAGAGAT
>CAYFOF010000019.1:0-2828 GCA_964344655.1 Candidatus Woesearchaeota archaeon | reverse complement strand
AATTTTTTAGTTTCTCAAAGTCAATTTTTCCTTCAGTGATACATTGAGGAAAATCTTTTTTTATTCTCTCAATTTTTTCACTCACTATATTCTTTGAATCTTTACTAATTTTACTCATTTAATTTATACAACACCATTTTGATAATTTTCAAGATTGTTCACAATGATCAAATCTCCTCTACATTTTTTACAATTTTATAATTTACACCAATTTTTGTAAAATGTTTTTTTGCACAAAATATTTTTCGTTGTTCAGATTCTCGTAATTCCCTAATTCTATCTGATGAAACCCCTTTAGTTTCACGTACTAGATATAATGTTTCTTTTATCTTTCCGTATTGATCAGTTTCATCTTTTACAATAGCCCAATCTGGATTATAAGTTCCAATTGGAGTATTTATTGTAAACCAATCTGGCAATTTGATTAATAATTTTATATTTTGATTCTTTCCTGCATCGTTTGCAAAATTTTTCTCAATCTCTGAATCATACACTATTGCATCATAAATTGAATTATCTACTGAAACAATAGAATCCGAATATGTCTCAATAATATCTTTGAATCTTGACTTGTTATACTCTTTGTTAGTAGATTCATATTTTATTCCATCAACCATAAATTCTGAAATTGTCTGCTTTATTACATAAACTATTGACATCAAATACTGTTCTGGATTTTTAAAAATCAAATCTAGATTTTCTAATCCTTGAATTATCTTAACAACTGTCTTTCTGGTAAGGTTTGTCTCCTTGGATATCTTGTCAACAATATCTGTAATTGGGTATGTTTTCTCAATTGGTTTTATTGCCGAACCTATCTTACTCCAAACCGTCTGTATCCCTTGATCTTCTTCGAGTGATATTTGAACTGTCTGAACTCTGAGTCCTACATTATTAACTGATATTCCTTCATTAATTATCTCAGTGCATTTTTTGATAAATTTTTCAGTATCTATGTTTACTATGTATTTTGTCTCTTGACTAATTTTATCCCATAACTTTTTGAAGTTTTTATCTTCTATTACTTCATGTTTTAATCTTAATTTTGTCTTTCTTTTTGCATTTGAGATGGTGGGCACTTGTCCTGTGCCATACTCTTCTATGTACTCATTTTGTAATGACTCTACATATTTTGCATAATGCTCATTGGCAATAACTGTAAGTATGTTATCTTCCCCATATACTCTATTACCATTGTATGAACTTACAGGTAATCTTAATCCACGCCCAATCTCTTGTCGCTTTTTAATCTCAGATATACTCTGATTCAGTGTACATATATTGAAAACATTTGGATTATCCCATCCTTCACGCAATGCTGAATGTGAGAAAATAAACTGAGTTTTATCATCAAATGAGAGTAATCTTTCTTTGTCTTTCATTATAAGATTAAATGATTCTTTGTCTTCTTCCATCTTACTTTCTGTTTTCATTTTTGAAAAGTAATGTCTTCTAACTTCTTCTGGCTCTAATTCTGCAAAGCTAGTATACTCTTTTTTCATCTCATTAAAAGCCTGATCAAAATATTTCCTAATAAACCCGTCTTCTGGCAAAAAATTATCTACTTTATCAATA
Organism: Candidatus Woesearchaeota archaeon; assembly: GCA_964344655.1. GTDB lineage: Archaea > Nanobdellota > Nanobdellia > SCGC-AAA011-G17 > PNOQ01 > JABJPM01. The sequence continues at coordinate 1,253 of CAYFOF010000019.1, read as the reverse complement.
AAAAACAGAGATAATGCCTTTATTCCTTTTTTCTTTAGTTTTTCATATTTTATCATGTGATTTTCAATTGTCTCTTTAATCTGTAATTTCATTATTTCATCTCTGTCTCCACCAATTTCTTGGTCTATTCGAATGTTGATTCCATTTGAAAATCGGATTATACCTTTTGATGCATTAATCTCAGTTATGATAAAATCCCTATATTCATCATTTTGATTGCTTTTTTTATACAAATCATCTGACTGTGCTACTGTAATCTCAGTTTGTTTGTGTCTGTCTTTGAATTTTTTATTTATTTTCAGCTTTGCACGTATCTTACTTTTATCGGCTTTAATCTCAGTACATGCCATGTATGCATTATTAAAATCATCATCCTTGGTCACTGATGAGACTTCGATTTTTTTTACTAATCCTTTTTTGTATGCATCGACTGGCGTTAATCGATAAATTAAATTATACACATCTCTATGTGTTGCCGAATATCTTAATGCAAATAATGGATTTAATTCATCAATTGCTTTTTTAGATTTTTCACTTTCCATGTTTTGAGGTTCATCAAGAATTAAGATTGGGTTTGTTTTTTGTATAAATTCAATTGGACGTTTACCACTTAATTTCTCGGTTGGATTATTCATTATGTTAGTTGATTTGTTAAATGAATCAACCGTCATAATTAGAATTTCAATATTATTACTTCTTGAAAAATGTCTAATTGTATTGATCTTCTTTGAATCGTACTCATAAAATGAATATGAAATTTTATCATAAATTTCTTGTATGTGATTTTTAGTAATTTCTAGCGATTTTTTTACTCCTTCCCTAATTGCAACAGATGGTACAAGTATGATAAATTTTTTAAAATTGTATCTTTTTGCTAATTCAATTATGGTTCTTGTGTATACGTATGTTTTACCTGTTCCAGTCTCCATCTCAATTGAGAAATTCATTGTTTTAAGAAATTCTGATTTTTTGATTTCATTATACTCCTGGATTTTTTGTAAATTATCTAAAATCATTTCTTTTGAAATGTTTAGTTTGTTTGAGTTAATTCCATCAATAAAATCAGGATACACTCCTTCAGAAACGTTTGATCCTTCAAATAATTCTATGACTGAATTTATCGCATCTATTTGAAAATTCAGCCTTGATTCAAATTGTAATTTTATATCTGTCATTTTAAATCGTCTTTAAATTACATTGCAGTGATAGATTCGTCTTTTTACTGTCATCTAATGCATCATCAATGCATACAA
>CAYFOF010000018.1:0-3216 GCA_964344655.1 Candidatus Woesearchaeota archaeon | reverse complement strand
CCTTCCATAATAGAATCCTACAAAAATACTTCCTTTAAAAGTTTTATGGTTAGACTGCATTGTTACCTTAAAGGTTGGTAGATAGTTTTTTAAGTTTGTAAATTCTAACTCTTTTATGGCTGAGAAAGATAATCACTCAATTACTTATTATATCAAGGAGTTTTTTGAGAAACATCCAAATGAAGAGATAGAACATGGAAGGGTTGTAGATTATGTTTTCGAGCATATTCCAAAAGCAAGAGACCCTTGGAGAAGTATAAGAAAGTTATATCAGGAAGGATGGTTGATCAAAGTTAGAAAGGGAATCTACAAAAGAATCCCTGGATATAATGGGAAAAATATTTTATCCCCTTTTCCTAAAGATGTAAAAGAAGTTATATTCAAAAGAGATGATTATCGGTGTGTTGTTTGTGGAAACGGACAACACAATGGATATGAAATTCATGCAGATCACATAACTCCCCAATATAAGGGCGGAAGTAATACTGCAGAGAATGGACAAACATTATGTAGCGAACATAATCTCATGAAAAAGAGATATGGGACGGTTGATTTTTTAGGAAAATATTCTAAGAGGATGATTGAGAAAGCTAAGAAGTTTAAGGATGAAAAAATTGAGAAGATGTTCAAGGAAATCTTAGAAGTTTTGAAAAAGTATGGATTAAATTAAAAACTATTCATTATTTCTCTCTGCAAATTCAATCATCTCTTTTATTGTGGTTGCTATTTCTTCTGGATTTTCTCTTTTATAATCATCTCCTTCAAGATACCTTGCAGAATATCTTAGATTAGTAGCTAATTTTTTTAGAATATCTGAGAAACTTTTTGGGATATTACCTAAATCTGCCCATTTTTCTAAATGTTTAGTCCTATTGGAGTGATTATTCAAATTCTTTTTATCTATGAATAGCATTAAACTTGCTTTAGTTGATAACTCTGCGGAAGCGAAAGCATTTTCATAAAATGGCCTTAATCTTTTATTCTTTAAATTTTCAAGTGCACTTTCATAAAATTCTTTTGAAGCACTTATATGTTCATTAGAATCTTCTTTGTCATATCTAAAATCTGTAAAAATCAACCATTTATCTCTAAATCTCAATAAGGTAATATGTGCACAATTTTTATCTTCTTCTGTTAATTTCACTTCTTCTATATTTTTTATATCTTCTTCAAAAACTAAATCATTCTTTTTTATTGGTTTAGCCGCGATACTTTTGGCTATCGCCTTAACTTCTTCATTAAGCCTAACAGAATTGCCATTGTCTCTTGATAAGACTATCTGTCCAGATCGTAAAATAAAGGATTCATTTATTTTTCCTTCTTTTTTTCTTTTCTCAATTTCAGGAATTATAAAGAGGTTCATAACATTCTGAAAAACTTTTTGACTAGTTGCTTCATCCATTTTTATTTAGAAGGTAATTTTTGTTGTGTCTTTTGTTTTTTTGTAGTCTCTAATCTTTCTTTTGCTGTCTTGCAATATTCATTAGAGATGTCTATATGAATAGAATTTCTATCAGTTTTATGAGAAACTACTGCAACTGTTCCAGTTCCTCCAAACATATCTAAAATAACATTCCCTTTGTAAGAGTAGAATTTTATTAATCTATAAATTAAATCTTCTGGAAACGGAGCAGGGTGGCCATTTCTTTGTCGTTCAGGTTGTATTTTCCAAAATCCATCTGAAAATTCTTTAAATTCTTCTGCGGTTATATCTGCCTCCTTAGAATCTCCTTGTAATCTATCTCCATTTTTTGAGAAAATTAATACATATTCCCAAGAGGGAACTATATGCGGGTTGGCGGGACTTTTCCAACTTCCCCAGGCGGTTCTTTTAAGCATTGTTTGTTTGTACCAAATAATTTCTGTTCTAAACTTCATTCCCAATTTTCTTAATTGATTTGTAAAATCGTGATGTATTGGAACAAAATCCTTTATTCCTGTTGGAGCTATATTTAATGCAAATCTGCCCCCGGGAACTAGAACTCTTTGTGTTTCTTGCCAGACCTTATTTAACCAATCAAGATATTTTTGATAATCCATTTTATCATTGTGATTATCATATTCTTTGCCTACATTATATGGAGGGGAGGTAATAGCTAAATGAACACTATTTGAAGGTATCTTTTTTAGTTCAATTAAAACATCCCCATTTATTATCTTGTTATTTATTTTCATCTTCCCTCACACCATTCACAACATTTACTTGGACAATCAGAGTTTAATAATTTTAATGCTTTTTTCCAAACCTTTTCAGCACTTTCAACATCAACTTTCATTTTAACTAAAGAGGTATCAAAGATTACTTCTCCTGTTGCCATTACTTCCTTGGGCACATAAAACAGCAAGAAAAAATAATCCTCTGTTTTATATCCGTTTTTTCTTAAAAGAAAATTATAGATATTTTGTTGTTGTCTATAATGTTCTGCCGTATCTTCTTTCAAAGCATATCCACGAGTTTTATAATCTAAAACAATTAATTTTTTTCCATTAACTAAAATATTATCAACTGCCCCGTGTAATTCATTTCCATTTTTATCTGTCCAACTTATTCCCTTAAAATTAGATTGCCATACTTTTAATTTTTCTTTATCATCAAATAATTTAAGATTTTGACACTCTCCATTTTCACATAATTCTGGAGGAAGTTGTCCTTTATCTCTAAATTTATCAAAATGGATTTTCAATATTTTATCCATTCCAGAAGGTAATGAAGGAAATACTCCTGAAGGTCTTTTCCATACTTTATGCTGTGCTAACCAAAAACAACGAGGACATTCTTTCATCAAGTTTAGTGCCGAAGGCGATAATCTAAATTCCATTTTATTATACCTATTTTTTATTTTCAGTATTACGAGGTTTATTCCAATAAGGCGACTTACAATTAGGGCAGACAATAGGAAGTTCCTCACTTCTTGTTATCCATTTATGCTGACACCTCTCACATTGGCACTCATAAACTTTAATTTCTTTTTTTGCCATAAGGTTTAGTATGATATATCCTTTAAATACTTTACTATACTAATACACTACCATAAAGTTTATAAACTCTATATACCTATAATATATACCTATAAGTAAATAATCAAAGAGATAGAAGGGAGCTGTAACTCCCCTCTTTGTTACCCACGATAAAATGAATAACAATAAAAATAAGAAAGAGAAAGTTAAAAACATTTGCCCTAATTGTGGAAGTGAAAATGTGATTAAATGGACAAA
>CAYFOF010000017.1:0-3882 GCA_964344655.1 Candidatus Woesearchaeota archaeon | reverse complement strand
AATAAATATTATTACAAAGTCCCTTTAAGGTAACAATGTACTAAAATCCAAAAATTTATATATTTACTGAGGCAAATTAAAGTTATGGAATCTAAGGTTGACAAAAAGGAATATGGAAAATTAATAATCCTTGCCTCGTTCATAGCTCTTATATATATTAGTTACAAGATCATATCTCCATTTGGCACAGCCTTACTCTCATCTATAATTTTAGCAATAGCACTTCAACCAGTTTACAAAAATTTAAACAAAAAAGTAAAAAACAAAAACTCAGCAGTGTTAATCATACTATTTTCAATACTATTTTTAATAGTGATTCCTTTGGTATTTTTTGCTAACGCAATGTTTCAAGAAATGATTGAGTTACACAACACAGCAGCACAATTAGATTTATCTGGACCTTCGGAAGCAATAAATGAAGCAACTGGGCTAAACATAAATTTTGAGAGATATATTAAAGATACAGTATACAAGACTTCTAATTTATTCATAAACTCAAGTTCCAAAATTACAGGATATATCCTTGGAGGATTACTAAATGTATTCATAATCTTCTTTACCCTATTCTTCTTCCTAAGAGACGGAAAACAAATAGAAAAGAAATTGAAAGACGTTATACCTTTCAAAAATAGAATCAAAAATAAATTAGAGGAAGACATTGTTAGCTCTGTAAGGGGATTATTCTTAGGTTTGTTCATAATTGCATTAATAGAAGGAAGTATAGCATTTATTGGATTTTATCTCTTCAATATACCAATACCTTTAGTTTGGTCTTTCCTTGTTATAATTTTGGCAATGGTACCACTATTGGGTCCAACTTTAGTATATATCCCAGCATCCTTATATCTTCTATTAGTGGGTCAAACCACTGATGCAATACTTCTATTTGTATATTCAGTATTAACTTTAGGATACGTAGACAACATCTTAAGACATCAAATAATAAGTAAAACTTCAAAGATAAATCAAATTGCATTGCTAATTGGTGTATTTGGAGGGATTCAGGTTATTGGCATCCCTGGAATAATAATAGGTCCATTAGTTCTATCGTTAGTATTAGCAGTTTATAGAATATATGAGGAAGAATATGCATCTAAAAGTTAGAGACATAAACGTTGCTACAGGTGGTCCCCTAATTGCAGTTCTCAATTACAAAGATGCACAAAAGTTAGATTTACAAGGTACAGATAGAATTTTATTAAAAAAAGGTAGAAAAGAGATAATTGTTTCTATCAATATTTCGGAATCTTCAAAGAATATTAAGCCTGGAACGATTGGATTATTTGAAGAAGTATTAGATGTATTAAAACCAAAAAAAGGAAGTAAATTGACCATCAAACCAACCCATACTCCAAAATCCATAGAATTTATCAGAGATAAATTAGATGGGAAGAGATTAACAAAAAATGAAATAGATATTCTTGTAAAAGACTTAATAGAAAATGATTTAACTGAAACAGAATTAGCATATTTTGTTTCAGCATGTTATCATAATGAGTTATCTCAAACTGAAACTATAAACTTCACAAAGGCAGTTTTGGAAAGTGGGAAAAAATTAGTTCTTAATAAAAAAATTATAGCGGACAAACACTGTTTAGGTGGAATTCCAAACAATCGCACTACCATGTTGATAACTCCTATTTTAGCAGCGGCAGGAGTAACTATGGCTAAAAGTAGTTCAAGATCCATCACAAGTGCAGCAGGAACTGCAGATACTATGGAAGTTCTTTCAAAAGTTGATTTTACTCCTAAAAAAATAAAAGAAATAGTAAATAAAACAAATGGTTGCATAATCTGGGGAGGTGCAATGGAATTAGCCGGAGCAGATGATAAACTAATAAAAGTGAGATACCCCTTAAGACTTGATCCAGAAGGACTTATGCTTTCATCGATAATGGCAAAGAAAGCAAGTGTTGGATCAACTCATGTTTTAATAGACATTCCAATTGGAAAAACAGCCAAGGTATCAACTAAAAAACGGGCAAAAAAACTAAGAAGAAAATTTATGGATTTAGGAAAAAAGATTGGTATGAAAATTAATGTAATAATCACAGATGGTTCTCAACCTATCGGAAATGGCATTGGTCCAAATCTTGAAGCAAGAGACGTGCTTTATATTTTAAAGAGACATCCTGGAGCGCCAAAAGACTTAGAAGAAAAGGCAATCATGATGGCAGATAAATTATTCAAGTTAACAAAAACAATATCATCCGCTAGAAAGATATTGGAGTCAGGTCAAGCATACAAAAAAATGAAAGAAATGATTAGGGCCCAAAAAGGAAAATCAACAATAGATCCGGAAGACATACTTCCAGGAAAGCATAGTTTCAACATAAAATCCAAAACAAACGGAAAAATAATTGAAATTGATAATAAAAAGATAACAAAAATTGCAAGAATTGCTGGTGCTCCTTCAGATAAGGCAGCGGGAATTTATTTATACAAAAGAGTAGGTCAAAAAGTAAAGAAAAACGAAACACTTTTTACAATTTATTCGGAATCAAAAGATAAATTAGAATATTCTAAAACTTTTTCTGAAGGCACAATTAAAATAAGATAAACGCCGAGACTGGGATTTGAACCCAGATGCCCTTGCGGGCCCGGCTTTCAAGGCCGGTGCAATACCAGATTATGCGATCTCGGCATAACAAAAAAAGAAAAAATATAGTTTAAAAGAGTTTTTATCTACATAACTCCAAGCACATTATATGTCATTCTTGTAAATAACTTTAAGGAGTTTTGTCCAGTAGTAAATTTAACTTTTATACAATCCCCTTCTTCAACTATCTTATTACTATATCCTTTGACTAATTCAATAACTATTGTATCGGAAGTTGCATCATCACATGTAACTACTGAAGACCCTTCTACTTGAGAAGTATATACTATTCCTGTAGGAATATCAAATATTTGGGGAGATATAGCAGGATCAAGAATTCTAATCAAAGTGAGCATAGCGATAGTGCTTTCTCCATTAGTTTTATATTCTAAATTTGGTTCTCCAGTTAAATAAACTGCAGAAGCATTAAGTAATTTTGATCTAATATTAGGAGATTCTAAACCTTCCAAATCTCTAGGAGAATATTCAAAAGGTATTGCAGATTTCTGATAAAACCAATCATTTTCCGACCCCAGATAAGTATATATCAATACATGATAATTGTCAACACCAGTAGTAGTATAATTAAAATCATATACTATTCCATCTGGACTTTTGTATTCATAATCTGAAGGATATTCTGTTTGTGAATTTTCTGTAAAAAATAAATATCCTAAAAAAACAATTAATATAACAAGAGATACATTCATCAATTTTTTCTTCACTTAAATCACTCCAAATATTTTGTAAGTCATTCCATCAATGAACTCAGAAGAATGGCCTTCCAAATAAAAACATTTCGATTCTTTAATCAACCTTGCATTTTCATATGAATGGCGTAATATTATATAATTATCTTCTTCACAGTTAGGGATTTCTTCCACTAATTCAACATTAATATTTCCAAATAACAAAATAGTTTGAAATCTCTGTAATTTATTTTGGTCCCAATTTTCATTAATTACTTTGATATTGTTATTAAAAATTAGTTCGTTAACATTCCAATTCAGTTCATCAGGTAAATGTGTAAAAAAAACATAAGAATTTACATCTTCAAGCCAAGTTTGCCAGCCTGTTCCTGTATTTGTAAATTTAAAATCATTTATCTTTTTAGATTCACTTCCAGAATAAATAAACCCAGCAGTACTACTAATCATTAAAAAAATTATAAACATACCAAAAATAATTTTATTTCTTTTTTCTCTATTCATTGAAATTCAGAACACTCAATCAGTTAAAAATCTTTTGATAAAAATAAAAGAAAAAAAGTAAAGGAGATTTCC
>CAYFOF010000016.1:0-3915 GCA_964344655.1 Candidatus Woesearchaeota archaeon | reverse complement strand
CTTTAATATCGATAACTGCGAAGCAGACAATATGTCCGTTAGGACGAGAGAGGGGGCTGTTTTTGGTTCTTTTTCTGAAAAAGAACGTATCCCTCAAAATCATTCATTTTAGACGGTATTGGGAATGTACTTTCTGTAATCATACGTATAATTATGTATAAATTTAAGAAAAGTTTATAAAGTTATTAGATTATCGATTTTATATGGAAAAACAAAAAGCAACTTTATTTGTTGATAAAATTGTATATCAAAAGTATAAACAGGTATGTAAAAAAAATGGTTGGATTGTATCTAAACAGTTTGAAAATTTTATGATTAATGAACTTGAAAAACAGGGTGAAAGAATTACGAGGTAAATATTATGGCTGAAATAATTACAAAAGATTTTGATGCGGTTACTACTGAAGAAGAAACTAAAGAAGGATATATCAAGGATTATATTTCTGGAAAGTGGGTTAAAGAAAACCCTGAAGAATTAGTAAGACAAACTTATCTTAAAAAATTAGTTGAGGAGTATGGATATTCTAAAGAGAATATTAAAACAGAAGTTTCTATAAAATCTGGTCAAACAGAAACAAAAAAAAGAGCAGATATAGTTGTTTTTGATGGTAAAGGATTTGAACCTTCAAGAAATGCATATATTATTGTTGAAGTTAAGAAAAAAGATCGTAAAGATGGTGTTGAACAACTTTTAACTTATATAAATTCAACAACATCAGAATTTGCAATATGGTTTAACGGTAAAGAAATTGCTTATTTTCAAAGATTTAGAGAACCAAAACATGAATTTATTGATATTCCCGATATCCCAAAAGAAGGAGAAAGTATTGATGATGTAGGACAGCACTTTAAGAAGGATTTATCTCCTGCTTCCGAATTAAAATCTACTTTTGAAACAATCCATAATTACATTTATGCAAATGAGGGTTTATTGAAAGATAAAGTTTTCAATGAAATGTTGAAAATAATATTTATTAAAATGGTTGATGAAAAAAGACCAGATTCTAAATGTGATTTTCGAATAACAAAAAAGGAATTAGAAGAAATTGAAGAAGGGAAAAAGAATGGATTTTCTATACGTATAATTAATCTGTTTGATGATGTTAAGAAAAGATATCCTGATGTTTTTGATAGTGCTGAGAGAATAAATCTAAAAATATCCACTATTGCTTTTGTTGTAGCTCAATTACAAAAATTCTCGCTTACTCAAACCCCTGCGGATGTTAAAGGAATTGCATTTCAAACATTTGTTTATGCTCATCAAAGGGGAGATAGAGGGGAATTTTTTACATCTCAACCTGTATTAGATTTGGTTGTAAATATATTAAATCCTAAACAATCTGAAAATGTAATTGATCCTGCATGTGGTAGTGGAGGATTTTTAGTTACAGTTATGAATTATATTAGAGATAAAATTAGAACTGAAAGACCTGAACTGGATAAGAAAGATGTTGCTAATATGATTAAAGAATATGCGAGACCATATATTCATGGAATCGACTTTAATCCTGATCTTGCTAAAGTTTCTAAGATGTATATGATTTTAAATGATGATGGTCATACAGGTATTTTTTCTGAAAATTCTTTGATTGGTTGGGATAAATTAAATGAAACTTCTTTAAAGTCTTTAGCTGGTGAATTTAAAAAAGAATCTTTTGATATAGTTATGACTAATCCTCCTTTTGGAAGTAAAGGAAAGGTTACTCAAAAAGCAATTCTTGAGAAATATGATTTAGGATATAAATGGAAAAAGACAAGTCAGGGCTATCAAAAACTAACTAAACTTCAAAATGGACAAGTTCCAGATGTTTTATTTATTGAAAGATGTGTTGATTTATTAAAAGAGAATGGTAGAATGGGGATTGTTTTACCAGATAGTGATCTAACTAATTCAACATCAGAATATTTAAGAAAATGGATTGATGAGAAGTTGAGAATTATTGCTACTGTAAGTTTACCAACAGAAACATTTCAACATAGTGGTACTGGAGTTAAAGCATCCGTTTTGTTTGTTCAAAAGATTCCAAAAAAGGAATTAGATAAATTAAAGAAAGCTGATTATCCAATTTTTACTGCATCTGTTGAGAAAATTGGGTATGATATCAAAGGGAGGACTGTTTTCAAAAAAAATAAGAAAGGAGAAATTATTAAGAAAGAAGTGCTTATTCAGAATGGCGATAATACAATGTCAAAAAAAATGTTGCCAGTTATTGATTCTGACATCCCTAAAATAATTGAGGAATTTAATAAGTTTAAGATTAAAGCTAAATTAGGGTTTTAAAATGGCAATTTCAGTAATTAGTTATAATAATTTAGGTGGTAAATTTAGATTAGATGCTTCATTTTATAGAGAAGAATATCTTAAAAATAATGCTGAGTTAAGTTCTAAGAAAAATGTGGATATTCTTCACAAGTTAGGAAAAACCTATGAAAAAACTTATGATCCTTCCAAAAAGCCAACTGATTTTTTTGATTATTTGGACATATCTAATGTAGATATAACTGATGGAACAATCGATATAAAAAAGATTATTGGCTATGAAGCACCTTCACGTGCCAGAAGAAAAGTATCTGAAAATGCTTTAATAATTTCTACTGTTAGACCTAATAGAAATGCTATTACATTGATAACCGAGGAATTTAAGGAGATTATTGTTTCGACTGGTTTTTTTGTTTTCATTCCTGAAAAAATTGATCCATATTATTTATTTGCATACTTAAAAACAAAATATTCAATTAATCAGCTGATGAAACAAGTTTCTAATGCCATGTACCCAACTGTTCTTCCTGAAGATATCTCCAATCTTATGGTTTATACTCCTGATTCAATAATTCAAAAAAAAATAAGAAATAGAATTGAAAGGGCATTTATTTTAAAAAAGGAATCAAAAATTTTGATAAATGAAGCTTTAAAGACTTTTGAAGACATGATTGGCATCAATGAATTAAACGTTTCGAAAATTCAAAATATTAGTCATTCGACTTTTTTAAAGAATTTAAGACTTGATTCGACATATTATAAAACAGAATATATCGAGCTTATTGAAAATTTGTCAAAACAAAGATATAAAAAAATAAGAGATTTATGTACTTTGAGAAATGGCTTTCCATTTGAAAGTGAATATTTTGATATTGGAAACCATCCTTTAGTAAAAATTGCTAATATAACTTTAGCAGAAATTAATCCTAAAATGTGTTTTATGATTCCTAAAGAATACTTTGAAAGAACTAATTTTAAGAAAGCAAAAGAAAATAACATTTTAATAGGTATGGATGGAACTGATGAATTTCGAGGAGCCATAATAACCTCTAATTTAATTGATGTTGCAATTAATCAGAGAATCTCAATATTGAATATTAAGGATAAAATAATTGATCCCTATTATTTGCTTCTTGTTATTAATAGTAAAGTCGGACAATATCAATTAGTTAGAGAGAAATCATTAGCTTCAACTGTTGGTCACATAAGTAATGAGATTATCAAAGAAGTGATAATTCCTATATTGGATGATAAGTCTATTAGTAAAATATCTAGTTTAGTTAGAGAATCATTTAAAAAAAATTATGAAGCCCAATCAATTATTGAGACCTCCATAAAAGAACTAGAAGTATTGATAAACACAAAAGAATAATATTTTTTCTTTTACGAAGTAAAAGTCAATATGTGCGTAGCACCAGCCCCCTCTCTCGTCTTTAAAGTAAGTAAAAATTTGGGTGAAGTGAAACGTAACCGTTAAATCATTGTTAGGTTTAGTAGCTTTGCTATTGAAAAACCGTTTTTTGTTTTCTCGATTTAACGAAGGCACCTATCTAAAAGATTCAAGGTTTACCGACGAAGGAGGCAGTAAGAAAATTTTGGCTAACGGTTGGTGTATGAGGCGTTGGGCATTTCAACGCACTTCACTGTCAAACCGC
>CAYFOF010000015.1:0-3954 GCA_964344655.1 Candidatus Woesearchaeota archaeon | reverse complement strand
TCATAAAGATTATGACAATGCAGTTAAGAAGAATAAAGAAGAAGAATTTTTGAATGAATGTAAATGATTGCTAGATATAGGGCATATCCAAGGAATAGTTTTAAAGAGAATTTGATATTCTTAGAGGATGAAAAAGATTCGTGTCGCAGAGTTATTTGCGGGAGTAGGAGGTTTTAGAATTGGCTTGGAAAATTCTTCAAAAAAATATAAGACAGTGTGGAGCAATCAATGGGAACCAAAAACAAAAAGCCAGGAGGCTTCAGAACTATATGTTAAGGCTTTTGGACCAGATAACCACTCTAACGAGGATATAGCAAAAGTCTCAACAAAAGATATTCCTGAACACGACTTGTTAGTTGGTGGTTTTCCATGTCAAGACTATTCTGTTGCAAAATCATTAAGTTCTACCACGGGAATCCAAGGTAAAAAAGGAGTTCTGTGGTGGGAAATTCATCGAATATTAAAAGAATCAGATAAAAAACCAGAACTGCTATTTCTAGAAAATGTGGATCGTTTGTTGAAATCTCCAGCAAGCCAGCGAGGCAGAGATTATGCAATAATGCTTGCGTCGCTTTCAGATTTAGGATATGCTGTGGAATGGAGAGTAATCAACGCCGCAGAGTATGGATTTCCTCAAAGACGAAGAAGAGTTTTCTTCTTAGGTTATCTTAAAGGTTCTAAAATTTATGATAAACTAGTAAATAATTTTGATGAAACTTGGATTGGTGATTCGGGAGTCCTCGCAAATGCATTTCCGATAAATGTTGGTGGAAAATTGAATAATTTTGAACTTACTGGTTCATTGGTTGAACTTACTAGTTCATTTAACAAAAAAGGAAATTTGAGCCCTTTTGAAAATAGTGGAATAATGCTAAATCGAAAAGTGATAACTAAAAAAGTACTTCCGAATTATTTGGGAAAAATGACCGTTCTAAGAGATATAATCATAAATGAAACAGAAGTTCCAGAAGAGTTTTTCATAAATGAAGAAAGTTTAGAAAAATGGGAGTATCTTAAAGGTGCAAAAAAGGAAAAACGAGTAAATAAAAAAAATGGATTTGAATACAGTTATAATGAAGGTGCAATGATTTTTCCAGACGCATTGGATAAACCTTCAAGAACAATTGTTACAGGCGAGGGCGGTACTTCACCTTCTCGATTCAAACACGTAATTAGAACTGATTCTGGAAAACTAAGGAGATTGACTCCGCTTGAGCTAGAAAGATTAAATATGTTTCCCGAGAATCATACCTCGGGAGCATCAAATACCAAACGAGCCTTCTTAATGGGTAATGCTTTGGTTGTTGGAGTTATTGAAAAGATTGGAAAGGAATTAGTTAATCAGCTAGAACTTTAGGTTTTAACATAGGAAAAACTTCAAATGTATTTTTTTGTGTAAGTGGTGCAATTCCCGCAGGAAGTCTCGCAAAAGAACCACAAAATTTAGAGAAAGAAGTACGCTCCAATAATACTCCGATTAAGTGACAATAAGTTAATAGATTATTTCGTCTTCCGGTTCCCGCAGTCAGTTTATCATTTTTACCCAAAGTATAATACTTAACGTCTTCATTCAATGCGATAGCATCTAGCAAGTATATTAGAAATTCCATCGGTATTTTTTGAAGTTTAAGCATATCTTGATTAATTAACTCTAAAATTCCTGAAGGTATTTCCAACCTCCAATTACCAGATTCATCTTTCTTGTGATCAAGCATATATGCCGCGCGCAGTAAAACACAACCAATTAATTCAAGAATTCTTGGATTAATTTTACTTATATCAAAAAGAAGTTCAAAAATATCATCAAAACCAAACTTATTTGGATGACGTTCTCCATTCAAGAATAGCATAGGCGTCATATCATTAATATTGTCTCCCAATTTACCTTTGTAATTTGGATTTGCTTCCTTTCCTGGCTTTCCCATAACAACTTTAATGTCATTGTTGGAATATAACTCATGAATTTTCTGGTTATCAAAAGTACCTGAAGAAAATGCAATTGCTTCATTAATTGATTCAAGTCTACGATTTCTGCTCTGTTTTCTGATAAATGGAAACGGTCTATTCTTCTCATCAACGGGAAGTCTCAATATATCCAAATTAGCCATAATACTGTGTGCTGAAGAACGTATATAAATGATTCTTTTTGACAATATAGGTAAAACTTATAAATGATGAATCATCCAATCTAACGTTTCTGTGATCTCGAAAAACTTATAACTCTTTGTGTGCAACAGTTAATATGTTCAGAAAAAAGCCTTCCAAAAAGTTAGATGCTAAAAACATAAAAGTATACGATATTACTCCTGACACTTCGCTAATGAATAAAATTTCAAAACAAGGATATTCAATAAATCAAGCAATTCAAGAATTAGTCGATAATTCAATTGATGCTGCAAAAGAGAACGAAAAAGTCATTGTAAATATAAAATATGATGGAAAACGCGACGAATGTATTATTGAAGACAACTGTTCGGGAATGTCTTCTGAAGAATTAGGTAGTGCTTGGACTATAGCAAAAAGTGACAAAAAGGAAAAAATGGGGCTATACGGTTTTGGATTAAAACAAGCATCTATAAATTTAGGCGATTATATTAAAATTGAAACTTCAAAAAAGGATTCTGACGCGATGTCAATTCTTGAATATGATAATGAAAAGTGGTCGAAAACAAACAATAATTGGAAAATAGAAGTAGAGGAGACGCCTACGTCAACTGAAATTCACGGCACAAGAATAACTATAAGAAAGTTGAATCGTAGCTCTTTTCCAAAAAATAGTGAAACTAGACTATCGATAAGGCTTGGTGATAACTATGAATCTTTGATTAATTCGGGCGTTCTTGAAATATATTTAAATAAGCTTCCTTGTCTACCTGAAGGTATTAATTCAGATATTGAATTTGGAGAAAAATTGGAAGAATATGAAGGAATTTTTGGAAGAAGAATAAAGTTAGACTGTAAAAAGTTTTCAATAAAGGGTTTTGTTTCAGTTATGATTACTGGAGATAGTTCAAAAACAGGATTTAAAACATTAAGATATAAAAGAATAATAACAAAAAATGATAAATTCAACAAACAAATTTTAACAGATCATCCGTCACAAGTAAGAATATTTGGAGTTCTTGATTTAACGCCTCTTGAAGTGAACTTTAACAAAACTGGCTGGGTAAAAAATGAAGATTATATCAGGTTTCTAGACGCTTTAGAAAAATGTAAAGAACTGAGGGAGGCTAAAGACTATTCAAGAGTAAAATATAATAGAAAAAATATAGAAAAAATTGATAAAAAGTCTGGTGAAAATATAAATAATGCATTTAACGAGGGATTGAAAAACGATTATATTAAAGACGCTTTAGAAACAACAGATATTTTCAAAAATACCATCAAGACAAGGATGATTAGAAACCCTCAAGGTGAAAAAGTAATAAGTGAAATAAGGAAAGAAAGAAAGTTTAGAAGCGATAATATGGATAATATAATTTCAACCAACAATGGAAAAACGAGAACTAACTTTGAAAAATCTCAGTTATTACCGAAAAAGCCAATTAGTACAAAAATAAAAGGCAAGAACTTAATTATAAATACTTCGTGGGAAGATTTGGGAAATAATGAAAAAATTTTGCTATGGGCGGAAAATAATCCAGGAATTCTTGACGTATATATGAATGCTCGCCACAAATTGTTGAGTAGATTTAAATCTGCTGAAGCAGTAGAATTAATACAAATCAAGAATATTGCACATGCATTAACTGAGTTCGTAATTAGGCATAATTTAGCAGAAGAATTTCAAGAAGATTTTTATGAAAAAATATTATCTGTAGTCTCAGATTATCTTTATTCTCCATCGGATTCAGAAATTGAAGACTCAAAACTAAAATAATTACAATTTAAGGTGCTTATAAGACAAGGAATTGAAGCAGCCAAAGTTTTGTTAGAATGGTACAAAACTGTTCA
>CAYFOF010000014.1:0-4241 GCA_964344655.1 Candidatus Woesearchaeota archaeon | reverse complement strand
AAGATATTTTGGGAGGCGTGTTGAAAAAACACTTTGTTTATATATTGACGTTAGTACATTGTTACCTTAAAGGTTGGTAGATAGGTTTTTAAGTTTGTAAATTATCTTTATTTTATGGGAAATAAAGAGGAATTGGTTGCTTATCTTAAAAAAATCAAAAAGATAGGAAAAGAAGAATATCAGAAAATAGCTGAATTATTTGAAAAAGTTGTTGTAGAGGATGTTTCTCAAATATGGGATAAACATAAAGATAAAATTGATATGAGATTAAATGATGTTCCTGTTTGTTTGGAAGGGTCTGCTGTTAATTCCTCAACTGCTTTCGGTTTCTTAATTGAGGAATTTTTAGTTCAACAATTACCAAAAGATGAATATTATACTTCAGACGGAAGCACCACGACTTCGGCTTATGATGTTAAGTTAAAAGATGACGAAAAGATTGAGTTATTAGTAAATCTTAAAGTAGAAAAGGAAGGAAGCACAAATAGTGGAGTTTGTGCAGGAAATATATTAAAAAATTATTATGATAAAGATGATAAGCCAAAATTATACTTAATTCTAAAATCTAAATATAAGATTGATGAAGAGAAAAGCGAAGTAGTGTTTAAAGGAATTGAATCTCTTTATTTAGAATCCTTTTTAACAAAAGAGGGCTTATTAAAATCAGATAGTAGAAATTGGAGTAATGTGTTTAATGCTCTTTCAGGAAGAATACAAATCCCCACTAAAACAAAAATGGAGAATATAGGAATAAAAGATATTCCTGAACCTGAAACAATATTAAGATTTATGGATGATTTGGGAGATAGACTTCTTGCAACTAAGAAAAAAAATTAATCAATTAATTTCTTAATGTGTTCTGCGATTGCCCTTGCTAATCCAACAGGGACAGCATTTCCAATTTGCACTAATTGTTTGCTCTTACTACCTTCAAAGATAAAGTCATCAGGAAAACTCTGTAATCTTGCGAGTTCTCTTGGAGTCATAACCCTATTATGTTTATAATGAACAAAAACTCCGCCGTGATTTTCTTTAACCGTTCTTGATGGTTGGTCTGGATATGCTTTAAAGAAAGCATCTGAATAATTACCAAAAACGCTTTTCCCTATTGGAGTATTATTAATTTTTTCTATAAATTCTTTGTTATGGTTTGTTATGATATGGTTAAAATTAATATCTTCTTCTTTATCTTCTAAATCTCCAATCGCTTCTTTTATTGAAACCCACTTCTTTAATCCGTCTTCTCCATTTTCTGAATGTGTTGGAGTTGGATGAGTTATTTCTCCATTTTTCTTTTTTCCAATAAAAATAACTCTTTCTCTCTTTTGTGGAACCCCATAATTTGCAGAGTTAAGAAGTTTAAATTTAACATCATATCCTAATTCATTAAACCTTTTTACAATCTTATTAGTTACTTTTTCTTGATAATCTCCTAAATGATTTTTTAATCTCTTAACTTCTTCCTTAACTTCTTCAAGTCGTTTTTCTTCTAAATCTGTATATTTATATTTTTCAGGATTATTTTTATGTTGCTTTCTCAATAAAAGAAGTCCTGCTCTTTCCTTTTCAGCATTTCTTAATTCTTCAAGTTCTTTCTTTTCTTCTTGGCTTAAATTATCTCTATCGTGTTTTATTGTTAAAATTCCTTTAACATTTTCCATAACAAAAACCTTTGGTTGTAATTCTTTAACAATCTCAACATATTCCTCAAATAATCTCCCTCTTGGGTCGTTAGGGTCTCTTAATCCAGCTAAGGAATATGCTTGACAAGGTGGTCCGCCAATAATAACATCACATCCTTTTTCTTTCATATAAGAAATGATTTGTTTTTTCATTTCTTCATCTGTAATATCTCCTAAGAAAAATTTTGTATCTGGATGATTTCTTTTATAGGTTTCTCCTGCGTGGTCTAAAATATCGTTTCCTGCAACTATGTTAAAACCTGCTAATTCAAAACCTTTACTTAATCCACCACATCCAGCAAATAAATCTAAAACTTTATACTCACTCATTTTTTATCATCCTTCAAAAATTTAGTTTTGGGTTTATCCCAATATGGAGATTTACACTTCGGACAAATACGAGGTTTATCTTCCTCTCTTTGTGTCCATTCGTGTCCGCAACGATAACACTTATTTCCACGAATTAAAACATTATATCCTGCTTCCTCTTTTTCTTTCTTCTCTGCCATATTGATTTTTTATACTCTTTCCTTTATAAACCTTTTGATATATACTTAATGTTATATACCTACTAACCGAAAGGTTTAAATAGGTTATATACCTATTAGGTATATAATAATAAGGAGAATGAAGTGGTGCTACGAACACCACCTCTTTGTTACCCACGATAAAATGAATAACAATAAAGATAAGAAACAAGAAGTTAAAAACATTTGCCCTAATTGTAAATCTGAAAATTGTATTAAATGGACTAAAAGGAAAACTCAAAACAGAGGACTTATTCAGAGATATAAGTGTAAAGATTGTAATAAAACTTTCACTATTGATGACGGCTTCTTTAGAATGAGAAACAATCCTAAAAAAATAACCTGTGCTTTGGATTTATTTTATAGGGGAGTAAGCACGAGGAAAGTTCAAGAACACTTTAAAGCATTTTATCCTCATAACTCCTCACATAAATCTATCTATAAATGGATTGTAAAATATGCAGATATGATTTCTAATTTTACAGACAAATTAAAGATTAATTCAGGAAATGAAATTCAGGTTGATGAAATGGAATATCACAGACGAGAAACACATAAAAAACAAGGATTAAGTAAGGATTGGTTTATTGATTCTATTGATTGTCAAACTCGTTTTATGGTTTCTGCTAAATACTTTAAATCAAGAGGACAAAACGAAATAAGAGAAGTTTTGAAAAAAGTAAAATACAAAACCGAAGGATATGTAACAACAATCACAACGGACGGATGGACTGCTTATCAAAAAGTGATTAAGAAAACTTGGGGCTACAACAATAAAGAAAAAAAGTTTAATATGTTTCACAACAGAGTTAATGCTTCAAAAGGCGAAGGATTTAATTTATATGTTGAAAGAATGCACAACTCAATAAGAGAACGAACTAAAACTTTTCGTGGATTTCACGGATGTGTTGAGAGTGCTGATTCAATTATGAAAGGTTACTCAATATTTTATAACTTCATAAGAAAACACCAAAGTATAAACTGCTGTCCTTATGAGTTGGCTATTCCTAATTTAACTTTAAAGAGTGAGAATAAATGGTTGGAGTTGATACAACTTTCTAAGACTAATAATCAGTAATTTTCTTTCTTGGAGAGGGAGTGTAATTTTTAATAAGTATCTTTGCCCTATCCTCTCCCCTGTAAGTAGAAATTCCATTTATTTTTATACGATTAAAGATAATTTTTCTTAATTCATCTTCTTTAATTCCCTTCTCAAAGCTAACTTCTGTTACATCTTGTTCTCCTTCTACAACAAAACCTAATTTTACTTTATCTAAATCTTTTAATCCGTCTGTTTTAGTTCCATCAACCTTTCTTATCTCTCCGATAAGTTCTTCTTCAAATTCCTGAATAGGCAATTTTTCTTCTATTTCTTTTATGTGAGTTTCAATCTGTTCCCTTTCTTTATCACCCATAATTATATTATTTGTAACATCTCCGTGAATGATTGTTACTTTATCTGAATCAGTAACACAAGGGGAGAAAACATCTTTTGTAGATTTTCTTATAACCTTGTTATTTATCATTGATTCAACTTCTTTTTCATATTTTGGAGATTTGGTTTTATTAACCATATACTTAAAATAATCATAGATACAACTTGAAACAACCCCTGTAACAACAGGATTGGCAAATAAAATAAAAATAATAGTTTCAAAAGAACCTTGCCTACATTCCATATAATACTTTGTATCTTTTGCAGTATCCTGTATCTTTCCTT
This sequence comes from Candidatus Woesearchaeota archaeon, assembly GCA_964344655.1. Taxonomy (GTDB): domain Archaea; phylum Nanobdellota; class Nanobdellia; order SCGC-AAA011-G17; family PNOQ01; genus JABJPM01. The sequence goes on along the minus strand of CAYFOF010000014.1, from coordinate 312 downwards.
TTTCGTTTAATGTGTTAATAGTTTCTTTTAACATCTTTTCTACCGCAGTTATTTGTTTAGAAAAACTATGTAACTCCATTCTATGATTATCAAAAGAAGAACCATCATATTTTAGAACAAAAAAATCTTCTTTGGCAACCTTTTTCCCATTAAGATTAATTTGGTTATCTGCCATATTAGTCATAACAAGAATATTGTGTTTAAAATCGTTTTGTTTTATCATTTTCAGTTTTCACCAACCTTTAAGGTAACAATGTATGACGTTAGAAACTTTTATATACTCAGACGTATGGATTTGATAACACTCCGTAG
>CAYFOF010000013.1:3215-4528 GCA_964344655.1 Candidatus Woesearchaeota archaeon | reverse complement strand
AAATATGTATAGTTTATCATTTCTTGTCGGAATAATGTTAACACTCGCTATTCTAATATTTTTAGCATTAAACAGTGATAATCCATATAAAAGAATGGATAATAATTTTGAAGTTCAATCAAAATTTAATGAAGACGTAACAAAATCTCTTGTTGGAATTTGTAAGGCTTTGAAAACTTATGAGAAATATTATATTGAACTTATAGAAGGATTACATGAATATGGTATTTTAAATTACACTATAGAAAAATAAGCATACCTAAGATGGAGTACGTGAATAAAAAATGAGTGCTGATGAATGGTACGAATGCGAAGTTTGTGAAAAAAATAAAAAAGCGAAACTCGAGGAAGCATACGGAAAAGTAAGTAAGAAAGAGTATGAAGAACTTGAAAAAGAATTAGAAGATGATGAGGAATATTATGGTAGACCATTACCTTTATATTCAGAGATCTATTTTAGTGATGGAAAAATGGTAGTTGATGCATACGCAGAATGTAGAGTATGTGGTACTACTTGGAGACTAAATGAAGAAGTTGATCCAAAATGAGTGAATTTATTTTAAAAGAAGAACATTTAAAATTATTAGAGAGAGCATGTATCTATTGGGAAGATGCAGAGTTTGGTGCACCTGCAATAGATTGTAAGCGACCTTTCGGTAATTCTGGTGCTATATATGATATCATGGAAATATTGGGATGTGAAGTTAAGAGATGCCCACATTGTGATGAAGTTATTGAAGGCCCGGATGAAGACAAGTTAATGGAAATCTATAGAGAGTTAGATACTGCTATAGAAATAATTTTTCAAACAAGAAGTACCACACCTGGTAAATACAGGTATGAAGATAGAAAGTGGTATAAAGTTCCCGCGTATAAACCAAAAGAACCCTATGGTAGTTAAAATGGAAGCAGAATATATAGAACCTGAAAAAGAACTTATTGAGTTCGATTTTGGATATAGAAAGCACACCTTATTAACGCCCGTGGAAGTAGGTAAATTTGCACACGTTGTTCCTGTGGATGACGAAAATGGGCGAAGGTACTACTTGAATGGGGAGTTAACAGAGTACGCAGAAACTCGAATAATAAATAAATGGGATCTGTGGAAAAAATGTGCGAAAAAGAAGAAATAAAAAGGATTTTAAAACTTTTTAATATAGTAAATATAACGGAGGTTATTGTAAATGGCGAAGACCAAAGCAGCAGTTGAAAAAGAATTAAAAGCAGCATTAAAAGAGAATGGAGAATTAAAAGGAGAACTTGAAGACGTTCTAGACGAACTCGATGGAGCAAATAAGAAGATCGAGGATATA
>CAYFOF010000013.1:2199-3199 GCA_964344655.1 Candidatus Woesearchaeota archaeon | reverse complement strand
TTTTAAGAAAATGATTGCTTTTAAAGATATAACTGAGCAAATCTATTGGAAAGATGTTAAGAGATTGGTAGATGAGAACTTATAGGTGGTATTATGCAGCAAAAGCCACAACCAAACAAAAAGCCTTCATTAGAGCAATTAAAACAACAGCAGAAGGCGCTCGAAAATCAAATGGAAGTTGCTCAAAGTGCAGCAACAATCGTTGATTTTATTGGCAAATCAGTCTTCGGAATGATGGGCCAGATAATGGGTCAACAAAATAGAATTAAAGAAGAGATTGAAGCAAAGAAAGCGCGAAAACCATGTTCGAAATCAAAATCGGAAGAATCGAAGACGTAAGTACCATCGATTGGGATGGTCACGTTTCTTCGGTCATATTTTTCTCTGGATGTAATTTAAGATGTCCTTGGTGCCATAATCCCGACCTTATGAAAGGTAAAGGGAATATATGGTATAAGGATGAAATTGTTAGTCATATTAAGAAAAACAAGTTAATAGATTCTGTTGTGTTAAGTGGTGGGGAACCTACATTAAACACAGTAGATATAATAAATTTATGTATTGAATTAAAAGACGCAGGACTTAAGATAAGGTTAGATACCAACGGTACGGACTCGAGTGCTGTCAGAACTCTTATAAAAAATAATTTAATTGATGCTGTAGCGATGGATAAGAAAGCCGATTTCAATGAAAACGACTTGACTAAGGTATGCGGCGTTAATAATATGAACTATTTTGAAGAAATGTGTAATACTAAACGTATTCTATATAATTATAGAGATAAGATTGATGTTTATTTTAGAACTACAATTATACCGGGATTCAATGATACTGAAGATTTTGTGTTACAAAATGCATGGAATTTAAAATGGTGTAAGATGTATACACTGCAACAGTATAATGTTCCACCAAATGTTTTTATAGATAGAGCATTTAGACCAGAAAGACATTTAGCATATGATAGATTATTAGAACTTGCAAATGCTGTTAAAAGAGAAAT
>CAYFOF010000013.1:0-2189 GCA_964344655.1 Candidatus Woesearchaeota archaeon | reverse complement strand
TATTTTTAGTAAAGAAAAAGGGTATGAAGTTATTTCCTCGTAACTATTACAGTACTGAAACTATTACTACCACACTTAGGACATGTTTTATGTTCCCCGATAGATGTTTCACCACATTCTGCACAAGTTTTTATACATTTTATATTTGGATGATCATCCTTCATTTTTAAAAAGTTACTTCTCATTTCTATACCAGTAGCAGCCATTGCTTTACCTACTTCTGCCATAGCTTTAGAAGCTTCTTTCATAGGGACACCCCAAACTTCATCAGAATGACATACAGGTACATCCACAACTGATTTATACATTTCAGCTTTTTGTTTAGATTTCTCAACTCTACGTCTTGCTTTTTCTAATCTTTTATTTACATATTCTTGCATCTTAAAAGCTTCATTTAGAGATTCAGGTTCATTATTTTCTAATCTACGCTCGTAATCTTCTAATTCCTGCTTTATTTTTTTAGCGCGTGCTTCATCTTTCTCGCGTTTCTTACGTTCTTTTTTAGTTTCTTTAGGTTTATCACCATCAAACCAGTGTAGGCTCATTTTAATCACTTATTAAATAATTTATTCCGTCTAAATATTTCTTCATTTTATTTGGTTTATTATGAATAAAGAAAAAAGTTAGATTCGTTATCATATCGGCCAGCTTTACTTGACGGGCCACTTCGTTATCTTTCAATTTATCAAGATATTCAAAATAAGTATCTTCATCTTTTCGATGAGTTAATAAATCAACAGCTTCTATAACATCCTCGGGGACTTCTTCTTTACGAAGATCCTCAAGTGTCCATTCGGTGTCTTCAACAACATCATGTAGCAGAGCTACCATTGAATATTTTGTTTTATCCCAGTGAAGTGATTTACGTGTTAACTTCATCACTCTAAAAGGGTGTTCATCAAAGAAACGTTTAAATTCACTATACATTGATCTTTGATTCTTATGTGCTTCCTCGCCTATTCTCATGGCTTTGCTTAAATCGTAGGTCATTTTTACATTCCTCACAACATTTATAACATAGTTTATCGTTATGTTTGCATCTATTTATTTGGATTAGGATCCACCCACAGTTTTCACACCATTCATAACTGACCAGCATCTTTCATTTCCTTGTACTCAATATATACTACGAATGCTACCCATACAGCCAGTAGAGTGAAATATATTATTTTAGGATTAATTACCACCATCTTCCACTTTCTTTCATTCTGTTCTTTATGAATTCCATGATATCTTCACGTGTGGATCCATTATCTTTCAATTTTTTTAATTCTCCTCTTTTCTTTTTATGTTCTTCTAAACTATCATAACATATACAAGTACACATAAAAGTAGGCTCCGCAATCCATATCTTATCAGAAATTTGTTTCATTTTAGTTTCATGATTATGTATATGATTCTCACGATACTCACATTCATCATTAACACATGCTCTATCAGCACTCATCCATTGCATAGAATTTGTACCACATATTGGACATATATACTTCTCATCAATTCCATCCATCATTATCACGTCTATCTTTTAATACCTTTTTTATATCAATAAGAGTTGCGAGTATTGCTGCAATAAATATAAATATTACTTCTTCGAATCGGCCTCGAAAAATTGCATAAACACCAAGAAAAAATAATATCCAAAAAGATCTATCTTCGTCCATTTAATTCCACCTAAAGTATCCATTCGGACCAGGTTCGTAAGTACACGGCGAAGGATATTTTTTAAAGAAACAGGATTTGCAGTAGCAATCTTCTGTTTTGATTTCTACTACCCACATTGTTTCTTCTTTGCCACATTTTGTGCATTTCATTTACCACATCGTCCATCCGCATTCAGAACATTTCCAGACAAAAGTTTGGCCAGGTTCTAAATTTTTACAAATATCATGTATTACCTCAAAATGATCAACAGAACATCTCTCATCGACAAATACTTTCAGAGTTCTACCACCGTCTTGAACTGATAATTCAATTTCGCAGTCCCATTTTGAGAACTCGCGTTTTACTCCGTCTATTATTTCGATCCGGGTTATTTTGTCTGTGTCAATTTCCATTATATGTCCTTCCTGAATAATCTTATAAATTTGTATCTAATTAACTTCAAAAAGAATTTTATCTTTTCGAAAGGAGTTATTATAAAGAAACGTGGATTAATTTCTGTTATTCTCATTGTAAGTTTGTAATCTGTT
>CAYFOF010000012.1:0-5088 GCA_964344655.1 Candidatus Woesearchaeota archaeon | reverse complement strand
TTTGTTTGGGAAGTATTTCAAGTTCTTTCGAAGCTCTTAAATATTGTTTTTGATTGAGATAAGTGGATGGAATTAATTGATAATAATGAAGCATTAATGTATGAACACATTAAAGAATATCTAAAAAATTCCAAAAAAACACATATATCTACAGGTTATTTCTATCTAAATGGTTTTAATCTTGTAAAGGATGACTTTCAAGAGGGCTCTAAAACCAAAATTCTAATTGGTGATGAAACTAACAAAAAAACTACTGAGCAGATTGCAAAAGGTTACTCTCTTAAGATTGCTAAAGAAGAACTAAAAGAACAAATTGATTCTTTGAATAAGCTTAGTGATGAAACTAAAAAACAGAGAATCGCAGAATTGCCTGAATTAATTAAAGATAATAAAATCGATTTTAGAGTCTATACTGATAAAAAATTACATTCCAAACTATATCTGTTCGATTATAAAAATACAAGTATAGTTGGATCATCAAACTTTAGTTACGGAGGTCTAAAAAATAATCTTGAACTAAATATAAAAAACAATAGTTGGAGAGACTATAACAAATTATTAAATTGGTTTGAGAAGATTTGGGAGGAGGGTGAAGAGTTTAATACATATTTAATTAACATTATTGAAAATTCAAAATTATACAAAGAATATGCAAAAAATTCTGAAGATGGGGAATGGAATTACTTGGAACCTAGAGAATTTTTTATACAGCTAATAAAACTGTATGGTTTTGAAGAATTTCTAGATAGTAAACAGATACTTCTTCCTTTTCAGCTTATTGATTATATAAAGGCCAAAGAAATATTGGCAAAGGCAGGTGGTGCTTTAATAACTAGTTCGGTTGGTTTAGGTAAGAGTTTCGTAGCTGCAAAAATTGCAGAGGATTTTAAGAAAGAGCAGAAAAAAACTCTAATAATTGCAGCACCAAATATTAAGAATCAATGGAAAGAATATATGTCAAACTTTGGTTTGAGATTCAAAAGAGATTATGATTTTTTATCAATGTATGAACTATCTCAAAAGAATTGGTCACCAACACGTCACAAGAACTATGGCCTAATTCTGTTAGACGAGGCACATAATTTCAGAAATAAGAATAATCGTTATGATTCATTTGAAAGATTGAAGGGAGGAAATCCTCAAGCAAATTATCTTTTTCTAACTGCAACACCAATAAATAATAGAATTGGTGATATGTTTTACTTAACAAGATTGCTTCACAACCAAAGAAAATTTGAAGAAAGTGGACTTGATTTAGACTTCTCTATACTTAAAAAACATAAATCAAACAAATGGAAAGACGTTCCCCAATCAGATAAAAATGCAATTTCAAGATTGAGGAAAAATCTAACTGCTCAAACAACACGTCTTGATATAAAGAAATTATTTGATGGAAAAATTAAGATTGGTAAAGAAACTTACAAATTAATGAATCCAAAATTGAACAAAATTGAATTTAATTATGTTGACAATAGATATAAAGAAATATACAATGAAATAATTCCTTTTCTAAAGAAATTAAACTTGGTACATTTAACAATATTTGATCCATACAAAGATTTTGAAGGTAGGAAAGGAAGATTACCTGCATTACATAAAATGGTTTTATTCAAGAGATTAATGAGTTGTATATTTTCCTTCTATAAATCACTGATAAACCTAAAAACCCGTAACACAGAATTACTAACTTTATTGGAAACGGGAGATCTAAAATTAATAAATAGTAGATTAATGGAAAATATGAAGAAAATTAATAAAAAACGAGAAGAAATTACTTTAGATGACTACGATATCGATTCAGAAAGTGAATTAGATGAATTGGGATTCAAAATAAAAGAAAAGGATTTGGAAAATTATACTAATGCAATAAGAAAAGATTTGGTAAATATAAATGAGTTCATGAACAAAATAGAAGATCTTGAAATTGAAAAGGTTAAATTAAGAGATAATGAATATTTAACTGGAAGTTATATTGATCCAAAACTTGACAAATTGATTGAGTACATCGACAAGAATAAAAATAAAAAAATCGTATTGTTCTCAGAGTTTAAAGATACTATTGATTATTTGAATGCACAACTTGGAAATTTGAATGCACGACTTGGAAATTTGAATGCACAACTTGGAAATTATAACAAAATCAAAGTTACTGGAAAAACTAGAAATAAGCCTGCAGAAGTCAACAAATTTAAACAAAACAAAGCCATCAAACTTTTATTGAGTACTGATACTCTTAGCGAAGGTGTAAATCTTCCGGAAGCAGACATAATATTAAATTTTGATCTACCTTGGAATCCAGTAAGATTAATTCAACGAATTGGTCGTGCAGATCGGCTAAATAATGAAAAAGAAATTTATGTTGCAAATTTTATTCCTCATGAAGATATTGATTCTGAAACTAACTTAATTGATGGATTAAATATGAAACTGGAGACAATAATTGAAATATTTGGTTCAGAATATGCAATTCTTGATGAAGAGGAAACTGAAAAAATTTTACAATCAAGAAAGACTGAGGTTGCTAAAGAATTACTCAGTGAAAAAAGAAAGGCGATGCGGGAATCAAATTATGATGCTTTAGAACAAGAAAATCAATTTGGAAAAGATAACATCGGATTGTTTATGTTTAAAGGTAGCAAAGAATATAAGATTTCAAAAACAATGGTTAAGAATGCTCCTTCTTTTGGTTCAAAGTTTTATACGTCTCTTACTTCTAATGAAGAGGGATTATCCTTATTTTATCGGGGAAATAAAGTTCTACATAACACGTTTAACTATTCTGAAGACAGAATTCCTGAATTTTCAGGTGAAAACAGACATAAATTGACGAAAAAAGATTCCAAGGAAATTGATAATTATATTTCAACGAAATATGATTCTCTTTGGAAAGAACAAAACAATGAGCAAAAAGATAGATTACAATCTGAGAAGGACAAAATTGTTGGATATATTATGTCCAATTATTTACGTCAAAAAGAAAGTCTTGATCCAAATTTGCAACAAGAAATGAAAAATGAATTTAGCAAATTTAAGAAATCACATTTTGAATTAAGGTCCGAAAATGAATTAATTAGATTCAGGCGAAAATACTGTACCAAAAAAACTCCAAGAATGAAAGTATTTACTCAGGAACTCAAAAAGTTAAATAGTATGTCTATTGAAGAAAAAAGAAAGAGAGAGGATATTCGATTCCGTCCAGTAGCTGCAGTGATATTCAAAAAATGAAATTAGAACAAATTACTAGATTTGATCAATTCGAGAACTTCTTGATAAATAAAGGTAAATTCAAAAAAAGAAAAGGTGGTATGTTTGAAGTTTGTGATGGCACCTACCTTCGATTGAATCAAGAGCATGAGATTAACCAAGAAATAATTAAAAAACACCTCAAACAGCTGAAGAGTGATGAATGGTATCGTATCATTGTAAACAGTGATTTATCAAATATTGTTGTTCTTAGAAAAAGCGGGAGCCCAAATCAATTTAAGATTGACAAGTTTCACGGAAGGGCGCAAACATTACAAAGTAAATATCAAAAATTGGATAAAATATCTTTTGAAGATAATGTAATAAATAATTCATTAGAAAATTTGTTCGATGTAAAGGACTTGATTGATAAATTCTATAAAGAATATTGGGCACTTAAAACAAAAATAGTAAAAAGCGTATCTAATTTTAATGGAACTGAAGATGAAAAATATACTTTTGCTCAAGTAATACTTGATAGAATAATTTTCATTTATTTCCTGCAAGCGAAGGGACTAATCAAACAAGATTATCTTAAAAATTTGTATCATAATAGAAATAAGAGACATAATTTCTATGAATTTGAACTTAAGCGATTATTCTTTGATAGATTGAACAATCCTAATCAAAGCGAGATACCTTATCTAAATGGAGGCCTATTCAAGAAAAAATATTTTGAGCAAAAGAATCCCAAGGCAGACATACCAAATACTGTATGGAAAAAGTTGTTTGAATTATTTGAAAGTTATGAGTGGGTTATTCAAGAAGAAAGAGATGAGACTGATGTTTTAACGCCATACATCTTAGGTCATATTTTTGAAAAAAGTATGAATGCGGATCAAAGAAAAGGTACTGGTGCATATTATACTCCTGAAAAGATAACAAAATACATTTCTGAAAACACAATTTATCCTTGGTTGTTAGATCGTGTAAATGAAAGATTTAAATTAAAGTTGAAGAAAATTGATGAAATATTTGAAAAACTTACAAAATACCAGTTAAGAATATTTCAAGAAGAAATTCTCAGGAAAATAACCATTTGTGATAACGCTTGCGGTTCTGGGGCCTTTTTGTTAACTGCTGCAAATATCTTGTTCAGACTACATATTAGGACTGAAGAAAAAAGGGGAGGAAGGATTGGTTTACCTGCTTCATTCGGTCTGAGAGTTAAAGAAAAGAAAAGAATATTGAAAGACAATATTTATGGTGTAGATATCAATCCTGATGCAATTGAAATTGCAAGATTAAGGTTGTGGTTGTGGATTGTAGAATCCTATAATGAGAGTTCTAAGAAAGTTGATGCACTTCCAAATCTAGACTATAAATTGAGAGAAGGAAATAGTTTAGTAGGTTATAAGGATATGGAAAATTTTGCAGTAAAAAGAACTCTTTTCGATTATGGTGTGGTTGAGGGTGAATCTATATTCAAAGAACTTGAAAAACTTGAAAAATTAAAGGCTAAACAATCAAAAAGTTCTGGGCCGGAAGAAGTAAAATTAAGCAAAGAAATTAATAAAAAACTTAAAGAATTTAATAATCAATTAAATAATGAATTATATAAAGAATTTGAGTTATGTAATGTTCAAAAATATAAAGACTACAAAAAGTTCTTAGAAATTAAACCCTTCCACTGGGCAATAGAGTTTTATGATGTTTTTAATCGTAAAAAGAAAAAATCTGAGAGAGGTTTTGATATAATTGTAGGGAATCCACCTTATTTGCAATTGCAAGACAGAAAGAAAATACCTATCGAAGTACAAGAAACCTATGGAAAACTTAAATTTGAGACTTTCACAAGAACAGGAGATATATATTGTTTATTTTATGAAAGAAGTTTGGACCTAA
>CAYFOF010000011.1:0-5421 GCA_964344655.1 Candidatus Woesearchaeota archaeon | reverse complement strand
TAAAGATTCTTCTGGTGTGAATTATCATTATCAAGATAGATTGGGTTCAGATGTTGATTCTAAATCTCTTCCTTTTGGACAATCATTGAAAGTTGGCGAAAGGTTTAGTTTTACTGGAAAAGAATTGGATGAAGATTTGTATTATTTTAATGCCAGATATTATGATTCTTCTTTAGGAAGGTTTACTTCTGTTGATCCTGTGAAAGGAGAGTTAGCTTATGGTTATGTGATGAATAATCCTTTGATGTTTGTTGATCCTGATGGAATGCAAAGTTATGCGCAACCAGACAATACTAGAGTTTCGGGACAGTATAGTGATTATTTACAAGTTGAAAGTAAAGAATTTATGGAGGTTTCTTTTGATCCCATTACTGGAGAATATCGTGGATCTGGGTGGGAAACTGAATATTCTAATGGATTGCAAAATTTTGAATATGCTCCGGTTCCTGCATTGGAACCACAAGATTTGGGATTGAAGTTTGCATTAGGATTTGGATTGGCGAAAGGCGCTTCATTAGTTAGATCTCTTGCGGGAGTTGCAGAGGTTGCCGGGTTACCTGACCCCAGAGATGCTTTAAGATCGGTTGGAGTATTTAGAGAATTAACAGAAGAATTGCCTTTGAGGCAGATGTGGAATCTAGCAGATAGAAATTTCAATAATTTTGGCGCAATTAATGTTGATGGAAAGTTAGTTAATTATGTTGGAGATATTATTCCAGGTTCACATATAAGAGTTATTAGAAATCCAATGTTAGATCAAGGAAGATCTCTTGTTCCAACTCCTGAAGAATTAGAAATCATTTTTAGTGGAGGAAATACGAGATTTATAACATCTTTTGCAACAATGGGGGGGGATGAAATAACTTATACAATTACAAAATCGGGAACTAATGTTTATTCTGTATTCTTTGAAAGTGCTAAAAAGGGAAAACGTATCGGGGAGGCATTCCATAGATCTGCAGATAATTTGCAAGAACTTAGAGAAATATTTATAGAAGAGTTTGTTTTTGATATTCCCGAAGCAAAGAAACCTTTTTAAATTAACTCTTTTTCCCCATTTTATGTTTTTTGATAGTATACAAAATTCTTATGTATTGGCATTTTTGCTATTTTTTATTATATTTTTAGTTTTCAGAATTGGATTTTATTTATTGGAAAGAATATTACTAGAACTAGTTTCAAAAAGCAAAACTAATTTGGATGATATTATTTTAAAGAAATCTTCATTACCCACAAATATTTTGATGTTGTTTTTATCTTTGAGAATAACTTTAAGTTATGTTGATTTTAGTATTGCAGATAATGTTATTTTGGTTGTTAATAGATTAATATTGTCTGTTATTGTTTTAACTATTGGGTATTTTGTGTATATGGTTTCAGATTTGATGATAGGAAGAGCATTTCAAAGATTTGCAAAGAAAACTGAATCTAAATTAGATGATAGTTTACTTTCTTTAGTACATAGTGTTCTAAAAATTGCTCTGATAGTTGTTATTGCATTATATTTATTGGGTGTTTGGGGTGTTGAGATATTGCCTTTATTGGGAGCTTTAGGAGTTGCTGGTTTAGCAGTTGCTTTAGCTTTACAACCTGTTTTGGCAAACATTTTTTCTGGCGCTTCTATGATTTTGGATAAATCTATTGGGAAGGGAGATTTGGTTTATCTAGATGCTCAAACTAAAGGTAAAATATTGAAGGTTGGAATGAGAAGTACTAGAATGATTACTTTTGACAATGAATTAGTTATTGTCCCAAATACTATGCTGGCAGAAAGTATTATACAGAATGTTGCATTGCCTGAACCAAAAACAAGAGTTGTTGTTCCATTTGGGGTTGCTTATGGTTCTGATATTGATAAAGTAAAAAAGATTATTTTGAAGGAAATTGAAAAAGTTAAGGGAGTTTTATTGGATGATGATCATAAGCCAGTTGTTAGATTTTTACAAATGGCAGATTCTGCTTTAAATTTTAAGGCTTATTTTTATGTTCCTTCTTTCGAGGATAGAGCTAATGCTTTAGATCAAGCTAATACCTTAATTTATAATGCTCTGAAGAAAGCTAGAATTGAAATTCCATTCCCACAAATGGATGTTCATTTGAAAAGAAGGTAAATGCAGGTGACAGGACTCGAACCTGCGTAGGCACTAAGCCAATAGGTCTTGAGCCTATCCCGTTTGACCGCTCCGGCACACCTGCTTGTAATTTTATTGCTCTTATTTGGTTTAAAAAGATTTTGGAAAGGTTTTTATTGATTGTTTTTATTGTAATTTTATGCCAACTAATGTTACGTATGAATATGAGAATGCTGAAAAAGAATATTTGCAAGCAAATAGTTTTCCTGAAAAAATAAAATGTTTGCAGAAGATGTTGACTGCTGTACCAAAACATAAAGGTACAGAGAATTTACGTAATGATATTAAGAGAAGAATTTCTAAATATAAATCTCTAGTTGAAAGAGAAAAAAAATTATCTAAATCTGGCGGAAAAGGTTTATCGATAAAAAAAGAAGGTGCAGCTAGAATTGTTTTAATTGGAGTTACAAACTCTGGTAAAAGTACATTAATGAGTCGGATAACTAATGCAAAACCAGAAATTGCGGAATATGAATTTACTACTAAAAAACCCGAGATTGGCACTATGGATTATGATGGAATTATTTTACAAGTTATTGAAATTCCCGCAATTACTGAAAATTATTTGGATAAAGAAAAGGGCCCGGCATATATGGGGATAGTTAGAGATTCTGATTTAATAGTTATTGTTTCTAAAGATAAGAAAGATGTTGAATTGGTTAAAGGAGAATTAAATGATGCAGGAATAAAATTTGAAGGTATTGTTCTTGATTCTAAAGGAGATGATTCAAAAGAAAAGATATGGAAAAAAACTAGATTAATTTATGTTTATACAAAATCTCCCGGAAAGGATAAAGATTATCCCCCCATTGCCTTGCCAAAAAATTCTACTGTTAAAGATTTAGCTAGTAAGGTTCATAAAGATTTTATAAAAAAATTTGATTATGCCCGTGTTTGGGGGAATGGTGCAAGATTTGATGGTCAACGAGTGGGGCTAGGACATACTCTTAAAGAAAAAGATGTTGTGGAATTGCATCTAAAGTAAACTTTTTAAATAATCTTTATTCTTTTTTATTATGAAAAGTATGGTGATATTTGTAGTTTTACTTATTTTGTTTAGTAATGTTTATGCAGCTGAAGATGTTGAGATTCCAGAAACATTTGAAACTGGTGAGAAAGCTGTTTCTGATGAAACTACATATTTTTATGCTGGTTCGAAGTTATTAGCTTCAAAAGATTCTTCTGGTGTAAAATATCATTATCAAGATCGATTGGGTTCGGATGTTGATTCTAAGTCATTACCTTTTGGACAATCATTGAAAGTTGGAGAGAGGTTTTCTTTTACTGGAAAAGAATTAGATGAGGATTTGTATTATTTTAATGCTAGATATTATGATTCTTCTTTAGGAAGGTTTACTTCTGTTGATCCTGTAAGAGATAATTTACCTTATGCTTACGTTAGTAATGATCCGATTAATAGAGTAGATCCCACAGGTATGGAAGATGTTCCAGAAAGGTTAGGGAATGTTGATCCTGATACTCCTCTATATCGTGGAGATTTTTATTACCAGGGGGGACCTTTAAGGTCTAGATCTACAAAAATACCTAGTGATCATGTAGAGAATTTTTTTGAGTATCTTGCAAAACATTTGACAGGTTGGGATGAATCTTACATGATCTCTGTGACTCCAGATAAAAATGTTGCTGAATTTTATGCAAAGGGCATGAATTTAGATAATCCCGTTGAAACAAATATTCAAATTACTAGTCCATCCAATCTTAGACACGGGGTATTATTAGATGAAGATCAAATAGTTAGATTATTAATGGAAGCAAGAGATGCTACCGATGATTTAGAGACTAGAGTTCATTATGATGAACTTATTGATTGGGTAAAAGGAGATAATGAGTGGGTGGCGATTCCGGATGCACAAGGAAGGTTAGTTTTTGAAGTTGAAGATGATTTTTTGGTTGATTCAAGGGGGGTTGTTCCGGGTGATGTTTCTCCATGGAGAAAAACTCTAAAAGTCGCCCCATATTTAGGGTGGGGAATTGTTGCATGGAATTTGTTTGTTGACAGGGATGTAAAATCTGCTGCACAAGAGGCTGTGGAAGAAATTGTTGGGTTGCCTGCAGATGTATATAATCTTGGGATGGCCCATGGTAAATACTTGGGAACATTGGATGAAAAAGATCAGCAACGTTTTCTTGAATCTATGACTGGAAAACAGTAAAATAGAAAGTATTAAAGGTTAGTATTTCTTTTATTGATTATGATTGAGTTGGGTGGAAATATTAAATTAGAGGGATTTAAAGAGGTTGAACCTGGAAAATTAATTGTTATAAAGAAAATTTTAGGAAATTATGTGAAAAATATTTCTGAAAAAATAGAAAATTTTGAAAGTATTTTGATTTCATTAAATTCTGATAAAGATATTGCTATTGGTACTAAATTAAAATATGGAAATACTGAGATAACATCCAATTTTAGTGATAAAAATATATTTTTTGCCATTAATAATGCTCTCGAAGAGCTTAATAAGAAAATATAGTAATAAAAACATTTATAAATGGATTAATTCTTCGATTTAACTGAGGTAGTCAAAATGCAAAGAACTGGTGGAGTTAGAAGAAAATCTAGAAGCAAATTAAGGAAAAATGTAAGATCAAAAGGCAAGATCTCTATTAGAAAGTTCCTTCAGAAATTTGATGAAGGAGAAAGAGTAAACCTTGTTGCAGAATCTGGAATTCAAAACGGAATGTATGATCCTAGATTCCATGGAAAATCTGGAGTTGTTGGAAAAAAACAAGGAAGCAATTATTATGTTAAAATAAAGGATGGAAACAAGTATAAATCTTTGTTAGTACATCCTATTCACTTAAAGAAAGGTTAAAATGGAAATAGTTGAAAAAAGACCGGTTAGTTTACCTGAAATGGAAAAAAATGTACAGGAAATGAAGAAGAGAGATAAAGAACTAAATTTCAGAGCTAAAAAGGTTGAAGAATATTTGAAAAATGTTCCTAAATCAAAGGAATATGAAAAATTAGTAAAAGAACTTGAAGATAGTGGAATTTCAAGATTGAATGAAAAACACATAGCATTAATAGTCAATATATTGCCTGAAGATATAGATAGTTTAAGAACCGTTTTATCTGGGGAAAATATTACACTTAAAGACGACGACTTGAAAAAAATAGTGGAAACAGTGATCAAGTATGTTTGAGAAAAAAAATGATGAAACAAACTGCGAAGGAGGAAGTAGCAATAGTATTGGATTTTCTTCCGCATGGGTATCCTTTCGATACGAGACCTATGCACCAGAAGACAGCAATAGCTCAAGCTATAGG
>CAYFOF010000010.1:1781-10853 GCA_964344655.1 Candidatus Woesearchaeota archaeon | reverse complement strand
TTTTTAAGAAATTGCCCTATTCTATTTTTTAGGACTTCAAATTTATTGAGCTTAATTCGTGTTATATGACCCGACTTACGAGCAAACATTTACAGAAAAACAGCGACTTACAGAAGCGGGTTCTTTCGGGTTAAACATCTACTTATACAGCGATATGTTTGCGGAGTGGGGAGGGCAAGATTTAACTCCGAAGGAGATTAAATCGCAGAGTTTTTCCATTGCCAAGACTTTAGGGGCTAACGTAGTTTTTTATTACTTTAACCTAGATTAAATCACGAACAAAGTGAGAGTAACATTGGGGGAGTTCCGTTCATTCCAGAGAGCTTTAGCGATACATCAAGAACAAGTAGTTAGGGGCGAGAAAACTTTAAAACAGTAATATTTATAAGTATGTGCGTTTATTTGTTTATTAGTTAATTATAGAGGGGGCGAGAATGGTAGATAGCAAAAATATTACATTGAAAGTTAAATCGGAATTGTATGATTTGTATAGAGAGTTGTGCAAGAAAGAGGGCTGGATTGTCTCTCGGCAGTTTGAGAAATTAATGGAAGACGAACTGAAAAAGAGGGGGCGGGAATTATGAATAATCTGACATTTATCACAAACGAAGAAGGGAAAAATTTAGTCTCTCGGTTTGCTACTTTGATTAAAGATACTCGTTATTTTGATTGTTTAGTTGGTTATTTTTATGCTAGTGGTTTTCATGGTCTTTACAAATCTCTTGAAAATACTGAAAAAATCAGAATTTTAATCGGAATCAGTACAGATAAACAAACTTATGACTTAATCCAAGAATCAAAAGAAATTCAGCATACACTTCCTCATTCTCATAAAGAAACGAAAGAAGAATTCTCTCAGAAGATTGTTAAAGAGATGGAAGAATCTAAAGATACTTTAGAAGTTGAAGAAGGTGTTAAGAAATTTCTTGATTGGTTGGCTTCTGGAAAGTTAGAGATAAGGGTTTATCCAGCAGATAAAATTCATGCTAAAGTCTATATTATGAGTTTTAAAGAAGGTGACAGAGACGTTGGAAGAGTTATCACTGGTTCTAGTAATTTTAGTAAATCAGGATTGAGAAATAATTTAGAGTTTAATGTTGAACTTCCTCGTCCGGAAGATCATAAATTTGCTTTACAGAAATTTAATGCACTATGGGATAATGGTGTTGATGTTTCCAAGAATTATGTTGAAACAACCAAGAATCAGACGTGGCTAAATGATGAGATTACACCACATCAATTATATCTTAAATTTCTTTATGAATATCTTAAAGAAAAGATTAATTTGGATCAAGACGAGTTATTTAGAGAATTTCTGCCTGAGAATTTCATGGATTTAGAATATCAGAAAGATGCTGTCAGAGATGCTAAGATGAAATTAGAGGAATATGGTGGTGTTTTTGTTTCTGATGTAGTTGGTCTAGGTAAAACATTCATCTCCGCCATGTTAGCACAGCAGTTAGATGGTGGAACTTTGGTTATTGCTCCGCCTGTTCTGCTTGATAGAAATAATCCTGGCTCATGGCCTAATGTCTTTTTTGATTTTGGTGTGAGAAAAGCAGAATTTGAATCTCTAGGAAAACTTGACAAGATAATCAAAGTCATTGAAGAAAGGCCTGAAAAATATACTAACATCTTTATTGACGAAGCTCATAGGTTCAGAACTGAGAATACGCAGATGTATGAGAAACTTTTCCAAATTTGCAGAGGGAAAAGAGTTATTTTAGTCTCAGCGACTCCTCTTAACAATACACCATTAGATATTCTAAGCCAAATAAAATTATTTCAAAATGCTCATAAATCTACTTTGCCAAATCCAAAAGTAAGGGATTTAGAAAAATATTTCAAAAAGCTTCAGAACAAGCTTAAAGGACTTGACAGGCAGAAAGACAAAGAAGAATACCTAAAGATTGTTCAGGAAAATGCTGAAGAAATCAGAGATAATGTTCTGCAATATCTGATGGTAAGAAGAACAAGAAACAGCATTATGAAATATTATGGCAAAGACTTACAAAAACAAAAACTGAAATTCCCGGAAGTAGATGATCCTAAACCAGCAGTATATCATTTTGACGAAGATTTGGATAAAATCTTCAATAAGACATTAGAATTGATTATCAAAGAATTCAAATATGCAAGATACACTCCATTATTGTATCTGAAAGAAGATATTTCTCAACCGGAAGAAATTTCTCAGCGAAACATGGGAAAATTCATGAAGATTTTGTTATTGAAAAGATTAGAGAGCAGTTTCTTTGCGTTTAAACAATCTGTCGGCAGATTTATTTATTCTTACAAGAGATTTATTGAAGAATACAATAAAGGTCGTGTCTTCTTAAGCAAGAAGCATATCAACAAAGTGTTTGATTTCTTAGATAATGATGATCAAGAAGCTATCCAGAATCTTATTGAGAAAGAAAAGGCACAGGAATATCCATCTAAGAATTTCAAGCCAGAATTTATCAAAGATCTAAAGAATGACTTTAAGATTTTGCAGAAAATTGAATTGATGTGGAAAGATGTAAACAAAGACCCAAAATTAGACGAGTTTGCAAGGATTTTATCCAAAGATAAAATCTTGAAACAGCATAAAATCTTAGTTTTCACAGAATCTAAAGAAACAGCAGAATATCTGGAAGCGAAACTAAATCCTAAATTTGATAATAAAGTAATGGCTTTTTCCAGCACTTCTTCTGAATTTGCAAGAAACCAAATAATTGAAAATTATGATGCTAATTACCCCAAAAAGAAGCAGAAAGATGATGTAAGAATATTAATTTCAACCGACATTCTTTCAGAGGGAGTGAGCCTGCATCGTTCTAATGTTGTTATTAATTATGACATCCCCTGGAATCCTGTCCGGATGATGCAAAGAGTGGGTCGTGTAAATAGGGTAAGTAAAAATCCACCATTTGATACGATTTACACTTACAATTTCTTCCCAGCAGGGCCTATCAATAAGAACATTAGCTTAAAAGAAGCTGCTGAATCTAAAATAAAAGCATTTATTGAGATGTTAGGAAATGATGCTAAATTGCTGACTGATGAAGAAGTTAAATCGCATGATTTATTCGCAAAATTAACCTCTAAAAAGATGATTACTGGCGAAGATGAAGAAGATGATCCAGAATTAAAATATCTGACATTCTTAAGAGATTTGAGGGACAACCAAAAAGATTTATTTGAAAAAATAAAGCGACTGCCTAAAAAATCAAGAAGTTCCAGAAAACATCAAGAGAAATATAATTCTGTAATGACTTTCTTTAGGAAAGGAAAGTTAAGAAAAATCTTCATGAATAAAGGCGATAGCATAGAAGAAGTTGATTTCTTCAACGCTGCTGAGATTTTGGAAGCTGATAAGAAAACAAAAAGAGAGAAGCTAGAACCAGAGTTCTATAAATATTTAGAGCAGAACAAGAAAGAATTTAATGCTGTGTTTATAGAAGAAGGAGAGGAATTAAAGAGTGCTGGAGGAAGAAGCCACGAAGCAAAGCTTATCAAAACCATAAAAGCGATAATCAAATCAAAAGAATTCACTGATGAAGACGAGGAATTTCTGCATGATGTCTTGAACTTATTGAAAGAAGGTGGTGTTGCTAAGCATACAATGAAAAGAATCTTAAAAGAGGTCAAGAATGAAGCTAACCCTCTCAAGATTTTAATGAAAATCAGGTCAGGAATTCCCTCTAATGTTTTCCAGGGAACATTCATTAAAAGTTCAGCGAATACTTCGGGGCCTAAAGAAGTAATATTGTCAGAATATTTAGTTGGTAATTAAGATGGATAAACACAGCGCAGTAAAATTACTTGATGAAACATTCAACAACGATTTTGATTTAAATAAATACTTGAAATTTATTAGAGAATTATTCAACAATTTTCAGGTTAATCAAAAAAGCTGGAGCGTCTGGCAAGAATATCAAGATTATATAGAATCTTACCAATTATTAGGAAGTTACAAAGACACTTCTAAGAAAATTATTGATATTCTGGTTGTGAAGTTGAAAAAATCAACTTCACGAGATAGAGCCAGAACCATGCAGAGAAATTTTATTGCAAAATATCTCGGAAATGCAGAAAAAGATGCTGCATTAGTCGCTTTTTATGGTGATGATCCTCAAGATTGGCGGTTTTCTTTTGTCAAGATGGAATATCAGCTTGTTAAACAAGAGGGAAAAGTCAAAATTTCAAAAGAATTGACACCAGCAAAAAGATATTCTTTTTTAGTTGGAGTGAATGAACCAAATCACACTTGCAGAAGCCAATTTCTTAAGTTAGTGATGGAAGAGGAAGTAAATCCCTCTCTTGTAGAGATAGAATCTGCTTTCGGAATTGAAAAAGTAACTAAAGAATTCTTTGAAAAATACAAAGAGTTATTTTTACGTCTAAAAGAATCTTTAGAAAAGGTTGTTAAGAAAGACAGCAAAATTAAGGAAGAGTTTGAAGAGAAGAATATTTCTACTGTTGATTTTGCTAAGAAATTGTTAGGGCAAGTTGTTTTCATTTACTTTTTACAGAAAAAAGGCTGGCTTGGAGTAGAGAAAGGAGAAAATTGGGGAACAGGACCAAAAAATTTCATGAGGAAATTGATGGGCGATAAAGACAATAAGCCACTCATCAAATATAAGAATTTCTTCAATGAAGTTTTAGAGCCTCTCTTTTATGATGCTTTAGCTAATCCCAGAGAAGGAGACGATGGCTATCATACCCACTTCAAGTGTAAAATCCCATTTCTGAATGGTGGTTTATTTGAGCCAATGAATGATTATGACTGGATTAAAACAGACATTATCTTAGATAATAAAATATTTGAAGATATTTTTAACACATTTGACGAGTTTAATTTTACAGTTAAGGAAGATGAGCCATTAGAAAAGGAAGTGGCTGTAGATCCTGAAATGCTGGGAAAAGTCTTTGAGAATCTACTGGATGTTATTGACAGAAAAAGCAAAGGGGCTTTCTATACTCCTCGTGAAATTGTCCACTACATGTGTCAGCAGTCTTTAATCAATTATTTAGAAACAAATTCTGATATTCCCAGAGAAGATATTGAAAAATTTATCCAATTAGGCGATTTTGCTCTTGATTTGATAATCAAAGAACAAGAACAGATTAAGAAATATGGAAAAGCCTACGATATTAATGAAAAATATACGCTTCCAAAATCAATCAAAGAGAATTATGAAAAAATTGACAATCTTTTAAGAGATATTAAAGTTGTTGACCCTGCTGTTGGTTCTGGAGCATTTCCAGTTGGAATGATGGGCGAGATTGTAAAAGCTCGTTCAATATTATCTATCTATTTTAAGGAAAATAGAAATGATTATGATTTAAAGAGGGAAACCATAGAAAACTCTCTTTATGGTGTAGATATTGATAGTTCTGCGGTTGATATAACTCAGTTAAGGTTTTGGTTGTCTTTAGTTGTAGATGAGTTAGACATGAAGAATATTAAGCCTCTTCCTAACTTAGATCATAAAATCATCTGCGGTAATTCTTTATTAGAAGAATTTGAGGGCAAGAAATTATTTGATGAGAAATTATTGGGCGAAGCAAAAAGAGATTTTGCTGAAGAATTAAAAGAGATAAGCCGGAAGATTTCAAAATTGTATGAAGATTATGATAGAGAAGATTTTGAAGCTGAATTGAAGAAGTTAGAAAGGGAACGAAGAAAGATTCAAGCTGAAGCAATGAAGGATAAGACTTCTTCTCAAGTAACTTTAAGCGATTCTATTCAGAAAAGAGTTAAAGAATCTCAACGAAAATTATCTGAATTAAAGAAATTACAGAGAAAATTCTTCAATGAGCAAAATCGGAATTTAAAGAGAGAATACAGAGAGAAGATTGATCAGTTAGAATGGGAGTTGATTGAAGAAACTTTGAAAGAAGAAGGCAATGAAGAAGCGATTGAGAAGTTACAAGAGTATAAGAAGAATAAATCAAAGCCGTTCTTTCTATGGAAGTTATATTTTGCGGAGGTTTTCCAGAGAGAGAATCCAGGATTTGATGTTGTGATAGCTAATCCGCCGTATGTTAGAGCTGACTCTGGTCCAGAATATTTAGAATTTAGGAAGAAGTTAGAAGCCTCAGGAGATTATAAAACACTTTATGAAAAATGGGATTTGATGATTCCATTTATTGAGAAAGGAATCAACATTGCAAACGAAAAAGGAGAAGTAATTTATATTGTTTCAAATGCTGTTTGTACATCCAAATACGCATATAAACTTCTTGATCTTATACAAGAGAAATACTTTATGCGCTCTATAGATTATTTTGATAATATGGTGGTTTTTGAAGCAGGTGTCATACCTGTTGTACTTCATATAGGGAAGGTATCTGATTCGGTAACAAGAAAATTAATTCGTAGTGAATATTTTGATAATGTAATTAAAAGAATAGAAATTCCAACAGCCGATTTTAAAGAACTAGGAAAAGATGCTTTTCGTAAGGAATTTAGCCCTATAAATATAAGTATTAAAAGTATTAGACTAGGAGATATATGTTATATGAGTAAGGGTATGGTTATCAATGCTGATGAGAAAAAAGCACAAGGGGCTTTTGCTAAAGACGATTTAATATCTAAAACTCCGACAGAAATTCATTCACGTACATATATTGAAGGGAAGGACATTGATTCGTACATACTTAAGCGGAAAAAATTTTTAGAATGGGGAACACCACGAGTACCTGCACAATTAAGTAGACCAACATTTCCAGAACTCTATGATCGTCCAAAAATTATGCGAGGACGTGTTACTGGTGGTATCTATGATGAAGAGAAATTAGTATGCAATGATAGTATCGTTATACTAATGAAGTTTGTAGATTTAAAAGGAATCAATAACAAAAGTATCCAAACAAGCATCAAGAAATTTAATAATTTTTCTCGTGAAAAACTGGAAAGTATTTCTCAGAGATTTAATTTAAAATATATATTGGCTTTATTAAATTCTTCATTTGCTTTTAGATATCTTAACAATATCCGCCGTCATCGCCTAAAAAATTATTTTTACCCAGATGATTTTCGTAAACTTCCTATAGCAGATATATCTTTAAAAGATCAAAAACCATTCATCCAATTAGTAGATCAAATCCTCTCCATAACCAAAGACGAGGATTATTTAGACAATCCAGACAAACAAGCCAAAGTAAAAAGATTAGAGAAAGAGATTGATCAATTAGTTTACAGGCTTTATGATTTAACTTCAGATGAGATTAAGATTGTTGAGGAGTTTAATAATGGATGAAAAAGATAAGAAAAGAGAAGAAGCACTTCTAAAGGCTGCAAAGCAAATGCAGATTGCTATGGCTCCCATGATTGCTAATATGCAAGCAATTTCAAGAGCAATGGAACCTACTTTCAGAGCAATTGAATCCATTAGCAAAAATATAATGCCTAGTTTGAAAATAATGGAACAATGGCAAAGAAGTTTTATTCCTATCTTTGAGCTGACTGACTTTAAGAATTTAACTGCAAAAGCCAAAGAAATGCAAACTCCTGCATTCAAAAAATTCATTAAAGAGTGGGGCTGGCTTGTAAACAAAAAATCCATCAATTTTGGGGATTATTGCTTTGGTCTATACAAAAAATATGGTGAAAATGGATTTAAGAATAAAGTTAATCGGTGGTTTTATCATAAAGATAATTTGAATGATGTTCTTAAAGAAATTAAGAAAAAATTTCCAGAGAGATATAAAATCATAAAAGAGGGATTTGATTTTCATGCTAAAAAGAATTATTCTTGTTCAATTACTTTATTATTACCTCACGCGGAAGGGATTCTTTGGGAATTAGGAATGAAAAAGAAATATGTTAGAAAAGGCTACAATTCCAAAAAGAAGTTTTCTAAATATGTAAAGAATTCAAAGGCAGAGTGGGAACTGGGAGAATTGTCCAAAAGTCTCTTTCCTAAAGACAAATTCCACAATATTATTGTTAATGACATATTTTGTGATGGTCCTAGAAATAAAATTCTTCATGGAAGAAATATTTACAATAAAAAAGAGAAAGAAATTTCAAGGTGGAGATCAACTTTATTAATTTTGACGCTCTGGAGGTTATCGGATGAATAACGCTGATGAAAACAACCAAATTCAACAATTAGGGATTGATGGAGATAGTGTAAAGAGGGAAATAATTAGAAATATCAAAAATCCATTTGATGCATTTAATGAGTATATATGGAACTCAATTGATGCAGGAGCTAAAAATATCATAATAAAAATAAAAAAGGATTCTAAGTATATTAAAGAATTATCAATAATTGATGATGGTTGTGGAATAAATTTTAAGCAACTAAATAAGAAACTCTTTGGCAAATTTAATATTTCACCAAAATCTGAAGAAAAGGAGAAGCAATATTCTCTACCGCATGGAGAGAAGGGTTTTGGTAGATTTTCTTTTATCAAATTTTCTAGTGCTGTCAACTGGAAGACAATATATGAGGAAGAACCAAGCAAAAATTTCCAATATTCAATAAAGATAAAAAAAGATTCATTGGATAATTATCAACTTACAAAAGTTACAAAGACCACAAAAAAACCAGGTACTGAAACAACTTTTCATTTTGGAGCAATGTCAGAATGTGGTATATTAACTTCAAATAATTCAAAAGACATTTTAGACAGACTGAAAGAAAGCATTTCTCTGGAATTCTGCTGGGTAATAGAATTGTTGAACATCAACATAAGTATAGATGATAAACCACTAGATTATGAAAAGTATAAAGAACCGACTGTATTAGAAAAAGACATTGAGATTGGAGATAAGAAATTTGATTTTAAGTTTATTAAATGGAAACAGCAATTAAAAAATCAGTCCTCAAGATATTATTTATTAAATTCAAAAGGCAAAGAAGTTTTTGTAAAAACAACTACATTAAATAATAAAGGTGATGATTTTTATCATTCCATATATGTTACTAGCTCTTATTTTGATGATTTTCACGTTTTGAAAACCAAAGGAGAAGATACTTATTGTAGCCTCATTAAATTTATTGATAAATATCTTAAGGAAAAAAGAAAGCCCTACATCAAGAAATTTGCCGACAATAAATTTGAAAAATTTAA
>CAYFOF010000010.1:1445-1771 GCA_964344655.1 Candidatus Woesearchaeota archaeon | reverse complement strand
TAGATAATATTATAGTAATAAACATAAAGAATTTTGAAGAACAAGTAAAAAAACCGTTATATGAAAAAGCTGTCAAGGATGTTATAAGCTTTGCTCCATCGTTAGTATCAACAAAGACAAATAATAGTCAAATAAGAGTTCTCTTAGAGTTGATTAATAGATTATTAGATGATGATAAGTCTAGGGACACATTGTATGACATATTGTCAGTGTTATTAGATGAGGAAAATGAGGAATATTTGGATGAGTTAAAAAGGTTATTAGACAATTATGGCTTAAAGAATATTCTTGGCACTATTCAATTGGTTGAGAGAAGGAAGGATACT
>CAYFOF010000010.1:0-1435 GCA_964344655.1 Candidatus Woesearchaeota archaeon | reverse complement strand
AAAACTAAAAAAGATGGTTTATGACGATTCTCAATATTTCGCTGAATCTGATCTACAACAAGAGATAGAAGATTCTTTTTGGATATTCGGAGAAGAATATAACTTAATGGTTGGATCTGAGGAAGATGATTTTAATAAGTTGCAAGATATTTATTGTAAGAAAGTTTTGAATATCAGTTCTGAAGACTATAATAAAATTAAGGCTTCTAAAAAACAAGTGGATTTATTTATCTGTGCTCAGACAGGAGGAAGAGTAAAAAAGCACTTGATAGTTGAAATTAAGAAACCAAAACACCTGCTAAAAACTGATAACTACCGGCAATTAGAAGATTATAGAGCGGAGGTAGATAAAATACCAGTTTTTAATTCAAAGACTAGACATCATTGGGATTATATTCTAATGTACACAGATTTATCAAAAGAACACATTAAGTTTTTTGATAGAAAAATAAAAGAACAGTTTACAGGAGATACAGTTGATTCTTTAGAAGGAAATCGTGTGTTCGTAAGAAAATGGGCTGACTTATTGGAAGAAGCCTCTTTTCGTATGGAATATATTTCTAAAGTGTTAGAGGATAAGAAAACTAAATTAATCCCTAAAAAGAAAGTAAAGTCGTTTTTGGACGAAAATAAGCAGAAAAAGGAGGATTCAAAATGACATACAAATTTTCCCCATCAAGTTTATCGTTATTGAAAGACTGCCCTAGATGCTTCTGGCTTCATTTCAATAAGAAAATCAGGAGACCAGATTCTATTTTTCCCTCTTTACCATCAGGAATGGATAAAATCCTGAAAGATCATTTTGACAGATTTATGAAGAAAGGAGAATTGCCTCCTGAATTATCAAAACTGAAAGGGTATAAGTTATTTGATGACGAAGAATTATTGAAAATTTGGAGAAGCAATTTCAAAGGCATTCAATGGACAGATAGAAAAGGTAATTTATTTCGTGGAGCAGTAGATAATATTTTGAAAAAAGGCAAGAAGTTAGTTGTTTTAGACTATAAGACAAGAGGTTATCCTCTGAAAGAAGATACTCACGAGCATTATCAGGATCAAATGGATATCTACAATTTCTTATTAAGAAAGAATGGATATGAAACCGAGGAATACACATACTTAATCTTTTATCACCCTCATAAAGTTGAGCCAAATGGTCATGTTTGTTTCAACACAGATATAGTTAAAATTAAAGTCAATATCAAGAACGCTGAAAAAATTTTTAAGAACGCAGTGAAAGTTTTAGAAGATGAAATTCCCGCCCCCTCTGAAGAATGTAGTTTTTGTTCTTGGATTGACAAGTGCAATTGTGAAATAGAATAAAGTTTTCTCGCCTCCTCTATTTTTTTAATTTTTAGTTTAGTTATAGTTAGGAACTCCCCCTCGTTAAAGTAATAAAAAATTTGGACGAAACAAAGTGTAGTCGTTAAATCAA
>CAYFOF010000009.1:0-12294 GCA_964344655.1 Candidatus Woesearchaeota archaeon | reverse complement strand
ATCCTTTCGATACGAGACCTATGCACCAGAAGACAGCAATAGCTCAAGCTATAGGAAAAAATTTTTTCACGCTGTTGGAATTGGTTCCAAAAAAAGGAGAATTTCTCCAACCTCATGAAGAAGTATATATTGGGGAAGGAAAAAGGGATAAGATTCACCATATTGTTGGTAAATTGCCTCTTTCGAAGTTGACTCAGACCGCGAAGATGGAATTGGATTTCGTCATCGAAAAAATGGTTGATGCAAATGAAGAAAAATTTGTAGGTTTCTTCAACAACGCAGGACCGATAAATATGAGAGTGCACCAATTAGAACTTTTGCCTGGAATAGGTAAGAAACACACTCTGATGATATTGGAAGAACGTGAAGAAAAGCCATTTGAATCTTTTGATGATTTGAAGGAACGGGTAAAATTGGTTCCAGATCCAAAGAAAACAATAATAAGGAGGATCTATGCCGAATTAGATGATGAGGATAAACACAAACTGTTTGTTCGATCTTAGGCAAAACCTTTTTAAATAGGTCCATAACACAAATATGAGAATGGAAGACAAAAAAATAAAGCATATTATTCGTGTATTTGCCGCTGACTTAGATGGTCATAAATCTGTAAAACATGGATTGACTAAAGTTAAGGGTATTAGTTTTTCTATGGCAAATGCTATTTGTCATCTTTCTGGTGTTGATGTTAATAAAAAAGCAGGTTATTTGGATGATTCTGAAGTTAAAAAAATAGAGGCTACTTTAGAAGATTTAAGTAAACTTCCTAAATGGATGTTAAATAGAAGAAATGATTATGATGAAGGTAGTGATAATCATTTATTAAATGTTGATTTAAAATTAAGAACAGAATTTGATGTTAAAAGATTAAAGAAAATTAAGAGTTATCGTGGTATGAGACATGCTGCTGGTTTACCAGTTAGGGGTCAAAGAACTAAAGGTCACTTTAGGGCTAAAGGTAAATCTCTTGGTGTAAAGAGGAAGAAGAAGTAAAATGGGTCAAGTAAAAAAATTAAGAAAAAAATATGAAACTCCTATGCATCCTTGGCAAAAGGATAGAATTATTGAGGAAAAGGATTACATTCTTAATTATGGCTTTAAAAATAAAAAAGAAATATGGAAAGAGGTTGCTAAATTAAAGAAAGCTAGAGCACAAGCTAAAAGAATTATTGCTAATAAATTATCAGAACAAGCTCAAAAAGAAAAAGATCAATTATTAAGTAGGTTGGTTAAATTTGGTGTATTAACTAAAGATTCTACAATTGAAGATGTTTTAGGATTAAAAGCAAGTGATTTCTTTGAGAGAAGGTTACAAACTATTGTGGTTAGAAAAGGTTTAGCTAGGTCTGTTAAACAAGCTAGACAATTTATTGTTCATGGACATATTTTAATTGGAGATCAAAAAGTTAGTTCTCCTTCATTTATGGTTTCTTTAGAAGATGAATCTAAAATATCCTTTAATGCTAATTCAACTTTGGCAAAAGCAGATCATCCAGAAAGGGCTGTTTTAACTAAAAAAGATGAAGCTATTTTAGAAGAAGTTAAAGCTAAAAAGAAAGAATCTAAAAAGGAAGATGTAAAGGAAAGTCCTAAGGAAGAAAAGAAAGTAGAAGAAGAAAAGCCTGCAGAGGTTGCGGAGGCTAGTGAATAAAATGAAACCTGTACAAAAGAAATTAAAATGGGGAATAGTTCATATTTATGCTTCTTATAATAATACTATAATTCATGTTACAGATATTACTGGATCAGAAACTATAACTAAAGTTAGCGGTGGAATGGTTACAAAAACTCATAGATTGGAAGCTAGTCCAACTGTTGCTATGACTGCTGCTAAAATGGCTGCTGAAAATGTATTAGAAAAAGGAATTAATGCAGTTCATATTAAAGTTAGAGCTCCCGGAGGTCATAATGGCCCTTCAAGTACTGGTCCTGGTGCACAAGCAGCAATAAGAACTTTGACTAGAGCAGGATTAAGAATAGGAGATATTGAAGAGGTTACACCAATTGCACATGATGGATGTAGAAAAAAAGGAGGAAAGAGAGGTAGAAGAGTTTAAAGATGGAAGCTAAAATAATCAATAAAACTGATGAAAAGTTAGTATTAGAATTTACTAATGCTGATGGTTCTGAAATGAATACATTTAGAAGAATGATTGTATCTGGTGTTCCAGTTATGGCAATTGAAGAGGTTGAGTTTGTGAAAAATGATTCTGCATCTTTTGATGAGATAATTGCTAATAGGTTGGGATTAATACCTTTGACTACTGATTTGAATACTTATAATGAAAAAGAAAATTGTAAATGTGCAGGTAAAGGATGTCCTTTGTGTCAAGTTGAATTTTCTTTAGAAGCAAAAGGTCCTTGTACTGTTTATGCTTCAGATATTGTTTCCAAAGATGAGAAAGTTAAGCCCGTTTTTAGTGAAATGCCTGTTGTGAAATTATTAGAAGGACAAGAATTAAAATTAAATGCTATAGCGATTTTGGGAAAAGGAAAGGAACATATGAAATATGCTCCTGGTGCAGCTTTTTATCATCACAAACCTAAATTTATTATAAATAATGATGCAGCAAAGATAAATCAATTTAGAGATCAATATCCTGAGGCTGCAATAAAAGATGGGAAATTTGATGAAGAAGCTTTGTTGAATGAAAGATTATACGATGCTTGTGAAGGAGTGTGTGATGATCTTTTGAAAGTTGAATACGAAGAAAACTCATTTATATTTTACTTAGAGTCATTTGGACAAATGACTGCAAATGAAATTTTCGTAGCGGCTCTTAATAAATTTAATGATAAATTAGATGATTTTGAGAAAGCTATGAAGGGCGGAAAAGATAAACAAATAACAGATATGGCTAAAAAACTCATAAAAAAATAATCAGGATTATTGTTGCGGGGGTGCCGGAGTGGTCAAACGGACATGGTTAAGGCCCATGTGGCTTAGTGCCTACGCAGGTTCGAGTCCTGTCCCTCGCATGAGGATATGAAAAAAAATGAAAACCGGATCAACAAACAAACACCTTGTATCTTTGATACAAGATTTGAAAGAGTATGCGGGTAGAGAGAGCTCTGCATTTTGGAAGAGAATTGTTAAGGATCTAGAAAAATCTACGAGAAATAGAAGAAAAGTTAATATTGAAAAAATAAATGCCTCTAGTAAAGAAGGTGAAACAGTTATAGTTCCTGGAAAAGTTTTAGGTGAAGGAAGTTTAGATCATAAAGTTACGGTTGTTGCTTTCCAATTTAGTGAAAGTGCTTCTGAAAAATTAAAAGATAAAATGACAATAAGAGAATTATTTGAAAAAAACCCAAAAATAAAGGATGCGAGGATTTTAGGATGATAGTAGTAGATGCAACAAATTTAATTGCTGGAAGGATGGCTACTTGGGTGGCTAAGAAAGCATTAATGGGTGAAGAAGTTAATGTTGTTAATTGTGAAAATGCTGTTATAACTGGAAAGAAAAAATCAGTTTTAACTAGATATAGAGAAAAATATGAAATTGGTGATGCTTTGAAGGGACCTTATTTTCCAAAAATGGCAGACAGATTTATTAGAAGAATGGTTAGAGGAATGTTGCCATATAAACAAAAGAAGGGAGAATTGGCATATAAAAGAGTAATGTGTTATCTTGGAGTGCCTTCAGAATTTAATGATAAGAAATTAGAAACAATTAAAAGCGCGGATGTTTCTGGCAGTAGAGTATTATCTTACGTTACTGTTGGAGAACTTTGCCAACACTTGAAAAAATGAAAACAATACATAAAGCTGGAAAGAGAAAAACTGCAATAGCTAGAGCTACTATGAAAGCAGGAAAGGGTATTGTGAGAATTAATTATCAAACTTTAGAAAATTATCAACCAGAAATTGCTAAGTTAAAAATTTCTGAACCATTATTGCTTGCTGGAAATATTTCTGGTAAATATGACATTAGTGTTAGTGTTAATGGTGGAGGATGGCAATCTCAAGCAGAGGCTGCACGTTTGGCAATTGCAAGATGTTTAGTTGAAGCAGATGGAAAGTTAAAGAATAAGTTTTTAGAATATGATAGAAACTTAGTTGTTGCGGATACTAGAAGAAAAGAAGTTTGTAAACCAAACGATTCTAAAGCTAGAGCTAAGAGACAAAAATCGTACAGATAGAAAAATGATAATACCAATAAGATGTTTCAGTTGTGGAAAGCCTGTCGGGCATTTGTGGGAGAAATATTTGGAGAAAGTTGAGGCTGGAGAAGATCCTAAGAAAGTTATGGATGAACTTGGTCTTGATAGGTATTGTTGCAGAGCTTTGTTTTTAGGTCATGTAGATATGCTTGAAGACGTTGCACAATTTAAAAAGTTTTAAATTCTAACTCTTTTTCTTTATTATTATGAGAGATGATTTATGGTTGCAAGAACGTTTAGATATTGTTTGGGATAAAATTATCCCTGAAGTTGAACGAAAAAATAATGTTGTGATTAGATTTAAGGGTAAATGGAAGAATAAGTTTGCACATATTAAAATGTTAAAAAATGGTTCAACTGAAATTGCTATAAATTCTTTGTTTAAATATCCAGATGTTCCCGATTTTATTTTAGAGACTACTATCGCACATGAGTTGATACATTATATGCATGGATTTCATAGTCCTTATCCTCAACAATTTAGACATCCACACAAGGGGGGGATTGTTGATAAAGAAATTAAGAAAAGAGGATATGATTTTTTATTTAGTTTAGAAAGAGATTGGGTAAAAAAGAATTGGTTTAAGTTGCACTCTATTTTGATTTCTTAGGTATTGGGTATCTAGTGAATTTATTACAGTTTTTACATGTGTAAATCACTTTATTATTTTTTGTTCTAACCCTGTAATTATCTTTTTTGAAATAATTGTAACAATGTTTGCAGAATTTTCTATTGTAGTATCTTGGAAGTCTTAGATTAAATTTCATAGCAATTTTTCTTGCTGTTTGAATGTATTTATTTGCTAAAATTTGATTTGCCTTTTCTGCTTGTTCAAATAGTGTTTTTATTCTTTCTTTAGCGATTTCTATATCTTTTTGTTTTTTCATAGGTTTGAATTATTTTAATTAATTAAAAAGGTTTTGAAAAATAAAGTGGACAGCTTTCTGAGGTTCCCGTATAAAATACAGTACAGCACAGAACGTGGACCTGCTTGACTTCCGAGATCGGGACGAGTTCGGGTATATCCAGGTCGCTTTGACCGTCCTAAAATTCGGGTAGATTTAGTATTTATAAAGTTATTGTTTTCTGTGTGAAAGTATAGTTTTTGCTAATCCAGAAATTCTGTGATATTGGTGTCTTAGTCCTGTTTCATCTAGAGAATTTGCGAAATCTCCATCCCTTGTAACATCATAAACTAGTAGTCTTAGTGCATTGTAGTTTGTTGGCCAGGCTAATATCTCTTCTGCGTGTTTATATCCTCTTATTTTAAATCCTTTGCCGTTTGGTTTTCTTCTTTTTCTTGGTTTTTCTGTTGGTTCATCTTTGTTTATTACTAATTGATTTGCTAAATATCTTTCATAATGTTGTACTTCTCTTGAATCTTCTCCAAATTCATTTTGTACATCTGTTATGGTATAACCTAAATTTGTAAATAATGCGCCAATGCCATTTATATTTTCTTCTTCAACTAAAGTTTCTAATGATTGATAGTCTATTGGCATAATTGAAGAAGTAAAAATTAATTAATAAATATTTATATGATTTTTAGTTTATTTGTTATTTTGTCTATTATTTCTTCTTTATCTGGGCCTATTCCTAGACAAGTTGTTGTTCCTTTTGGAATTTCTGTTTTTCCAGCATCTTTTATTATTGAAGCTACCAGTTTTTCTTTTTTTGCAAGTCTTTGGTATTTTAGTAATTCTTTTTTATCTTCTACTTTTAGAATCACTTTTTTCATTCCTGTTTTTCTCCAGTTTAGAACTTTTTGTTTATTTGAGTTTAATGTTGCTTCTACTGAAGCATGAGCTACTTGTGCCGCTAATTTTCCTTTACTTAGATTTAGATCTTTTCTTACTAAAATTACTTGTTTATTCATTTTTCAGTTTATGATGTGTGCTATTCTTTAGTTTGTTCATTACTTTATGTAATGCGGTTGAAAGTAACCAATCTGTGTCTTCTACATTTATTAAATTGTCTGGAGTTTGGATTTTTGCATGGAATGAGTATTTTGCTCTGTCTCCATCTTTGTTGTGTTTTTTTGCGTGTAAAACTAAATCTCCTGTTACGTCTCTAGAAATTTTTTCAAAATTAGAGTATGTTAATTCTTTTATTTTTGCAATTTCTTGTTCGTCGAATTGGTCTAGGCCTTTTATAGTAATATTATCTTTCATTTGTTTGTTTTTGTTAAGAATGTATTTAAGGTTTTTTATTTTAGAGTTTTTAGTCTAGAAATATTTATATACTGTTTTTGTTTTTTGTTTGTCATGGGGTGGTGTTTAATGAAGAATTTATTTTTGATAGTTTTAGTTTTATGTTTTATTCCTTCTGCTTTGGCAGATAGTGATATGTTTTATGTTGGTACAGGAAATGATGATTGGCACGTTCATTCTGAAACTGGTGCTGATTATGATGATGCTTTGTTGTATGTTGCTGCAAATAATATGTTTATTCCTAATATCGATTCCATTGGATATGCAGATATAAATACCTCTGGGATTCCTGATAATTCAACTGTTTCTTCTGCTACCCTATATTGGGATGAAGATTCTTATCCCGCAACTAGAAATACTGGTAAAACCTACAAAGTATGGATTGAAGGTCCAGAAGGGTATGAACTTTTGAGTGAATTTACCTTTACTTCCGCCAGTGTTCGTTCTTATGAATTGACTGAGCAACAAGAGAGTTATATCAATAAAAATGGAAAAACTCACTTTAGATGGACTGTTAGTGATCCTGGGTCATTAAAATCTAGAGCTTTTTATTTAAAATCTTATGAAACTTCACAAAGTAATGCCCCAAGATTGAATATTACTTATGGGTCTTATCAAGAGATTAATGAAAAAGATAGTTCTAAATTTGTTGATGATCAAGCTTTTTTAATTTCGGATGAAGATTGGAGAGATGTTTTATCTTTGGTTCCTGTTTCTACTTGGACGGACGAATCGGGTGCTGTTACTAAATATCCTGTCTTAACATATCACAGTGAAAATGATACATCCTTTGATATAGATTCTGTTATTCACTTTATGCAGCTTTATGCTCCTTCTGAAGTTATTCTTGTGAATGATATTTCTCAAGACGTGTTAGATGTTTTGGGTTCTGATTCAGGAACGTCTCAATCAGTTATTCAACAAGATCCAAATTCTTATTTTGGTCCTGGATTAAATTCTTCTCAATTGGTTAATTTGAGTTCTGATGATTATATTTCTTATTGGGATAATTATGAAAGTTTAGTAATTGTTGATTATGATGGATATGAAGAAGGATTAATGGGTTCTGTTTATGCTTCTTATTATAATATGCCTATTTTATTTTTGGATAATAGTAATTTGAATGCGTCAAAATCTTATATTGATGGAAAAGATATTTTTGTTATTGGTGACCTAGATTCTTCTGTTTCTGAATATATTAATGATAGTGCAGTGTTGAAAGAAGAGTTTACTAAGGATGAATTATTGTTTGAATATATTGGTCTTGTGAATCCAGAAGATATTATTTTGGTTAATTCTGTAGATGTTTTAAATTATACTAGTAAAGAATTTCCAACAGATAAATCCGATAGTAATGTTAGTGAATTATTTGGGATGCATTCCATAGCTTCTTCTTTTTTGGCGGCAGGAGACCATAGAATTATTTTAGATGTTGCAGATGCAAATGTTTCATGGGCTCCAATGGATTATGGTTGTTCTAATGATAATTTAGTATTTTTTTATTCTCAAAGTTTTTTAGTTGATGAATTTATTAAAGATAGTTATTATAATTTATTTGGGAATCTCACCCCGAATAGCCTTTTTATAATTTCTAGTCCGAGAGGAATAATTGATTCTATCTTCTCAAGTTGTTATGATGAAGATGAAAGTGAAGCTAAACGGGATGCAAAAGATGCTTTCTATGGTCTTGATCCAAATAATCTTTTTGTCAGTTCATCTAGTCCTAGTCCATTATTTAGTGGCCCCATTAGTGTAAGTGATGATTATTCTTATATTTTGGTAAAAAATACTACCTCTGTATCTTCCCCAGGAATGGAAATGAGATATTATCAGATAGATAAGAATTCTGATAATATCACATTAGATAACATTTCTTTTGATTTGGGAGATCATTCTAGAACAATTAGTGAATTTGATTTTGTTGTTGATAATGATGAAAATATGCATATATTAGTCTCTGATTATAATGATACTTTCGATCAAGTTAATTATTTTAAAATTAATGGAAGTAATGGAGAAACTATTTTTGGTCCAAAGATAGTTTCTAGAGAATCAATAGATCTTAGCTCTAATCATATTGCTGTTGATTTAGACTCAAATGATGATTTTCATGTTGTTTGGACAGATAAGTATAATTCTACTGATTCTCTTTATAGGGTGTTTTATTCTAAGTTTAATGGTACAACAGGAGGTGCATTAATTAATTCTACATTAGTATCTTCTTTGACTTCGACAACATGGGCTAAAAATCCTAAGATTGATATAGATTATAGTGGAGATGCACATATTGCTTGGCATGAAAATCAATTATATACTGGGAAATATAACTCTATTTTTTATTCTAAATTAAATGGTTCGGGTGGAGAGATTATTATAGATAGTTATTTATTTGATTTCACAACATATCTTCCATCAAATAAACTTGAATCTCCGGAAATTGTTGTTGACACTGAGAAAAATGTTTTTGTCTCTTGGATACGTCAAGAAGCATCTACAAGAGAAATTCTTTATTCTAAATTTAATGAAAGTATGCTTTTAGAAATAAATCGATCTTTAGTTTCTAATGAAGGATATTATGCTTCTGAGCATGGAACGTATGATTTAGATATTGATTCGGAAGACAATCTTCATTTTGTTTGGTCTGATGAATATTATGGTTTTGAGGTGGTTTATTCTAAATTTAATGGATCTGACGGAAGTTCAATTATTGAAAATGAAATTGTTTTCGATGATAATTCTGTTTCGTATAATCCTCAATTAGTTAATGATGGAAATGATAATTTTCTTTTTTGGGCTGATGCGTTTGAAGGACCATTTTTTAATTTTTATTCTAAATTAAATAATGTTAATGGAACTGCTTTAAATTTGGTCAAAATACATCCTTTTGATTATTTTGTTATGCCTACTGGTAGAGCGTATGGAATGACTATTTCGGATGTGTCTTCCTATTTAATGAGGGATTTATATTATGCAGATATAATGGAAGAGATACATGGAGAAGAATATTTTGGATTGTCTATTGCTTCTGATTTACAATTTGGGTTGCCTGGAGATGATGACACAATCCACAATGCACAATATTTGAAAAATATTACTTCTTTGGGGAGATACAATGCTTCTTGTTATACTTGTGGAACAGATTATTATAATTGTACAGAAAATAATAATTACATGAATGGTTGCTCTGTTGCTACTGGTCCCGCCCCTGCAAATTTTGATGAATATAGAAAATTACATTTCTTGACTTTTGCAGATCATGGTTGGAGGGGAGGATGGATGGAAACTTTGTCTTCTTACCCATGGCATGACAACTATTTGCCATTGTTTGATTTGACATATTCCTTTGGAATGGCTTGTTCTACTGGAAACTTTTGGCAAGATCATGAGCAGTTTACTTTTGCTCCAACTCTTTTAAGAAGGGGTGTTATGAGTTATTTTGGTGCAGTTGGAATTGCAGAATATAATAGTATAAAAAATTGTGAACTTGGAGCAATTAAAAGACAAACAAGCAATAATATGTCTGCCGGATTATTGAATATTAAATTATGGCACGATCATGATTGTGGAAGATTTGATGGAATAACTTCTTATGCAGATAGGTTCATTTTATATGGAGATCCATCATTGGTTCCGGATCTAAAAAATATTGATTGGTCTTAATCTTTTCTTTTTTATTTTAATTTTTTAATAACATAAGGCCCTTGTTTTTTATACCCTAATTTTTTGTAATATTCTTTTACTCCAATTCCAGAAATAATTACCATTTTGTTTTTGTTTTGTTTTTTAGCTATTTTTTCTGCAGTTTCTAAAAGTTTTTTACCCCATCCTTTGTGTTGGACTTTTCCTTCTTCTCCAATTGCAGTTGCAGCCCCATAAACGTGTAGCTCTCTTATGATTGCTGAAGACTTTGTTATTTCTTTTCTTAGACTTTCTGAAGGAAATCTCATTCTAATAAATCCAATTATTAAATCGTTTTTTGTATCTTCTGCTGAAATAAAGAATTCTTTTCCTTTTGATGCTTTATATTCTTGTATTTTTATTTTTATATTATTCCAAGATATTTCTCTTTTCCTGGGTTCTCTGCATCTTATGCATCTACATTTTGGTTTATGTTTTTGGAATAGGTATTGTCTGAAATTTGTTAACTCTACTCCCGCCTCCCATTGTTTTGTTGGGACATCTCTTTGAATACGTTGAATTCTGCAGTATTCTGGAACGTATTTTTTGAATTCTGCAATTAGTTTTGCTGCTTCTTTTGCAGATACTGGTTTAAATTTTTTCTTTATGTAATCTTGATATAATGGAGTCCCTTTAGAAACCATTGTTGGATATAATTTTAACATATCTGGTTTGTAATTTTCATTTGAAAATAATTCTTTCATTCCTTGTAAATCTCTTTTTTTGTTTGTTAATGGAAGTCCGGGCATATAATGTGCAGAAATTTTAAATCCAAGATCTTTTAATGTTTTTATTGAATTTATTGTATCTTTTATTGTATGTCCCCGATGTATTTTTTTTATTACATCTTCATATACGCTTTGTATTCCTAATTCTACTCTTGTACATCCTAGTTTAAGCATTTGATTTCCGTGTTCTAGTAGTCCCCAATCGGGTTTTGTTTCTATGCACAATGCAATGCACCTTACTTTTGTAGTTTCATTTTTTTCTTGTTCTTCTTTTAGTTTACATGTTCCCTTTAATTTGAGAAGTTTTTTGTGGATTTTTTTTGTTCTTTCTTCACTTTGGAAATTTTTTGAAGGAAGATCGAAGAATTTTTTGAATTTTGAATGATTTAATGTTCCATCTTTTTTGAAAAATAGTTTGGAAAAATCGTTCATTGCTTTAAATGTGTATTTTACAAATTCTTCTTGGTATTTTTTTGGGAATGAAGGGAAGGTTCCTCCCATTATGATAATTTCTATTTTATCTATGGAATGTCCTAGTAAAACATAGTGTTCTAGTCTATTGAAAACTTGAAGGTAGGGATCAAAATTATTTCTTATTGCTCTCATAGTTGCGGGTTCTCCGCCAGTATATGATTGGGGAACATCTCCAAATTGAGAGTTTAATCCACCAGGACAGTATGTGCATTTTCCATGTGGGCATGGAATTGGTTTTGTCATTAAAGCTAGGGGAGTTACTCCAGACATTGTTCTAGTTGGTTTTATTATGAAATTATAAGCTCCTTTTGGAAGGTGTGTAAATATCTCTACTAGACTAGGAATTGTCTTTGGTTTGTATTTTTTTGTTAATCTATCTCTTAAGTCAGCAATTTGTTTTTTGGTTTTCAAATTACTTTTTTCTATTTCTCTTGCTATTATTTTGCAAAATTCTTGAGTTTCCATGGATTTGGGCCAAAATCACAATATTTAAAAGTTGTGGATTTGTTGTTTAAATGTAGGCTAGACTGGGCGGTTAGCTCTCGCTTGTTATCACAAATGAGCTATATGGTGAGGTTGAATGCCTAATTGAGGCTTTAGCTTTGGCTATTAGTCTTAATCTGGACGTTGATCCTTTGTCCCATGGGATTGATGTTTTTGGGAATCAAGTCAGATCCGGAAGGAAGCAGCTTTTACCTTGAACATTGATGCTTGTGGATAGCAGAGGGGAGGAAAGATTAAGGTTCAACTAGTAGTTGAAGTTTTTGTCGATTTTAGGATGCCTGCATTTTTTAGTTAATTTTTTAAGTTATTGTTAATATTTGTTATTATGAAAAG
The DNA here is from genome assembly GCA_964344655.1 of Candidatus Woesearchaeota archaeon. Lineage (GTDB taxonomy): Archaea > Nanobdellota > Nanobdellia > SCGC-AAA011-G17 > PNOQ01 > JABJPM01. The sequence goes on along the minus strand of CAYFOF010000009.1, from coordinate 202 downwards.
TATGGTGATATTTGTAGTTTTACTTATTTTGTTTAGTAATGTTTATGCTGTTGAAGATGTTGATATTCCTGAAACTTTTGAGACTGGTGAGAAAGCTGTTTCTGATGAAACTACGTATTTCTATGCTGGTTCTAAATTGTTAGCTAGTAAAGATTCTTCTGGTGTGAATTATCATTATCAAGATAGATTGGGTTCAGATGTT
>CAYFOF010000008.1:0-18386 GCA_964344655.1 Candidatus Woesearchaeota archaeon | reverse complement strand
AACAGGTTGGACACAATCAGGAACATCAGTTAATATTAATTCTGCACATACTGGAGCTGCAGGTTCAACAAGTACAACACAAGGAGATTATGTAATCAGGAATTTTTAAAATGATTAACAAAAATACGTATGAAATAATAAATGTGAATGATATTTCACTAAAATATCACCCCATTATGAGAAAAGTAATTAAAAAAGAAATTGAATCAATTCAAAAAGATATTACACACTACAAAAACATTATAACAGAATATCAAAGAAAAGGTTTACTATGATTGAATTGAGAACTAGACATTATCCGATTCAGAAATTACCGACTTGTACAATTCTGGAAGTGGTCTAGCGATATGAAATTAACAATTAAAATTCTAGACAAGGTATTTGAAAAAGACGGTCAACATGGGTATATCATTGATGATACAAGACACATATTATCAAAAGATCAATACACTGGAGATTTCGCTTCTGGTTCTGAACTTATAGTATGGGGTACGGATTAATATTGAATCATGGCCATCGATTATATTCTCCTTAATACAGGCGATAAGATACTACTCAATGACGGTTCTGGCATACTATTAAACACATCTGCCGATACGGGTGTAATATTACAGGTAGTTGAGAGTCAAGAAGATAACATATTATTGAATACAGAAGGCAACCTGTTACTGAATAACGGTGACAAGGTACTACTGAACTCACAGGTACTAGATGACATCATATCAGGTGCCAATCAATCCTCATTAGGAATACCAGATCTGGTGGTACCATCTAGGAGGGTAATAATATCAGTATCATTCACAACCGTGATGATGGCCACAGTCCTGGCACCTACTGCAACAGAATCACACATCAAATCATCTGTACTTGTTGAAAATATAACACATACAAAGATAAAATCAGCACTTCTTCGTGAATCAGAATGTCACAGGCATTTTAACGCAAGTACACTGTCAGAATCCATACCGTTACGGTATAATTTAGTTCAAGAAGAGAGGAATCGATACAAGTATAAATTATCGTCTAAAAGTACTATAAAAAGAATAAAAGAGAAGTTAAAGAGTATAATGAGTGATGTATTAAATGATTGATATGGATAAATTGGCTGACCGAATGTTTGAAAAGTTTGACAGATTGGAAGATAAGATCTCTGAACTATGTGACAGAATGACCAAGGTGGAAACCAAACTTGACTCACATTTTAATGATATAGAGAAACGACAGACAGGCAAGGAGAGGGGATTCTATTACATCATAGCAATCATGGGTGTGCTGTTTACAGTATACGAGATAACTAAAGGGTTATTATGACAAATTATGAGATATTAGGCTCATACATTGGTGTAAAATCACGGAATGCACAACAGTTGAGCATTGCGAGATATTTGCCGAGGTATGATTATTTCTTATAATTACATAACAGGTGAAATAATTTAATGAAACTCGAATCATACACAAGAATTGATGAGAGGGCAAAGATTCAAGGCGTTGCACTTATACCACGTATATCACGAAATAATAACCTCTATACCAAGGAGGAGTTAAAACGATTTGATAACGTAACCGTACCGTTAAACTGGGAACATGACCCAGGCAAACAAATCGGTACGGCAACATTTCACTATAATCCATCAATAGAAACCGTATATTATGAAGGCGAAATTTCTGACGAAGGCGCAGCCTCACTAGCACGTAACAAAACATTATTCACATCAATTGAGGCCGAACCGGTTAAAATGCAGGAAATCTGTAATGGTCCAAACGACTGTTTCTCAATGCCATTTGGGCTGGTACCACAAGGACTGGCATTAACGGAAACTCCAGGCGTACCGGAAACAACAGTAGGGGTAATTGAACACTACATCGAAGAGTGTTCAAACCCAGAATATCATAAATATGAGAAAGGCCAGAAATTTGAACAAGCCCCAGCAGACCCAGATTGTGTATCTAAGAAAATATCCAAACTAGATGACGAAAAGCCAGATATGCCACATGATCAGAAAGTGTCAATAGCACACGATATGTGTAGAAGGAAGGAAACACTAGCAGCATTAGAATCACTAGGTGTACTCGAAGCATTAGACTTGGTATACTGTGAGGATTGTGGCAAAGTAAAAAAAAACGAGAACAAGTAGGCATAACAGGCCCAACACAACACCCAGATATAAAAAAATGTAAGGACAAGGATAAATGTATATCCAAAGTTACACCATTACGATTTGAATTTCTAGACAAGCCTGAGAACTGGACTGCATTACTGCAGGAACGTATAACGGCATTCACACATTCATCAAGTTTCGTAGGACAGGTAATCTATGACTCAGAGGTACAGGAAATGAGTATCATACTGGCAGGCGAGAAGTATGTATTCTGTGGTGTGCCAGATCGTGTATATGACGCCTTTGAAGGTGCAACCAGCAAGGGTTCATTCTTCACCAGAGAGATTAAGGGTCAATTCGATTGTTAAAATCAACCGTATTTGTTATCATACTGGTAATAACAGGCATGACTGCATCAGTATTTAGTGAGTCGTTACAATCTGACCGTTATGAAACAATGAGAATGATATATGATGACAATCCTACCGTATGCATACTGGAACCTGCAGAGGAGTATCAGAAACTATTTCATGAGAAACTATTCTATGAAACAGTACAGTCAGTGAGGATGTGGGAACGTGAATTAACCAATTACTCTGGTGGTAACTGGTACATGGAGATAAGATACTATGAATATGAGTATCATTACGATAAAATTGTCCGTGAGATCCCAGAGTGTAATATATTCATAGATTATCAAGGCCATTCAGGCAGTAATGCTATGGGGTTGACATCATTTAACCATTCAAAATCCTCACAAAAATATACATTCATCACAATATACACAGAATATTATGATAAAAAATCAATCAAGATATGCATAGGCTGTGATAATATGTCACCACAGAATATCGAATTTAGCATAAAACCTCTATCCGTAGATGCAATTCGTACCATACTGGATCATGAATTTGGCCATGCCCTAGGATTAGGACATTATATCGTACACGAACAAGCCAATGAGCATTGGGAGAGTATTATGCTGCCATCATTTAACCCTGAAAATGAGGGTATGATACTAAATTATGTCGATTTAGAGGCACTAGTACAGATGTACGGTAGGGACGGATTTGGTGGTTTAGACGGATACAAGCCACGATATTTTGATGTTACCGAACTTGTCAAGAAAATTACTTCTCTATTATATACGAATATCGATGATAAACAATGACTTGTAATTGTAACAAAGAAAAGAAAGAAATGGATAACGGTCATGACTGTCCAGAGGGACAAGTCTTTGACGTTTCACAAGGCAAATGCGTAGCTAAAGAAGGTTTTGGCGATCCTAAATCACAATCAGTACAAGGCGAAATACCAAGTGGTGATCCAGGCGACAAACCAGCAGTAGTCGAACCAGCAGAATGTCCAGAAGGCCACAAATGGAATGCAGAATCAAAAGTATGCGAACCAGTTGAAGCAAAGGCTGACAAGACTGATGATTATGGTATGACCAACACCGACATCGCAAAGGAAGTTAAAGCACTCAGAAGCGAAATTGCAACATTCACCAAAGAAGCCAAAAAACCAACTGCACAGGTAAGCAATGGTAACACGGTTAAGACTTGGAGTGAAGTAGCAGAAGGCATGAAACATGGCCTAGCAGAATATGGCAAATACGAGTTTGATATTCCACTAGACTCTTTACGATCTATTAATGTCGGAAAGGTAAAGGAAGGTGCAATGGTTACCGAAACATTCAGAAGTAGACCACTCCAATTAAGAGAGGCTGTTTCTATTTCAGGTACACATGCAACCCAAGACCTTGACACTGACGTAGCAATCGTACCAGGTGGAATCTCATTCAAACCTGTATTCGAGTTTGCAAAAACAAAACGTATAGCCGGAGGAGCAGATCGTGCAAGATTCTTCAAGACTACAATTCCATCTAATGGCTCACAAACTGTCGGAACAACAGCAACAGAGGCAACTCAAACTTTAACATCTGTTGAAGTCACACCATCAACAATCACCGGTGTATATCTTATCGGTGACTTTGATGAGATTGAAAACTCACCCTTCGATTTGCTACAGGCAATCGTAGAAGGTTCAGCAGCAAGTTTCGAGGACTTTGTAGCAACTGACATGTTAGATACAGTTTCAGCAGAAGGCACACTCACACCTGGATTATGGATTCGTGGTGACACTGGTGCAACAATCACTGGCTCTGACATTGCTTCAGTAGCATTTGACGAAACAGGCATAGCCGTTGGCAGAGAATACCTTGAAAATCAAGGTTATCTCAGAGGTGGAATAAAACCAGTCGTATTTGTCGATCCACAACAATGGAGAGAACTAATTACATCTACAAATGTAACTAGTCTGGCCACTAGAAGTGTACCTGACATCTGGTTGAAGGCAAACTTGGAAGAATTCATGGGTGTACAAATTGTTACTACTAACGCAGTAGAACACAAGAGTAATACAACCAACAATGCTGTTAACGCTCTCATGTGCATTCCAAAACACTCATACGGTATTGGAATCAAACGTGATGTAACCGTTAAGATGCACGAAATCCCAGAGGATAATCAGGTACGTGTTAACACAACTTGGAGAGTAAAATCTGGTGTTATCGATTCCACTTCTATAGTAAGAATTTCCACAACTGACTAGAAATAGTCATCATCTTTTTTTTATTTTAATCATGAGTTTAGCAGTAGGGTATTCATATTATAATGATTTGAAATACATGAAGCGAGTTATACCGACATTCATTGATGAAGTGGATTATATCAAATTAACAGATGAGTATCAGGGAAAACTAATAGAATATGAGAAACCATATAGATAACTTCTCTTAATTTCATTCAATCCGATATGATTATATGGCCGGTAGTTATTACGATAAGACGATAACCAAACGAATATTAGATATTGAAACATCGGATACTGCTGACGATAGCGTGTTAGATAATTTTGGTGATGTATCAAACCAACATATCGATAACATATTGAAACAGCACGATGAGCGAATACCACTTTCGGGAGGTGCAATATTAAATGACATTAAACTAGCAGCCTGTTTCTATGTGGCTGCCATGTTCAAGGGACGAAATCGTGATTTTGAAGGTGCCAAGCACTGGCAAGATATGTTTGAATCAACAATTAATGGTATAGTTCAGGAACAATCAATAGAGGGTAACTCTTACATTTCACACAGATTTGACGGCAGAGAGAGAGGATTCCTGGACGAATTCAAACTGTGGTTCTAGATGGCTGAACTTGACCTCTATGCAATTAAGGAACGTATTGTCGATATACTCGATTCAAATACTTCATTATATGATTCAACTGGTGCGTCAGGTAAGGTAAGGAAGATCCAAGCCGGCATAAAATTCTTTGATTTCGTAAACAAGGAAACAACACTGCCAGTGATATACGTGACAAATGACCTAGCAACTGACATAGTAAGGGTATCTGGCTCTGTATCATCTAACACACAGAAGGTTCTAAATCATGATTTACGATTCAAGATTTTTCTCATCGTTGACGGCAAGGACGGACAGAAGGCAGAGGAGAAGGCAGATGATCTCATAAAACTAATCAAGGAGTCGATAAACGCAAATTATGACCTGAGGGATCCAACTGCAGGAACGGATCCAAAGGTACAATCTGCATACATAGAGAGAGATGAGAGAAGAACGCCTGACTTTGGTGCAAATAAACAGGTTAGGCAACTGGTATTAAGATGTTCAGCAATGACAAGTTAGTTCTATTTACGATTCATTATGGAATTATATTATTATGGCTAATCTAGGAGAAATATCTGAAATTATCAATGCTTCTGAACTGACTCTCGAGGTTGGTGCTGATACATATATCATGTTAACAAACTTAAATCTACATATCGGCAGAACCGAAGACCGAGTGGCAACAACTGATGCAAACGCACTCTATACATTCGGAAAAGGTGATAATTGGTTCACGGCCACATTACTTGCAACAACACCTGAATTATCCACATTAAATACATTGGGACAGATTGATACAGATGGCGACATGACATCTACGGCATGGAAGATAGTAGCCAAAAACGTATCAGGTGCAACAAAAACCTTTGCAGCGACAGGAGTACTAAAGGAATATGACGTGACAAAGGCACCAGAGGGCAAGGTGTCAATCGATATATTTGTAAGGATAACAGGCGACACTGTGACGGTATCATAATCATGACTCTGGCCGAAGAAATCAATCGTATGATTGAGAGAGTAATAGAATCATTAGAGATTACATCAGCCAACCCTACACATATCAATCATGTAATCCAGATTAACCAGAAGGAAAGCCCTGATCTAGAGAAGTTAATTCGTGAGGCACAAACAACTGATCCAGACTCAATTAAAAGACAGGTAGACATCACAGATACGATAAAGTCACAGAAACAGATGATTTCTGGCAATGTTGGCGATATACAAAGAATGACAGAGAATCAATTCGGAAACATTAAAGCATTGGCAAATAATCCAGTTGGATTCTTCATGTCCAGTATCATGAGAAAGTTTGCCAAAGGTGCCGGTATAGCAGCATTTGCATTATTCTTCTTTGAAATTGTAAAGTATATCATATCAGAATTACTCAAACCCGGACGATTCCTAGACAGAAGATTCAGGCGTGACATTACAAAAGAGATACTTGCATTCCGTAGTAGAGAGGAAAAACAGAAGTTAAGACAGGGATACTCCTCCATAATCGTAACTACAATGGGTGGATTAAGAGGTGGCCAAGGACAGCGTAGTGGAAACCTAAGAGTACTAGCCGGATTACAACCACAACCGATAACAAATAACTTTGAGGTGCCATCGATAGTGGAACAGGCAGCCGGTGGAAACATATCAAATTCCAGAGGTAGAGGAAGGTTTAGAGCATAATGGCCGGAGAGAATGCTGCAATATGGCAAGTGCAATCTGGTGCTGTAAACGGTACCGAAACAACTGCAACATCAACCAATACAGTGCTATTCAACGAATCACCGATAACTGCTTCTGGTAGTTTCATATTCCAAACGGACATAGATTTTCGCAGGGCTGTACCAGAGAATGAGGGCGTAAACGTGGATAATAATGAACTGCAGGACATGGGTATTGAGGGCTTGGATATTCAGATAACAGGACGTATCAGAAACGCAGATAATAACGTATCAACAAATTCGATAAACAAGTTAATCAAATGGCTAAAGAATGGTAATACCACAACCAGCTACACGAAAGGCCGATATGGTCTAAGACTAGATGACTTGCCACAGTTCAGCGTTGATCCGACTTCAACGTATGGCTACCACATCAGGTCAATACGTTTTGTGCGAGATGGTGAAAACAAGGATCAGGTAGGTATCATATTATCGTTGGCATTAGGTGGTGATTTGGCAAATGCCATCTAATTTCGATAATCTTGTCGTAACGTGGTATGACAATTCTGACAATTATGCAACCAACGCAATAATAACAAGTGATGTGAAGGCATTACCACTATTCACGGATACTGGTACAGGTGAAGTTAATCAGGCTAGAATCATACTTAGGTCACTCGATGGAAATTATATCGTATCTGGTAACCAGATAGACATTCATGATCGTTTCCGCATACAGATAGATGACAAATCAAGTAATTCGTATGATAGATATTTTGAAGTTGTCGATATAATACCGTCACAGTCAAAAGCCGAGGGATCAATACTTACACTTGAATGCCTTGGGATTGAATATCATACCCAGCATATACACATGTCAAAACCATTCTACTTTACAAACGCATTTGCAGTAGCTGACGATATAGGCGATTACTACAACGAAAATAAGGGCAGTAATCAACCTGCATTAACACGTCATGATACAGTATGGAATGGTACAGATGGGAATAACCTACCATCATACACTGCCAACAACTACGAGTATGGGCTAAACGAGGAAACCGTCTATAATCGCTGGATTGATGTGGTGGATAAGATGGGTGCTTCAGTAGCAGCAGGTGGTGCATTAACCTTCTATGAGTTATCGTTTGATACAAGTGCAGTAAACGCAATAGAGGCAAAAATCAGGGCAACTGGATCAAATACGACAATTAAGACGATAAAAAATGCCAAGGTAACGGATCCTAAGACGGTTGGAGAACAAGAGGGTCAGTTATCAATACCAACAGGCTCTAACGTTTTGGCTTGGGGTTCGGCAGACCATGGCACATTACCTGTTGATTTTTCAAAGTATGATTCACAGTTGATACAATTTCTATTCAGGCCAGAGTATGATAATACTGCGATATACAAGACAGGTGCAAAAATCAAGGTAACTAATGCAGATGGTACGGCAGAGCATTTCGAATCACTCCATGACGACACCTCAGCATGTACACACACGCCACCAACAAGATCCATAGGCTCACAAACATCAGATACTAATTGGTCACAAATAGACATGAAATCCGAGTTTGGTGATTCCATTCAGTATAGCCCATGGACAGATGACAAGGCAGTACTCTGGTCAAACTCTGGTGCAGATCCAAAAAGATCAGGGTTTACAAACGGTGGATTCTTCGACATCAATCTGGTAGTATGGGACGATGCATTCTTCAGAACATGGGTTGACGCAGTAGCAGCAAATAATGCTGGACTGGACGCACTTGCAGCAACAGCGGGTGACGGCTACAGTTATGACGGAACCAGAACTGGATTCCCACGAGGATTCAGAGTACTGGTAGATAGTGATGTACCCACAGGTGACTTGGCTAACTTTTCCAATATGGTGGCAGAGTGGGACGGTTCACAGTGGGTTAAAAAATATTCATTTGATAGTAATAATGACAAGGTACAGGTCGCAGCAATTCATAACGCAAAGATATACGAGTATGACCATGCAACTACCAATTTCACGGACATATCCGGTTCGGCATGGGCTAATGACTGCTTCCACCCGTATGACTCTGTTCCCACAAATGTCAATGGTGTTGATCTGGTAAACGGCACGCCAAGATCGGAGATAACTGACGCAACCAACTATCCACAAATCACGGATACCACAGGACAATCATTCACCAAAAGTGTGGACTCTGGGATACAGTTCAAGACAACATCAGGCGCACTTTCAAGCCTGACAGATGTCACAGGACAAACATCAGATTACTACAAGAATACATGTGGATTCTGTATTAGATTTCCATTTCCAAATAATAATTTCAATGCCGTATCAGAAGGTGTCGGTGACCTATATGGTGGTGGAACAAACTCAAAGACAGAACCCGCCACCTTAGACATGCAGAATATGCACCTGACACACGATGGGAAGAGAGGGTTTAATCAAGGTTCTTCCAGCGAGGATTTAGGGCAGATTAGTGCAGTAGCATTCTGGGCTAAATTCAGTCTAACCATAGGCGGTAACGAACTAAATGACGAGCATAGATTCAGGGCGTTTATGATTGATTCATCAGATAATGTTGTATATCAGGACTTTGTAATAGAATTTTCAAACACATGGCAAGATGTCATACTGCCCATATCTGGTTTTCAGATATATCGAGGAAGAAAACCTGTCTATGGATTTGATGCTGTGATAGCCAATTTTGTACCACCAAAGGAATTGGAGATAGTCAACATATTTGAATGGAGGAACGTAAAGATGTTTGGTGTGCAGTATCAATCTGTATATGATAAATTTGGACGATTTAATCCAGGCAATGCGATCATAAACGAGAATGGCAACTCTGTTACATTCGCACAAACATTCGGTGCCACAAGAACCTTGACCATGGACGGATTCCGATTCATCAAGCCACTACTTGTCACATCAGGACAGGAATCAACAATGAATTTGGAGCCAACATTCCTACAGAGGCCAAACATCACGGTTTATGACCAATTACTAAATGACGCAAAATCACAGTTAGAGATTGAAAAGTTCAGGCATAAGGAATATGACATAACTACATCAGGCGATTCAATGTTTGATGTAAAATTTGGAGAATCATTCTATCTTGAAAATGATGAGATAATTAGTGATTCTGATAACGGTGCTAACACTATCAAACTTGTCGCCAAGAGAATCGAGTATAGTCTAACAAAACCACCAAATGGCGCAGGTGGTCTAAGACGAAGAATTCAAGGGAGCAAGGTGTTCACGTAAATGGGTAAACCGAGAAGATTCAATCTATCTGATAGCAATATGAATATTGACAGAAGGAATTCTGAGGAATCGGCACGGAATAGACAGGCAAACGCAGGTATAGGTTCATCATTTAGAACGATGGCCAAATCTCCACCAATGGGTAATTCGGCAGCAAACTCAGATGAGGGTAAACTGAGGCTTGATGTTGGTGGTCAGATAGGTGGGCCAATATCATTCACAGCCGAAACAAGTGCAATATCTTCAGGTAATTTGGACATATCAAAGAATTCGGCAGGTACACAGAAGAACACCAGAGGTTTAGTTTACGCAGCAGTTGAATCAGGAACATCGGACACAATAGACACGATAACCCCTGCAATATACGATGGTCAAATTCTATTTCTTACAGGCGCAGTATCAACTCACAGTTATACCATTACGCATGAGGTAACGTCAACCACACCTGGCAGAATACTATGTCCAGGCAATACTGATTATACTCTATCTGGTGACGAGGTAGTAATACTAATCGAAGATGTCACAGCAGGTAATAGACCTGCATGGAGATTAATGTCAGGCGAGGAAGGCGGTGGCGCAGGAGGTGGGGTATCATACCCATTAACTCCCTCCGTGAACGTATTAGGTACAGTAACGACAAATCAAACAATCTCACTATCTGCCAGTAATGCACACTCCACCACAATGACATTAGGTGCAAACATCACGATAACATTCTCTAACTATCCTGCCTCAGGTAACCAGATAGAATGGGAAGTCGAAGTAACACAGGACGCAACAGGTGGTAGAGTCATAACATGGCCGTCAGAAGTTGTGGAAGATCCTGGAATCGTAACCACAGCAAACACCACATCAGTCGTAACATTCAGGACTAATGACGGTGGGACTACGGTACACGTTGTATCACTGCTAAATGCAGCACCTACCACGGCTGCAGGTGGAGCAAACACAACACTATCAAACCTGACATCACCAACAGCATTAAATCAAGATTTGAATCTGGGTGGTAACAACATAGCAGGTGTTGGCATACTGTCATCAAATGCGACTGATACTGCTGACTCTGGATTTCTCAGAATGGGTAACAGTGAATCCATAACGTGGGAATCAAGCCCGGCAGGAGTAGATGGATTAATATCGTATAATGCCTCAAATAGATTCGTACTGAATGCCAATATCGTACCAGATATTTCAGCGACACATACTCTTGGTATATCGACATTGAGATGGGGTACTGGATTTTTCTCATCAGTTGATATTAGCACAAATCTGATCAATGATGGTAATACGACACTTGGCACAACCGGTGGCACCGATACATTATCAATCTACGCATTAATGAACACGACATTAAACATGAACAGCAACAAGATTACAAACGTGACTGACCCAACATCAGCACAGGACGCAGCGACAAAAAATTATGTCGATACGGTAGGTGGTGGCGCAAATACTACATTATCAAATCTGGGAACTACGAATATTAACTCCGACCTGTTACCGAATCAAACAACAGGTGGAAATCTGGGAAGTTCAACAACTGGCAAAAATTGGTATAATGTATTTCTAGGTAGGGTACAATTCACATCAAAAATGTCAGAGGTCACAACGCAAGGCTCAATACAACTAGTCAATAATGGTGGCGATGACGATATGATATTCAACGTACCCTCTGCAACTGCAGACAGATTCGTATGGGATATGAACGGTACCGCACAGATGACATTAACATCAACAGAACTACAATGTAATGGTGTCAATGTTGATATGGAAAATAATAGTATTACCGATGTCAATCAATTACAGGTTACAGGTGCCACAGGGGATACGGTAATTGGCTTACTGACAAATTCAGGTTCTACATTCCAATTAAGTGCAGCAAATACAAGTGGAATACTAGCAATATATGCCGATACGGCAACCGACATCTCGACACAGATAGCCAACTTCGGTGCCGATTCTGCTGGTATCAATCTGTTCAATGACGTGGACATTAACGACAAGAATTTATCCAATGTCAGCATAATGAATTTCTATAATGCCACAGGAACAAAGCCGTCACTATTCTCACTAACAAACGATTTATTCCTCAATGTTGGAACTGGTAACACGTTTGAATTTGAAGTTGGCGCAAGTACACCAAGAGTGAAAATTGATAATCTGGGGCTTGACATAATAGGCGAGTATTCAAGCAAAGTAGCAGAGATAATAGGAAATAGCGGCAACATATTAGAAATCAAACTGAACTCATCAGCAGATTATCTACTGACTGATAATGGTGTGACTGTTTACTCATTTACCAACACCACAGGTCAGCACAGGTTCGCTGGTTCGGCAGGACTAGTGGCAGATACAGATTATGTTGATATGAATGATATTACCACTGCACCATCTACTCCATCTGCTGGTTTTGCAAGATTATACATATTTGATGATGGCGCTGGTAATCAATCATTCAGGATAAAATTCGATAATGGAACAATAAAAACAATAACCACGGATACATAATTCTTATACTGTTAACACATTAATTCAATTAAGATATGCATGGTATTTCCATTTGTCACGTTTCCAACTCTGAAAGGTGGGAGAAGAAAGTTGAGTGATATTGAGTATCTAGCCATCAAGGAATTCGGTGGTAAACTGAAAACTGATTATGGTGTAACGTCAGGTACGACAGCACAGGATATAGCAACATTAACTGCCTCCACAGGTAAGGACATGTATCTTGCAAGTGCAAAAATAAGCATAAGATGTGGTGGTAGTAATAATTCAAATGCAAGCGCTGAATTAATCGTGAATGGTGTGACGGTGGCAGAATATAGAGGTGGTTTTATGTCAAATGCTACAGGTGCCAATGCAGGTGCAACATCAGCAGATAATTTTGAATTCGCAATCAAAGGCGTAAAAGTGGCAGCGTCACAGATTATAAAAATCAGGGCGACAACAATAGGAACGGCAATCACAATAGCCGGTGAGTTGGTATGTTTTGAGGAATCTACAGGCATATCACCAAAGATTACATAATTTATAAACTAAGAAATACATCATATAATCATGCCAACAATAGTTGATATGCTAGATTACATAATCGCATTAAAATCCGAACTTGCAAAACAGCAGCAAGTAATAGAACAGTTACAGAATCAACTACAAGACAAGAAAAAGAAGGATTAAATATAGTATTAATATACCATGTAACGTTGAAATGTGTTAACATTCATTGTTCTAACGATTTGACAGAGTATGAGATCAAAAGGCAATCCGGTTTAACTGTTCGTTATTTCGTATGTCGTAGATGTAGACAACGACTAGGACAAGGCGACATTTTGATTTTGAAGTGTATATCATGTGACGCCAAACTGAATCTAATGCAGCAAAAGGTCGCACCACGATGTCACGCATGTATGAAACATAAAATAACAGAATACATCAAAAAATACAAACGTGAACGTTATATCCCTAGAGAGAGGAAATTAAAGACATATTGTTTGAGAGGCCATGAATATGCTGTGGTAGGAAAATATCGTAGATCATGCAAACAATGCATAATAGAGAGATCTAAAAATAATTATATACCAACAAGAAAAAAAACCCACTGTGTACATGGCCATGAGTATGCCATAACAGGTAGATATGGTCATAGATGTGCAGAATGTGTCAGGGTATATATGAGAGAGAAATATAGAAATATGAGGAGTGTATTGATATAATCATGACGGATTTTTGCCTAAATCAAATGTGTGGAAAACCACTAGGTGATTTTGAGAAGAAGAGGCAGAGTAACAAGTCAATCAGGTATCACATCTGCATACTTTGTAGACGAAAACAGTCATCAGTTGGCCCACCACTACTGATTAGGTGCATGTCATGTGATAACATGCTTGAGAGAACTACAGATATGAGGGTATCACCATCGTGTATGAAATGCAGTAAGTATACAATGTATAACGGTTATTTAGTTGATAAGAAATTATTAAGACGTATTAAGATGAACGATATAAAAGTTCAGGGAGATTCAAATTGAAATCTCCACAATCGGCAGATCTTAGACAGATATGCCCAGAATGTCAAGCAAATGGAAGCCCGATAGAGGTGCACTCAATCGAGAAGAACTGGCAAAACAAGACATACTACACGTGGGTTAACCCAGATGGTTCGACACACCAGGTGAAGGGGCCAGATGGCAAGTATGTCCATGCTCCAAGCAAGGAAGCCGGAATCGCTGCAAAGTCGGGGGGTACGGCCACGATGCGACCTGTAGCAGAGAATCAGGCACGTCAAAACCCAGAGAAACAGAAGGAATACATCGACACCATTCTGTCAGATGAAGATAGACAACTAGGTATCGACATCGTCAAGAAGGTGATCGGGTATGACCTGCTATGGGGGTTGGAATGTGCCGAGGCACCAATCGACCAAAGCCCTGCACATCTTGGACAAATCAAGAACTTGGCTAGTGCAGTACTGCGTGACATCAAGGAAAACCAACGAAAACAAGTGGAGTCAGATAAATGACTCCACCTCCTTTTTTCGATCTAGGGTTCGATTTGCATTTTTCTGCTAAACAGTTAGAGATAATCGCAGCATTCTGTGAGGACCATGGCGTCACGGTATCAGAAGGAATACAGATGTTACTTGACACTGCAATCACACAATATAATAAGATGTTTGTGATGAAATGACATATACTGATTTAATACTCTATTCATATATTGCAGTTATAATATCTGCAACTGCAGGGAGTATGATACTATGGTGGAGAGCAATGAGATGACACGGATAATAATATGAGTATAGCAGTTGACATATTATCACGTTTGGCAGAAGAATTCTATAATAATGAATGTTTCATAACGAAGAAGAAATTCAAGAAGCATGGATTTACACTACATCATCTGCGATATATTGACGATGATGTAGAACGTAAAAACTACCCAAAGACTCCCAAGGGCAGGGACAGATATTATACCGATTTGGATCCACTAGTCAGGAAGGATCCAGGACGATTCGTACTAATTACGAATGGTATGCATACCAGGATTGACCATCACATTAGAGGCCTCTCAAGATTAAAATATGATAACTTTATCAGGTTAGTCATGATAACATTACTCACAGAAAAAAGGAGGAGGACCAGTTAACAAATTAGTTTGTTAACTGGTCCGAAATCATAAATGTCAGATATGATAGGTTTTCAGTACAACGGCTCGAAGGAGGACTGGAATGAATACACATCAAATCTAAGAAAGGAGGGCAAGACAGTCAAGGAAAGACTATCAACCATAATTAATAGGGAGTTGGCAGCATACAGAGGCGAGGCCAAAGAAGATTCCAACACGGCTTCAAAGTATCAGGATATGTTAAGAGATTCCATACTGGAGCAGGATTTGAGATACGTGCTAAAGTCAGGTACGTATCATGTTGTAATAGATGATATAGAATTTATTAAATCAGCAAAACATGATCTATCTGAGAGAGTCAAGGGTGCAGTGTGCTCGGCAATATATCATTATTGGATTAGAAGATGGACTACATTACGAGATAAGGATCCGAAACAGTCAGATGTTCTCTATGCAGCAAAACCAGAAGGGGTGCAATTCCAGAAATCAATTAATAGTATGATGAGGGTAACGTATGACTGCCCATGCGTACCACTAATTACTCTATCAGATTTGAGAGAGGATAACCTGTATGATGTCGTACAGTTTGAATGTACCATAATTGGTCCAAGCCCGAAGAAATTCGATTCAAATACGGAGAAGTATATACAGAAGGTTCTAATCCAAGAGCCAGAGGTAAACGCAAGAAATAACTCACCTGTAGTACTAAAGTCACATATCCATGGTGACGATACGAATAATATTGCAAGTGGCCAGAACAAGCGTATCATCGGGATATACAAGACCGAGGATCCAGTCAATGGTGAGAAGGTCAAACAGGAGAAGGCATTATTAATTGACTGCATTAAGGTCGAGGATATAGAGGAACAGAAGGAAGTTACACTCTCAGAGTATGATTTGGCAATAGCCAAACAATTCGCAAACGAAGAACCAGACAAATACCTTGATTATATGATAAAGTCATTCTGTCCGAAGATATACGGTAGGAGGCTTGAGAAGTTGGCAATATACCTATCACTCCTGGGTGGTTCAGAATACCCAGGGTACAGGAAGGAATCACATCTTATGCTTGTTGGAGAAGCCGACACAGGAAAATCCGAATTGGTTAAATTCGCTGATCAAATATCAAACAAATCATCAATCATAGACGGTTCAAACGCAACAGGTATAGGCATACTATTCGCATTGGACGAGTATGATGGTATCAAGATTCTAAGAGCCGGTGCCATGATACTAAACAATGGTGGACATATCGTAATAGACGAATATGATAAAATGCCAAAGTCGGAGCAGAAGAAACTAAATCAGGCACAGGAACAACAACGAGCAACGTATAACAAGGGTGGACACGTAGGCAATGCAGAAACAAAAACAACCGTAATAGCAGCCTGCAACCCGAATAACGAATCATGGAAGGAATCTGACACATTAATCGATAACCTGCCATTTGATTCAAGTACATTCACAAGATTTGATGTAATTATACGACTTACTCATGAAAATCACGAGAATCAGGTGAGGGCAAAAATGCAGCATATCCTAAGTCAGAAGAGAGGGAACGTGTCAAAAGTTGCCGATGTACAATATCTTAAGGGATTATTAAACCACCAGAGGAAGCAACGACCTATAATCACTGAAGAAGCAGAGGAATTACTAGTTAACAAATTCGTAGAGTTTACGCAGATAGAACAGAGTGAGGGTTCAATAGTGATACAGACTAGGCAGATGGAAGGCATACAGAGATTATGCGAAGCGTGGGCAAAAATGCATTTCAAGAAACAAATAGATACGGATATTATTGAGAAGGTGATTAATTTCTATTCAGAATGCATGGAAACGCTTGGCATGAAGACAAAGAATGGTGTATCACAGATGGATCTTCGTGGCAATTCGATTAACAGAGATGACTTTTTTGAGGAAACATTCAAGAATCTATCAATGGATGATGATGATGGTTACGTGTATTCACATATACTAGATGATAAACTAAAGGATAATGAAAAGTTCTTCAGAACCGACAGGTCAGTATCAATGTACATCGAATCAAAGAAGAAGCAAGGTTGGCTATTCGAACCACGTCCAGGTGTGCTGAAAAGATCATGACTTCAATAGAAAAGGTTCTGCAGGAACATAAGAAGATATGCCAGCATGCATACGATATAGTCGAATCAAAAGGCATGGATTATGCACGATTCTCACATCTCAACGGTGATACATTGGCAAATATATCAAACTCTAAAAACTGGGGTATTACTGATTCAATATGCCAAGGCATACTAGTACGACTTGGTGATAAATTCAGCCGACTGATATCATTAACCAAGAATCCAAATGAAAATCCAGCGGTAAGTAATGAAAAGGTGAGTGATACGGTAGAGGATATGATTAATTATCTCATTTACCTCAAAATAAAATACGAAGAGGAGAGAAATGATTAAGACAGGAACCAAGCGTAAACATTTTTACTGTAAAATATGTAAAGAATCATACCTTGACTTTTGTGTTGAACATTTTAACATACCTAACAGTTGGGAGATGAGGGATTGAAATGTATTGCCAACTCGATGATTACATAAAGGAAAGTAATAGGTATGAAATATAAGGAAAAATTTATAGTAATGGAAAAAGAAAACAATTATGTGATGGAATTACTAAGTGGTGCTATACATTATTGTGTTGATTTGGAAGATGAAAATAAACAGTTGAAAAGACAGATTAAAAAACTTGAAAAGGATGGTAAAAAAACCTACCAAATGGTAGAAAAATGAACCGTGAAGAACAAAAAATAAAAAAAGAGTATGCAAGACAATACTATTCACGACCTGAAATAAAAGAGCGTAAACGCCAATACGACAAACAACACCGTTCAAAATCTGAGGTTAAAGAGCGTGCAAAGCAATACTATCTGAGAAAAAAACAGGAGAATATGAAAAAATGAATAAAGCCAAACAATTATACAACTCCGATAAAAACCTACTTCACTACATAATTATATCATATAATTGATACAAATTCATATCAACATTATCTCAGATGTAAGAAATGTGATAGTAAAA
>CAYFOF010000007.1:1042-30906 GCA_964344655.1 Candidatus Woesearchaeota archaeon | reverse complement strand
AAACACTATTCATAATCCTAATTCCTATTTTCCTAGCAATATTTTTTAGAGCATATACTTATGACTTACCTTTTGCGGAAGATTCAGCCCAAAGTCAAGTTGAAAATTCTATAAGAAATAATCTTGAAGCTCAAATCTTAGCGGAGTATCCTGACATAAGTCAAACGGACTTAGAAACAGTTGTAAACAAAAATTACAATGAAGTAATAGTCTCTCAGGCAGATGAGATAGCTCTGCAGGAGGAACAATTAGCCAATAATATAAGAGAATACTTTCAAGACGAAAATGGACAAACATATCTTTTAGCTATAGATCCATATTACTATTTAAGACAAGCACAGAATATAGAAGAAAACGGACACGTAGGGGATGAAATAAGAGATGGAGAATTATATAACAATCACATGTATGCTCCAAATGGAAAAGTAGTATATAATAGTTTACATCCGTTTATGATATTCTACACTTACAAAATCATGTCTATTTTTGGTAATCCTTCAATGATGGAAGCAGCATTTATAGTTCCATTGATTATATCAACATTAGCAATAATTCCTTGTTTTTTCATAACGAGAAGATTAGTTGGAAATGCAGGGGCATTTTTTTCTTCAGTAGTTTTAGCAACAAATGTAAACTTCTTAGGAAGGACGCCTGCAGGATTCTCAGATACAGATGCATATAACGTATTTTTTCCACTAACAATAGTTTGGTTATATATAGAAAGCTTCAAGGCCAAAAAAGTAAAAAACAAATTAACTTTTGCAGGCTTGGCAGGATTAACTACTGGATTATACTCTCTGGCATGGGGGGGATGGTGGTACATCTTTGATTTTATTCTGGCAGCAACAGGAATTTATTTCTTAGTACTATTATACAAATACCAAAAAGATATATTCAAAGTCAAAAGAGCCAAGACATTCATAAGAAATTCTTTAGTGTATATAATTTCAACAGCAATAACAGTAAGTTTAATTAAAGGATTCAGCACATTAAGACTTATAGTTCTTGGACCTTTAGGAGCAACTTTTCTTAACCAGGCAGCAAAACCTAGTTTATGGCCTAACGTTTACACAACCGTAGCAGAATTAAACAATGCATCTCTTTCCGGAATAATAAACTCAATGGGTGGAACATTACTATTCGTTCTATCTCTAGCGGGAATAATCATGTTAAATTTAGGGAAATACAAATTAACTAAACTAAAATATGCCTTATTATTTTTAATTTGGTTCTTAGGAACAATTTATGCTAGTACCAAAGGGATGAGGTTTATTCTTCTTATGGTCCCAGTATTTAGTATAGGGATAGGAATAACTGCAGGAACATTATACAGAAAAATAAAGAAATGGTCAATAAAAGATTTAGAAGTAAATAAAGTTATGACTACTTTAGTTTTGATTGGGCTAATGATTGTCCCATTAGTTCCACTTGTAAAAGAAGCAGATAAAGTAGCAAAAAGTGAAATTCCTTCTATGAACGATGCATGGTTTGAAACTTTAACTAATATAAAAGAAAATACTCCTGAAGATGCAATAGTTAATTCTTGGTGGGACTTTGGGCACTGGTTCAAAACAATAGCAGACAGAGCAGTTACATTTGATGGTGCTTCACAAAATACGCCTCAAGCACATTGGATAGGAAAAGTTCTATTAACAGATAATGAAGAAGAAGCAGTTGGGATTTTAAGAATGCTTGATTGTGGTGCTAACGATGCTTATAACCTAATAATAAAAGAAACAGGGGACCAATTACAATCAATAGATATCTTATACAAATTATTCCAAAAAAACAGAAATGAAGCAAGAACAGTTTTAGAAGGATACAATTTAGATTCAGAAAAGATATTAGAAAAAACCCATTGTGATCCTCCTGAAAATTATTTCATAACTTCAGAGGACATGGTGTCAAAATCAGGAGTGTGGGCCCATTTTGGATCTTGGGATTTCACAAAAGCCTACATTTATGATACTGTGAAAAACAAAGAAAAGGAAGATACTGTAAGTTTCTTAACAGAAAATTTGAGTTACTCTGAAGAAGAAGCCAACAATTTATACTATGAAGTAAAGGGATTATCTGAGAGCCAATCAAACGAGTGGATAGCACCATATCCGAGATATGGTAGCATCGGAACATGTAATCAACAAAATGGTGCAATAGTCTGCTCTAATGGAGTATATATAGATGAATCTCAAAATATTGCAGCAGTTACTGCCGAAGAAGGTTTAGCTCAAGCCAAATATTATGTTACTGAAAATAATTTATATGAATACAGTGATGCAAACGACATGGCAATAGCATATAACAAACAAACTTCAACAGCTGTAATTATGGACTCTGCTCTAAGAGAAAGCATATTTACAAAATTATACTTTTTTGAAGGAAGTGGATTAAATAAGTTTAGTGGATATATTTACAATAGAGGAGTAGATGGATTTAGAATATATGTTTGGAAGGTGAATTTCTAAAAATGGAAATCTCAATAGTAATACCTTGTTATAATGAACATCCAACTGTATTGAAAAATACAATAAACGAAATCAAAGAAGGATTTTCTGAGAACAAAGAAATAAAATATGAAATAGTTGTAGTAAATGATGGTTCAAAAGGATACAACTATGAGTTACAAGAAGATAATGTAAGAATTATCACTCATAAACAAAACAAAGGATATGGTGCATCATTAAAAACTGGAATTAAAAATTCAAAATATTCTTGGATAGGCATTACAGACGCAGATGGAACATATCCAAACAAAGAATTTTCAAAACTTGTAAAACTATCAAAAGATCAAGATATGGTAGTTGGTGCAAGAAATAAAAAAGATCTTTCTCTGATAAAAAGAATACCAAAATGGTTCTTGATAAGGCTTTCAAGTTATCTGGCAAACAACAAAATTCCAGATTTAAACTCAGGAATGAGAATTTTCAAAAAAGACTTAGCACTTAGATTTGAAAATTTATATCCAGAAGGATTCTCATTTACATCCACAATAACAATGGCATTTCTCACAAATAATTTGAATGTTAAGTACACAAAGATAAGTTACAACAAAAGGAAAGGAAAATCGAAAATTCACCCAATAAAGGATACAGTAAGATTTTTTTCACTAGTTTTAAGATTATCTCTATATTTTAATCCAATAAGATTTTTCATGCCCTTAAGTTCAATGTTGTTTCTAGCTGCAATAGCAAGAGGAATTAGGGACTTTATAATACAGGATTCTTTAGGAGGACTTACTTTGATCCTATTCTTCATGTCCTTTCAAGTATTTTTCTTTGGTTTAATTGCAGAAATAATAAATAAAAGAACAAACCTATAACTTCAAAAAATGTGCGGAATAACTGGTTTTAACTGGGAAGATAAGGAGTTAAGTAAGAGAATTACTTCTATCATAGAACATCGTGGACCCGACGATAAGGGATATTATTTAGATGACGGAATTTCTTTAGGACACAGAAGATTATCGATCATAGATTTATCAAAAAACGGAAAACAGCCAATGTCCGATTCTGATGATGATATCGTTATAACTTTCAACGGAGAAATATATAATTTCAAAGAAATAAAAAAAGAACTTAAAGAATTCAAATTCAAATCAAACACAGATACTGAAGTTATAATCTACGCCTATAAAAAATGGGGAATAAACTGCCTAGATAGACTAGATGGAATGTTCTCATTTTGTATATACGACAAAAGGAAAGAAATATTTTTCTTGGCAAGAGATAGAATAGGCATAAAACCACTATATTTTTTTCACAATGATAAAAAATTTCTTTTTGCATCAGAGATAAAATCAATATTGGAGTATGAAGAGATTTCAAGAGACATTGACACAGAGGCACTTAACAAATTTATAACCTTAAGATATCTTCCAGGAAGAAAAACTCTGTTCAGAGACATACAAAAACTCTTACCTGGAGAATACATGATTTTCGATTTAAAAAAATATAAACTTAACATAAATGAGTATTGGAACATTAAAAAAGAAGACATAGATAAAAGCGAAGAATATTACTCTAAAAAAACTTTAGAATTATTAGAAAGTTCTGTGGAAAAACGCCTATTATCTGATGTTCCCCTTGGAGCATATTTAAGCGGAGGACTAGATTCTAGCGCAATAGTATCATTAATGCATAAAATTAAGAAAAAAAAGGAAGATAACAGTGAGATTAAAACATTTTCAGTAGGTTTTGAAGACGACAATGCAGAAGATATCTTATATGCAAAAAAAATAAGTGAGATCTTCAACACAGATCACAAAGAAATAATGTTAGACGATCAAGCTGTAAACTTACTACCAAAGATAATTTGGAATCTTGATGAACCAATGGCAGATCCTGCACTAATTCCAATGTATTCTTTATCAAAAAGTGCAAAAAAGAAAGTAACAGTTATTTTAACTGGAGACGGTGGAGACGAAATATTTGCAGGTTATGATCAATACAAATTTCTCAAGTGGGGAGATAAGTTAAAAAATTTGCCATATACTACAAAAATTTCAAGTTTAATGAAAAAAATACCTTCACCCATACTAAATAAGGTATACAAATATGCTTCAGACATGGGAAATGAAAGTTTCAAAAAAGTTGATTTAATGATCGGCGCATTAAAAGAAAATAATCAATCTAAATCATATTATGAATTATTATCTGTAATAAATGACGAAGAAAGAAAGGATTTAATTAGAAAAGAAAAGTTTAGAACATTTGACTACGAAAAAATAAACAAAGAGTTTTTCACAGAAAAAAAAGATATCTTAAAAAATCTAACTTATTTTGATACAAAGAACTTGCTTCCAGAAAGCTTCCTGATGAAAACAGATAGGATGACTATGGCCCATGGAGTAGAAGGAAGGGTCCCATTCCTAGACCACAATCTAGTTCAGTTTACACACAGCATTCCATCAAGATTTAAATTGAAAGGAAATATAACAAAATATATTCTAAAAAAATCTCTAGAAAGAAATTTACCTAAGGGTGTAATTTATAGAAAAAAACAAACATTCAATGTACCAATTCAAAACTGGTTAGAAAAAAATTTAAAAGAATATAGAAACTCCTTCTTAAACGAAAGAGAAATATCCGACATGGGACTTTTCAATCACAAGTACATACAGAAAATATCAGATAATTACAAAAAAGGAAAATTATTTTATGCAAGACAAATGTGGAACTTAATGTGTTTCAAGATTTGGTATGATAAATTCATAAAAAATGAAAGATAGAACAAAAGCAATAGGATTTATGGTTTTAGCAACAATTTCTATTGCAATAGGTCAAATATTTTGGAAGTTTGCAGCAGAAAAGCTTAGTTTAAACCTTGCAATTCTGCTGTCAAATACCCAACTACTAATAGGGTTTTTCTTTAATGGATTTGGATTCATTTTAATGTTAATGGCATTAAGAAGAGAAGACCTTTCTTTCATCCATCCCTTTTTAGCTTTAAGTTTCATATGGACCCTAATTTTAGCAAACATCATCTTAGGGGAAAAAATTACATCAATCAAAATAGCTGGAACCTCTTTAATCCTGATGGGCGTAATAACTATTGGGAGGAAATCTTAATGTTATATCAAGGAATATTCTTCACATTACTAGCATCCTTAATTGGTGCAATCGCAGCATCAATGTTAAAAAATAATCTAAACAAAAGTGAAATAAGTCACAAAAGTATGATTATATGGACTATATTTTACGGGATTGGTAGTTTAGTTTTTATTCACGCTCTTAAGTTTGGAGAAGTGTCACTGTTATATCCAATAACAAGCATGACTTACGTATTTAGCTTCGCCTTATCTACAAAAGTTCTAAACGAAGAAATAAATAAGTACAGATACCTTAGCATAGTTTTCATAATTTTGGGAGTGATTTTAATTGCTAGATAAAAAAATAGAAAAGAATCTGATAGGGATAGTAATTCTAGTTTTTTTGGTGAGCATATTTCTTTTTATTAGGTCAATAAATCAATTACCTGCCCCTTTATTTGGAGGAGACCTTTACTACCAATTAGGTAATGTCAATCATATAAAATATGGGGGAGATTTATTTTCTGGATCTAACATACTAGAAGGACTTCCAGGATATTTGCCACTATACTCCATAATAGTCGGGCTATCTGCAAAAGTACTAAACATAGATGGAATAACTGCAATGTTAGGATTTTCTCTTATTTTTTCATTGTTATCAATCATAGTCATTTTCTTCGCATCCCATGTATTGTTTAAGAACAAAATACTAGCAATACTTTCAACAGTTTTGATTTTAACTATAAGAAGTTCAATGATAATGAAATATTCTAACTTCACAGCATATATAATATTCCCAATATTTTTCATTTTACTTTACAAAACTTTAACAGAAAAAAATTACAAACTAGCAATTTTAACAGGGATTGCATACGGATTAAACGGGATATCTCATGGAATAGCATTTATAGCGGCATCTCTATTACTGGGAACAACTTTCCTATATTTTGGAATTCTAAAAAATTTAAAAAACAAAGAAAGAATAAAAAAATACATAAAATTAGGGGCAATAATCTTTGTAATTGGATTCTTAATCTCACTCCTATATTGGTATAAGCCGCTCTTTGTACATCAAATGCAAACAGGTGAACACTATTTGGATTGGAACAACGAAAACTTCTCAGATGAAACTGTTCAAAATAACTTTTTCAAAGCAATATTTAAATCTGTTTTCTTTAGCGCAGGCAACTTAGGGAGTATAGTCTCAAGCATACTCTCTGTCTTTGGATTAATTGCAATATTTCTCATCAAAAACAAAAATAAAACAATACAATTTTGTAAAGTATTTTTAGCCACTTCAGCCATAGGTATTTTCAGTTACTTTCTAACTCGTCCTTTGTTCAACATGGATCTTTACCCTGTAAGAATGGCAGATTTTTTCATTCCATTGACTAAGATTATCTTAATTGGATTTGGATTCTTCTTAATCTCTAAAAAATTAAAGAAATTTTTGAATAAAAAAACACTATCTATTTTTATTTTGATATTACTGATACCTTCTGTTCTTGAATTCAAAGACTACAGAGAAAATAATCTTTGGGCAGTTCAAGGAAAAAACGAAATCCCTAGTCCTTATCCTGAAATGAGAGATTTCATAATTCAAAATACAAGGTTAAATGACGTATTTTTATCTTCAAATGAATTATCTTTTGGACTTAATGCATTAACAGGAAGAAAACTATTAGTTACTAGGAGAGCACAAAATGATCCTTTTTTAGATATGGATTCAAGAGTTCTTGCCTCAGCAGCAATACTTTACGGAAACAACAATGAATTGAGAGAAGAGAAAATAAAAGAATATGATATAGATTATTTCTATTGGGATGTAAACTGGATATTCAGAGAATTTGCGTTAGATGAAAATGGAAACGTGATAAACAAACTAGACCCATTAGTCCTATTTGACACAGAAGAAAATAGAAAATTTTTAGACGATTTAGAAATAGAATATTATGCAGAAAATACATGGGTAGATCCAGCATTACAAGGAGACGAATACAAAAAATTTGAAATATTAGTAATTTTACCAAAAAGAGCAGATATAAACAGACCTTGGTCAGAACAATTAGACAACTATTTGGAAGAAATTTGGTCATATGGAGAAGATACAAAGATTTCTGCAGTATATAGAATAAAGATTAATTAGATTTAAAAACTTACTAAAATTCTAACAAGAATGAATACTTTCATAGTAATTGCCGCATATAATGAAGAAAAAAAGATAGGGATAGTAATAGACAAGCTAAAAGAAAATAATTACAAAAATATTGTAGTAGTAGACGATGGATCAAAAGATAAAACCTCGCTAATTGTCAAAGAAAAAGGAGTTCATACTCTAAAACATATAATAAATAGGGGCCAAGGTGCAGCCCTACAAACCGGAATATCTTACGCATTGAAAAACAACGCAGATATAATTATAACCTTCGACGCAGATGATCAACACGATCCAACAGAAATAGAAGCAATTACAAAACCAATAAAAGAAGGAAAAGTTGATGCATCATTAGGTTCAAGATTTCTAAAGACAAATAACATACCAGTTCTAAGAAAAATTATGTTAAAGGGGGCAATACTAGTAATCTTAGCCATGTATAGAATAAAGTTAACAGATGCACATAATGGATTCAGAGCATTATCGAGAGATGCGGCATCAAGAATAAGAATAACTCATGACGGGATGGAACATGCCTCCGAGATAGTAGAAGAAATAAAACATAAGAATATAAGTTTTACTGAAGTTCCCGTAACAATAAGATATTCAAATGAAACCTTACGAAAAGGTCAATCTGGATTAAATTCCATAAAGATTTTAATGAAAATGATACTCAAAAAAATGGGAGCTTAAAATGGAACCTATACAAATAATAATTGTTTTAGTTGGACTTTTCGCAGTGTTCAACGTATTCATAGGAATAATAAATAAAAGAAATGACATTATAGATTCTTTATTTTGGTTAATTTTCTGGGCAACTGTCATAATCATTGCAATAACTCCAACCATAGCAAGCGACATAGCAAACCTAGTCGGAATAGGAAGAGGTTCAGATTTAATGGTTTATATGGGTGTTCTTTTCTTAGCATATATGATGTTCAAAACATATCAAAGAATCAACAAAATGGAACAAAATATGACTAAAATAATAAGAACTATAGCTATCAACAAAAAATGAACGTAAATATTTACAAGCTTATAGATAGATACTTATTTTTTCTTCTAATTTTCTTTATTTATCCATTCAAAATTTTCAAAAAGAAACCAAAAAAAATAAAGAAAATAGCAATAATAAGATTGTGGGCAATAGGAGAATCAATACTTACTCTTCCCTTGATTAAAAGATTAAAAGAAAACAATCCGGAAGTAGAAATAGAAATAATATGCACAAACAAAAATAAATTAATTTTCGAAAATCAAAAATTTATAGATAAAATAAACATACTAGGAATATTAACACTATTTAATATTCATAAATACGACTTAGTAATAGATACCGAGCCTTTTATGAATGTTTCTGGAGTTTTATCTTTTATTTTAGGGAAATCATCAACAGGATACAAGTCAAAAAAAACAAAAAAACTATACACTCACTCGATAAGATACAATGACAAGATACATGCTGCAGACAATTTTCTAGCCATTTCATACCCTCTTAAGATAGGCAATTCAAAAATAAAAAAACTTGTTCCCATAAACGCTTCAAAATATGAAAATTGGTCAAACTATTCTATAAAGAAATTTCACAAACCTTTAATAGGCGTATGTCTAATTCCTGGTAAAACAGCAAGGTCAAGAACATGGCCTTTCATTAGCTGGATACACCTCCTCAATAAACTAGCAGAAAAATATTCTGCAACAATCTTCTTCATCGGTTCAAAAGAAGACAAAAAAACAATTAAAAAAATTCAAGAGAAAATAAATTCAAAAACAATAAACTTATCAGGACTTAGTTTAGGAAAATCAATTGCAATTATAACAAAACTAGATCTTATGTTAAGTCTTGATACTGGACCAATGCATATTGCGGCAGCACAAGGTATTCCGACAATAGGACTTTTCTGCCCAAACTCCCCGGTAAGATTTGGTCCGTTAGGAAAAAATAATGATTTTGTTTACAATCCTGTTTTAGACAAACCTTGCATAAATGTACATATGGGAAAAATTCCAGAATGTAAAAATCATAATCATATGAAAAACATACAAGTTGAAAATGTATTCAACAAAGTAAAAGAGATGGAGCAAACATGGAACAAATAATAAAAGATTCATTAGAAGAATCCATAGAAGTAAAGAAAAAAACTCTAGAACTCTGTGCTGAAGATATAAAAGAAGCCGCAACCACCCTCATAGAAGCAATAAAAGATGGAAAAAAACTCTTAACTTGTGGAAATGGTGGATCTGCCGCTGACTCACAACATTTTGCAACAGAATTAGTTGTAAGATATAAAGAGGACAGAAAAAGCCTTCCCGCAATATCTTTAACAACAGATACTTCTAATTTAACAGCATGTAGTAATGATTATTGTTTTGAAGACGTTTTTCAAAGACAAATAAATTCCTTAGGTCAAAAAGGAGATGTATTTGTAGGCATATCTACTTCTGGAAATTCCAAGAACGTAATAAAAGCTATAGAAGAAGCAGACAAAAAGAGGTTAAAAGTTATATCTCTAACCGGGAAAGACGGGGGGGAAATAGCAAGATTAAACATAGGAAAAACAATAATAGTTCCCTCAAATACAACTGCAAGAATTCAAGAGACCCATATAGCTATAATTCATACGTTATGTGAACTTCTAGATAATTCTTTAGAAAAGGAAACTCATTCAGATTAGAAATTCATAATGTTTATAATGCCCTCAAAAATTTCATAAGTTGATGGGAAAAACTATATTTTTGGATAGAGATGGCACAATAAATGAAGATAGAGGCTACATGTACAAAAAAGAACATTTAGAGTTTATACCTAACTCCATTAAAGCATTAGAATTACTACAAAAAGAAAATTATACCCTTGTAATAACTACAAATCAATCTGGAATAGGCAGAAAATATTACACAGAACAAGAATTTCACGAATTTAATAATTATATTTTAAGCGAACTAGAAGAAAACAATGTCTTCATAAATAAAACTTTTTACTGCCCTCATTCTTCTGAAAATCTATGCAATTGCAGAAAACCAAATACTGGAATGTTAACAGACTACTTAGAAAATAACGAGATAGATTATTCAAATTCTTATGTAATAGGGGACAAAACTTCAGATATCAAGTTTGGAGAAAATTTAGGACTTAAAACAGTATTAGTAAAAACCGGAAGAGCAGGTAATGATAAAGAATACAAATCCAAACCAACACACACAACAAAAGACCTATTTGAAGCAGTAAAAAAAATAAAAAATGGTACATCTAAGTAAATCGATAACTAATTTTCACAAAAGCAATATTGTAGTAATAGGAGACATAATTCTAGATGAATATTTATTTGGAAACATTTCTAGAATAAATCCAGAAGCACCTGTTCCAGTTTTACACATTAAAGAAAAAGAATATAGGCTAGGAGGTGCAGCCAATGTTGCGAACAACATAGTTTCTCTTGGAGGAAGATGTAGTTTAATTGGACTAGCCGGACAAGATAAAAATTTAGATAGATTAACAAAAGAACTGTCTAATAAAAAAATAAATCATTATTTAGTTACTGAAAAAGATTATCCAACAATAATTAAAACAAGAATAATTGCAAAAAATCAACAAATAATAAGAATAGATAAAGAAAAACCAAAGAAACTTGACAATTCTAAAATAGAAGAAATATTAAACTTTATAAAAGAAAACAACTTTAACACAATTTTAATTTCAGATTACGACAAAGGAACAATCACTAAAAAATTAGTTGAAGAAATTAAAAAATTGAACATTAAAATAATATCAGACCCAAAGCCAAAGAATATTTCCTTATTCAAAGATATATTTGCAATAAGTCCAAACCTAAAAGAAGCTAAAGAGTTTACAGGAAAAGAAGAAGTAGAAGACATAGGAAAAGAAATTACAAAAAAACTGAATACAAATTTAATTCTTACTAGAGGGAAAGACGGAGTATCTTTATTTGAAAAAGATAACAAACAACAATATTTTCCAGCAAAAACTAAAAAAGTGTTTGATATTTCTGGAGCTGGAGACACTTTCATAGCCACAACAACTTTAGGAATATCTTCCGGATTAAGTATGCACAATTCAATATTTTTAGGGAACCATGCAGCAGGAATAGTTGTGAAAAAACAAGGAACTGCTACACTTTCTAAAGAAGAGTTAATGGAAAGTTTATCAAACAAAATAGGCAAAATTAAGAAACTAAATAATCTAAAATCAATAATAAAAGAAGAAAAAAACAAGGGGAAAAAAATTGTATTCACAAATGGCTGTTTTGATATTTTACATGTTGGACATACCAGGCTTCTAAAAGAAGCAAGAGAACTAGGAGACATTCTTATCTTAGGAATAAACTCGGATAAATCAATTAAGAAATTAAAAGGAGATAGTAGGCCAATAAACAATGAAGATGATAGAACAGAAGTACTTTCCAGCGTAGATAGCATAGATCACATAGTTGTCTTCGACGAGGATACTCCTTTAAAACTAATAAGTGAGTTAGAACCAGATGTACTGGTAAAGGGAGCAGACTACAAGGAATCAGAAGTTGTTGGCGCAGAATTAATAAAAGAAAAAGGAGGAGCAGTAAAGCTAGTAAAATTAGTTGAAGGGAAATCGACAACAAAAATAATTGATAAAAGCAAAAATGTCTAAAAATATAATTGTAACAGGGGGGACAGGATTCGTAGGATCTAATTTAACTTTAGAATTACAAAAAAGAAATTTAGAATCAAAAATTACAGTAATAGATGATTTGTCTAACGGAGATTTAAACAATTTACGTGAATTCAATGGAGATATAATAACAGAAGACATAAATTACCTAAATTTAGAAAAACATTTTGATGATGTTGATGAAATATTTCATCAGGCAGCAATAACAGACACTACCATAATGGATTACAACAAAATGATGAAAGCAAACACTGACGCTTTCAGAAAAATATTAAATTTCTCACTAAAAAAAGGAGCAAAATTAGTTTATGCTTCCTCTGCAGCAGTTTATGGAAATACTCCTGCGCCAATGAAAGTAGGGTCAGGAGAAGAACCTACAAATGTATATGGTCTTTCAAAATTAGCATGCGATAATTTAACAAGAACTCTTCTAGAAAAAAATCCAGAAACACCACTAGTAGGTTTACGTTATTTCAATGTATATGGTCCTAGGGAAGAATACAAAGGAAAAATGTCATCAATGATTTGGCAATTATACAATCAGATAAAAGAAAGAAAAAATCCAAGAATATTCAAACAAGGAGAACAGAAAAGAGATTTCATATATGTCAAGGACATAGTGAATGCAAATCTATTAGCATTAGATGGACCTTCTGGAGTGTACAATGTTGGAAGTGGAAAAGCAGAAACTTTCAATAAAATTATAGAAATTCTGAATAAAAGATTAAACTCTAAAAAGAAAACAGATTACTTTGACAACCCTTATGATTTTTATCAAGGACATACATGTGCAAGCTTAGAAGACTCAAAAAAGATAGGATATAAGCCAAAATTCAATTTAGAATCTGGCATTAATGATTACATAGACTACATAGAAAAGAATGAGTAAAACTAAAATCCTTTTTTTCAAACTAGGGGCAATTGGAGATGTATTGATGACAACTCCTTTGTTAAGAGAAACAAAAAAATCATTTTCAGAGTCAGAAATAGACTACCTAATAGGAAAACAATCTGCACAATCTTTAAAGAATAACAAAAATTTAAACAAAATAATTAAATTTGAAGAATCTATTTTTACGAATAAAAAGATTTTCAAATGGTTCAAACTAATAAAACATATAAAAAAACAAAATTATAATTTAGTATTTGTTCTTGATAGGCACTGGATATTCAAGTTGACAACAAAATTAGCAGGAATAAAAAAAAGAATCGGATTTAGTAGACTTGGTAAAGAAAATAGATTTCTAACCAAATCGGTAATATATAATCAAAAAGAACACGACATTTTAACTTATCTTAAATTATTAAATGACAAAACAAAAAACACGAAGACAGAGATATTCTCAAGTAAAGAAGATAAGTTATTTGCAAAAGAATTCTGGAAAAAAAATAAACTAAACAAGAAGAAAGTTATTGTTATTTGTCCTGGTGGAGCTAAAAATCCTGCACAAGATCTATCTAAAAAACTATGATCAACAAAAAAGTACATAAGATTAATAGAAAAATTAAAGAAAAAAAATAAAATAATCCTTATAGGTGGTCCTTCTGATAAGATAGTAGAGAAAAAAATACTAGACAAAACAAAAGTTCTTTCTTTAATTGGTTTTACCTCAATTCAAGAAAGCGCAGAAATAATGAGAAAAGCAAATCTCATAATTTGTAATGACTCTGGACCAATGCATATAGCATCTGCAGTTAATGACAATATAGTATCCTTATTCGGTCCAACCAATCCAAAAGTACTTGCACCATTAAATAAAAATGCAAAATATTTTTGGAAATTAAAAAAACCAATATATGATATACATGGAAGAATAAATAATAAAAATTTAGATCCAGTAAATTTGATATCAGTAGGAGAAGTTTTAGAAGAAATAAAATGAAAATAGGGATAATAACTGACGTGATTGATGACAAAGGTGCAGGAATAGGCACATATGTTAGGAACTTGGTAGAAAAACTAGTAGAAGAAGACAAACAAAACGAGTACTATTTAATCCATCATACAAAAAACAATGATTCTATATATTCTGGAAAAAATGAAATAATAATTCCGATTCCAAAAATTCCATTAGGAAGAGAATTAAGAAAGATATTGATTATGCCAAAAAAACTTGAAAAATATAAGTTAGATATAGTTCATGAAACTGCACAACTTGGGCCTTTCTTTTTCAAAACAAAATTTAAGAAAATTGTGACTATATGTGATATTGCACCATTAATAGTTCCAGAGAGCCAAACATTAAGAAGAATTATTCATCACAAATTAGCACTAGGAATCACACTTAGAAACGTAGATAAAATAATTACAATAAGTGATTCAACAAAAAAAGACATATTAAAAACCTTCAAAGTAAATGAACAAAAAATAAAAACCACCCTTCTAGCAGCAAAGGAAATCTTCAAACCCACAGACAAAGGACTATCTAGAGAATTATTAAAAAATAAATATAACCTAAACAAAAAATATTTTTTGTTTGTTAGTACCATAGAACCAAGAAAGAACATTAAAAGAGTTATACAAGCATTTAATCTGTTCAATAAAGACAACAATTACAAATTAGTCTTAATTGGAAAACTAGGTTGGAAATATGAAGATATCTTAATTCACATAAACAATCCGAATATAATTCACTTAAACAAAATCAAAACTAAAGAATTAGTTCACTTTTACAATTGTTCAGAAGCACTAGTTTATCCTTCACTATATGAAGGATTTGGACTTCCAATACTCGAAGCTATGCAATGTAAATGCCCAGTCATAACAAGTAAATCTTCCGCAATGCAAGAAATAGCAAAAAACGCAGCAATACTTGTAGATCCAAAAAATACAGAAGAAATTTTTAACGCAATAAATGAAATAAAAAACAAAGAAATTAAAAGTAGATTGATAATCGAAGGTATGCAAAGAAGTAAGGATTTTAGTTGGAATAAATGTGCAAAAGAAACAATTGAGATATATGAAAAGTTAAAATGAATTGGGAACAATATTACAAAAATAGAATACCTGTAGTTGAAGATTTACTAAGCCATTATCATGACAAAGAGATTTTTTCAGAAGTTTTGAAAAATAATCCAAAAAAAGTATTGGAAGTTGGGTCTGGAAGAGGCACTATGGGAATTTTTCTTTCTTACATGGTGTCCAAGGTAGTTTCAATAGACAATGATAAAGGAATATTAAAGAATGCAGAAGCTGCAAACAAAAATCTAAAGGGTAAATGTAAATTCAAATTTGCCGATGCATTCAACCTTCCATTCAAAGATAAAGAATTTGACATCTCTTTTTCACAAGGTTTCTTTGAACATTTTAATAAAAAACAAATTTTCAAACTTTTATCAGAACAGATAAGAGTAACAAAGGATAAAATTGTAATAAGCATACCTAACAATAACTACGGAGTAAGAGACTACGGAAACGAATGGTTGATTAGTACAAAGGAATGGGCAAGATTAATAAAACAATACAACCCAAGTCTGAGAGTTAAAGCTTATTCTTATCAAACTATGCTCAGAAAGGATTGGCCATTTAGAACAATATATAATTTGATTATGAACAAAAAAGTTCAAACAATGTTAGTTATAAAATTATAAAATGAAAGTAAAGTGCATATACCAAAATGGAGATCTAAAACAAGAAGGATTAACTAAGGTAGTAACAAAACTTAATAAATCCCTTGAAAAAGAAGGAATAGAATTTACAGAAAATCCAGAAGAAGCAGATATAATTCACATTCATAGTAGTGGATTTTTATTAGCAAAAAAATTCTCCAAGTATAAAGATAAATGCATATATACTCTTTACTCGGATATAGATGAAGATTTTATTGAGATTACAAAAAACCACATAGAATATTTCACCAAGTTTTATAATAAAAACCATAATGTAGATAAGGCAGTCAAAAATGCAGTTTTTTCAACACTAAGCACCTTGATTCCCTTAAAATTCAAAAAGAAATATTTGGAAAAATTAAGAAAGGTAGTACTGGTAAATTCACACCTGGCTACTAAATTAGATTTACCAAACAGTACAACTATTCCCATTGGAATAGATACAGAAAAATTTTACAATAAAAATTTAGAAAATAA
The DNA here is from genome assembly GCA_964344655.1 of Candidatus Woesearchaeota archaeon. Lineage (GTDB taxonomy): Archaea > Nanobdellota > Nanobdellia > SCGC-AAA011-G17 > PNOQ01 > JABJPM01. Next base: position 14,472 of record CAYFOF010000007.1, on the reverse strand, counting down.
TAAGTTAACAATTGCTTTTTTTGGACACAACGCCCCCTTAAAGGGATTAAATGAAGTGGTAGATTCATTTTCAGATATAAGAGACGAGAGAATAAAACTAAAAATTTTTCTCTCAAAATTCTCGAAAAGAACAGAAAAAATTGCCAAAAATAAAAACAAAAAAATAGAAGTTTTTGGACACTTAGATAATATAGAAGAAGAGTATAACAAATCAGATATAATAATCTTACCTTATAGATCAAAAACTTCCTCTATAGGTATTCCTTTAGTATTAATTGAAGCAATGGCCTGCGAAAGACCGATAATAACAACAAATTTAGAATATATAAACAATATTGCAAAGAACTCAGTAATTTATGTAAACCCCTATTCTTCAGACCAAATAAAAGAAAAAATAAAAAAATTAATTAATGATTCAGATCTAAGAACTAACCTAGGAAAAAAAGCAAGAGAGATAATTCTCAAAGATCATAAAGAAGAAGACATGGTCAAGAGCTATGTAAAATTATACGAAAAACTAAAGTTTTCTTAGATATACAACAACTGATAATGCTGGGAAAATTCTAAGAGGAGTAGTTTCATAAACTAATGGAAAAGTATTAGCCATAGGTTCAATCAAATAATTCCATACTGCAAATTTTTTACCAAAAGATATTTTTCTCTTTACAGTCTTAAATTTAGGAACAGGAGAATAAATACTTTTCTTAACGAAAAAATCAAAAGTCTTTATACTAAATCCTCGTTTGTGGGTTGGATCTTTCCAAACTGTAGAAGAGGTAAAATGAGGAACTCTAATTTTCAAAATCCCACCAGGTTTCAAAATCCTACCTAACTCATTCATGGACTCTACAACATCGTCCAAATGTTCTAATATTGCAGAACATAAAATTTCATCAAAAAGATCCTTTTCAAAAGGATAAGGAAACTTGTTGAGATCGTGAACAACATCCACTCCTTTTAGAGGTACGACGTCTAAATTAACATAGCCTTCCCTTGCATCATTTCCACATCCAATATTTAATTTTTTCATTTTCTCGTTATTAACTTAAAAACAGAACTACTAGTAGCTTTTAAAGTTTGTTCTTCAGATAAGGATTTTATCTTCACAACTTCATTAAGACTAGGAATTATTTCTTCAAATAACTTTTCTTGTCTTTCTAAGTCTCCTTGAGGATGATTTGGTTTTCTAGAATAAAGTAAATCTGTATCGTTGTAAAGATATACAACCATACTAGGTTTGGGAAACAAAGAATAAAGAATTTTCTTAAGTTTAGGATTAGCATGTTTCATAAGTAGCATATCTGTGGCATATCTATCCACTACTACAACTTCTTTGCTAAACCTCTTAGGAAGGATGTCCTTAATATATCTAAGATATAAATCAATAAAGAAGATAGATGCAGACAAAGAGTAAATCATTCTTTTTCTAGAAGTTTTTATAGATTTTTTCTTCTTTTCATATGCTTTATATTTTCTACCAACCCTTTGAATAGGTAAGACGTTATTTTTACCCCTTCCAGTGTAAATCAAAGAAGAGTTTATACTATTTTCATTAAGAACTTTAATCAAATTTTGAGTGGTTGTTGTTTTTCCCGCCCCATCCATTCCCATAAATGCAACTAATGGGCTAGGTTTAATTATCCTTCCAAGCTTCCATATCAAACTCATAGATAATATTCTAAACGTAGAAAATAGATTATTTCTAGCAATCCTAAGTTTGATTTTATTCCTTAATTCGTTAAGTTTCTTAAAATTAAAATCAAAATAATTTATAAACACCCTTTTAGCTAAATTTTTACCGAGTATTTTTGACAAAGAATCAAGGATATACGATCTATTCAAACCCTGTTCAAGCAAATTTTTCATAATATCATAGTACTTAGATCCAAGAGATAATTTAGAATGAACTAATATATTAATCACAAAATCTTCCTTAGATACAATATAAAATGATTCAATTTTCTTTTTTCTACCAAGAATAGTTTCAGCAGAGTGATAAACAGAATAACTTCCAGAAAATCCACCTACGTGAAAGTGAAACTTTACCAATTTTCCCTCATTAGGCAAATACTTCCAATAACCTTTATGATTTGAATATGGGCTTATAGGTTGTTCAGAAAAACCTTCCCTAGTCAATATTTCACTAATAGTGCCAAGATCTGTTTCTTCTACAACAATATCAAGATCCTTACCAACTTTTTCAGAATCATCAAACAAAAATGAATAGTTCCTTATGATTGCATAATCTACTTCCCTAGAATTAAATTTTTCCAATATTATTTTTATAATTTCCGTAGACTGATACATTTTAATATTTCAAACTCCTAAAAATTGTTCTCCATGTTTTTTTTGTTACATTATCAAGATTTTTATCGAAATTTTTATCATTATCAATTCTTGAAACTTGAACGTAATCTGAAAGTTTGTTATAGTTATAAATCTGTTCCTCAAGATTTTGAAGAGTTTGATCTTTTCTTCTAGAAGACAACGTATCAATATTTACATTTAACAAAAAAGAATGATCGGGCTTAGGAAATAATTTGACTAGAGCTGGCATAAGCAAACTATTTCTTGCATAGGGATATTGCCCATACATTCTGTAGAAATATCTATCTGAAATTACCAAATTTCTTTTTCTAAGTTTTGGATATATGTGAAAAAGATACCTAAATGTATCTTCAAAAAAGACATAAAGAAATAACAACTCCAACCTAAGATTAAATTTAGGAATTCTAACATTATTTATTGAATCATCATATATACTTTTCCTATTTTTTTTAAGATTTTTAGATATAACTTTCGTCCAGGGAAAGAAAGGACGCCATCCAAAATAGTAGGATTCTGATAACAAGTTAAGATTTTCAAAAAGAAAATTGTATTTACTCTTACATTTCTTTCCTAATGTTGTCTTTCCAGAACCATTTACTCCACTGAAAACAATTAAGGAACCTTTTCTTTTAAGAGAACTTCTTTTTGATACAAAATTAAAAGATTGTTTTGATATGAAAAACAAATTTCTTAACAAATCCTTATTAAAAAATTTACTAACATAGGACTTCAAAATTAAGTTTTTATTTACTTTATAAGGAAATATAATTTCTTTATTGTCTATTTTTTTAAACAATTTGCTAAACTTATAGAAAGGAGATTTCCAGCCATATTTAGAGAGTACGCTATTTATGTATATCCAATCAAGATTTTTAGATAATAAAGAAGAAATTATTTCATATTCATGTCTTTTCACTTTAAAATTTTCAAAAAGAATATGTGCAACATGAATTATCAATTGATTTTCATCAGAGGGAATAACAACTAAATCATTTTTTCTTTGTACTTTGTTAAATACATATTTAGGATCTAAAAATACAATACCATACCAAGATATTTTTCTATGTAAATGAAGTATTAATAAGAAATCTCCTTGTAGTTTTACAATCATTGTTTTATAGGGTTCATTTTTCTCGGTTAGATAATCCATAAAACCCTCTTTAGATAATAAATCCAGGGCAGATTGGTATTCAGCATCAGATCTAAAAACAATATCCAAACCTGCTACTCTAGAATTAGCAATATAACTTTGTTTAAACAATACATATTTAATATTATGTTCTCTAAAAAGATTCAAAACAGATGAATATTCTTCGTCTATTAGATATTTCTCTAACATTTCAAAAAATCAAACAAATGTTTAACTTATAAATATTATTAATGATTTTTTCAGCACTAAAACTATGGAATTAAGATAAACAAAACTTATAAAGCTTCTATCTGTCTAAACTTCATAAAATGACAAGAGCCCTAATAACAGGAATTAATGGAATGGACGGGAGCTATTTGGCTGATTTTCTTCTCAAAAAAGGATACGAAGTATATGGGATGGAAAGACGATCGTCTTCTAAAAATAGAACTAACACTTCACATTTAGAAGGAAATATCAACTTTATCAATGGAGATTTAACTGATCAAAATTCCCTTTTTAGATGTGTAAAAGAAGCAAATCCTGACGAAGTTTACAATTTAGGTTCTCAGTCATTTGTGGGAGAAAGTTGGAATACTCCTGAACAAACATCAGATGTAACTGGACTAGGTGTACTTAGAATGCTTGAAGCAATAAGAGAGTATGGAAAAGATATAAAATTCTATCAAGCAAGCTCTTCAGAAATGTTCGGAAGATTAGTTGAAAATCCTGCAATTGAAAACACTCCTTTTTATCCAAGAAGCCCTTATGGAGTATCCAAATTGTATGGACATTGGATTACTAAAAATTATCGTGAATCTTATGACATGTTTAATACTAGTGGAATATCTTTCAATCACGAATCAGAAAGAAGGGGAATAGAATTTGTAACTAGAAAAATTTCAGATGGAGTTGCCAGAATTAAGCTTGGTTTAGCAGACAAGATAATGTTAGGCAATCTTGATGCAAAAAGAGACTGGGGATACGCTCCAGATTTTGTTGAGGCAATGTGGTTAATGTTGCAACAAGATAACCCTCAAGATTATGTAATTGCTACTGGAGAAGCTCATTCAATTAGAGATTTTTTAGACGAAGCATTCAAGGAAGTTGAAATAGATAATTGGGAAAAATATGTAGGACAAGATCCAAGATATATGAGACCTGCGGAAGTAGATATTCTTGTAGGAGATTATTCTAAAGCAAAAAAAGAATTGAACTGGTCACCGAAAACAAATTTCAAAAGTCTAGTTCAAAAAATGGTAAGAAACGATCTAGAGAAACTAAAAAAAAGCATTTAAAATTTTTTATATAATGGATTCTAACAAAAAAAGAAAAATATGTGTTGTGATAACTAACCGTGCACAATATGGAAGATATAAGCACATTCTAACAGAATTAAAGAACAACCCGCGAATAGAATTACAAATTATAGTGGGGGCATCTGCATTACTAGATAAATATGGATCCATAATTGAAGATATAGAAAAAGACGGTTTCCATGTAGACATAAAACTAACAATGTCCGTAGAAGGAGGGTCTCCAATTTCAATGGCAAAAACAACGGGGCTCGGAATAATAGAATTTTCTAGTGCCTTAGAAAATTTGAATCCAGACATTGTTTTAGTTAGAGGAGACAGATTTGAAGTTTTGGCAGCAGCAATAGCTGCAGCATATATGAACATAGTAGTTGCCCACATAGAGGGAGGAGATGTTTCAGGCTCAATAGACGAAAGTGTTAGGCACTCAATAACTAAATTAGCTCACATTCATTTCCCAACAAACGAAGAAGCATATAATAGACTAATAAAAATGGGAGAAAATTCAGAAAATATTTTCTTAGTAGGAAGTCCTGATATCGATTTTATTCGAAAAATAAAAACTACTCCCTTAGAAAACCTTTTTGATAGGTATGGAGGAATAGGTGAAAGCTTAGACTTAAAAGATAAATATCTTGTAGTTTTACAACATCCAGTTACAAGTGAATATGAAGAGGGAATAAAACAAATAGAAGAAACCCTACATGCAGTAGAAGACTTGGACATTCCAACAATATGGATATGGCCAAATACTGATGCTGGAACCGAACATATAGCTAAAGGAATAAGAAAGTTTAGAGAATTCAACAATACAGATAATATTCATTTTTTCAGAAATCTTGCACCAGAAGATTATATAAGGTTAATAAGCAATTGTGCTTGTCTTGTTGGTAACTCTTCAAGTGGAATAAAAGAAGGATCACATTTAGGAATCCCTGTAGTTAATATAGGGACAAGACAGAAGGGAAGATTAAGAGAACACAACGTGGTTGATGCAGTATATGACAAAGAAGAAATAAAAAACAAGATAAAATCTCAAGCAAATCACGGTCCCTATAAAACCAAAAACATATATAGTGCAGATAATGAACCGAGTAAAATAATTTCTAAAATATTATCGGAATGTGAGCTAAACACTCAAAAAAAGATTTGTTACTAATAAAATGGATATCTTATTCATATCAAACGCTATACAATTCGCACAAAGAACTTATCCCCTTGGAGAAGAATTAAAAAAAATGGGACATAATGTTCATTATTCTACTTACTCAAAAGAATGCAAAGAGTTTTTTAAAAAGAGAGGAGTAGAAGCAAGATACATTCTAGATGAATTACTAGGTTACAAAGTTGATAAAAAATTAGATTATTTATCTAAAAAATATGAAATAAAATATGAAGTGCCTAGTATGAATTTATTATTATTGGGAGACGTAAATTACTCAAAAAAAGGAAGAAAAAAGGCACTCGAGGGATTAGTTCAACACTTTATGTACTGGGAAAATTTCTTTTCAAAACAAAAAATTGATGTAGTCATAGGCGGTACGGAGAGATTTGTCAATGAAGTACCAAGGGAAGTAATTAAAAAATTCGGAGGATTTCAATTATCATATAAAATACAACCAATTCCAAACACTTTTGCTTTATCCAAAGATCCTCAAGGAGTTATATCTTCGTTAGAATTAAACTGGAAAAAATACAAAAATAAAAAATTAAGTAAGGAAGAAAGAAACAATGCTGAAAAATATATTAAAAGTGCTGTAGACAAAAAGAAGGGAGTATATCTTATTTTTGATCCACCAAAAATTAACAAAAAAGGAATAAGTATTTTTCTAAAAAGATTATACCTAAATCTAACAAAAGAGAGAATGAAAAATCCATATGCAGACTTATTCAAAATTGCAAAAAATTTAGGAACAAGAGCAATAAGAAAACATATATCTAGATTTTATTATGAAAAACCAAAAGAAAACGAAGACTATGTTTACTATCCAATTAGTAGGGAGCACGATGCAGCCTTACTAGTCAGAGCCCCGCAATTTGTGAACCAAGTAGCATTTTTAGAAAATTTAGCAAACCACTTACCAATAAATTATAAACTATATGTAAAAGAACATCCCTCAGGGTTAGGAGAAACAAAAATAAAACAACTAAGAGCACTAAAAAAATTACCAAATGTTAGAATACTAGATCCTTCTCTAAGTGGACATAATTTAGTCGCAAATTCAAAAGCAGTTGCAACCATAAATTCAAACACTGGATGGGAGGCCTTACTATATAAAAAACCTATTTTAACGTTCGGTAAAACTTTTTATAATTGTTCAGGATTAGTATATCCTATAAAAAATTTTTATGATTTCAATTCTATTTTCAATAAAGCAATTAATTCTAAATTTGATTATGAATTATTTTTAAAATTCATAAACTGCGTCTTCAAAAGTGTAAAGAAGGGGAATGCAGTATTTGTAGGAAGTTTGGAGAAAACTCTTTATGATAAAGAAAATATAAAGAATTTAGCAAAAGGTATAGTTCAAACTGCAGAAGAAATAAAAAAAGAAGAATCTAATTAGATTTTTTTACTACAGCTACAAAAGAAGAGCAAATTGTGCTTCCAATAGGTGTATATCCTAATGGTTGCATCAGTACTGCTAGTTTGTTAAATAAATTTGGAAAATCTTTTTGAAATCTTGAAGGATAAGGGTGAGCATGATAATAAACCACATATTCAAGATCAAGTCCAACTTCTTTCAAAGTATTTCCTAATTCTTCAGGAGTATGCTGTCTTCTCTTTATCTTTTTTGGAAATGGAGTAAAAGATTTTTGTTGTAGCTCTAGGCTAGGAGAATAATTAAGAATAGAATCAGACATTTTCTTATAGACCTCAAGTTGAAATACCTTTGCTTCTATGCCCCCAATGGGACTATACTTTTCAATTTTATCTAATTGTGGAATCATTTTTTCCAAATCTCCAGACTTAGAAGATTCCAAAGTGTATTGATTTCCAGAAAATAAATTAAAAAGTCTATTTCTACATTCAACGAAAGCATATCCTTCATCATTCAATAAATTTTTCACTTTAGAAAAAAATGGTTTATCCTCTTCCAGATATTCAAGGAATCCCATTGCAGTCACACCATCAAAAGTTTCATCAGTATCAAAACTATAAAAATCACTAACAGAAAAAACAGAATCAGGATCTAAATTCAGTTTCTTTGAGGTTAAATGGGATTTTGCTTCAGATATCATTTCAGGAGAAATATCCAGCCCTTTACAATCATATCCTTTTTCAATTAAATCTAATACAAGTTGACCAGTTCCACATCCAAAATCAAGTATTTTATTACCAACATTTAACTTGTTCATTTCCGAGATAGCAATGTCTTGTCTAACTTTGCCTGTGGGAAACTTCAAATAATCTCCACTCGGATCATAAACTCTCTCATGCCATTCTCTAGCAACATTTTCAAAATAGTCTTTGGTTATTTTTCTTTGGTCTTCCATTTTTAAGCAGTAGGTACATCATTAGCATCAAATCTACAAATTTGAAACTTATCAACAAGTCCTTCATTTAATTTTACTTTAGTAGATAAAGCGCAAGAATATTTCTCATCTTTAAGAAGGTTAAGAGTATCTTCATTAAACCTACCATTTGGATAAGAAAAGAATTTTATTTCTGTACCAAGATTTTTTTCTAAGATTTGTTTAGATTTTCTCAATTCATACCTCTGACTTTCTTTATCAAGAGTTGATAAAATTGGATGAGAGTGGGTATGGCTTCCAAAAGTCATTTTATGTTCCAACATTTCTTTCATTTCATCATAATTCATGTATAACTCTCTGCAGAAGGAGTCTTCTTCTTTAAATGTTTTATTAAAAATGCTTCCAACAACAATATCTTTAGTTTTAAAATCTAATGATCCTATATTATACTTCAAATTAGAAGTTAATTGATCATCCCATCTTCTTTTAGTTTTTTCGTTAAATGTATCAGTCACCTTGACTTTATGGTATAATTCAGGAAATTTATCTCTTATAGACAAATTAAATTCATTTGCAAAAGCAATAGATCCCAATTTAGATAACAAGAATTGAACTTTTTGAACAATTGGAACTTTAAACCGATCCATACAAGAAGTAATTGGAAAAAAAGTTGCCGGAAATCCTTTAGATTTTAATATAGGAAAAACATTTTCATAATGGTCTTTTAATCCGTCATCAAAAGATAAAATAGTAGAATTTTGAGGTATGTCTCCTTTCCCATCAAGATAAGAAACATAGTCATTTAAAGAGATAACATTGGAATTTCTTGATAGATAATCCATTTGTTTTTCAAATTTATCCAAAGAACATGCCTTAAGATTAGGATATTTAGTTTCATGTACATTTCTAACATAATGATACATTATAACTGAACAATTTCTTTGATCTTCCATATGTAGCATAACCTAAACTACAAGTAAATTTATAAATTTTTTCAAAAAAATTGAATTTCATAAACCTTTAAAATAGATTTCAAATTGAGATATAAGAATGAATATAGTTGGATTAATACCCGCAAGAGGAGGCTCTAAAGGAGTTCCTAGGAAAAACATAAAGAAATTGGCAGATAAGCCACTAATACAACATACTATAGAAGAAGCAAAAAAGTCTAACAAGATTAATAGATTAATAGTTTCAACAGATGATGAAGAAATAGCTAATATCTCTAAAGGATTGGGTATGAGAGTAATAAAACGCCCAGAAGAATTATCTCAAGACGATACACCTACGTTGCCTGTAATACAACATACCATAGAAGAACTAGAAAAAGAAGGAAATACTGTTGATGCAATAATTTTGTTGCAACCTACAGCACCATTTAGAAAACAAAAACATATAGATGAAGCAATAACCTTATTTTTAGAAAAAACTCCAGAATCTGTAATAAGTATTGGAAAAGTTCCAGAACACTTCAACCCATTTTGGCAAATCTCTCTTGAAGAAAATTATACAAGATTATTCATGGGAAAGTATAATAAAAAAATAAAAACCTTCATATCAAGAAGACAAGATTTACCAGATACATACTATAGGGACGGGGCAATATATATAACAAAAAAAGAAACACTATTGTCTGGAAAACTTATTGGAGATATTTGTGTGCCATATATAATAAAAGATAAAAATTTCGTAAACATAGATACCTGTGAAGATTTTGAATATGCGGAGTATATACTAAACAATGAAAAGAACAAAGATAATAGCTGAAGCTTGTGCAAACCACTTAGGAGACAAAAAACTCCAAGAAGAAATGATATACGCAGCTAGCGAAGCCGGAGCAGACTACCTCAAGTTTCAATCTTGGAAAGCAGAAACAAATACAAGGGGACAAGCAGAAGATATGAGAAAGTATGAACTAAGTGATGACGATCATTTTAGATTATCTGATTTATGTAAATCTGAAGGAATAGGATTTACAACAACCATATTTGATACAAATAGATTAGATTTCTTAAAAGATTTAGATTTAGATTTCATAAAACTTGCAAGCTCCGATTGTGCAAGTTATGACCTGGTAGATAATGTTAGTAAAATTTTCCCCCATGTAATAATATCAACAGGAATGACATATAATTCTGAGATAAAAAAAACTTCAGAAATTGTCAAAAACAACGCAGACAAACTAACCTTATTACATTGCATGTATCCTTTAGCAGATAACAATTATAATTTAAATAGAATAAATTGGTTGAAAAAATTTACAAATAGCATAGGATTAAGTGATCACTCTGCAGGCAAAGATCTTAGGGCTTCAAAAATAGCAATATCTGTGGGATCAGATTATATAGAAAGACACTTTACCTTGGACAGAAAAATCCAAACAAAAGATGGAAAGGTTTCAATAAATCCAACTGAATTAAAGGAATTAGTAGATTATAGTAAAAACCCATTAGACATAGACTATTGGAAAAAAAATCATAGAGCCTTATTTGGAAACAAAGATAGAGAAATGAGCGAAAAAGAATTAGAGTTTAGAGAGTTTTATATTGGTAGATGGGGAAACAATAAATGAATATAGCGTTACTAAGTTCTGGTTTTTCCAATGTTCTTCCTGAAGCAACAAAAATAACTACATTACTTCTAGCAAAAGAATTGAAAAGGAAAGGACACTACGTTTGCATAATTTCAGATAAAAGAAAAGAAAACAAAAGATTTGAAGAAACAGAAGGAATTCCAGTTTTCAGGCCATACAATTCACCATTCAAGAAAGGTCCTTTATTTTTTATATTTAATCATACCTTGAGCATAGCAAAAGGAGTAAAATTTGTTGAAAAAAAACAAGGAATAGAATTTGACATAATTCACAACTTTAGCTCTGCTCCCATAATCTCTCTCAGAGGGATATTAGCAAAAAGATTTTCAAAAATGGCAAAGCTAGTCCATACTCTCAAATCATTATCAAAATACAAACTTGGAAGTTTAAAATTTTCAAGAATATTAAATAACTGCGATGCAATAACCGTACAAAACAATATCTTAAAAAAAAGTTTAATCAAAAATGGATGCAAAAAGAAAATAAATATAATAAACTCTCACATAGATCTTAAAAAATTTAATCCAATAAAAACAGAAAAAGAAAATTTAGTGTTGTATTACGGTCCATTGGTAAAAAGAAAGGGAACAGAATATCTCATAAGGGCAGCATCAAGAATTTTAAGTGTTCTTCCAAATTCAAAAATTATTTTTTTATGTAAGACCAAAAACTACCCAAAAAAATATGATCTATTCCTAAAAAAACATAATTTAGAAGATAATGTAAAAATAATAAATAAAAAAGTTGATTTAGTAGAATACATAAGCAAAGCAAAAGTTGTAGCACTTCCTTATCCTCACTTAATTGCGACAGAAAGTAATCCTTCCTGTTTAATTGAGAGTATGGCATGCAAAACTGCAGTTGTTACAACAGATCTTCCGGAGATTAGAGAAGTTTTCCAAAACGAAGCAATTTTAGCCAAACCAAGAAATCATAAAGATTTAGCAGATAATATTATAGAAGTAATAAAAAATAACAAATTAAGAAAAAAATTAGAAGAAAGGGGATACAAAAAAGCAAAAGAATTTGACGTTAAGAAGATAACGAAAGAATATTTAGAAGTATACAATAACTTAATTTCTCACAAATAAAAACTTTATTTCTTTAACAGAAACAGTGCCAGTTAAGATAAGATAAGCAAGATATGTTCCAACAGAAAGTAAAAAACTTAAGATAACTTTAATCCATATTGGTAACACAAATAGTGTTTTGACCAAATACATAACAACCATAAACAACAAAGATCCAATTACAAGCTTACGCAAAAAGTCAATCTTCAATTTTAAATTTATAGATTTTCTAAGTATCTCATAATTCAAAAATAAAACAAAAATATAACTAAATGAAGTAGAAAATGCTGCACCCATTATTCCAAACAAGGGAATAAGAATAATGTTAAGAACTAAGTTGATTATAGAAGCATATAATAGAATTTTCATAACTAACTTAGGTTTTCCTATTCCAGATAAAACAGAATTATTGATTACAGCCAGAGTATAAAACAAAATTCCAATTAATAAAACTCTAAATGCTGCAGTTCCTTCAACAAATGCTTCTCCAAAAAATAAATCTAAAAAGAGGTTTGCATAAACCAATGTAACTAAAATAAGAGGCACAGTAAATAAAAGAGTATATTTGTAAGACTTAGTAAGATTATAAGCCAATTTCTCATTCATACCTTCTGTCCAAAGAGAAGAAGACAATGGAAGAAAAATAGTAGATAAAGAGTTTCCTATGAATAAAAATATTAACGAAGAAGGCAAAATTACATTATAAATTCCTACTTGTTCAAGTGTAGAAAAATAAGTTAGAATTAAAGTGTCTATATTTGAAATTACCTTACTGCTAACTCCTACAAACATCAAAGGTAAACCAAACCAGAGTATCTTACTAGTCATATTTTTAACATTAGAAACCTTGTATTTACCAAAATCAAATGTTTTAGTTAAAAAAGGAAAAAATAATATAATCACAAAGGACCAACCAACTATTAAAGACAAGATGGGAGATAAAACTCCTTGATCGTAAATTAAAAACATAATTAAAAAAGCAATAGTGGTTAACATTCTAATTGGTTCCATCAAAGAAAAAATCTTAAACTTCTGAAAACCGCTAAAAATATTCCTCAAAATTTTAAAAATCACACTAAGAAAAATATAAATTACAAAAAGCCTCATTAGCAAAATAGCATTTTCATTTCTAAAATAATTTTCAGCTAAGAATGGGGCTAAAAAAAATAAGACTACTCCCATCACTAAAGAAGAAAGCATTTGAATAGTAAAAACTGAAAAAATTGCAGTTTTAACTTTATCATATTCCTTTTTTATTCTATATTGAGATATAAATTTGACCAGTGCGGTTTGCGTACCGAATCCCCTAAAGAATAAAAAGAAACTAACAAAAGAGAATACTGCATAAAATAACCCATATTCTTCTAAGGTTAAACTCCTTGCAAGAATTATTCTAAAAAGATATGCAAGCACGATAGATAAAATTCCAAATAGTGAAATGTACATTGCAGAATTGAAAGTTTGCTTACCTATATCCTTCATTTTTTAAGTCCTTCTCACAAAGAAACCAAATTTCC
>CAYFOF010000007.1:0-1032 GCA_964344655.1 Candidatus Woesearchaeota archaeon | reverse complement strand
GTTATAAGTATTATGAAATTCAGAAGAACAAAGGAGTTACATAAACTTCCAGTAGTGCAGCCAAAACTAAAATTCCAATAGCAATCAGAGTTAAATGAACAACATCCAACATTATTTTTTTATAATGGGGCCCTTCTAAATCCCTGTTGATAACTGCTACAGATATTATGCTTCCAGCCAAACCCCCCATAAAATAGGCCGCTATCTCTGGTATGCCATGAATACTATATCTTAACAAACCTAACGAAAATAAATGAAAATAATTAAACATACTTGCAGACCCTACACTAGCCGCATAAGTAGCCAGTCTTTCCTTTACAAAACTTCCAATTGCTGTAGAAATAACAGAGGCATTCCAAGTCAAAATAAATATTGCACCAGCCCCATAAAAGAATGCAAAGAATATAGCAAAAAGTAATACTTTAAAATTGTTCAAGAATATTTGCAAAAATATTGAACTAGAACCTATTGCCTCGCCAACTATTTTAGAGTTTATGGTACTTATAGTTTCAAGCTGGCTAGAAAACAGATTTTGAACTACTGCAGATGGCAAAGCAATAAACCATATCGAATAGGCTACAACGAATCCCCCAAATAAGAATAAAAGATATTTTATAACCCCCGCATGCCTTCTTAGAATTGCAGACTCTTTTTTCAACTTGATATCTACCTTTTCCTGAATTTTCATAGTCTTATACATAAAAGGAACAGAAGCTATAACTGTCAACAAGACCATAATTAAACTAGCATATGCCTTGAAAATCCAAACACTAAGAAATACTGCAACAGTAGAATACAAAAAACCTACAAAAAACATTTCCCAGGGATTTTCAACCCCTCTTTTAGGGTTAATTATAGATTCTAAAGCCATTAAATTAGTTTTAGGAACTTAATTTAAATAACTTTCTGATTAATTTATAGGATTTTGTTTAATAAACAATATAAACTAGACATAATAACTTCTACAAATGAAGATTGGAATAATAGGCAAAGGATTTGTTGGTTCTGCTGTAGAATTTGGATTTTCTCCAC
>CAYFOF010000006.1:0-34355 GCA_964344655.1 Candidatus Woesearchaeota archaeon | reverse complement strand
ATGAAGATGCCTAACAATATGTTTATGCCTCTTTCATTGTACAAGAATTATGAAGGTAATTTTGATATATATGAACCAAATTACCAATTGTTTAACTGGTTCCAAAAAATAGATAATGAAAATTACTTTGAGTTCAATGCATATACATGTAGTCCATTGAGACACGATTATAGAAGAAATCCATTCTATACAAATTACAGTAGAAGTCATATTGTAACAAATACAAATATAGAAATATTCAATGGTATTGGTGTGGTATTTAATCCATTCTTTGTAATGAATCAATTCACATTTGATACAAAGAGTATGGATTTCTTTAGTTCACCAATTCATACAGATTCTCAAAACTCAGAACATTATTCAATCACATCTGGTAGAACAAAACAATATCATAATCACACATTGAAAAAATGGAGAGGTAGTAATGCATACGGTCATACTATCCCACCAAATATTAGACAAATGACATCACACCCTTCAAATGAGTGTAAATATACAGTATACAAACGTCATTATGAGATTTCTGATTGCCATGAAACCCATATTGTTGATGGTACTTTCCCAGGAAATGTTATTGAGTTTGAGGATATTAATCATAATATCAATTCAAAAACAAATCGTATATCTGATTGGGAAAGATTGTTTCATCCAGAATGGGATGATTATTATGCGAATTGGAATTTTGATATTATATTTGGTAGACTTCCTGAGTGCTTATCTATAGAAGACGGAACCATTATTAAAGGAAATATTCAAGATTATGATAGGTTCTTAATGAAATATGAGAATGAAGATTGGTTTGATTTTTATGGTCATGTAGTTGATGAAAACTATAAAGATTTTAGAATAAAACCAATCAATCCAAGGGTACATACAGTTGTTTTTGAAGGGTTCTATCCTAGACAAAATATAAATAAAAAGGTAGATGTTAAATTTGTCATTCACAATAATTTTACATACGATAGAGATAGGTTTATTTTAAATTCAACAGAACCGTATTATATTGATGGAAAACAAGTTGACAATCAAACATACCTTGATAGAATGAAGTTGGATGGTTATTTTATCTATGAACCACAAGATGGATCAGAAGATGTTGTGTTTAAATCATTAGAACATGAAATAATAGATGAAGATGAGATGAGAATTGATTGTGAGATAGTATCACCAGAAGTTTTCTATGATGATAATTACGACCAGAAAAGTAAGATAAATATATATGTAAGTTGTTGTAATAAAGACTAAGGAGAATACCAATGCCAGCAGCGGCAAGATTAGGAGATACATGTACGGGACACGGATGTTATGGTGGAAGACCAAACGATCAAGGTTCCCCAAATGTATTCATCAACAGTTTACCAGCACACAGACAAGGGGATCATTGGGTTTCTCATTGTTGTGTAATACCTTGCCATGATTCAAACTTGGCAGCGGGTTCTAGCACAGTATACACAAATAGTAAACAACAAGGACGAATTGGTGATCCTGTTGCTTGTGGTTCGTCTGTTGCGTCTGGTTCTGGTAACGTATTTGTGGGTGGTTAAGAATGCCATATTCAATGATTAAACCAGTTAAAGCAATCTTCCAATCAAACGGAGAGGTTCTACTTGGTGAATTTGTTGAAGAGGATTATGTAGATATATCCGATGGTGGTACTGGTGCAATGACCAAAGAGGGTGCGAGAGCAAACCTTGAATTGGTTAAGTACAAAACATATTCATCATATATGGATATGGCAACTGATAGTCCAGAAGAAACAACATTAACAAAGTTGGATGATAGTGGTGATTTCTATTACTCTCACAATGGAGAATGGAGGACTATTGGTAGTACTGTAAAAGTTAGTGGGTTTGATAAAGAAAACAATCCTACAGAAGAGTTGCGAGTAGACAGTTTATCGTTCAATGATGAGTTTGATTTGATAGACAATGATGATGGTACTATTGCTATCACTTTGGATTTGCAACCTATTCGTTCCCGACTAGATGTTATTGAGGGTGATGAATATACAGAGGGTTCAATCAAACATGCAATCTATAATCTGATTGACCTCGCACCAGATACATTAGACACACTGAATGAACTGGCATCGGCAATCGGTGACGATCCAGAATTCATTAAGACAATCAATGATAAGATTGATTTAGAAATCCAAACAAGAACTTCTGAAGATATTAGACTTGAAGATTTAATAACTGCACTTAACACAAAACTGGAACAAGAAATTGCAGACAGAATTGCAGAGATTGATAGAGTAGTATCCGAGTTTGATGTAAAATTAGCAAACGAAAAATCACAAAGGGTTACTGGAGATAATCTACTTCAGACAAAACTAAATAAAGAAACATTAGAAAGAACTACTACTGATAATAATCTTCAAACAAGACTAGATGCCGAAGAAGACGCACGTGTATTGGCAGATATAAATCTTCAGTCAAATATAGACGAAGAAACACAGTCAAGAATCGCAAGTGATACACAATTAAGAACAGATTTAACATCAGAGACAAATAGTAGGATAAGTGGCGACAATTTACTTCAGTCTAAATTGGATGCAGAGACACTTGCAAGAAAAACAAAAGATACGGAATTAGATAGTAGATTATCTGGTTTGATTAGTGATGAATCATCAACCAGACAATTAAAAGATAATGAGATTATTGGACTATTGACCAATGAGGAAACTGCTAGAATTGCAGAAGACGATAATCTACTATCACTAATCAACAAAGAAATAACAGATAGAACAGAACATGTATTAGATGTAAAGGGTCAATTGACTACATTCATTGCAGATCAACTTATACACAATACAGATATACTAAATAGATTAAACGTTATTAACGGTGATGAAAGTACAATCGGTTCTATCAAGAATGCAATTAAGAATGTCATTGGAGATGCGGTTGAATCATTAGACACACTTCAGGAGATTGCGACAACTCTACAGAATAATCCCAACATTATTACAGAGATAAATAATAGACTAGACAACTTAAATCTTACAGATATTGTAAATATTACTTTAAACTACCCACTACAAACAGGTGATGTATTAGCATATAATGAGGATACTAACAGGTTTGAATCAAAGAAACAGTCAAATGGTAATTTTTTGAAGTTGGTAGAGAATGATGGGGATGTAAATAACGTACCAGTGTTAAGAACAATAAGAGGTGACACCATTTTGGAGTCATATATTGATTTTTACGACACAAACGGTCAGAAACAAAAACTAAATATGTATAAATAGTTAAAAAATTAATTTTTGAATTAGGAGAAATTATGTCAGGTTACAGTGTAAAAAGAAATGAAATCCTTCATCTTGATAATTATAATGAAAGAACGATGGGTGATGATACCATCCCAATGATTCAACAAATTTTCTTGGATTTGGTTGGTGATGGTACTGAAAATTATAAAAATCATGGTTTCAAAGATGTTTCTCCATTCATTACTAAGATTGAAATTGATCACGATGTATTAACAACTGCTATCATTGAAAATTTCATCAAAGTTTATTATAAATGGGGTGATGCTGTTAATTGTGTTGAAAGAATTGCAGATTCTATTAAATATGCAACTCCAAAGATTTTTGATAATCTTGGTGAACCACATAATGATTATCGTATTTTGACACGTGATGAATGCACAAGTCTTGCGTGGAATACTTACAATCCAGAAGAATTACCTATTCCTAGTGAACTATATCGCCGTTGGGCTAAAAAAGTTGATGGGGTTTGGCAAGACATATCCAAAGATGATGATCCAGATTATACCGATCCAGATGGTGTTTGGATTATGCCTATTAAAAGAACCCATATAACCACGGATAATGTTTGGGATTTGATTTGTGATGAGGGTGAATTCAAAAAAGAAATTGATAAGATTATTAGATTATTGTCAAATTCTTATAGAAATAATACAATTTCTACAAACGTTGAAACGCCAAAAATTGGTAAAATTCATCAATATAAGTATACAGAAGATGTTGTAACAGGTAGAAAATATCATTCTTTTTGGGTGTTAACTGATAAGGATACACCTTTGTTCCAAAAAGAAACAGATAAATGTATTAATATGACAACTGGTGAAGAAGTAGTAATGTCACAAACAAATTGTGATGCTGGTGCTGATACAGAATGGAAAGTTGGTAATGTTATTCCACAACCTCATAAAATGATTATCGATTTTGAGGATGGATTGGAAGCAAATATGGGTAGTGCTTATAACGTTACACTTCAAAAAATTGGTACTGATCCGATTACAAATGCAGATTATAACCCAGATCAATTCGTTGTTTATAATAAAGATTATATAAACCCAGATAATCCAAATGATATTAAGACTCTTAAAAAGAATCTTTATATGGAACTTATGGGCAGTGCTTTATCAGCAACATTTAATGTTACATATGATCAAGATAGTGATGTATTGGAAATTGGTGATACAATTGACGGAAGACCATTCACTTTTACAATGACAGATGATGGTTCACCTGCCACCGGAGATTTTAATATTTGGAATACTGGTGCGACATTCGTTAAATATTCCGTTGGTTCTAATGGTTATACTTCATTATCAACATCTAGTAATATTGCACCAACATTTCAATTAGGAAATACATATAGTTATACCTTACAAATTCCTATTGAAACTTCATATAGTCCTGCAATTGAAGAAGAAATTCTTTTTGAATGGGAGTACACTGTTTACGATAATGATGTTACTGCAAATGACATTTTAAATGACTTATCCAGTGCAATTAACGAAAGTGAAAAATTTGTTATAAAAGATGTAACAACTACAACAGGGGTTAGAGATTACACAATCTTAAAAACTATGGTAGTTGGTAATAAGTTGATTTATACATTCCCAAATGAAGGTACACGAAAATTATATATGCACGGTGGAAAAATTTATATTTCAAATACTGCATCTATTGATTTCCACGGTCATGTGCTTAATAATAACTTTGGTACTCTTCTTGCAACAATTTTCCTTGATAAATCTTCTCGCGCAAAAGTTGATCCTGATATTTTATTCAAATGTACAAATCAGATTACTCAATTTGCAGAAGAAGGTACTAATACTAATATTTCCCTAAATTTCCATTTATGGAAAGACCTTCAGGTTAGTAATGAATATATTCATATTATTTCAACATTAAATAAATCTGAGGATGCCAATTGGTTTGATCAACCTAAACATAGTATTGATACACCATTTAGTAGAATTGAAGAAATTAAAGACCATAGTATGGGACCACTTGTATTAGAAACAATTGAAAGTGATGCAAATTGGAATCTATCTGGAAAAATTGTAGAAAATACAAAGATTGAAAAACCTCAAAAGTGGAGAATTCGATTTGATGTTAATAGAGGTGTTGAGATGGTAGATCAATCCAGTACATTATCATCAATGCCAGAGGAACTTATTAATTTTGAATATCTTGAAGTTAATGTTGCAACAGAATATCAATTATTATCCAACGGTGATGTTACCAAACTTGAAGGTAGAGATGGTTTCAAAGAATCGTATATTAAATCTCCTGGTTATTTAGGTTATATCAGAGATCAATATGTTGGTTATGATTTTGACGGTTACTATTCCGCAATTGGTAATATGGATCAGCGTCTTGATGAACAAAATTATACCACAGAAAAATTAAGACTTCAAAAAGGTTTCTTTAGAAGAAGTTCTAAAATTGAAAATGAAAACTCATATCCAATGTCATATAGATTGACAGTTGCAAAACATGGTATGATATTCCACGTTGCCGATGATGCATCCATTGATCAAAGTGATGATTATGCGTGGTTTGTTGTTCAACGTCATGTTAATACAATTGATGGAACACCGTATCTTGAAACAACCGCACCAGTTCATTGTTTATATATGACTTCAGAACCACCAGTATATGTTTCCGATTTGGATCCATATTATGTAAATGCTGGTGATACTACTAGGTTGGAACAGATTTACGCCGCCGATGGTTTAGAACTTAACCCTAATGTATCAATTCCTAAGTCATTTGAATTAGGATACCCTGATTTCACTAAGGAAGGTAGATTTAGAAGATTTGTTGTACGCGAAAAGAATGTACTTAAACCGTGGGATGTTCATAAGTTGGCATCAATCAATACAGTTGATAGTGCTGCAATTATTCATGTTGGTGAACAGTTGTCTATCACAGATAAGAATAAGATTGTTATTAACTTCCCTAACCGTTTGTGTTCACAGAAATTTATGTTTGCAAACTCTGAGTTGGATTTGATTGCATACTGTAGTGCTGGTACTATTGCAGAAACTACATATATGGAAACAGAACGTTATGGTGATTATAGAGTATATGAAGCACTAAAAGCGTCTGAACCATATGGCAATGGTATGAGAATTCTTGCATTGGTACAAGGTGATATTATTGATGAAAGTGATATCACTGACGATATCGTTTCCTCTACTGTTGCTGGGTAATTATGATAAATGGAACAAATACCTCTAAAGGCGTATTATGATGAAAATGGAAAACTTGACGGTCTATCTGAATTACAACAGGGAGATTTAATATCATCTGATTTCATTGCAGTATTACCAAAAGAAAAACTTGGAATTCGTTTAGATGCATGGTTAACTGGTGTTAATGTTACCGGCATGGAATATGATACCGATGGAAATTTAATCTGGGCATTATATGAGACAGGACATAGAGCGAATATTTTTTATGATGCAAACAATGATGATTTGATGTATAAAGTGGATTATTATTTGAATGAGGGGTTAATCAATACATTAGAATTGAGTTATGATACTTATGGTAATTTGTTGAATGCGAATTGGATAGAACATTGAGATGATATATTATGAGTATTATAAACACTGCGGAAATACAAAAACTTAAAAAATCCAAACTGGATAAAAAAGGTGGTTCATTGAATGGACCACTATATCTTAGCAGGGATGCAGTTGATGAACTGGAAGCAGTTAACAAAGGATATGTTGATCATAGTGTAGTTAGAATTGACCAAACCATCAATGTGATAGATAGTAGTGTTGATAAAATTTCTTCTACATTTAATATTTCAGTTTTTGAGTTCAATGTTCCTTCTTCAGAATGGTTAGTGGTACACAATATGGGTACTACTAGATTTAATGAAAAGTTATTAGATAAGAACCATATACCTTTTTTTGCTAGTGTGGAGATTATCGATGACAATTCATTTAAGGTTTATTTAAGCGAGATGCAAACCGGAAGGGTTGAGGTTTCGTTTGGGTATTAAAAAATTATTTTTTATAAATAATTCTTATATTATGGTATGTGTGTGTTTTTAATTAAAAATATATAACAAGTATAAGGAGAGTGTAATGGCACAACCAAATGCATTACCAGCACCAACTTTTCATGGTATTAAGTTGGCTGGGGAATCAGTTGTTGAAAACTTCGGTTTGGAAGTTTTTGATACAGAAAATACCAAAACAACTACAGAGACCGCAGTTGGTCGTATGTGGTTTGAAAATGGACAACTACAGTATACAGAGTTGAATGATCAGGGTGGTGTTGTTTCTGCTGCTGTTGCAAAAGACACTGATCTTGATGCAGAAGCATCTGCACGTTCTACTGCGGATAATACTTTACAGACTAACATCGATAACGAAGCATCTGCACGTTCAAATGCAGACAGTACTTTACAGACTAACATCGATAATGAAAAATCTCGCGCACTTGCAGCAGAAACTGCATTGCAGACAAGTATCGATTACATTGCATCTAACACTGATCAGGCATCACTTGATTCATTAACTGAAATCGTTTCTGCATATCAGGCAGAAGATGGTCGTCTTGATGGTGCAATCACTACTTTGGCAGCAGAACGCGAAAGCATGTTGTCAACTGCTATGGGTGCTGCATGGACTAAAGACGAAGTAACTGGTGATTGGAGTGCTTCATTCTCTAATGGTGCTACTGATGTTACTACTGCACTTAACACTGAAATCTCTGCTCGTTCTGCACAGGATGACAAGATTGAAGCATCTATTGGTTTGACTGCTGCTGGTGATGCAACTTGGAGTGCAGATCAGGGTGATGCAACTTCAGACGCTGCGGTTGTTGCTGTTGCACTTAGTACACAAACAGTTATAGGTGCGATTGAAGACCTTAACAAGTACATGAAGTCTGGTGGTTCTGATGCACTTGCTGCGGAAGAATCTGCACGTACTGCTGCTGACTCCACTTTGACCACTAACTTGACTACTGAAGTTAATCGTGCGAAGGGTGCTGAACAGACTTTGACTACTAACTTGACTCAGGAAGTTTCTGATCGTAAGTCTGCTGTAACTGCTGAAGAAACTGCACGTTCTAATGCGGATACCGCACTTCAGGATAATATCAATTCTGAAGAAAGTGCTCGTATTGCACAGGATGACAAGATTGAAGCATCTGTTGGTTTGAATGCAGACGGTACTTATGCTGCTAATTCATCTGCTGATTATATTAATACTGCGACTTCTGTTCAAAATGCATTGAATATTCTTGATACTGCTATTTCTGCATTGGATTCAACATCTGGTGAATCTGCTGCGGATATCGCTGCTGAATTGTTGGTTACTCAGAACGGTGCTGGTTTGAACGGTGACGGTAATTATGAAGCAAATGTAACTGCAAACTACATTAGTACTGCAACTTCATTGAAAGATGCTGATAACAAACTTGATACACAGGCAAAAGCAAATGCTGACGCAATTGCTGCTGAAGAAACTGCACGTTCTAATGCGGATACCGAACTTTGGAATAAACTCAATTTTGAATCAAGTACTCGTTCTGCTGCGGATACCGCACTTCAGGATAATATCGATTCTGAAGCAAGTACTCGTTCTGCTGCGGATACCGCACTTCAGGATAATATCGATTCTGAAGCAAGTACTCGTTCTGCTGCGGATACCGCACTTCAGGATAATATCGATTCTGAAGCAAGTACTCGTTCTGCTGCGGATACCGCACTTCAGGATAATATCGATTCTGAAGCAAGTACTCGTTCTGCAAACGATAAGGCTATTGTTTCAGAAATCAATAAAATGCGTTTCTCTGAACAGACTACTACTGCTACAACAGAGCACACTATCTTGCATAACTTGAATTCAGCAAACATTATTATTAATGTTCTTACTGAACAAGACACTGCTGGTGTTTACGCAAATGATATCGTTCCTGTCGCTATCACTGATAACAATTCCTTCAAGGTATACTTGTCAGAAGCACGTAACATCCGTGTATCTGTAATGAGAATGGACGCACTTACTGTTACAGTTTAAGTTGTCTTAACGTTGTAATAAATGGAGGGTCGCAAGACCCTTCATTTATAATCTTCATATAAATAACAATAAACGTATGGAGATTATAAATGAAAAAATTTATATTATACGATGTTAACTCATCTAAAACAGTTGATATGGCACTTGATAATTTAATTAATATGTTTAATGATTTAGAAGATGTTGCCGAAAGTGTAAATTATAATGATGACGATGATAGGGAGACATATAAATCGTATGTTAAGTCTTTAAGGTCATATTATGTGCAATGTGAAAAGTTATTATTAAATAGTAGTGATTAATTATGGCAAAGACGGTTATTCCTGATCATATTATAGGATGGTTTGAAAAACTTAAAAAGAATTTATTGATTTTCAAAACAACTAAAAATGATTTGTCAGTAGATGAACAGATACAATTCATTCGTGAACAGTATATGTTATTGGAGATAATAATCTCTGTATTGGATGATGAGATGTATTTTATCGGTGTTCGTCATGATAATATCAAAAAATCAGGAGAATAGTAGAAATGATTACAAATAATAATACAGTTGCAGTACGTTCTCATATGAGATTGTACGGTGATTTGTCATTTGATAATAACCGAGGGTCATTCCCAGAAAACCCGACAACAAACCAAATCGTATTAGTAGATGGTATCCTATACATCTACTCACGTATTAACGATGTACGTACATGGTATCCATTAACTCATAAGAAGACAACATTCATCCACGTACAGGGTATTGCTGCTTCTGAATGGACTATCCAACATAACGAAAACACTACAGATTACGGTTTCTTCGCATATGACGAAAACGGTAATTTGCAGTTCGCAAACACTCAAGTAATTGACGAAAACTCATGTAAATTATTGTTCTCTGCCCCTATTAAGGGTAAGGCAATCATGTTCTTTGATTATGAGATTACTGCTAAGAATATGTCAACTAACTCATTGAACACTTCAAATATTGAGGGTATGTTCACAAAAGTTGGTAATGACATTTTGTTCCAAGGTAACTTGATTCCTTCAGAGGTTGATACATGGTCAATCGGTAGTGCGGATAATCCAATTAAAGAAATGTTCGTATCAGCAAACACAATCCATTTGGGCGATTCTGTTCTTTCTGGTACAAATATCACAATCAATGATGATGTTGGTAGTACAATGCTTTCACAGCAACCAACATTCTCTGCATCAAAGATTATTGCACGTCCATACACATATAATCCAGGTAATGGTAATATCACTGTACGTCCTTCTATTGAGTTCCAGGATGAGAATGGTATCTCTAACCCTATTTCCTTCAACAGCGCCACAGGCGAGTTCTCGTTGGACAGAGCGGGTAATCATGGCGAAGGTTCACTAATCGCAAAATCAATCAAAGCAAATAATCCAAATGGTGTTGCACTTGACTTAAATGGTGAGTTAGTATCTGTAAGTAATATCAATACTTCTAAAGACTTGAGAGTTGATGGTAACGTAAACTTGGGTTACGATCATAACAGTACTGTTACTGTTCGTGGTGTTCTTGATTTGGATACTGCTGTTACATTTACAGAGAATGCAACATTGGGTGATGGTAATGATGATATCACAGTTAATTGTGGTACTGCAAACCTATTCAAAGTAATTTCTCAACACTTTTCCGTAGATGAATCTGGTAACTTGAATGTTTCTGGTGACTTGAGTGTTCAAGGTACATTAAATGCATCTACACAAAATGTTTCTTCAGTAACAGAATCTACAATTGCAGACAACTATTTCATTGCAACCGGTGGCGGTACTAATGATTCTGGTTTGAAAGTTGATCGTGGTGTAGAGACAGAAGCAGTATTGCACTTCAATGAAGTAAATGATTTGTGGGAATGTGGTATTGGTACAAATACTCAATCTATCGTAACAACTAATGATACAAGATTGTTGACTGATGAAGAAAATACAGACTTGACAGATTCAGGCGATACTTCACTTCACTTCCATGCTGCGGATAGAGACAGATCAAACCACACAGGTTCACAGAAAGCAAGTACTATTAGTGACTTTACGGTTGCCGTTAATAATGCAATGGCTGGTGCATTGTCTAATAAGGTAAGTATTGAAAGTGGTAAAGGACTATCTTCAAACGACTTCACCAATGCAGATAAAACTAAACTTGATTCAATCGATCCAAATTCAGGTGGTTCAGTATCATGGGCAGATATTACAGGTAAACCTAATATCGCATATGAAGTTAAGATTGCTGCTGATGACTTGACACAAAATCAGGTTGATAACTTGAGAGTTGGTAAGTTGGCAAACGGTGATAACCCAGTTCCATCTTTAGTAAGACCAGATGTTGTTTATGTTACCGATGAAACGGTTACTACTTATTCATTTGAATATGAACCAACATTTCTGATGGTATTCTTGAATAGACAGTTATTGAGACCGTCTGAATACACTGCAACAACTGGCATGGATATCACATTTAATGTTCCATTGACACATGATGATGAAATTGAAATAACAACTGCAACAAAATAATAATCATAAGAAGTTGTATTAGAGGGTCTTCGGACCCTCTTTTTTTGCCTATTGATTAATTTATATAAATAGCAGTAAAGAAGAGGATTTATTATGCCAGTATCAAGTAGACAAGAGTTAAAGGAATATTGCCTTAGAAAATTAGGTGCTCCAATGATTGATGTGAATGTCCACGACGATCAAGTTGAGGATAGGATTGATGACGCACTAAGATTATTCACAGACTATCACTATTCTGGTTCGGAAAGATTATACCACAAACACGAACTAACACAGGCAGATATTGATAACTCTTACTTTGAATTACCAGAGAATATTATCTCTGTTGTTAGAGTTCTTCCATTTGGTGGTGGAAATCTTGCAGACTATCAAGGTATGTTCAATTCAAAATATCAAATGATGTTGGGTGATTATAACACAGGTCAACTACCAACAGTTCAAGATTTTGTAATGAAACAAACACACTTTGATTTCCTAAATGAAATGCTTTCTGGTACAAATTCAATTCGTTTCAATAGATACAAAGACAGATTAATCTTTGACACAGGTATGAATAATGTAGAGGTTGGAGATTTTATAATTGCAGAATGTTGGAGTGCCGTTGATCCAGAAGAGTATACAGAGATTTACAATGATAGATTTGTTAAAGAGTATGCAACACAATCTATCAAACAACAATGGGGAATGAACCTATTGAAATTTGAAGGTGCTCAAATGCCAGGTGGTACAACGGTAAATGGTTCACGATATTATGATGACGCAACAGAGAAGTTAGAAAAATTAGAAGAAGAATTGCAAGACAAGTATGAACTTCCTGTTGACTTTATTGTAGGATAATTATGTCATTATTAAGTCTAAACAGTTTCAAACAAGAGTCACAGTCAATGTTGGATTCTATGTCTAAAGAATCTACAGAGGTATTGGGGCATCCTGTTAAATATATTCCGCGTGATATCGTAGACACAGATAACATTTTCAATGATGTTAAACGATCGTCTTTCACCAGTTATTATGATACAAAGATGGTGGTAGAAATTGATGAAAGTCAGTTGGGCGAACAGGACTTTCTAAGTAAGTTTGGTATTGAAATCAAAAACTCTATTTCATTCTCAATAAACAAAACAAAATGGAGTGAGGATATTCCATTCGATCGTCCAAAAGAAGGTGATTTGATTTATTTTGAAATGTCTGATAGGTTATGGGAAATCACTTATGTAGACAACTTCAAAGAAAACAAATTAACATCATATGATTATCTTTCATTCCACATATCATGTGAAGTGTTTGAATTCAATCAAGAAACATTTGATATTGATACAGGTATTGATACACTAGATAAGTTTGATGATGATATGTCATACTCAATTGACCTAACTCTAGGTTCCGGTGATGGTGTATTTGCCAAGGATGAAGTTGTATATCAAGGTGTCAATCTACAAGAGGCAACCGCACGTGCGATTGTTATTGGTTGGAATCCAGATACCAAAGTATTGCGTATAAATGATGTAGTTGGTAATTTCATGGCATCTCAAATGATTGTTGGTAATTCTAGTGGTTCTGCATACCTGTTGGGTGCTACAACTACACTATCCACACCGACAGATTTGGTTACTCACTTCGCAAATGATGATTATGCCGATAATCAGGAAATTGAAATTGAATCTGATAAGATTATTGATTGGAGTGAAATTGATCCATTCTCAGAGGGTGAAATGTAATGTTTGGACAGAAATTTTATCACGGAACTATTAGAAAGACAGTAATTATATTTGGTTCACTGTTCAACGATATCGTTATCAATAAGTATAATGATAATGGTGATATAATCAAGTCAATACCTGTTCCATTATCATATGGTCCAAGAGAGAAATATCTTAGTCGTATTGATGCAAAAAATAATCCTATCACTTTACCACGATTATCATTTGAAATGGTTGATATGATGTATGATCCAGATAGAAAATTATCTAAGGTTGATCAAATAACTAAAGAAATCACAGAAAACGGGGATATTAGAAAACACGTATATAACCCAGTACCATATAATTTGAACTTTAATGTATCATTAATGGTTAAGAGTAATGATGATGGTATTCAAGTTATTGAACAAATAGTTCCATTTTTCTCCCCGACTTTCACTATACCAATTCATATTATTCCAGAGATGGATATTCAAAAAGATATTATCGTTACTCTGAATAGTATGGCAGCAGAAGATCAATATGAAGGTGACTATGATACTAGAAGAGTATTAACATGGGATTTACAATTTACAGTTAAAACATTCTTATATGGACCAATTAAAGAACAGAATGTTATCAAGAAAGCAATCACAGATATTCACGATAATACTGATCCAAATAATGATGTTACTCTAACTAGACAAGTTGTTGACGAAGACGATTATTTTAAAGATGATAATTTTGGATTTGGTGATGCAATCACTGATTATCCAGCAGCGAGAGAATAACAATGACAGATAAAGTGAAAAGTCAATTGGATAAAGTTTTTAAGATACCAGTTGATGATACAGAAGAAAGTACAGAAATTGTAGTTGAAGAAGTAGAGAAACAACTAATAACACATAACGAAAGTCGTGATGTTGATGTTTCCGATGACTACAAGAAACGAAGAGAAGTACTATATGACCTAATAGAAAAAGGTACAGAGGCACTTGAAACATCATTAAAGGTTGCCAAAGGTACACAGCACCCTAGAAACTTTGAAGTTACTGGTCAATTGATTAAGACTATGGCAGACGTATCTAAAGACTTGACCGATTTGCAACAATCTATGGATAAGTTGGAGGGAGTTGAAAAAGAAGGTGGTGGAAACGCTGGTGGAAATGTAACAAATAATGCAATTTTTGTTGGTTCTACTGATGAATTGATGAGGGCATTGCAAGGGGAAACCCCGAAGGTAATTGATGGCTGAAATTTATAATAATAATGTGAATCTGAAAAATAAGGGAGTTCAGATTCAATGGACAAAGGAACAAGCATTAGAGTATAAGAAGTGTATGGATGATCCCATATACTTCATCAAGAAATACATGAAGATTGTTAACCTTGATGTGGGTTTGACAAACTTTGACTTGTACCCGTTTCAAGAGAAAATGATTAGAACGTTCTATAAGGAACGTTTCACGATATGTAAGATTGGTCGTCAGTCTGGTAAGTCAATTACATCGATTGCATTCTTTCTACACTACATCCTATTTAACAAAGAAGTATCAGTTGCATTACTTGCGAATAAATTATCAACCGCACGTGCATTGCTTTCAAGATTACAGGTTGCGTATGAACACTTACCAAATTGGTTACAGCAAGGTATCGTTTCGTTCAATAAATCAACAATTGAACTAGAGAATGGTTCACGTATCGTTGCTGCTGCAACATCATCATCTGCAATTCGTGGTGACTCATTCAACGTTTTGTTTCTTGATGAGTTTGCATTCGTTGAAAACCATTTAGCAGAAGAGTTCTTTAACTCTGTATATCCAACTATTTCATCTGGTAAGAACACAAAGGTAATTATTGTATCCACACCAAAGGGTATGAATCACTTCTATAAGTTGTGGAAAGATTCTGTTAATGGTAGAAACTCATATGCAAATATTGAAGTTCATTGGAGTGAGGTTCCTGGTAGAGATGAAAATTGGAAAGAAGAAACCATTAAGAATACATCCGCCGATCAGTTTAGACAAGAGTTTGATACTGAATTCTTAGGTTCATCAAATACACTTATATCTGGTGCCAAATTAAAATCACTACCATTTATGAATCCAATTTATGATAAGAATAAGGTTAAGATTTATGAGAAACCATTGGAGGATCATGTTTATTTTGCGTGTGTAGATGTTTCACATGGTAAAAGTATTGACTATTCTACAATATCTATATTTGATGCAACAGAATATCCTTATAAACAAGTTGCAACATTTAGAGATAATTCAACTCCACCATTAGTATATCCAACAATTATTGAAAAACTTGCAAAAAGTTATAATGATGCATATGTATTAATTGAAATCAATGATGCAGGACAGCAAGTTGCAGATATTATGTATTATGAATTTGAATATGAAAATATGCTAAGTATCGGTAGTAGTCCAGGTAGAGGACAATATATTAATTCCGGTTTCTCAAAAAATCCACAATGGGGTATAAAAACCAGTAAACAAACAAAGAAAATTGGATGCACTGGATTAAAAGAATTAGTAGAATTAGATAAGTTAATCATTAGTGATTTTGATACGTTGCGTGAGATGACTGTATTTGTTGCTAAAGGTTTATCTTATGAAGCAGACGAAGGTGAACATGATGATATGGTAATGACTTGTGTTCTATTTGCTTGGTTGGTTGCACAGGAATATTTTAAAGAGTTAACAGATCAAGATATTCGTAAACAGTTGTTTGAAGAACGTATAAATAATATTGAAGAAAATTTAGTTCCTTTCGGTGAAATTGATAATGGGTTAGACGATGGTACTTTTGTTGACCGAGATGGACAAATGTGGGTATCCGTTTCTGAATGGTAACGGTATTTATACCCATTTATCAGGAAAAAGATATTTTTATAAATAAATTTAACAACAGAAGATTTGTTTTATTATAGTAAATTTATAAGGAGAATAACAATGCCATTTCAATTAAGTCCAGGTGTTAATGTTTCTGAGATTGATTTGACAACGGGTGTACCTGCTGTTTCATCATCTGCAGGGGCAATTGCAGGACCATTTCTATGGGGTCCAGCCGAAGAAGT
Source organism: Candidatus Woesearchaeota archaeon (assembly GCA_964344655.1). GTDB lineage: Archaea > Nanobdellota > Nanobdellia > SCGC-AAA011-G17 > PNOQ01 > JABJPM01. The sequence goes on along the minus strand of CAYFOF010000006.1, from coordinate 17,753 downwards.
TAAATTGATTGATAGTGAAGTTTCATTAGTCAACACTTTTTGGAAACCAAATAACGATAACGCACCATCATGGTTTGCTGCTGCAAACTTCCTTTCTTATGGTCGTTCATTGTACGTAAACAGAATCGTATCTAGTGCTGCAACTAATGCAACATCATCTGGTACTGGTTTACTAATCAAAAATGATGATCATTATGAATCAAACTTTATCAATGGTCAAGGTTCAGTAGGTACTTGGGCAGCGAAATATCCAGGTAATATGGGTAACAGTTTGACAGTATCAATCGCAGACCAAGATATGTTCCCAACTTGGGCATATAAAGATGAATTTGATGGTCCTCCTTCACATTCTGATACATTGATTGCAATGGATACAAATTCTCCAGAAGATGGTGGTAGTAACATTAATGACGAAATGCATATTGTTGTAGTAGATACAAAGGGTATGTTCACAGGTGTTAAAGGTACTGTTCTTGAAAGATGGGCATATGTTTCTAAGGCATCTAATGCTAAATCCGAAGACGGTTCTTCAATCTATTATGCAGAAGTAATCAACAAACAGTCTAATTTCATTCGTTGGATGGATCATCCATTAGTTGGTGATGTTGAAACTAACTGGGGTGCTGAGTTTGTTGACGGTGTATCTTACACTAAATTGTTGGAAGCAGAAACAACATTGTTGGCTGGTGGACAAGGTGGTAATGGTGACATTACTTCTGGTGACTTCATCAATGCTTATGATAAGTATGCAAATCCAGACGAGATCGATGTATCATTGATTATTTCTGGTGGTGTAAGTGCTGCTCTAACTATGGTTGATTGGAAAACAGTTCAGAAACACATTGTTAGTATTTCTAACAATCGTAAGGATTCTGTTTCATTCATTTCACCACTAGAATCAGACGTTATTAACAATGCAACAAATGAACACGTTGACATTATCAACAATGTTCGTAACAACATTAACAGTACATCTTATGCAGTTGCAGACTCTAACTGGAAACAACAGTACGATAAATACAATGATGTTTATCGTTGGATTCCATGTAACGGTGATGTTGCTGGTTTGTGTGCTCAGACAGATTCTAATCGTGACCCATGGTGGTCTCCAGCAGGGTTCAATCGTGGACACATCAAGAATAGCATCCGTCTTGCTTGGAATCCAGGTAAGTCACAAAGAGATGAGTTGTACAAGAATAGCATTAACCCAATTGTTACATTCCCAGGTGAAGGTACAATTCTTTACGGTGATAAGACTATGCTTGCGAAACCATCTGCATTTGATAGAATCAACGTTCGTAGATTGTTCATCGTTCTTGAGAAAGCAATTGCAATTAGTGCGAAATACTCACTATTTGAATTCAATGATGCATTTACCCGTTCACAATTCGTAAATATGGTAGAACCATTCCTACGTGATGTTAAGGGTCGTCGTGGTATTTACGACTTTAAGGTTGTTTGTGATGAATCAAACAACACAGGGGAAGTTATTGAGAGTAATGAGTTTGTTGGTGATATCTATATCAAACCAGCTAAATCAATTAACTTCATTCAATTGAATTTTGTTGCTGTTAGAACTGGTGTAGACTTCTCTGAAGTTGTAGGTAAGTTGTAATAGTTAGAATAATAAGGAGAAAATATAATGTCATTTTCAATTGAAGGTTTTAAGGGAGCACTGAAACAAGGTGGTGCTCGTCCTAATCTATTTGAAGTTAATATTTTTGCACCATATAGTGGAATGAATGATTTGAGATTCTTCGCTAAGGCAGCATCTATTCCTTCTTCAGTAGTTGGACAAATCGATGTTCCTTACTTTGGTAGACAAGTAAAAGTATCTGGGGACAGAACTTTTGAAAACTGGAATATCACAGTAATCAATGATGAAGAAATGCAAATTCATCGTGCGATAGAAAGTTGGTTGTGGGATTTGAATTCATATGAAAGTAATCTACGAGTCGGCACATCTGCACAATTAAATGATTATAAAGCTGATGCAACAGTTAATCATTTTGCAAAAACAGGTGGTCAACCTATTCGTACATATAGTTTCAAAGGTATGTTCCCTGTAAATTTGGGTGCTATTGAACTTGCATGGGATTCAAATGATCAAGTGGAAGAATTCACTGTAGAATTAGCATATGATTACTACGTATCTGACGAAGAAGATGGTGCTTAATATCTTTTAAGCATCCATAGAGTATATTTATTATGGAATTATTTGGATTTACTATTAAGAGAAAGGGGCAACAACAAGAGGAAAAACCAACTGTTGTTGCCCCTATCAATGATGATGGAAGTATCGTTGTATCGGAAAACGGTGTATACGGATCATATTTAAATCTTGCAGGAGATTTAAAGTCTGATAAGGATTATATCAGAAGATACCGCGAAACTTCACTATTGCCAGAGGTTGATATTGCAATTGATGATATAATTAATGAATCAATTGTAATGGATGAATTGGAAGAACCTGTTGGTATCAATTTAGACAAAGTTGATTTGTCGGAACAAATTAAAGATAAGATAAAAGATGAATGGAATTTTATCTTAAAACTTTTAGATTTCAAGAATAATGGTTATGAAGTGTTCAAGAAATACTATGTTGATGGTAGAATCTATCACCATATGGTAATTGATCAGAAGAAACCACAGAAAGGAATCACAAAAATTCAATACATCGACCCTCTCAAGATTAAGAAGATTAAAAAAGTAATCAAAGAAAAAAATGAGAATGGTGTCGAAGTTGTAAAGGGAACCTTAGAGTTTTACATCTATAATGAAAATGGTTTTGATGCATCTGGTGTCGAAGGTGTACAACTTATGCCAGATTCGGTATCATATGTTACATCTGGTTTAATTGAAGACAAAACCGGAAATGTAATTAGTCACTTACACAAAACATTAAAAACAGCAAACATGTTGAAGATGGGCGAAGATTCATCTTTAATCTATCGAATTTCAAGAGCACCAGAAAGAAGAATATTCTATATTGATGTTGGTTCATTACCTAAGAATCGTGCGGAAGCATATCTTAAAGAGGTAATGAATAAATATAAGAATAAGATGGTGTTTAATGCAGAAACTGGTGAACTTGCTTCAGAAACAAATCACATGACGATGACTGAAGATTATTGGTTGCCACGAAGAGAAGGCGGTAAAGGTACAGAGATTGATACCCTTGCAGCCGGACAGAATTTAGGTGAGATGGAAGACATTCTATATTACCAAAAGAAATTGTACAAATCATTAAATGTACCTGTTTCAAGATTAGAACAAGAGAATGGTTTTAACTTGGGTCGTGCCACAGAAATTAGTAGAGATGAAATGAAGTTTGGTAAATTCGTTTCACGACTAAGAAAGAGATTCAGTGAAGTATTTGATAATCTTCTAAAGACACAGTTAATTCTAAAGAAAATTATCACTCCTGAAGAGTGGGAAGAAATCAGAAATGATATATATTATACGTTTGTAAAAGATTCATTCTTTGTTGAATCAAAGAAAACTGAAATCTTGGCAGGAAGAATTTCATTGCTGAGGGATATTGATGATTATGTTGGAAAGTATTTTTCTATTGAATATGTTCAAAAAGAAATATTGATGATGGATGATGATGAACGCAAATCAATGAATGAACAGATTAAATTGGAAAAGGCAAATGGTGAGACCCACGATGATGAAGAAGAAAGGAGATGGTAAATGACAGTTAGATACGGTGGTTCTGGTGCGGCAGTATATGCTAAAAAACCAGAAGTAAAAAATGTCGATGTTGAAGTAGAGACACCAGCTAAAGAACCAGTTGTTGAGACTCCGGTTACTGAAGAGGAACCAAAACCAGAGGTTAAGAAACAAAGAAGAACTCCTGCCAGAAAAAAGGCAGTTCAAAAAAAGAAAGAGGTAAATGAAGATGAGTAATTTAAATAACATTGTAAGGGATATCTTTTCTAAGAAACTTTCTGTAGCAAAAGAGAAAATTCATAATGCACTTGCATCTAAAGTAAATGACAAGTTAAATGAAATGAAACCAGAAGTTGCTGCAAACTTGGTTCAAACTGAAGAATCGGTTGAAATGGAAACAGAGATTGATTCAGATAGTGATGAGGAATCTGAATTATCAGAAGTTGCACCATTAAAGAAAAGAATTGATCCAACTGCACGTAGAGAACGCGCAAAATCATATCGAATAAATAAAGTTAAGATTAAGCAGAAACAAAAGAAGTATAGAAAGTCTGCTGCTGGTAAACGTTATCAAGTTCGTAAAAAGAAAATGGATAAATTTGGTAAAACAGCGTCAGGTAATCGTAAATCTGTAATTGTTAATAAAAGATTAAGATAGGATATTAAAATGAAACTATTCACTGAACAAGTAGAAGATGTAAAATATATCACAGAAGGTAAAAGTGATAAATCACTTTTCATCGAAGGTGTATTTTTACAATCTAACCTTAAAAATCGAAATGGTAGAATCTACCCGAAAGAGATTATGGAAAAAGAAGTTAGCAGATATATCAACGAATCTGTTGATCGGAAACGTGCTTTTGGTGAGTTAGGACACCCAGAGGGTCCTACTATCAATTTGGATAGAGTTTCACATATGATTGTTTCACTTAAAGAAAGTGGTGATAATTATATTGGAAAGGCAAAAATCATGGACACTCCACAAGGTAACATTGTTAAGAACCTTATTAAAGAAGGTGCAAAATTAGGTGTATCTTCAAGAGGTATGGGTTCTATCAAGGAACAAAATGGTGTGTCTGTTGTACAAGAGGATTTCTATTTGGCAACTGCTGCCGACATTGTTGCTGATCCATCTGCTCCTGATGCATTCGTAAATGGAATCATGGAAGGTAAGGAATGGGTTTGGGATAATGGTATTCTTCATGAATCAGAAATTGCTACTATGGAAACCAATATCAAGAATGCCAAGATGAACGATATTGAATTGGTTATGTTCAAACAGTTTAGGGATTTTATGAGTAAAATTTAGTTTTTATAAATAAAATTAAACAATTACTTAAATACTATATAGGAGACTACAATGGGTAAGAAAATCGAACTTACTGATGATCAACTACAAGAACTTCTTACAGTTGAAGAGTCAGTAGATACGGATGAAGAGGTTTCTGAAGAAGTTGCTGGAGCGGGTACTGCTGCAAAGAATAAGAAAACTTTGAAGACTAACAAGTTGAAGAAGAAGAAAGTTAAAGCAGAATTCGTAGAAGGTGAAGATGAAGCAGAAATCGAAGTATACGAAGATGAAGATGTAGAAGGTGATGAAGAACTTTCGGAAGAAGAAACTGATGAGACTGATGAAGTTGTAGCAGAAGAAACTGTTGAAGGTGATGAAGAACTTTCTGAAGAAGAGTCTACTGATGATGAAGTAGTTTCTGAAGAAGATATTAAAGAGGAAGAGAAGGAAGTAAACATTGAAGAAGATATGACTGCTTTATTCAATGGTGAAGAACTTTCTGAAGAATTTAAGGATAAGGCATCTACTATTTTCGGTGCTGCACTTAAATCACACCTTAACGAAGAAGTTTCAAGATTAGAAGAGGAATATGCTTCTAAATTGGAAGAGTCAGTTAAGTCAATCAACGAAGAGTTGATTGATATGATTGACGCTTACTTAGATTACGTTGTTAAAGAGTGGGTTACTGAAAATGAAGTTGCCATTGAACAAGGATTGCGCCTTGAGATTATGGAAGACTTCATGGGTGATCTTAAAACACTTTTCGAAAACAACAACATCGAAGTACCTGCTGAAAAAGTTGATATAGTTGCCGAGGCAAACGAAGCACTAGAGGCGAAAGAAGCAGAATTAAATGAGGAAATTTGTCGCAATGTAGAATTGAATCGTCAACTATCTGATTTAAAAAAATCATCAATCCTAAGTAAAGTATCTGAAGGATTGGCGGATTCACAAATCGAAAAGTTAGAAGGTCTTGCTGAAGGGGTTGAATTCGAAGATGAAAACTCTTATGAAGAAAAACTTACATTGATTCGTGAGAATTACTTCCCAGAAGACACAGACGTTGATAGTGATGTTGATGAGACAAGTGGTGATGTTTTGGTTGAGGAAAAAGAAAAAGAAGTTAAACTTGACCCGATGATGGAATCATACGTTTCAGTACTATCAAGAACTGCAAAAAAGTAATATTTTATAAATAAATTGTAAGAAATATTTTTATTAATAAGGAGAACTTAAAAATGTATACACAAATGCACCTTTCAGAAGAGTTGAAGAATAAGTGGCAGCCAGTTATGGAGCACGTCGATATGCCTCCAATTGAAGATCCATATAAGAAAGCAGTAACTGCAATTCTTCTTGAAAACCAAGAAAAAGCAATCCGCGAAGAGAATGCTCTAACAGAAGCGGCACCAACTAATAACTATGGTGACGGTAACATCAAGGCATATGACCCTATTCTTATCTCATTGGTAAGACGTGCTATGCCACAGATTATGGCATATGACTTGTGTGGTGTTCAACCACTATCTGGTCCAACTGGTCTAATCTTCGCAATGAAGTCACACTATGACAACATGACAGGTGAAGAGGCGCTTCATAACGAAGCTAACACTGCTCACACTGGTATCGGTAGTCACGCATCAACTGATCCGTTTGCAAATGACTTTGCATCTGGTGAAGCTATGTCTACTGCACGTGCGGAATCATTGGGTGGTCCAGAAGACACTGATCCTAAGTTCAACGAGATGGGTTTCAGTATCGATAAAGTAACTGTTACTGCGAAATCACGTGCGTTGAAAGCAGAGTACACCACTGAATTGGCACAGGACTTGAAAGCGGTACACGGTCTTGACGCTGAATCAGAATTGTCAAACATTCTTTCTACAGAAATTCTTGCGGAAATGAACCGTGAGGTTATCCGTACAATTTACTCATCTGCACAATTGGGTGCTCAATCAGGTACTCAGACTAAAGGTATTTTTGACCTTGATGTTGACGCAAATGGTAGATGGTCTGTTGAAAAATTCAAGGGTTTGATGTTCCACATTGAACGTGAAGCGAACGCAATTGCACGTTTGACTCGTAGAGGTAAGGCGAACATCGTTATGTGTTCTTCTGATGTTGCTTCTGCATTGTCTATGGCTGGTGTTCTTGACACTTCAAGTGCTCAAACTGGTATGTCAACTGGTCACATGAATGTAGATGACACTGCAAATACATTTGCTGGTACAATCAACGGTCGTATGAAGGTATTCATTGACCCATACTTTGATGCTGCTGGTAAATATGAGTTGTTCTGTGTTGGTTATCGTGGTTCTTCACCATACGATGCTGGTATGTTCTACTGCCCATACGTTCCTCTACAAATGGTACGTGCGGTTGGTGAACAGACTTTCCAACCTAAGATCGGTTTCAAAACTCGTTACGGTATGGTTGCTAACCCATTTGCAACTGATGCTGAAGACGGTAAGATTACTGCTCGTTCTAACAAGTACTACAAGATTGTTCGTATCGACAACTTGATGTAAGAGTTAGTTAAAAAGTATGAAAAGGGGTTTCTTCGGAAACCCCTTTTTTATGCATATAAATAGTAGTATGGATAATAGCAATTTTTTACAAGGTGATGGATTTAAGGTCATTATAGACAAATATCCATCTATGAAAGTTTTATGTCAGGGTGTTTATTTACCAGGATTAATGCTGGGTGAAGCACTTGCACCTTCACCGTTTATTGATGTACCACAACACGGAGACAAATTGACGTTTGAAAAGTTGGCAATGACAATCGCAATTGACGAAGATTTAAATATCTACCGTGAAGTAAATCAATGGATCAAGGGGATGTCATTTCCTGAAAACTTTCAACAATATCGTCAAACGCAATTGACAAACCAAAAGAAGGAAGTGTTGGATGATATCTATTCTGATATTTCGGTGTCTATTCTTAATAATCAATCAAACCCAAATATAGAGTTTGTATTTTATGATGCATTCCCTATAATGATTGGTGGTTTCCAATTATCTACACAGAATCCAGACAATATACATATTACAACAGAAGTATCGTTTACATTTCGTGATTATGTTATCAAGAAAATTGGAGAAGATACAACAGTCGTTTAAGTGAGTTTTATATTATGAAAATTGAAGAAATATATGAGTTGGGCGAAGAAGTCAAACGATTTGATATATCTGACTTAGAGAATGAATCTCTAAGAACTACAGATTTATACATCAAAGTTTTAAAAGTTCATAGCATGGAATCCCTTGTTCTAAGACAGAAAGAGGATGCCCTTAATATCGCCTATAAGAATGCACATAGTTATTACTCAGGTAGGTCAAATAAACCATATGAATTTATAGTTGATAAATCAGATATGAAGACATATATCAATGCTGATGATGATTATATTGAAGTCAAAAAGAAATATCTTTTACAGGAAGAAAAGGTTAAGTATCTTGAGAAGTTGCTTAATGGTGTAAAAGATAGAACTTGGCAAGCACGTAACGCAATTGAATTCTTGAAGTTCCAGAACGGTCAATAATGTCAGATTTACAAGTATCCAAAATCAATGATGTTTATTGTAGAGTAGATGGTGATATATCTGCTCTACGTGAACTTGTTGACTATTTCACATTCAGAGTACCAGGTTGTGAGTTTATGCCAGCGTACAAGGCTAAGATGTGGGATGGAAATATCAAACTCTATGATCCAAACAAAAGAACTTTGTATATGGGGTTAGTACCATATATTGATAAGTTTGCACGTGGTGAATGGACAGTTGAATATGAAGATGATGTATTTGCATATGGCAAGAAATCCGATGAAACTATTAAAGAAATGTGTGAAGTTATTAATCCACACTCTCATGGAGAACAAATCGAGCACAGAGACTATCAATTGGATGGGATAGGGGTTGCCATGAATAAGAAGAGAAGTCTTCTGTTATCCCCTACTGGTTCCGGTAAATCACTTATTATTTACACACTGATACGTTACTATGAACATGTATTGAATAATGATGGCAACGGCAAGAAAATTTTGATAATTGTACCAACTACATCATTGGTTAAACAAATGTTCAGTGACTTTGATGATTACTCTTCCGAAGATATCCATTGGAATGCCGATGAGAAATGTCATATAGTATTTCAAGGACAGGATAAGATTGACTATGAGAAACCTATTGTTATCTCAACTTGGCAATCCATTTACAAAATGCAGAAACCATACTTCAAAAACTATGGTGCGGTAATTGGTGATGAATGTCACTTGTTCAAGGCAAACTCTCTAATGAAAATTATGGAGAAGTTGGAAGAATGTCCATACAGAGTTGGTACTACTGGTACACTTGATGGTACAAAGACACACCAATTAGTATTGGAAGGATTGTTTGGAGAAGTCCATAGGGTCACAACAACTAAAAAGTTGATGGATGATAATAAACTAACAGAATTGAAAATCAATTGTCTAGTTCTGAAACATGAGGAAATGATTGCCAAAGAACTAAAGGGAATGGTGTATAAAGATGAAATCAATTGGATCGTTAGTAATGAGAAAAGAAACACATTCATTAAAAACCTTGTGAAAGGATTAAAAGGAAACAGTCTTGTATTATTCAATATGGTAGAAAAACATGGTCGTCCACTATATGAAATGATCAATGATGATGTTGGTGATGAACGTCCTGTATTCTTCATTCATGGTGGTGTGTCTTCTGATTACAGAGAACAGATTAGACACGAAACAGAAACACATGATGATGCTATTATTGTTGCATCTTATGGCACATTCTCAACTGGTATAAATATAAGAAACCTACATAACATTATATTCGCTTCACCATACAAGTCTAAGATTAAAGTACTACAATCAATTGGACGTGTATTGAGAAAGTCGAAAACAAAGGTTCAATCAATACTGTATGATATTGTAGATGATTTATCTCACAAGAAACATAAGAATTTTGCATTAAAACATTTTATTGAAAGGATAAAACTATACAACGATGAAAAGTTCAATTACAAAGTATTTGAAATCCCTATTAAGGATAAATGATGAAGATACGCAAGAAACGAGGATGAGTGATCCAGTTGATGCTATCAATTTTATTCTTATGAAAAATGGTGATGAAGTGATTGCTAGAGTTTACAATACAACTGATGATAATATTTTATGTTTTGAAAATCCGCTGGTAATTAGACGATTAGAAAATCAAAATGGATTTGACATTAATCTAAATAAATGGATACCATATACAGAAGACATTTTACTTCCAGTTAATAGGAATAGTATCGTTACGAAAACAACTATAAATAGTTCTTTAGAAGAATACTACGAAAGTATCGTGTATAAAATTGAAACCAATAATGAGGAACATTTGAATAATAATATTCAAGATAAATTCCTAAATGACTCTAAAGGACCTGTAACATATCACTGATATAGTATTAAGATTAATCCTTAATCATCCACCTCACCGACAATCATACCTCTTGTCAAGCTATTTGTCAAGTCGTGTATAAATATACCTTATTCAAGTGAAAACTTGACAAATATGTATAACTATGTTAGTATCGTAAGATACTAAATTTATGGAGGTGACAATTGGCAAAGAAAAAAGAAGACAAGAATAGCAAACACTATGTAGATAACAAACAGTTTTTTGAGGCAATGACTGAATATATTGATAAGTGCCGCAAAGCAACAGAGGATGGAACCGATATTAAGGAATGTCGACCACCAGTGAGTAACTACATTGCAGAATGCTTTATGAAGATATCGGAGAGACTATCATACAGTCCTAATTTTGTCAATTATACGTTCAAGGATGAGATGATTTGTGATGGGATTGAGAATTGCCTACTGTATATGCATAACTTTAACCCAGATAAGTCTAAGAATCCATTTTCATATTTCACACAGATAATTTATTTTGCATTCTTGCGTAGGATACAGAAAGAGAAGAAACAACAGTATGTCAAGTTAAAGAGTTTTTCTAATTCAATGATTCTTGATACTATGCATGATACACAGGGGGATGATGCTGATGAGGATTATCAGAATACATTTGTTGAGTATCTACAAGATAATATGGATCAGTTCTTAAAGGATTTCGAAGATTCCCATTTTAAGAAAAAGGCAAAGGCAAAGAAAGTTAAGAAAGTTAAGAAGGAAAAGGAAGTAGAAGGTGGTTTAAATGAATTTGTCGATAAGTAAATCAACAAAGCATTTCATTATGTTTATCTCTGCTATATTATTAGCGGTAGGTACATTATCTCTAGTATTGGTATCATTATCTGAGAAGGATGGATTTGAATCTACATATCAGAGATACCATAGATTGAATAATGATTGTGTTAAGACAGATATGTATGTCGTGAATTTTTATGAGGTTCAACCAGTTTATGACTGTAAAGGAGTAAAGGTAGAACAACTACCTATGGTTCCTCAAGAGGATTAAATTATGAGTGGTTATGATGAGAATAACATTCCATTTCAATTGATTGATTTGGTTACTAATATGCTGGACAAGAGAAATAGGAATAATTATGAATTACGTGAGCAATATGTTTCAAGGTTGCGAGAGGTTAAACGTTTTGTAGATGATTCAATGAAGGAATACAATAGAAAGTATAATTCAAGACGTTAATATATTATGAAGGAGGTTTGATGAAGGTTGCTCTGTTAACGGACACTCATTTTGGTGCCCGTGGTGATTCCCTTGTCTTTTTAGATTATTTCATGCAGTTTTACAATGATGTATTTCTGCCAACATTAGAAGAACGAAAGATTGATACTATCATCCATTTGGGTGATGTTTTTGATCGTCGTAAGTTTATTAATTTCAATATTCTTAACAGAGTACAGGATGAGTTGTTTGATGAGTTCCGTATCCGTGATATTGACTTGCATGTTATTGTGGGCAACCATGACACATATTATAAGAATACCAATGAGGTTAATTCCGTATCGTTGTTGTTGAATGATTACGACAACATTACAGTATATCCAGAACCATGCACTATTGAAATGGATGGTTCTAAATTACTAATGTTGCCATGGATCAATGCAGAGAACTATGATGAAACGGTTGAAGAAATCAACAACACAGAGGCGTTAATTGCATTGGGTCATTTGGAATTGAGTGGTTTTAAAATGTCTCCTGGTGTTGTTTCATCACATGGATTGTCAAAGTCTTTGTTTGATAAATTTGACAAGGTATATACAGGTCACTTTCACCATAAGTCTACCGATGGGAATATTACATATTTGGGTAATTCATATGAGATGACTTGGATTGATTACGAAGATCAACGTGGTTTTCATATCATGGACACTGAAACCGGCAAGTTAGAGTTCATCCCAAACCCATACAGAATGTTCAATAAGATTTTCTATGATGACTTGGATAAGACACATGAGGATATCTTTGATAATTTGGATTTTAGTTCATTAACCAATCGTCAAGTAAAGGTTATTGTAGATACTAAGACTAATCCATATTTCTTTGATAAGTACATGGAGATGTTGCATGATGCTAGTCCAAACGATATCAAGGTAATTGAGGATATTGTGGTTGATGATAGTGAAGAATTAGATGATGAAGATTTGTCGGAAGATACTGTAACCGTACTTGAACGATATGTTGACGATATGGATATGAAAACCAATAAAAACTTATTGAAGAGTATCCTTAAACAACTATACCTAGAATCTATGGAGATTGATGTATGAGTAAGTTCAAGAACAAAATTTCAATGGCACATCCCGATTACAACTGTAAGGGGTCTATGTTCTATGATGCAATTGCTGCTGCGAGTCCTAAGTTTCGTGAAGAGATTGCCGATATTTACTTTGGTACATTCTTTAAGTATGAGTATAAGGGCGAAAGTAAGATATATGGCAACACAATGGATACAGGTATTGAACCATTTGGAGAAGAGTTTGAATGGTTGATCAAGGTACAGGAGGATTTTGGTATTCCATTGAGTCTCACAGTTAACCCTATCATCCATCCACATGAATTGATGTTTGATGATGGAGTTATCGGACAGTTTGTTAACTGGTTACAGAAACACTATGATGCTGGTATTCGCGTGTGTACTATATCAAATGTTACACTTATGCGTAAGGGTATTCTACAAAAGGCATTCCCTGATATGAAGTGGAAGAACACGGTTAACCACAAGATTAGAACCGCACAAGAATACATTGACTATGTTAAACTTGGATATGATTACATTCAAGTTGATCGTTCATTAAACCGCAATCTTGATGAGTTGAGAAAGATTAAACAACAGAGAGATATTTTCGGTAAGGAAATCTATATGTTGGTGCATGAGGATTGTATGCCAGAATGTCCTATGCAAGTAGAACATACTGCTGATTTGTCTACTGGTGAACGATATGATGTTGTTGATGCATGTTCACGTTGGACTTCCCACAATTACAAAATTCCTAGAGTAAATATGGATGCATTCTGGTTGAGTAAGGAAGTGTTTGATGAGTTCAGTTCATTGGTTGATGTTTTCAAGTACTCCGGTAGATTTTACGCGATTAATGATGGACAAAAGTATGAGTGGTATTTTGGTGATAGAAGTGCATTCACACATCAGGATTGGGATAAGAAAATTTCTTGTGAATCGTTTGAAGAGGTTTATGAGAGAGGTCATATCTCATGGTGGTTGCCGATGGTTAAACCTAATGACAATGAGACAAAGGAACCAGAAGAAAAAGAGTACAACATTGATAACGAGATGTTGAGTGATGAACAGAGACAACTTATTATCAATGCAATGAAGATGATTGATGCAGAGAATGAGAAGCAGGAATTGACAAAGTATGATGAGGTGCCGTATATTCTATGGATGACAAAGGAGGGTAAGGCACTGGAACGCAAGTTGGTTAACTGTATGTCTCAGTGTTATGATTGCCATTTGTGTGAGAGGACATTTGGTATTGAGGATTTGGATTCAATACTGGATATCGATAATAACATTATGTCAGAGAATGACAAACGAGTATACATTAAACTTGAAGATATCAAAAGGAAGTAGTGAATGATCAACTTTAAATCCATTGAATGGAGAAACTTTCTATCCACTGGTAATGCCCCAACTAAAATCGATTTTCAAAAGACACCAACCACATTAATCATTGGTCAGAATGGTGCTGGTAAGTCAACCATTTTGGATGCCCTAACGTTTTGTTTATTTGGACGTGCGTTTCGTAAGATTAACAAACCACAACTTGTTAACTCAGTCAATGAGAAGAAAACACTGGTTGAGGTTGAGTTTTCTATTGGTAAGAATGAGTTTGTAGTCAAGAGAGGTATCAAACCAGGTATATTTGAGATTTGGCGCAATGGGAACATGATTGATCAGGATGCCAAGGCAAAGGATTTGCAGGATCAGTTGGAGAAGCAAATACTGAAGTTGAATTTCAAAACATTCACACAGGTTGTTATTTTGGGTTCATCAACGTTTGTTCCGTTCATGCAGTTGTCTAACAATGATAGAAGAGAAATCATTGAAAACATTTTGGATATTCAGGTATTCAGTACCATGAATATTATCCTGAAACAGAAAATGTCAGCGTTAAGAACACAGATGGATAACGTTGATAATCAGGTTGAGTTGTATAAAGAAAAAATTGAGATACAGGAATCTCATATGAAACGCAACAGTGAAACCAAAAAGGAACAGATTGCCGATCATATGAAGACTATCAAAGAAAGTCATGCAGAGATTGATAGACTGATGAAGGAGAACACTGGGTATACCAAACAGATAGAATCATTGATGAAAGAGTGTGATGGTGAGAAGTCACTTAAATCAAAACGTAGAAAACTATCAGATATACGTTCAAAGATTGAACAGAAGATTAGTCACGTGGAGAGTACATTAAATTTCTTCAATGAGAATTCTGAATGCCCTACTTGCAAACAGTCAATTGAGGTATCACATAAAGAAGGTATCGTTGTTGAGAGTAATGCCAGTATTGAAAAGTTCAATCAGGGTATCCACGATATGTCTGAAGAGTTTGATAAGTTGGATGCGGAAATTGAGAAGATTGAAGAAAAACGAGATGAGGAAAGAGATTTGTCTTCATTGGTTATTAAGAATATGTCTAACATCGAATCAGTTAACAACTACATCAACAAGGTAAGTGACATGATTGAAGATTTGAATGAGAAGTCATTTGATGATGTAGACAACGAGAAGTTGGATGATTTTAAGAAGAAGTTGGTGGCATTTGACAAAGATAAGAAGAAAATGATTGACACAAAACACTATCTTGATTTGGCAAGTTTGATGTTGAAAGATAGTGGTATCAAGACTAAGATTGTTAAGAAGTATTTGCCACATATGAACAAGTTGATCAATAAGTATCTAACTGCTATGGATTTCTATGTACAGTTCACATTGGATGAGAATTTCAACGAGACAATCAAATCCAGACACAGGGACGTTTTCAGTTATTCCTCATTTTCTGAAGGGGAGAAGATGCGTATTGACTTGGCACTCCTATTCTCATGGAGGGCAATCGCCAAGATGAAATCCTCAGTCAATACCAATTTGTTGATTTTGGATGAGGTGTTTGATAGTTCACTTGACACAACAGGTGTGGATGAATTCATGAAGTTGCTGAATGAGGTATCTGGGGATGCGTCTGTATTCGTTATCAGTCATCGTGGTGATGTATTGATGGATAAATTTCATTCAACTTTGGTATTTAAAAAAGAAGGGAATTTTAGTAAGGTTGATTCAGATTGAATTTCTTAAACCATTTGTTCTTCCTTTATACCAACCATTAGGAATATTATCGGTTGTGAGGATTTGTTTATCCTTAATGCCGTTAGTTATCCATTTTCTTTTTTGACCTTTTTTGTTGTGGAATAACCTGTTTTACCTTTGTTCCACGGTTCTTTCTTATACATTGGATTACCAGAACCTTTTCTATCGATAGAAAGTTTTTTCTTTGCAGTTTCTGGCATTGGACAAGATGCCGCCTTTGCACATTTAAGTCTGGTTTCTTTTGATGGGTTTTTCTTACCACCACCAATACCACCAATTTTCATATTATATGTATCTTTTCGTTTTATAAAATCTTCATTAACAATTTCTTTTTCTTTGATGTATGCTTCTGTTATATCGTCAAACGTGTATAAAATTTCTTTGGTGAAATTTTCAATTCCATGTTTATTTATTGATTGTAACAATGCAATACCTGAACCTAAGTAGTCGTCATTTATATTTGATGTTTTATGGACACCTATATAAATTTTATTATTGATGTTATTAGTGGTTTTATATGCAGTATAAATAGAATTAGACATTATCATTACTCCCATAATGGTTTTGTTTAGGTCATATGAGTGTTGGCGCACTCATATGGTCGTGTTAATATTTATATTTTTCCAAAAATAGCTTGACATATACATCAATTTGTGGTTTAATACTCTCTGAATTGGAGAAAAATTGATGCCGAAGTCAAAATTTGAAGTGGATCAGTGTGTTAGAGTTAAGAAAGGATACTATGAGGGCGAGTTATCAAGAATAGTTCGCATTTGCAATTACACTGGTTTCATTCATGTAATCTATGCATCATGGGGTGATCCTGCGAAGCAAGATGTGGTGATGGGACCGTATACAAAAACTGAAGTAGAATCAATAAGTTGCAAAACCTTCACAACTGCGAGAAACGCCGCCATAAGGGATTTTAAGAAAAATATGGGTGCAGATACCCCTATTGAAGAAGAACCTCCCAGAACCCCTAAAAAACCGCGCAAAACACGAAAACGTAAGGTGCATACGACACCAAAAGAAGGATCATTGTCACGTGAAGAGGTACGTGCTGCTGTTCGTGCCGCTAGAGAGAAAAAACGACAGACATTAGAAAATTTTATGGGATGATAAAAAATTTTTGGTTGCAAAGTTGCAAGAAATTTGAGATAATGGTTCCAGAAATTGAGAGATAAAGGACTACGAAATGTCATTTACCAACGAAATTAAGTCAAATCTTGCCAAGTTGATGTCAACAGAAGATATTAATGTTACTCATAAGAACATTAGAACTGCTTATTTTGATACCAAAAATCGCATTCTCGCACTTCCAACATGGGATGGTGTGAGCGATGATCTATACAATATGCTTATCTCACATGAGGTAAGTCACGCACTTTACACTCCAGAGACATATGGTGATCAGAGTGTTTGGAGTGTTTTTAAACGAATCCCTTTATCATATATCAATATTGTGGAAGATGCACGTATTGAACGTATGATTAAAGCGAAGTATCCTGGTGTTGTAAAATCATTCCTTGCTGGTTATAAGGAATTGATGAAACGCCCTGGATTTACAATTAATGATTTTGGTTCACTTAACCTTATTGACCGCCTGAATGTGTTTTTCAAAGGTGGTGCAATGATGGGCATTCCTTTCAGTGATGAGGAAAAGGTTTTTGTTAACAAGATGATGAAAACCAATACTTTTGAAGAGGTTTGTGAAGTTGCAGAAGAGATTTATGAATTCTCTAAGAACAATGATGAAGACAAAGATTCGGGTTCAACCGATACTCACTTTTCAATGGAAAATGAAGATGGTGAGGTGATGATGCCAGATTTTGATCCAACACAAGAACCAGAGGAACAAGAGGATGACGGTTCTAATGCTGGTGATGATTCTGATGAAGAAACTGAAGATGAGTCAGAAGATGAGGGTGTAGGTGCTGGTGATGATTCTGATGAAGAAACTGAAGATGAGTCAGAAGATGAGGGTGTA
>CAYFOF010000005.1:35289-54195 GCA_964344655.1 Candidatus Woesearchaeota archaeon | reverse complement strand
ATTTCAACACAGTCCGGTGAACACGTCCCCGAGCCTTGCACACACTGCCCGTCAAACCAACCGAGCAGGGCTTTGGTGAGGATTGAGTTTTTATTTAATTCGAATCTAAGTTCAGTAAGGTGGGTTAAGTCGACACAAGGTATCCGTAGGGGAACCTGCGGATGGATCACCTCCTATTTATTTATTAATTTGTTATTCAAATCTGCTAACAAACTCAAATGCTCATACATTATACAGGGCCCATAGTCCAATGGTAGAACAGGGCGTTTGCAACGCCCAGATCCGGGTTCGATTCCCGGTGGGTCCATTTTCCGATAAGGAATTATGCAGCTCAGATAACGTAAAGTTTCTGGGTGAAGGATTTCATTTTCATGAAATCATCATAGGCAAGATTATAACCTTAAGTTTCTTACACTATTAGGTGAATGACTTGGCTTGGATTGCCGATGAAGACTGTGGCAAGCTGCATTATGCTTGGGCGAGGCGCACGCAGCCTTTGAACCCAAGATTGTTGAATGGGACTTCCTGTCTTCGAGACGATCGTTTTTACGATGGGGAACGCGGGGGATTGAAACGTCTTAGTACCCGCAGGAAAAGAAATCAATCGAGATGCGGTAATTATCAGCGAGAGAAAACCGTATAGGGCAAACCGAATCCTATGCCGAAAGGTATAGGACATGTGGATGGCTAATTTTTATTCTCATTGAAGAATCTAAACTCTTCTGGAAAGAAGGACCATAGAGGGTGATAGTCCCGTAGGAGTATCTCAATAGGATTTTATTAGTTCAAGAGTAGGGCGTATTGGAAATTACGTTCGAACGTGGGGGCCATTAACCTCCAACCCTAAATACAATCCAAGACCGATAGCGCACAAGTACCGTGAGGGAAAGTTGAAAAGAACCTGTAAAAGGGAGTTAAAAGACCCTGAAACCTAATAGTTACGGTATGATGCGGCTCTTTGGAGTTGCATCGTACGTTTCGAATAACGGACCAAGGAGTGTACTTAAGTGGCAAGGATAAGTGTATCAAGCACGCATCCATAGCTAAAGCGATTTCCCGCAGGCAACGAGGGGAGAGGTATTAACCTGCCTTTAGTCACTTGGGTACTACCC
Source organism: Candidatus Woesearchaeota archaeon (assembly GCA_964344655.1). Classification (GTDB taxonomy): domain Archaea; phylum Nanobdellota; class Nanobdellia; order SCGC-AAA011-G17; family PNOQ01; genus JABJPM01. Next base: position 53,083 of record CAYFOF010000005.1, on the reverse strand, counting down.
GAAACCGGGCGATCTATTCTTGAGCAAGGTGAAGCGGAGGTAAAACTTCGTGGAGGCCTGAAGGGGTGCTGCGGACAAGCGTTCCTATGACTTGTGAATAGGGGTGAAAAGCCAATCGAGCCCGGTAATAGCTGGTTCCTACCGAAATAGGCCGAAGTCTAGTCTCGATGGAGATGGTGATAGTTGTAGAGCTACGGATTTGAGATTTTGGGGAAGAAATTCCTCGGTTTCTTGTTCAACTCCGAAAATTATTACATCGTAGAAATCGGGAAACGCTGGTGGGCGGTAAGCGTCTATCAGAAGAGGGGAACAACCCAGACTACAGTTAAGGTCCCAAAATACTAATTAAGTGTTAAAGGGTGAAAGGTGTATAAGTTCATATACAGATGGGAGGTAAGCTTAGAAGCAGCTATCCTTTAAAGAAAGCGTAACAGCTCACCATTCTAGAGCTTATGCCCTGAAAATGGACGGGGCTAAATTAGTTACCGATACTGTAGACATTCTAGCGAATTGTGGTAGGTAGGTGTTCTGCTTGAGAAGAAGCTTTTTCGCAAGAGAAAGTGGATCGAGTTGAAATAAGAATCTTGGTGGTAGTAGGATCTGTTTACGGTGAGAATCCGTAATACCGGAAGGGCAAGGGTTTCTTGGCAATGTAGATCAGCTAAGAGTAAGTCGATCCTAACCCGACTCGTAAATGAGTAAGGGGAAAGGGAAAACGGTTAAAATTCCGTTACTATTTAAATACCCGGCAACGATAGCGTTGTATCCGACGGTTCCGGCTAAATCAACACATCTTATCTGGTGTGTCAACTGAAATAAGTCGAGTGAGTATCATAATGATGAGATCTCGATTAAATTTAGGAATAGTGGGCTGTATAGTTCATTTGATTGAGGCCTGGACTCAGTGAAAAGGAGACAACGAAGAATTTTAAATATTCGTACCCAGAACCGGCACAGGTGCCCCTAGGTGAGGAACCTAAGGTATGAGGGAGTAATCTTTCTAAGGGAATTCGGCAAATTAGTCCTGTATCCTTGGTATGAGGGATCCCTGCGGTTGTATCTGCATAGATGCGATTACAGGGCGCAGTGACAAGAGGGGTCCGACTGTTTAACAAAAACTTAACTGACTGCCAGCCTGCAAAGGTGTGTATAGTCAGTGACGTCTGCCCAGTGCCAGTACTTAAAAGCTTGTTTCAACGAGCCTAAGAGCTGGTAAACGGCGGGAATAACTATAATTCTCTTAAGGTAGCGTAATGCCTTGTCGTTTTAATGACGACGTGCATGAAAGGCGTAACGAGATCCCTACTGTCCCTAGAAAGAGTCCCCCGAACACACTATACTGGTGCAAAGGCCAGTGACATCCAGTGGGAAGTAAAGACCCCGTAGAACTTCACTACAGCTTGTTGTTGTAATGTGAGTTTTGTCGTGCAGTATAAGTGGGAGTTGTTTAAGCATGGACGCTAGTTTATGTGTAGACACCAATGAGATACCACTCTTCAAAATTTACATTGCTCACTTCTGTTATCAGAAGGACATCGGCAGGTGGGTAGTTTCGCTGGGGCGGCAGCCAGCTGAAAAGATATCAGCAGGGCCCTATGGTTGACTCAATCGGGTCAGAAATCCGATGTAGAGTGCAAGAGCAAAAGTCAGCCTGACTGTATTCGGACTTATAACGGATGCAGCAACGAAAGTTTGGTCTAGCGAACCCCTACATTTCCTTGATGGGAGGTAGGGATGACAGAAAAGCTATCCCGGGGATAACTGAGTGGTAGCGCCTAATAGCTCGAATTGACGGCGCTGTTTGCTACGACGATGTCGGCTCAACTCAACCTGGACGTGCAGAAGCGTCCAAGGGTGGGGGTGTTCACCCATTAAAGAGTTTCGTGAGCTGGGTTCAGAACGTTGTGAGACAGTTTGTTCAATATCTAGTGGATGTGTTTAGAATCTGAGAGGAAGGATCTTTTAGTACGAGAGGAACAGGGGTTCGTGGCCTCTGGTGTATCGGTTGTCTGATAAGGCAGGCCGAGCAGCTACGCCATAAGCGATAAGAGCTGAAAGCATCTAAGCTCGAAGCGTACCTCAAAAAGAGATTCTACAAGCGCCCGTAAAAGACGGGTTTGATAGGAATGGCGTGTAAGTATCAAGGCAACGAGATATTCAGCGTGCATTTACTAACAGCTTGAACATAATTTGAGGGATATAATCTTGTCTATGGTAATTTCCTTTTGGAAATTTTTTTATTAATTTTAATATTTTTAGAAAATCACTTATTTTTCTTAACGTTTTCCACACCCAAGCGCACCATAAAATAATAAGGATAAAATAAATAAACCAACCAAGCTAACCCCACAAGAAGAACCAAAGGTAAAAAAACAAAAAGAGCAAATGGTTTAGCACCAATACCCGAAAGGAACCTAGATCCAAAAACTAATAAAATTTCTATAACAATCCCAATTCCCAAAACTAAAAGATATTTTTTAAACTTACTTTTGTCTAATTTATTTAATATAAAAGAACCAATCAAAATAGTAAGTACAGCAGAAATACCAATTATAATAGCACCAGTCTGAGCAGATTGAAAATTTTCTTGGATAAATGAATTAATATACAAAGCCCCCCCAACAATAAGCAAAATAAAAGCAATAATATAAACAATGGATCCAATAGTTCTATCCTTTTGTGAAATCATAAACTTAATTAAATATATGTATTTAAAAATCTTGCCTTTCTTAACTTTTATATATAATAACAAATCTCACCATAATTAAGATGAGAAGAATCTATACTTCAACATCAGAATATACAGAAGCTAGTTATATAATAACTCAAGAAAATCCTCCACATGTTGATACAGAAGATCTTGTTTTACAATTACTAGAAGTCTATGATGATTTACCTAAAGAAGGAACTTTAGAATATTTTAGAAATCCTCATCCCTATTACAACATAGAACTACTAGCGGCAGAATCTCTAGAAGAATTAAGAGGAGAATTAGAAAAAGTAATTCATGGAGAAAAAAGTGATCTTGCAATGGGAGTATTTTTGCCCAACAGTAGAATAGAGTTTAGGGTAAACCATTAACTTTATAAAGTGTATACTGCAGAATATACTTGTAGGTAAGTGCCTGACTATCCTGTAAATGGGAGGAAAGTCCACACACTAAATAATCGGTCGCTTTATTATTAAAGTCGGAGAAATCCGAGGCAACCGCTCAGAAACGGCACGTCCTTACATTGTTACAAACAATGATGTTGCGAAGTTTTCGGTGACGAAAATGAGTTAACCAGCAGAGAAGATGTAAGGGAACGATGAAACGGCGAGTCCCGGCTTAGTGCAAGTCTTTGAGACGCTTAGTCGAATGTCAGAGGATCTGTTCGTGTTCAAACGAAGGTCTTAACAGAAAGTGGCTTACACTTGCCTACATTTTATTTTTAGAAACATTTTAAAACACTAAAAACAAATTTTAACCATGGAAGTTAATGGACATGTTTTATTTGCACTATTTCTTGGAGTCTTATTTTTAGCTGGTGGAACATTCTATTATGCTGCTGAAGAAAACTGGTCTTACACTGATTCATTTTATTTCTCAACAATTACTCTAACTACAATAGGGTACGGTGATTTACATCCAACAACAGATCAATCAAAAATTTTTACAGCCATCTATACAATATTTGGGGTAGGAGTAATGCTTTATCTATTAGGTACAGTCATTGCAACATTCTTAGTTAATCAAGAAAAATACTTAGAAAAATTGATATACCATTTCAGAAAGAAAAAAGAAGAAGAAAATCTTCCTAAATCTAAAAGAAAAAAGAAATAATAACATTTATAAATTAACTAAAATCTAACTTCTCTATGGCAGTTCTCGACAATAGCGTCGATAAAAACGCCTAAATGCTAACTTTGTTCTACAAAACTCCGTGATTATTTATTTACATTCTTTTTCTATCAAGAAAGATGGAAAAAGATGAATTAAAAAAATTACCACTATTTGAAAAAATAGATTTTATTAGAAAAATAGTGTTTGAAGCCACAAAGATACAAGATGATGTAGTCATAACACGGATGTTGGCAAGAGTTTCTAGACGAGGAAAAGGCTATTATAGGCAATTCAGCGTACTAAAATTAACAAACAACGAAATTATGCTTGAAGAACTTCTAAAGACACATAAAATAAGCCCCAGAACTGCCTATAAATGGTTTCTTTTATTGAGAAGTAAACCAGATGTTCTAGAAAAATTAAGAGAAGGGGAAATTACTGCCGTAGATGCATATATGACAAATAGAGAAAGAAGACAATACCCTAAACAACTAGGCAGAGAGATTAAAGAAGAAATAATTGAGCTAATCAGGAGAATGTAAAATGGAACTAATTAAATACGGGTTAAAGTTTGAAAGATTAACATTCCAAGAAAGAAGGGATTACTTTGTAAATCTAGTTAAGAGAGAAACAGGCATTACTTGCGAATACAAACTATATGAAATTCTGATAAGATTAACCTATATCAAGAAAATGAAAGGTTATCTTGCCAAAAGACATAAAGAAGATCAAATAGTAGCGGACTTCTTAGAAGAACTTGATTTAAACGCAGAAAGAGCTATGAATTGGTTTGTTTACACAAAAGATGAAACAGACTTCAAGATAAACAAAAAAGCATGCGAAAACTGTATTTTCGGTTCTGTTTGCGAATTAAAGAATAAAAAACTTATAGATTCAGTCAAAGACAAATATAACTGTCAACTAGCAATTAAAAGAATAAAGAAATTAATACTGAAAAAAGAGACATTTCATGATTTCCTTAAATCTAAAGTAAATTATTCAGAAGGAGAAATAAGAAAGATTCTAAGAAAGTTATTCATTTACTACAGATACAAGCTAGGAATTACTTTAAATGAAAAAGATAGGAAAATCGTAGCACTATTAGAAGAATACGGAATTTATTACATGACAGCATTAAAGTGGTTCTATTTGGTTAAAGATCTGGAAGTGTTATTCAAAGAAGCTTTAGAAGGAAATATTACTTACGACGATATTTTAGATTCAGGGATTTGTTCTATGCGAGATGATTTAAAAAAAGATGTAAAAGTTATTGGAACTGATTTCAAACAGAGAGATGTTCCATTAAATGAGCAATTAAGGGAGGATATGCAAAATGCAAGAATTGTTTTTAGTTCAGGAGAATAAGAAAAATTTAGCAAACCAAGTATTTCACGTTGTTAATATGATAAATCAAAACTTAGAGCAGTGTAATTATTCAGTAAATGAGTTATATCAGATTTTGATATATCAAAAGGTTGTAGCACCAACAAAACAAAAAGAGTTTGAGAAGATAATAAGATTTGGAGTTAGAGAAGGATTAATTGATAAGAATAAACTCTTTTCAAGAAAGAAAAAAGAAAAGAAACTACCAAATTTCTTTACAAAAGAAGAATTAGTAAAATTCTTTTCTAATATGCCAGATATAAGAACCGCAGTAGCTTGTTTTATTGCAGTTACTTCAGGATTACGTATTAGTGAAGTGATTAAACTAAGGATTAAAGATTTAGATTTTAGTAATGAGGTTGTTAAAATAGTTCAATCTAAGGGCTATAAAGATGGTTTTTCTCCTTTCTTAAAAGAAAATCAAGCAATAGTTAAGAAATGGATAAAATATTCAAAAACAGAAGATTATCTATTTGAATCTGTAACTTCTCGTAGCATGGCAACCATTAATGAGCCTTATATCTCTGCTAAAACAGTTAGAGATGGATTTAATTTAGCTTTGAAGGCTTCTGAATTAGATGCTTCTGATGATCGATATAAAACTGGACGAAAGAAGAAGACTTTCCACAGTTTAAGACACACATTTGCAACGCATTATTTGGGAAGGGGGGTAAGCCCAGCAATCGTTAAGAAAGCAATGAGGCATGAAAAGATGGATACAACTGTGAATGTTTATGGCCATATAACTGATAATGTAATGGTTAATAGTTTACGTTCTAATGAAAGCATAGTTGTAGAAAGTTCTAATGGAAATGATAGTGTTAGTTATCTATCTAAGTTATTTATTGAAGGTCGTATTACAGAAGAAGAATATAGAAGAAAGAAAAGTGTTTTGATGGAGAATTAACCACCAAACCTACTTTTTCTATACTCTAGAAATTTTTTATTCCATTCTTGAAAATAAGGAGAATCAACAGTAACAGTATCTTTTCCGACAGCGTTACTTACAATAACTTCGTCTAAAGAACCATTATATCCTCTATCAACGAACAAAATTTCACAATGATTTACTGGATCTAAAGTTCTAAATATTAATTCTGTAGGCAAGGTTCCTGGATATGATGCTCTTGTTATTTTATCAAGATCTACTTGGCTAGGTAAAATTTCTGATGGAGCAGGTTTATCTTTTATTGATTGTTTCCAATGATATTCGCATCCAATCATTAGACCTGTAAATAAAGCAGATGCATACAAAACATTCCTTAAATTTTTATTTAGCTTCATCTTCCTAATCCCCTTGAATAATGAGCACTCGCATTTGCTAATCTTTCGTATACTTCATCCATAGTAATTCGACCCATGCTATAATGTTTAATAAATCGTTTGAACTCTTCTCTATTTTCAAAAATTTCTGGAAAATTATTTCCAGTCATTAACCCATCATAACCTGTTGCTCTCATAAATTCTGCTTGTTCATCTATATCCAGTGCTCCATTGCCATCTCTATCTGCCAATGCTGGGTCTACTAATAGAACATCATAAAGTCTAAGACTCGCTTCCTTTAGGTAGGTTTCTTTTTCGTTTTGCCCACAACCACTTAAAAGAATAGCCCCACCTACAAAGTAAGGTAATGATTTTCTTCCTATTTCTCTGATTATATTTTTCATTTTTACCTCCGAATTTATTACTTAAAAATAGCAAAAGAGAAACATTTAAATATTGGTTGTCACATATTATGACTACTATGCGAACAGAAGATTTAATCGAATTGGGATTTAATAAGAATGAAGCCAAAGTTTATATTTCTTTAATCAGATTCAGAGAAGCAGATGCCCATAGATTAATTCAAGACACAAAATTCCATAAAAACATAGTATATGATAATTTAGAAAAACTAATTGATAAAGGGTTGGTTACATACATAATAAAAGAAGGAAGGAAAATTTTCAAAATTGCTTCTCCAAATATGTTAGTAGAGTTTTTTAATGAAAAGGAAAAAAAGATTCAAGAAGATAAAACAAAAGCCAAAAGGTTAGCAGATGAAATAAATAAGTTATCAAAAGAAACAAAAGAAAAACAAGAAGCTACAATTTATAGGGGAATTAAAGGTATAAAATCATTTTACAAAGAATCTCTTGAAGGTGGAGATTATGTGGTCTTTGGAGCTCCAAAAGAATCTGTTACAATGATGGGCGAAACCTTTTGGAAAAACCACAATCTCAAGAGAATTGAAAAGAAAATAAAAGTAAGAATGATCTTTAATCCATCTATTAGAAGTTATGGTAAAACTATAAAAAATAAAGTTACTTTAGTGAAATATTTTGATAAAGACTTTGAACCACTAACAGAAACACACATACAAGGAGATACGGTTGGAGTTATTGTCTGGACTAACGAACCTGTTTTATTCTTGATTAAGGATTCTAATGTCGCAAAGAGTTATTTAAATTTCTTTGAAGATATGTGGAAGAGGGCTAAATCTTAATTATTTCTCCAACTTACAAATATAGGACATCTTTAACTTAATTATTTCATTAACTTTTAATTTAACTTCTTTGAAAAATCCACGAAGTTCAGTTTCAGAAAATTGTTCAGAAACTCCTTCACCCCATTTATCTTCAAAATAAGTAGTAGTTCCTTCAATTTTATCTATAGGGAAATTTACTTTTTTATATAAATTCATTCTTTCATCGAATGCATCTTCAGAATATACACTCAATATTATTTTTCCATTATCATTGAGAACCCTTTTCATTTCTTTTAAAACCTTAATTTTATCTTCCCCAAAATTAGCAAAAGTTGTCATACAAATAACATAATCAAATGATTCATCCTCAAAGGGTAGTTTGCGTGCATCTGCAACTGACAATTTTACAGCAGGGTATTTAGAAAAACTAATTTTTGCATCTTCAATCGCTTTAGGATCATGATCAATTCCAAAAATATTTTTAGTCACTGGAAGTATATCCCTTAGACTTCTTCCTTCACCACAACCAACTTCCAATACCTTAGAATCTTTTGTGATATTTTTTCTCAAATATACTTTTTCTTCTTCAAACCATTCTTTATACGCTTTAGGTAAATCCGAAATCACTTGTTCCCAAGTATTTATATCATATTCTTTCTTATCTGGCATAAATAAAAAAGGCTAGGTCTGTTTAAATTATTTTGCTTTTTAACTCTCCACCTTAACTAATTCAACACCAGTATCCATCAAATCCATACCAACATCACTTCGACTCAATGCCTTAGATTTCTTCTTAACCAAAATGTCATGTATCTCTTTCAGCAAATCTCCACTTTCATTAAAAATAGCATCTCTAATAAAAGAGCTTACAGTCTTAAAACCATTCACTTGTGCTTTATTCTTTATTATTTCGTATTGTAGTGGTGTTACTTTAATTCTAATATCTCTTGTCATACCCATTTGAATAAACCTCCAGAATATGTTTTATTTCTCTTAATTTGCCTAGATCTAACTCATTCCTCAACAAAATATCTCTAACAAAATCAGAAATCGTGTTAAAACCTTTATTTTTAGCTAAACTTGCTATCCTTTGCTTTTCCCTATGAGTTACTTGTATCCTGAGGAATTTGGTTTCCAACATGGTTAGATTCCTACCCCCTCTTTTTTGGATATTTAGTTAGTAATGTTAAATAAATATATAAAAGAAACTGCTATACTCTATAGATTTTTTAGATATTTAAGAAAAGTCTATATTGGTCTAGATATTTGTTAGAATTATAGATATTTGATTTATTCTGGAATTTCTACACGTTCAGTTAGTTCAGGAACATGACCACTTATTTCAGGAGTTTGAGAACCAGAAGGAACATGATGTCTGCTAAACCATTCCCTCATTAAAAACTCTAGATCTTCTCTAGTAAGATTTACCCTATTCATACTTCTATCTTTATGTTCAGCTAAAGGATCGCCTTCCTCATAATGTCTGTATCGTCTTACATCTAATCCCCCGTCAGAAAACGAATAACTAGATGATAAAAAATTTCTACCCCTATGTTCTTCAACTACTCTTGCATGTTCATCATAATCCCATGTGCCATGAACAAGTTTTCTTCCTTCTTCTAAGGTGTATGTATGCACCGTCCAATAAGTTGTTTCTTCTGGCATTTTAATTCATCCTCAAGATATCTGCATTTGTTTGTGGAACTGAATGTGGTGCAATAACTCCTGTCATTTCTCCAGTAACTGCTCTCTCACCTAAATCAAAGTCTAGCTTAATCACAGGCAATTTCCCAGCCCTTAATCTTGTTAACGTTAATCTTCCTTGTAATGTCTCTGATAATCCCAATTCTCTTCTAAATCTTTGATTGAATTCAACTAACTTTAGTCTTCCTTCTCTTGTGAGGTCTCTTAATCCTTTAGCGTCTAATCCTAATTTTTCTATTTCCTTTTCTAATACACAATAACCACTCTGTGAAACTACAATATGAGTTCCTCTAGGAGTTAAATATTTTTCAGATAATACTGTTACAGGCGGTTCAACTGGTTCAAAATCAAAATATAATCTATTTCCACTAAAATCAGTATTTGAAACTGTCATGTAACTAGGCAAATACATTTGTTCTAAAAATTGAAGTGCTGTGTTCATTTTATTCAGATGAACAAACCTCTTCTAAAACTTTATCCCAAGATCTTTGAGGTTTTCTATCAGTGTTGGCCCAATAAACAGAACCCAACATATCTAAATTATCTGCTGCTAAATTTTTAGCTGCATCTTCTACAGTCCATTCTCCACTTTTTATTTTAGCTGGAATAACTCCAAGTAAAAGCCCTCTTCTATTTCCAGCTAATTCATCTTCTATGTATGTCCTCATAGCACTAACATAACCTTCCATAAACCTTCGAGTATCTTCTTTAAATCTTAATTCTGCAACCATTGGAAATAAATTATGATAGGATCTATCCCTTCCAAAAGCTTCTATAATTCTTTGTGTATAATTATCTTGTGTCATTTTCTTCCTCCGACAGTTAATTCACCTTCATAATGTCCTTCAACTTGAACAGATATTGGTTCTCCAGTAACTGGATGAGTCATATAAGTAAACTCCTGAATTCCATTTTGTTGACAAACATAATAAATATTATCCAAAGTATCCATGCTTGGCGTACATTTTCCACGTTCCCAATTATGAACTGTTTGTGGAGTTCTATCTATTAAAACAGCTAATTTAAATTGAGAAATACCTAATTCTTCTCTAATTCTTTTTGTCAAATCTTTATTGTATGGCATTTTTATTTAAGCAGTAGGTATCAGTTCAGAATATCTAAATCCATATTTGATTGGTTTTCCCCTATCTCCTTGTTCAAGCATTACCCCAGAAACACCCATTCTGTAATGACCTTCAATAAGACTTTCAGAAGGCCTGATTTGAATATCTTTAAAAGAAAATTGCCTATCAACCATATCATGATTATATGGATCTGCTAATCTCCATAGATCTTCACCAAGAACTTTTTGTGGCTCTAAATGTAACCTCCCCATAAGTTGCATAAACTCTGTTCTATCTAATGTTTTGGTTGGTTTTCTTTTTAATAAATCTTTAAGGTTCATTTTTTATTCGATAACCTCACTCAATCCCTTTGCGATTGTTTCTAATTCTGAAGGGTTTAATGCTCTTTCAATAATAACTCTAGCAGAATCTCCTCCTTGATGTGCAATTTTGAGATTTTCTCCCTTATTATTTTCCCACATTTTCCAATCAAAAGAGTTTCCTCTAATGAATTGAATAAGACCAGTCATATCAAGATAACTTGCTTCTCTAGGACCATGACAACTTGGATTAGCAATGCCATATGATGTTTTAACTTTTTCTCCAGCTCCATAGATATCTTGTGCATAAATTATGACCATCTTCTTTATTCTCCCTCAACCCCTCTTGGTGAATAATCAATTATTGAAGTTCTATCTATTGGTTTTGATTTTCCTCTTGAATCTACAACCCAATGTTCATATCCTCTAAATACTAAATCTACTGTATCCCCTACAGCAGTTGAGTTATATAATTCTGGAGAATTTATAACCCAAGAAGTACTAGGAAATTCTGGAACATCAGACACCCAAAGAAAATGATCATCCACAAATCTTTCACCTTTACTATTTGTTTGTTTTAATCCATATTTTCTTAAATCATGAGCTGGGAAAACTTCTTTTGCTGAAACTACACCATATGATTCATAGGTTTCCATTCTAGGAGCTTCAGTAACTCTATCTTGATTACAACCAACTAAAGCTAACATTCCTAAACCTAAAACAGGTCCAGTTGCTTTTTCCTTTATTGTTTGTAATAGACTCATTTTCCTATTTTTCTATAGTCCATAGATTTAAAATACTGAGCAATAGGGGGACCAGCAATAGCCATCAAAAATAAAAGTCCTACGGCTCCTGCCCCTTCATTTGAGTTAGCCCTTTCATCAGCTTCTCTTTCTAATATTTCAGTTTCGTTAGGCCTATAATATACAGGATTTGCATTACAAGAACTATTATCGACATTTCCGAATAATATTCCTCCACTTAATAAAGCGGCCAACCCTAAATTTTTTCTTAAACTCATTTTATCTTCTTCTCCCAATTAGACTTGCAGATCCTAATGCAATAAGAGCCCCAATACCTATTAGATATCCGAGATCTCTCTCATGTTTTCTGCATGAAAGATTATATGTTTCTTCTTGAGATTTATATCCTGGAAGGCTTTCTAAACTATCCCTTTCAGCCACTAAATTTTTAGCATTTTGTTGAGCTAATCCAAAAAACCCAGTAATTCCCATTTCATATTCAGTTACATCTTCTAAAGTTATATCTGAAAATGGAGAATCTTGTAACTCTTGATTTATTTCTCTAACTCTTGAAATATCTTGTGGGATAGTTGGAGCATCTAAATTAACTGCACCATGATATACTACCCCCAATCCAAGAATCATTCCTGCCAAATATTTTTTTCCTGGAATATTTTTTAAACTCATTTTTTATCCTTTTAGTTAATATCTTCACCTAGACCTCTCAATAAACCTCTATAACTTTCCCTATCTTCTAAATGATCTGCAATTTGTTCTAATTTTGCAGGGGAAGCTAATTTTCTTAAAGGATGATCTTTTGGTAGAGAACGTAGTTCAATTTTATCAGGACTATTATCTCCATCAAAACTTATTGCATAGATGTGATTTTGTTTTTCTTCATCTGAACCAACTCTAATTACCCTTTCACTTCCGTTTATTTGTAATGAAATATCATATCCCTCTGCAATTTCTGCATTAGATTCATACATAGATTGTCCAGAATTATAACCACATCCACCTAACAATGCTCCAGCTAATGCTAAAGTCGCTAAAGGTGATGCTTTTTTTATGTCCATCATTTTATCATTATACCTCAAAATTCATAATTTAGACCCCTTTTTAAGCCTTTCTATAATTTTTCTTCTTCCTCTTCTTCATTACAACAATCAAAACAAATAATAAAACTAAGCTAAAAAATACAGGTTTAGCAATAACAAATATTCCAAACAATAAGATCAACCCAATAAATCCAAAGAAAATTCTAAATACAACAAAGTCAATCAACATATGAGGGTGTTTATTTCTATGGCAACCTTTACAAAGTGTAGTTAGATTATCTAAGCTATTTCCTCCGCCTTTAGAAAGTGGCCTGATGTGATGGGCATATAATCTAACTCCATTAGAACCACATTTCTGGCAAGTCCAATTATCCCTCCTATAAACATTTCTTCTTATTTCATTCCAGTTTCTTGGATAGTTAACCACAAGAAAGATTATTAACTCAGATTAATAAGAATTATGAATATATCGGTATTTTAAGTTATTTATAAAGGCGACCGATATACTAAACTGTAACCCTACAAAATAGAAATATTTATAAATATGTAGGGTTATAACTAAACATGTCATTTTTGAGCAAAAAAACAATAAACGGGAAAGAAAGAACTTACTTAGAGAAATCTATAAGAATTGGAAAAAAAGTGAAAAAGTTCTCAGTTTATGTTAAAGATTCTAAATTAATAAAAAATTATAAAAAAGAATTAAATAAAAAAATAGAAGATTTTCAAATAAAAGAAGCAATAAAAACTTACAAAAAAACCAGAATTTTCGACAAAGAAGAAATAGAAAAATTAGAAGTTATTAGACTAAACTACAAAAAAATAAAAAATAAACTTACAAAAAAACAGTTTGAAGATATTATAGATAGATTTACAGTAAATTTCACTTATGAATCTAATGCAATTGAAGGTAATTCTTTAACATTAAAAGATGTAACACTAATCCTCTCTGAAAACAGAATAATAAAGAATAAAGATCTTAGAGATGTCTATGAAACAACAAACACAAGAGAAGCAATGGATTTAATTTTTGGCAATAAATTCAAAATTAATGAGAAAGATATTTTAAAATTACATGAAATGCTAGTAAAAAATACAGAAGTTTCATTTGGTTATAAAAAACTCCCTAATTTTATAATTAACAGTAATTTAAAGACAACACCACCAGAAAAAGTTAAAGAAGAGATGGATGAGTTATTAGATTGGTTTAATAAAGATGATAATTTACATCCTTTATTAAAAGCTATTCTATTTCATGGAAAATTTGAGAGAATACATCCTTTTGAGGATGGAAACGGAAGAACTGGGAGACTATTACTCAATATTATGCTAATGAAAGAAGGATATCCACCATTAATTGTTAGGAAATCACAAAGACTCGCTTACTTTAATTGTTTAGAAGCATTTGATTCTGGCCATACGGACAAACTTGAGAGATTTTTTATTCAGAAATACAAGAAAACCTTCAAAAATTTCTTTGAAGTTTATGTTCAATATTTATGAAATAACATGCTTCTCAAAAACATGTTTTATTAGAAGAATTTTAGGTTTATCACACATTATATCATATCTAGCTTTATAATCAATATTATCAATTACAACGATCTTTCCTGTATATTTCTCTCCTTCTAGCATAACAGAAACTCTATCTCCAATTTTGTATTTAGGTTTAAAATTCATATCTATATATTAATCATTTGAATATAAAAGTTTATCTCTCATGCTTGGCAAGCTAAGAGTTGTAAAAGACTATTTGGTACTTATTTTCCGTAAATATTGGAATTTTCGTGCTAAATAGGTGGCTACAAAACTTAAACTTTCTATTTTGTGGTCACCCAGTAAAACTTTTTGTATTGCCTACTTACTTTTGCTTATCTATTATTTAGGAATTGAATAATCTCTTGGAGAGTAGCATCTTTTTCTCTAAGTTCATCAACTTCCACATTTAGAGTTTCTATCATTTTCCCTCTCTCACCATATGAAATCATACCATCGCCATTTAAATCAGCATTTCTATAAAGGGCTTCCTTAAAAGCAGAAGTAAAACCCGATCTGTATTCTCTATACCCATCAAAAAATTCTAATCCAAAACCAAGAACAGCCACAGCAAGATACCAAGTAGCAAGCAAAGGGCCCACTTTCTCAAGTCCATATTTTGTCGGGTTTTCTTCCATTTTTATCACAAACAAGTAAAAACCGCAACCCTTATAAATTCTATATCCCCCCATAGGGGTATAGAAATATGAAAGAAGAGCTAAAGAAACTCGGATTAACTGAAGGAGAAGCTAGAGTATATTTAGCTCTGCTAAAGTTGAGAACAACTAAAGTTGGTCCGTTAGTTAAAAAATCTAAAGTTTCTTACTCAAAGATTTATGATGTATTAAATAGACTTTTGGATAAAGGTTTAATAAATTACATCCAAAAGGAGAAAATAAAACATTTTCAGGCAGTAGAGCCAAACAGAATTTTAGATTATCTAAAAGAGAAACAAAAACAAGCAGAAAATAAGATAAAATTATTGAATAAAATACTGCCCGATCTAAAGGAGTATGAAAACCAAGACATTAAGGAAGAAGCAAGTATTTACACAGGATTTAAAGGATTAAAAACAGCTTATGAGATGTTGTTAAAAGATTCTACTAAAAAAGATCCCTTACTCTATTTTTATGTTCATGATGAAAATACAATAAAACAGGCAGACCTATTTTATAAACAAGAATTCCATCATTTTAGAAAATTAAAACTAAAACTTAAAGGAATTACTACTGAAAGTTTTAAGAAATCTAAATATTTCAAAAAACCACCAGCGTTTATAGAGTTAAAATATGTTGATTTTCCTTTACCAGGAACAATAGATATATACAGGGATAGAATATTAATAACCTCTTGGAGTGAAATCCCAATATCTTATTTAATCCATTCCAAAGAAATAGCGGATAACTATAGAAAATATTTCCATGAAGTTTGGAAACAAGCCAGATAAATCAACATTTCATAGTCTTATCAAAATAATTTGTAACATATGCTCCAACAAGGCTTGCTAAGGAAAGAGCCCCCACAACAATTGCTTTATCATATTCTCCATCCATTAAATTAGCCGACATCAGACCAAATTCTACTCCTCCTCCAAAGGTGTAAAGATAAGCAAGATTTTTGAAGGTGGGAAACTTTTCTGATTTTGAAACTTCTCTTTCCAATTTATTTTGTTCTTCTACCATTTTTCCTCCATGAATATAAGGGAGAACAACTTCCAAAGAAGTCATTCCTTACTAACAAATGGCAAAAGTTACCAATATAAATATTTGTTCTCCCAATTGAGACATTATTTAGAAAGGTTTATAAACCTTAGAAAAGAACTTTTTATATGGAATTTGATATGCTAGAGGATTTAGGACTTACACCTTCAGAGATTAAGGTATACACTAAACTATTGGAGATAGGAACTTCTTCAGCTAAAGAAATTATTTACAAATCCAAACTTCAAAATTCAGTAGTTCATAGAGCTTTAAACTCACTAATAGAAAAAGGATTGATAAATTACGTCTTAAAAGGAAAACATAAAGTATATTCGGCTACAGAACCAGAATATTTTTTCACATACATAGAAGATAAAAAGAAACAATTTGAAGCAATTTTTCCTAAGTTAAAAGAGAAACAATTGTCTCAAAAAAAGGAAACTAACACTTCAATGTATAAAGGTAAAAGAGGAATATCCGAAGTTTATAATAAGTTAATCTCTTCAACAGAAAAAGAGATATTGACTTTCGGAGGATCTAAGGAAACAACAGATTTTATGGGTTTAACTTGGTGGAAGAACATACATATAAAGAGAGTAGCTAAAAAAATTAAAAATAGACATATCGCTTCAACAGAAACTTTACCCTATATTGACTTTTTCTTAAAACTTAAACTAACTAAAATGAAGTTTTTACCTAAAGAAACATTTAGCCAATACCAAGAAACAGCTATTACTGAAGATTGCGTTGCTATTACTATTTTTGCAGATGAAGGATATTGTATTTTAATACAAAACAAAAAGATTGCAGAAGGATATAGAAAGAATTTTGAAATGTTATGGAAGTTAGCTAAAGAGAAAAAAGCAAAATAAAAAATAAGTTTAACTTTCTGAACTTATTTTAGGTAATCTATCATGCAATCTTTCATTTAATTTTAAAGCAGCATAACTATCTACAACAGCTAATCCATGATCTCTTGCATATTTATAAGCCACACTTCTAAGTTTTTGTTCTACTATCTTTCTTGCCTTTCTAGTAAATCTAGTTGTTCCAACTTTTCTAGAATCCCAAAATGGAAAAGCATTATCAGGCATACCTAGTAAATAGTTTGATCCTTCTTCAACTATCTCATATTCTCTAAGAGATCCAGATTTTCTCCTAGCAGAAATTTCATAGACACACAACTGATTGAGATAACCATGTTGGTTCAAGTCTCCAGGATTTCCACCAACTTTAAGATTTCCAACTACAAAATCTTCTACAGGTTCTCTTCCTTCCCACCTAGTTCCTTTCCTTGAATCTTTGGTTATGAACAAATAATCATCTAAATTTGTTTTCATTTTTACCTCCTTAATACTTTTTATTCCTTACTAACAAATAGTAAAATATGGTTATATAAAGATTTATCCTCTCATTTGGGAGTATAATAGAAACATTTAAAAATAGCTACAATAAAATAAATTTATGGATATTTCAGTATTAGAAGATTTAGGACTAACGCAGGCAGAGATTAAGGTATATATAACCCTTTTAGAATTAGGTAACTCTACAGCAGGACCAATATTAGATAAATCAGGATTACAAAATTCTGTTGTTCATAGAGCTTTAAACGCATTAATAGAAAAGAGTTTAATCAATTTCATTAAAGAAGGAAAAAGAAAAGTATACCAAGCTACAGATCCCGAAAACTTCTATAATTATATTGATGAAAAGAAAAGAAACTTTGATTTAATTCTCCCAGAACTAAAGAAAAAACAAAAGTTTTCTAAAGAAAAGGAGAAAGCAACAATATACAAAGGAAAACGAGGAATTAATGAAATTTATAATATAATGATTAACACTAAAGGAAAAGAATACAATACTTTTGGTGGTGGAGAAGATGTGGCTAACTTCATGGGTTTAACTTGGTGGAGAAACTTACATGCTAAAAGAAGAGCTAATAAATTACCCTCAAGACAAGTATTTGATGAAACAGTAAGACCTCTGGGTAAAGAAA
>CAYFOF010000005.1:17792-35279 GCA_964344655.1 Candidatus Woesearchaeota archaeon | reverse complement strand
CTGACATGCCTTTTACTAAAATCAGATTTCTAGCAAAAGAATTTGCTCAATTCCAAGAAACTGTAATTGTTGGAGATTTAGTAGCAATAAATATATTTACAGAAAATCCTTATGGAATTTTAATAAAAGACAAAGCAGTAGCAGATGGATATAGAAAACAGTTTGAAATCCTATGGAAAAAAGCTAAATCATAATTTCTATTCAAAAACACACGGCGGAACTCCAGTAGAAATAAAATCTTCTTGCACCATAAAAAAATCAATTATTCTATTTTCTGGGAAGGTTTCTTCTATCTCTTGTTCAATCTCTCTAACTTCATAGGGATCATCTACAAATATTCCAAATTCAATGAAAGGATCCCCTAAATAATCTAATAGGAAAGAAACTTTCGGATGAGACTCCAAATACAAGTAAAGTTTAGATCTATTCTCTAGATTCTTATTCTGAATAAAGAAAACAAACTGATATTTTTCCAATTTAGATAGATTGACAAAAATAGAATATTTCAAAATATATCCAGATTTCTCAAGATTTTTTATTCTTTTTATGACTGCGGGAGCAGATAAGTTAAGTTCTTTCCCAAGTTCAACAGAAGTAAATCTTGAATTCTTAGAAAGTTTCCTAAGAATAAATTTATCTACAGAATCAATTCTATAAGAAGTAAATTTCTCGTATTTTTTAATAGGAGTAGAATCAAAATATTTTTCATAATAGAATTTAGTAGTTTTATAAAATTCAAATCTATGATCCACAATTCCATCTTTAAATTTAATATAAATCTCTTGAAACCTCTTTTCAACTTCAACGTTATCCTTTCCATAAATAGCCATACCTAAACTCCACAGTCCGCTATGAGTTCCTGCCCATGAGATAAAATCTGATTTTTTAATATATTCTATAAATTCTTTTTCATGACTGGCCTTAATTCTTACAAAAAATAATGCAGATACATAACCAAGTTTAGTTGAATCTATTTCCGTGAAAAAATCATGTATAATTCCTTGATTTTTTAATTTGTTTACTCTATAATTAAGAACTTCTCTTGAGATTCTACATTTTTTAGCGAGCTGAGTATAAGGGATTCTGGAGTTCTTTACCAGTTCTACAAGTATCTTATTATCAATCTTATCCATATTAACCATAATTAAATATTTCTAGTATATAAAGTTTATTATTGTAAAAAATAGTATGAATAATCTTATTTATTTAAGAAAATACCTATAATTATGATAAATAAAGCAACAATAAGGAAATTTGGAAAGTTAGAGAATAATGTGAAGATTATAGAGGAAAATATCTCAGAAATATCAAACCATAAAGATTTGCTAAAATATCATTGGTTAAGCAACCCCGAATATAATTTAGAAAATCTTTCAGAAGATGAATTGCTATTGTTCCTCTTAATATTAGATGGGACAAGCTTTTCTTACTGGGGAGAACCAAATTGGAAAATAAACCATAAAGGAGAAAAAATAAATGGTGCTAGGGCAATGATTCTATCTTTAAGAAACGCAGTAGAAAAAGGAACGTTAAACTTAAATGCGGAAAGTTTGGCTAATTTAACAAGAGAAGAGTATCGGAAGATTTTGAAGGGAAGCGTAGAAATTCCTTTGTTTGAGGAAAGGTATCAAATAGTTAGAGAGATTGGTAATGTTTTAATTAGAGAATTCAATGGAGACGTTAAACAGCTAATTAAAAAAGCAAGAGGGGATGCAATTAAACTAGTTAATCTCTTAACTGAAGCCTTCTACTTTTTTGAAGATAATTCTCATTATGAAGGAGAGATAGTACAATTCAATAAAAAAGCCCAATTGTTTGTATTAGACTTTTATAGATTATTTAACGGAACTAATTTAGCAAATCTTAGAAATATAAATAGACTAACTGCCTGTGCAGATTATAAACTTCCTCAAGTATTAAGAAGATTTGGAATTTTAGAATATTCAGAAAGTTTAGCAGGGAGGATAGATAATGATATCCTTCTTCCCCCCGGAAGCCATGAAGAAACAGAAATAAGATTAAAAACAATATATGCCGTTGAATTAATCAAGAAATATTTTAAATCAAAATTAAATATGAAAGTAGAAAGTCATGAAATAAATGAGCTACTTTGGATTTTAGGACAAGAAAAAGATCTAAAAGATAAACCATATCACAAAGTTAGAACTATTAAATATTAAAAATAAAAAATTAGTTACATTTTAGAATATCTTCAGGTTCAATCCCAATTATTGAAACAATAGTTCCAGAATCTTCAACTCTAGCAGGAGAACCGCTTAAATATTTAATTTCTTCTCCTCTCCCTATTCCCCTTACTCCCCTCCAAGCTTCTCTTGATTCTGTCCAAGAAGGGTTGCTTTGATTGTCTATTTCTCTAGCGTGATATAAATCATCACAAGTAAAATCCTTAGGAACTGCATAAACAACATATTCTTTACCGTCACGAGTAACTAGTACACTTTCACTAGATTCCTGTGTTGAGGTTTGATGCATATATGTTTGATCCCAAGATGGTGCATCATTTCTGGTTAGGTATTCTAACCCTATAACACCAATTACTGAACCAATAGCAATTCCTGCTATTACAATTTCTCCCGGTATCTTTTTTAGTGGATTAATCATTTTTTACCTCCATCATCACTTACAAATAGTAAAATAAAACATTATTAATGCTTGGTTCAATTATAGTTAAACCAAAAGGTTTAAAAATAATAATAAACTATTTAGTTTAATGATATTAGATATAGATACAAGGAAGGATAATGTAAGAATTTTAGTATTTAGTATTCTATCAAAAGAATATCCATTAAAAATCATAGAATTAACAAATTATATAAGAAAAAGATATGGAAAGGCGGTTACTTTTCAAGCTGTAAGAAAGGCCTTATTACAATTAGTAGAAGAAGGAATACTAATAGAAAAAGAGAATAAATATTCAATTAATAAAGAATGGGTTAAAAAATCAAGAAAATATCTAGACTCTTTATATGAAGACATTACAAAAACAAAAATTACTCCAACAAAAGTGGATTCTATTAGGGGGGAAATAAATGTCTTTACTTTTGATTCTATTAATAATCTAATGAAATTCTGGCAAGATATCATAGATAATTGGTTTGAAAACTTCAAAAAAGGAGATCCAAATATTAATTGTTATCAAGGTGCCCATGCTTGGGAGGGATTATTGCATTTAGATAGAGAAAAACATATGATGGGAAGATTAAAGAAAAAAGGAATAAAATCATATATTCTCAGTACAGGGAATACTCCATTAGATAAAAGTATTTGGAAATTCTATAAAGAAATAGGGCTAAAAACAAAAATTAACCCCTCCTCTTCAGCATTTGATAGGTCTTATTATATGGGCACATATGGGGAAACAATAGTTCAAGTTAAATTTCCTCAAGAAATTGTAGAAGACATGGATAAGTTCTTCAAAAAAAATAAATCAATATATAAAATAAATCTAAATGAATTATCTGAAATTGCTAATAAAAAAGTTAAAGTTAAGATGACTGTTATAAAAAATTTAGAAATGGCAAAACAAATTAACAAGTCAATACTTTCTGAAATGGATTAATTCTTACTCAACAAAACATCCTCACTCCTAACTGTTTTACGATTAGCGTGTTTAGCCATTTCTATACTTCTTTTAGCAATAATTTTAGCATAATCTATTAAAACAATTCTCATAGTTTTCTTAGCGTTTCTACTAACTAGTTCAGCACCTTCTTGTTTCAATATCCTTTCAACTGAATTTAATGAAATCATTTTGAAAATAAAAAAGGAAGGCTTAGTTGCCTTCCAAAACTTTCTTTACAAAGTTCACTGGTTTAATACTAGTTATTGTAGTTTTATGTATTACATATTTCCCGTCTTTACTTAAATTCACATTAAACTCCACAATTGGTTCAAACTTATTTTCTTCCATTTTTATTTAACCTCCATATTTGATTGTGAATAGGTATTATTGGGGAAAACACAACAAAATTTTAGCCCCCCAAACCCAATTCCTGTCTCATTTTGCCTTTCTTTCTGCAATCTTAACCTCATTCTCGCCCCCTCCGAAAATCTCCGCCAATCTTTCTGGCACATTAAACCTTGTTAGCGTCTCGCCATACTTCTCATACATCTTCTTGGTTTTTTCATTTGTAACAACGAAAAACCACCGCCCGCCGAGATTTTTTTTCAGAATTCTTACCTTCTCCTCCAACCTCTTCTTGTCCTTCTTACTGCCTGTCTCTACCTCGACAGCCCAGACTTTTCCTTCTTTATCCTTAAACACAATATCTGGTTTAGTTGTGTTAAACAGTTTAACGTTCTTTGTATATCTCTCTAAATGTTCTTCAATAGCTTTAATCAAAAAGAAATGTGCTTCACTCTCATTCTCATCTGGTTTAAGCAAAAAATCCTCCCGCCGACCACCAAGCAAATTAACATGAGAGCTTAATGTATAACAATTATTAACCAGATAAATCAACTCATCCTCAGAAATATCCTTTTTCCTAAAGAACCTTTTTTCCTCATCTAAATTAATATTAACTTCTTTTTCAATACCCTTTCGAACTTCTTTTTCACCACCATTTAAAATCTCATCAGGATTAGTTGTAATAACTTTATGCTCTTCTTCAGAAGCAATAACTTTCAATTCAGTATGATCATTTTCAGTAATTAAAACACCTTCTCCAACAGGAGCAGTTAACAATTTAGTTCTTTCATTAGAGCTTAACTGAAAAGTATTAACAACCGAATCTATTATTGCAGGCTTTTGTTTCATCAAAAAAGTATAAGCAGAATTTGCCAGAACAGCATTTCCAGCTTTACTTCCAAGTAAATCAGCAACATCTTGTGTTAATAATAACAAACCAAGATTAAACTTTCTAGAAGTTTTAACAATCTCAAAAATATATCCAGCATCTTCTGCTCTTGATAACAAACTCCAAGCCTCATCAATAACCAAGATTTTTCTCTCTAAATCTTTCTTCATTTTAGTGTAAACATAATCTAAAATCAAAAACATAATTACAGGTTTTACTTGCTTAGGCATCTCACCAATATTAAAACAAACAAATCTATTATCAAAATTCAATTTAGTATGAGTATTCATAAAACTAAAAACACCATCAACATACATGCTTAGTCTATTAATCAAACTTTGATAAGTTGGTTTTTCAACAACTGTAGAACGCTTCTCCATCCTTTCTAATTCTTTAAGTAAATCCTGTAAAATTGGTGGTTTATAATTCCAAGTTTTAGCATCATTTGTAATACCTTTCTTAGAATAAGTCTTAGTTAATGCCTTATCCATAACAGCTTTTTGTGGCTCAGATAGTTCTCCAAGCATAACATTAAGTAAATCCATTAAAGATAATCTCTTTTCAGCATAATCATGCCCCATTAAATCTAAAGGATTAATTATTGTCTTGCTCTCTTTAGAGATATTAATAACTTGTCCATCAAATTTCTCAACTAACTTAACATATTCACTTTGTGGATCAATAACCATAACTTTGGTTCCGTTAAGTAACTGTCTTGAAATCAATAGCTTAGAGAAAAATGATTTACCAGAGCCAGAAGTAGCCAAAATACATCCATTTGGATTAGTAAATTTAAAGATATCTCTCACTATTGGAATATTATTCTTGTTAGAACCAAACCAAATTCCAGAATCATCTATTTCTAAGAATCTTGAAGTAAATGGGAAAAATGCACTTAAAGCTTTTGTTGTAATATTTCTTTTAATCTTCAACTCATCATAAGCAAAAGGAGTAGTAGATTTTAAACCCTGAACCATCCTAAAGCTAGGAATACTAGGCATAATCATAATGGAGTTTAGTTCAGATTGTATTTTCTTAGTTAGTAAATTTAACTCTTCCAAATCATCAGCCTTGCAGTTAATATAGAGAGAAACATTAAACAGTTTTTCCTGACCTTTTTGTAGATTTTCAAGAACATTTCTTGTATCTTTATATTTTATTTCCAAAGAAGGATTAACTGTTTTCTTTAACTCAGAAGAATATAAATCAGCCCTTTGCTTTTGGAGTTGTTTATTTAACATAACCATTGTGCTTTCAATAGAATAAGGCTCAATATGAATACTCAAATCAAAGTTGCCAGAAGTTGTGATTACTTTATCTAAAAATCCTGGTTCAACCATTCTTGGATAGCCACTAGCAGAAATAATTCTGTTTAATTTGTTATCAACACTCAAATAATCTCTAAAATTCTTTATCTTTTTAGGAGCGATTAAATAATGCATTAAAAGATCTTTGTCAATAGTAGTTTCGGGTTCTTTATCTTTATATTCCTCATTAAAGAAATCGATTAACAACTCTTTAATTTCAACATCTTTTAGTCTATCACTTTCAATTTTTAGATTATCTAATTTTTCTTGCAGAATACTAATCTGAATATCTAGATTAATTGCAATAGATTCCTTAACAATAATATAGAAATTTCTATTCATTACTTTATTTTCTTTTATTACTGTTTCAATATGAGTTCTGTAAGATTTTAAGTTCTTGCTATAAATTTTATTCTCAGTTTTCTTTATAGTTTCTTTAACTCTTTTTTCTAGTAGATTAAAATAACCCTCTAAATCTAGATTAGTAGTAGTCATTAAAATCTGGATTGGAAAATCCAAACTATTCAAAAACTTCTGAAACGTTTCTGTTATTGCCTCTTTTTCCTTTTCATTCAATATCTGAAAGTTGATAGGTTTTATTTTTAGTATTGCTATCTTTTCCATTTTTACCTCCCACTTCTAAAACATTATTTTCAATATTGATCTCTGGGATTAGTCGTTTCATTCTTAGACTAGCTACTTTGAACTCTCTAAATTTATACCAATCCCAGAAATCTTTGATTCTCTGCTTAAGGTTAAAGAACATAAAACAAATTGCAAGAACTGCGAAAATTGTAGCTAAGAAAAATCTTAAGTCTTGATTCAATCCTGTTTTGAATAGAATAACCAAAATAATAAACCCGAATATCAATAAGTAAATTAATTGACTAAAATCTAACCCGAAAACTATCTTTTCCTTATATTCAAGTTCCTGTGGTATTTCATAAGTCATATTTATACTCCAAGGTATTTGATAGCAGCTTTTACACTACCAGATATTCCTCCAACATAAGTAACAGCTTTAATTCCAACCAAAGCTATCAAAAATAACATAGCCAAATTAACCATGCTAAAGCTACCAATCATTACAATTATTTTCAAATCATCAAATAATGGAAGTTGAACTAACATAGATCCAATTAAAAGTATCAAACCCTGAAAGAAGGGCAATAGAACCAAAACCAATCCAACTTCAATTATTAATTTGCCATATCCCCTTAATGGTGGAATGAAATACAAAAACAACCCCAAAGGAAATATAGCAATTCCTAAGCTAACTAACAAATATCTCATAAAGAGCATAATTAAAGTCAAGGTAAGAACATTGATGTAAAAGAAACTAAAAACAAGCTCTAATCCCAACTCAGATAAAGAACTTCCTGTAATATTAAAGAAACTATTGCTAATCAAACCCATTATTCCTTCAGATAATCCAGCACCCATAGCCAACAAAAGCTTATACAGAATGTAAGATCCCTGAACAAAGAATATCATAAAGATAATATTCTTTAACCAATCTTTAGCCATCTCTCGTTTAACAACATCATTTCCAGAGATAATGAACTGATATCCAGCAAATAAGAGAAATAACCCATAAAAGATTGATAAAATATAAACCATTATTTGCCATAGTCCTTTAAAGTGTTCTATCTCAACAGGCTCAGTAAGATAATCTCTAATAGAATCCAATAGAAAATCAGCGGGTGCGTTTAGTATACTAACCACAAACTCCACCATCTTTTGTGGGATACACACTGCCAGATTATCTAATCCACAATCGTCATCATCTGCCGAAACAAAAGGAATCGACAGAATGAACACTAGGACAAACAATAGTTTCCTCATTTATTCAATCTCCTTATACCAAAAAGTCAATTACTAAAGGCACTGCCCATATAATCAACAATCCCATCAACGTATAACCAATACTCTTCTTTGCCCCTTCTCTTTTTCTTTGGTCATCTCCAGAACCCATAAAGTTTATAGCAGCAAAAACCAAGAACAATGCAGCTAAAACAGTCGCAGAGTATTTAACAAAATTATATATCTTCATTACAGGCTCTAAAATCTCATCAAAGTCTTCTTGATCTTCTTCTGTTATTTCTTCACCTAAATCAAATGCAGTTACAAACGGCAATGCCATCAGCACCAACACAAACATTAAAGCAAGCTTCATTTTGACCTCCAAATCAGTTTTAGAACTAAATATGCTTTTTAATTTATAATTGCTCACGGATAAATGTAGCAAATTTTCAATACCTAACTAAAGGAGTCATCTCATTGGTACTATTGCCACTTTTTGTAGCGTTGCAGAAGAAACCTTTATAAATGTACCAATGTTATAGTATTCCAACAGAAAAAGAGTGTGAATTTGGAGGATACAAGGCGTATACGCATTGGTACAAAGTTAAAATATGGCAGACAATAAAGTACAATTACCTTCCGGAATGGGGGGACTAATAAGGTATTCAGATAAATCAACATCTAATATTCAATTTAAACCTGGTACTGTAGTTTTATTCATATTATTAATAATAATTCTAGAAGTAATATTACATACTTGGGGTGCTAAATTACTATGATGCCTGGAATGAATCCTAGACAAATGAATAAAATGATGCAAAAAATGGGCATCAAACAAGATGAAATAGATGCATCTGAAGTAATAATAAAAACTCCAGAAAAAAATTTAGTTATAAAAAATCCTTCTGTAACAAAAGTTGACATGATGGGACAAAAAACTTTCCAAATCATGGGAGAAGTTACAGAAGAATCTCAAATTTCTGAAGAAGATATTAATACTGTTGCAGAACAAGCAAACGTTTCTAAGGAAGAAGCAAAAAAAGCTTTAGAAAAATCTAATGGCGACTTAGCTGAAGCAATAGTAAGCTTAACGGAATAATTATATATTTCAATAAACTACTAATTATATGCAAAAATTCAATAATTTAGTTCTAGAAGCTAATAAAAAATTAAAATTAGCCGATCACATGACTTATGTAACTTATCCATTACTAAAAGAAACTAAATTACTTTTATCAATAGTTGAAAGCATAAATAAATCATTAAACACAGCTTTAGACGCATACTTATATTACGACCACCTATACAAAAGAATTTCATACATTCCAGAAAACCTAAAAGAAAAACTGGATATTTTCGAAAGATCTTCAGCACGTAGATACAACCTACAAAACTACTCAAAATTAATACTAGAAATCAATGAAATACTAAAAAAACATAAAGAAGCTCCAGTTGCTTTCGCAAAAAAAGAAAAACTAGTAATTTGCTCAAAAAATTACAGTTTAAAAACACTTGAGATAGAAGACGCTAAAAATTACCTGTCAAAAGCAAAACCTTTTATATTAAGACTGCATAATATACTAAAACAAGAACATGCAATTAAAAGAAGCTAAAGACGAAATTAAAAGAGCCGATCATCTCATCTATGTAAGTTTAAAATATACAAGAACCTGCGATATTATACAAAACATTTTTAAGAGATTGATAGCCGCATATGATTCTGCTATTTTGGCCTCCCTTGAAAAATCAAAAGATCAAGGAAAAACAGATTTTATCCCAGATTCTAAAATGCTGAGAGCTGAAAGCCTTTACAGACTAAAAAGAAAGTTTAAAGAATACCTAGATCTTTACTTTTTTATGCGAAAAGTAGTTGTTTCTGACTTTGGAAGGAGAGAAGAGTACAGAAAACATGTAACTATGCTTTGCCATATTAATTCTGATGATGTAGTTGAAATTGACGTTCCTAAAGTTATGGAATATTTTGAAAAAACAAAAGAATTCATAAGAGAAGTGGAGGAATTTGTATAATGACTCATTACGTAGGAATTTTATCTGGAAAAGGTGGAGTGGCAAAAACAACAACAGCTGTAAACTTGAGCGCTGCAATGAATTTTTTCGGAAGGGATGTAGTTCTAATGGATGCTAATTTATCAACTCCAAATGTTGGTCTACATTTAGGTGCTTCAGTAGTTCCAATTAATTTACATCATGTTCTAAAAGGAAAGAATCACATTTCTGAATCAATTTATATGCATCCTTCTGGGATAAAAATAATTCCTGCAGGATTATCAATTAAAGATTTAAAAAATGTAACTCCAGAAAACCTAAAGAAAGTTTTACCTTCCCTAGATGGTTTAGCAGATATTGTAATTATAGATGGGGCGGCAGGCCTAGGAAGAGAAGCTTTAGCTTTAATGAATGCAGTAAATGATATTATTGTAGTTACAAACCCAGAACTTCCTGCAGTTGCTGATGCAATGAAAACAGTTAGAATTGCAGAAGATCTTGGAAAAAACGTTCGTGGAGTCGTAGTAACTAAAACAGGCGGGGAGGGAGATATTTCTGATTTAAATTTACAAACTTTATTAGAAAAACCAATTCTTGCAACAATCCCACACGATAATGCAATAAGATCAAGTCTAATACAAAAAGATCCAGTAATTTATACTAATCCAAAAAGTAAAAGTTCAATTGCTTATAAAAAATTAGCAGCAGAATTAATTGGAGTAGAATTCGATGAAAAACCAGAAGGAAAATTTGCTAGTTTTGTGAATAAATTTAAATCTAGATTGTAAATCACAGATAAGCTTATAATCAGTTTGAAATTCCCACCTAAATGAACAAAGTATTATTACTAATGACATTACTTTTTATCACACCTTTAGTTTCAGCAACAATATCCGAAACATATTTGGGAGAAACAAACATTCCTTTTTATTTACAAAAGGTACCCTCCACATACCAAGTTTTAACTCATGAAAATATTTTTTTAGAATTCAACGAACAAGAATACATATCAATTCCAGATAGTGATGATTTAAGTTCTCCCAACGAAATGGGATCATTTTTTACCTGGACAAAATTTAATCCTGACACAAGCGGGGGATGGATGGGCAGGCAATTTGTTTTTGGAAAAGGATATCCAGATAACTACGAATATGCTCTAGTAAAATTTGATGACGGTTTAGGATATAGTTCATTAGTTGCACAAGTACATAATCTAAGTAAATCCCAAGGTAAAAGCATCTTTATAACCTCTCCAATTGAATATGATAAATGGTACTTTGTGGGATTCTCAGTAGACCAGGAAAATTTACTAACATATATTGATGGAAATTTCGAAACAAGATCAAACATAGCGGATTTTCTTGATATGGAAAATGGAAATTCTGATTTAAGAATCGGAAGTAGAGATATAAATCCTCTAAATGGTTCCATAGATGGATTTTACATGGCAAATAGAAGCCTAACTCAAGGAGAAATAATGGGGATTTATAGGAATAACCCAAAATCAGAAATGAAAATACCTTATTTGATGTACCATCGTGTTGACTCTCCAGCTGAACCTTTTGAAGTAGATCCAAATGACCTTAGAGATCAAATGCAATTTCTAAAAGATGGGGGATTCGAAACAATAAGTAGCATTGACTACGATAATTGGAGACAAGGAATACAAGAATTACCAGAAAAACCCATTATGCTTGTTTTTGATGATGGCCACGATTCGGTTTATTATAGTGCAGCAGAAATTCTTGCAGATTTTGATTATATAGGAATTGTCGCGGTAATAGTAAATTTAACAGAAAATACTAATCCAACATCTGAAACAATGAATTGGACAGAAGTTAATAATCTAGTAGATGAATATGGATGGGATGTAGTCAGTCACAGTTTTAACCATTGCAGACATGATTTTGGCGAATCTGGAGCTGGAATGACATACTGTAATACTCCAGAAGAAAGAGAATTAGAATTTAACCTCAGTAAAAAATTAATATATGATAGAACTGGAATTCTTCCAGTAATGTATGTTTTCCCAGGAAATAGCTTTGGCGTAACAAGTGCAGCAAATGCTCAAGAAATATACGAACATTGTCAACAACATTATTCATTATGTTCTGGCCCAGCAACAACAATGGGAGATGGATTTTCAGGATTTTTAGACAAAGATTCAGGATTTGATTATCTATACGCAGAAAACAATTTTTACAGAATTGGAGTACAAAGTACTGCAACAATTAATGATTTTCAATACACACTTAATTGGTCTTTCCCAGAAGAATTAAGTGTAAATATGCCAATGAATGAAAATTCAGGAAACCAAATACATGATTTATCTGGAAATAACAATCACGGAATAATACAAAACCCAATATGGAAAACTAATGAAAACATAATAACATTAAACCAAGAAGATTATTTATTGTTTAGAAATATCTTCACATTATTAGATCCAACCAAGGCATGGCAAGAAATAATAATAGAATATACTCCAAAATTAAAAAGAATAGAATATCCAGAAATACAAATCCAATAACTTTAAAAATAAAAATATCTCCGCTTTCTATGTTAGTGGCGGTAGTAGTTAAGTGGTTATAATACATGGTTGTGGTCCATGTGTCCGGAGTTCGATTCTCCGCTATCGCTTTCTTTTATAAAAATGATAAAAAAAACAGAATGGAATATAGACAAACACTTCAACAAAGATAAATTTGAAGAACAAAGAGAAATCTGGAAAAAAATAATAACAGAATTTTCTGAAAAATACAGAAATGATGATTCCTACTTAAAAGATCCAAAAATATTAAAACAAGCTTTAGACGAATTAGACGAAATAGAAACAAATTATGGTTCTACTGCAGATGAGGTTTATTATTACTGGCTAAAAGCTGAAAAAGAAAAAGACAATACAGAAATAAAAGCTAAATTTAATCAAATAGAACAATTCTCAATAGAAATTTCAAATCAAACAGAATTTTTTGCATTAAACCTTGCAAAAATCTCAAAAGAAAAACAAGAAGAATTTCTAAACGATGAAGGTTTAAAAAAATACAAACATTTTCTAAAAAAATTATTCGAAAACGCAAAATATATGCTTTCTGAAAAAGAAGAAATAATCCTAAATCTAAAATCTCAATCCTCATATTCATTATGGGTATCAATGGTTGAAAGACTATTATCAAAGGAAGAAAGAGAAGCAAAAGATGAACAAGGAGAAACAAAACTAAGAACTTACGAAGAATTATTATCTTTATTAAAATCTAAAAACAAAGAAGTAAGAGATGAAGCAGCAAAAGCATTCAACAACATACTTGCAAAAATTTCAGATGTAGCCGAAGAAGAAATAAATGCTGTTTTCAATAATAAACAAGTAAATGATTCTTTAAGAAACATACAAAGACCAGATGAAGCAAGACATGTTTCTGATGATATTGAAACCGAAGTAGTAGATACACTAATAGAAACGGTAATTGAAAACTTTGATATTTCTAAAAAATATTACGAATTAAAATCAAAATTACTAAATCTAGAAAAACTAGAATATCATGAAAGAGTTGTAGAATACGGGAATACAAATAAAGAATATAATTACGAAGATTCAATTGATTTAGTTCACAAAACATTTCAAAATTTAGACAAAGAATTTACTGAAATATTCCAAAATTTAATAGAAAATGAACAAGTGGATGCTTTCCCTCAAAAAGGAAAATCCGGTGGAGCATTTTGCATAGGAATGTTAAAAACTCAACCAACTTTTATTTTATTAAATCATAAAAACAAAATAGATGATGTAAAAACAATGGCACACGAATTTGGTCATGCAATAAACGTTGAACTAATGAAGAAAAAACAACCTGCTTTATATTTTGATACTCCTCTTTCAACTGCAGAAGTTGCAAGTACTTTTATGGAAGATTTTGTAACTCAAGAACTATTAAAAGAAGCAGATGATGAAACAAGATTAGCTTTACAAATGCAAAAACTTGACGCAGAAATATCTTCAATAATAAGACAAATAGCATGCTATAGATTTGAACAAGAATTACATCAAGAATACAGAAAAACTGGACATCTCTCAAAAACTGAAATAGGAAAAATCTTCCAAAAACATATGTCTGCATATATGGGAGATTTTGTTGAAAAATCAAAAGGTTCTGAAAATTGGTGGATTTATTGGAGCCATATTAGAAGATTCTTTTACGTATATTCTTATGCTTCTGGATTATTAATTTCAAAAGCGATGCAATCGATGGTAAAAAAAGATCCAAAAAACATTGAAAAAGTAAAAGAATTCTTAGCGGCAGGATCTTCAGAATCACCAAAAGATATATTCTTAAAATTGGGAATAGACATAACAAAAAAAGAATTCTGGCAACAAGGTTTACAAGAAATCAGAGATTTACTTAAAGAAACCGAAGAATTAGCAACTAAACTAGGCAAAATTTAAATATAATTAGTTTTAATCAGAAATATGAATAGTTCAAAATCTAGATGGAAGATATTTAAAGAAACTGTTAAAGTAGCTGCAGCAATAATTATTACATTTTGGCAATACAATCTCTGGAAAGAAAAAAAAGAACTAGAAAAAGATAATGTTTATTATCAAAAAGAATTCTAACTTCTCACTTTATATGCTCTTGTTGTTATATTTTTAGAAAAATCTTCTACAGGAGAAATTCTTTTTTGATCTTGTAAATAATCAAATATTAATCCCATTTCATCCCAATTTACATCATAATCGGGAAGTGCACCCCTAGTTTGATGATAAAGAGTACGAGGAAGACGTCCTTTCCTTTCCGAAATTAATCCTTCTACAACTGCAGCAATTTCCCTTTTTCTTCGTTGGTCAATTTCCATCGAATTTGAGTCTTATTACCCTTTTTAAATATTATGATTTTAGAAACATTTATATATAGATACTCTAGTATATACTTTAAGATGAAACTATTAACTCAAGAGGCTAAGGCACAAAAAGGTGCTGATTGTATTCATTGTTAATAGTGTGAACTTTATTTCTAAAAGTAAATTTAATGGCGGTAGTCGTATAGTGGTTAGTACGAAGGCCTGTGGCGCCTTAAGCCGGGGTTCAATTCCCCGCTATCGCTTTCAAAACTTATTTAAACAAAGAGAAGGAGATTTAATACAATGAAACTACAATTACCTAAAGGAATGAGGGATATTAATCCAGAAGATAAAATTCTAAGAGAAAGCATAATAAAAGAATTAACAAAAACTTTCGAATTATATGGATTTAACCCTCTTGAAACCCCAATAGTTGAAAGATTAGATGTTCTTGCAAATAAATCTGGAGCAGGAGAATCTTCAGATGCAATGAAAGAAACTTTCAAATTAAAAGATCAGGGGAGTAGAAAACTAGGGTTAAGATTTGACTTAACAGTTCCTTTAGCTAGATATATTGCAATGAATCCTAATACAAAATTGCCTTTCAAACGTTATCAAATTGGAGAAGTTTTCAGAGATGGCCCAATAAAATTAGGAAGATACAGAGAATTCTGGCAATGTGATGTAGACACTGTAGGAACAAAAAACATGTTAGCAGATGCAGAATTAATTAAATTAGCTTTAGAAGTATTTCAAAAACTAAAATTAGATGCATACATGGAAGTAAATAATAGAAAATTACTAGAATCTTTAATGATAAATGCTGGAGTAAAAAAAGCAAAATTACAAGATACAATCATAATAATAGATAAATTACAAAAAATAGGATTGAAAGGAGTAAAAGAAGAACTTTCTAAAATAATTGATGAAAACACAATAAAAGAAATAACTAAAATTCTAAAAATAGATGGAACATCACAACAAATATTTGATCAATTAGAACCTTTAATAAAAGGTGCAGATGGAAGAGAAGGCTTAGAAGAATTAAAACAACTATTTGCATATTTTAATAAAAAACAAAAAGAAAAGATAAAATTAAATCTTTCATTAGCAAGAGGTTTTGGCTATTACACTGGAACAATATTTGAAGGATTCCTAAATGGCTCCCAAGTAACTTCTTCAATTTGTGGCGGAGGAAGATATGATAAGATGATTGGAGACTATGCTGGATCTGGAAAATATCCTGCAGTAGGAATTTCTTTTGGATTAGATGTAATTTCTGAAGCAATAAAACTAGAAAACCCAGATCAAATAAAAACAAAAGTAAAAATATATGTAATCCCAATTAAAACAACAAAAGAAGTAATTCAAAAATCTACTAGCGAAGCAATAAAAGTAGTAGACAAACTAAGAAAAGAAGGAATTCCAGTAGACATGGATATTACTTCAAGGGCAATTTCTAAAAACCTAGATTACGTGGATAAACTAAAAATTCCTTATGCCTTAATAATTGGTAAAAAAGAAATTAACCAACATAAATTTACTTTAAGGAACATGAAATCAGGAAAAGAGAAATTAATATCTTATGAAGATTTATTAAGAAAACTAAAATAAAAAAAGAAAAAATTAAAGTTTTTTATAGATAGTTGCTAAAGCAGTCATATATGTAACTCCATATATGAAACTTTGAATTCCATCGCCAATATTAATAAATCCAAATTGAGGAATTAATCCTAATACTATAGCAATTAAGAACCCATAAATTCCTGCTAATAACCATGTTCCAAAAAACTTTCCTGTAAATGCTTTTTGCCAGATTTTTCTCTTAAATCCATCTTTAAACTTCAAGCTACTAGAGTAATTTACTAATGCTGAACTTCCAACTAAGCTAGCTAAAACTAAAGCAACAATACCCAATACCAATAAAACTATAACGGGGCCAGTAACTCCATTCGCTAAAGCAGATTCAATACCTGCACCACCCGAAGCTATAAATTCAAGAGGGTTAGCAATAAGCGTAGTAAACGCTAAAAGCAATAAAATCAAAGCAGGAATGCTATATATAAAAACTATAAGACTTCCTAAAACTCCAGTAATAAACAATCTACCAAAATTCTCCCATTTAGGCAACATAAATTTCATAGATAGAGCAGTTTTAGCACATTGAACTTGATAACCAATTGCAATGAAATTAACAATAGGAATTATACTGAAAATAATACCAAGTAATAACTTACTGAAATTTGTAAAAGGCCTCTTTATAGCATTAAACAAATGTTCCATATTTTAACCTCCTAAAATATTTTTTTGATTGGATGAACCAATGTTGATAAAAACAAGGATATTAATCCCACAACCTCTGATCCTTTTTTATGTACCTTTTTCATATTTCTACTTTAATTCCCCCAATCCAGTTTGATAATGAGTTATATATAAAAATTAAAACCATTCCTAAAATAAAGAAAGACACTGCTCCAACAATAGATGTAGTTAAAATAATATCCCAACCAATTCCAGCTCCACTTCCATTAGGAATTATCTTTGCAAATATAATATCAATTAAAATACTAATTAAACTAAACACTCCCAATATCTTTGCGCTAGATCTTATATCAATCCTCTTTATTTCCTTCATTATTCTCATTTTCTGGTTTTAACCTTATATAAATGTTTTCAAAATGTTTTGGTGTGAATTTATCGTCGGTGCATGATAAGGT
>CAYFOF010000005.1:6224-17782 GCA_964344655.1 Candidatus Woesearchaeota archaeon | reverse complement strand
CAAAATGTTTAGGTTGATTCATGTGTATTTTATTATGATTTTCTAAATGTAGCAACGGCATAAACGTATAAACTTTATCTGTTTTTTCATAACCATCTAATAAATGCTCAAAAGTAATATCACTATTATTTTTTTGGAACCATTCAATAATTGAAGTATGTATATTTTTGATTTTTTCTCCTAAATTTATTTTTCTTTCAGGTATTTTTACCTCTTCAGGAACTCTTTCAAACCTTCTTTTCCTAATTTCCCTTCTTTCATCTACTTCCAAAGCTTTTTCTAAAGCCCCAACTAGGTCATTTAAAGTAACTTTTCTCTTTCTAGCTTGCGGAGTTTTTATAGTCAATCTAACATTCAAATCATTAGTACCTTTGTGATAATTTCCAGAATATCCTCCCTCTTCATCATCTTCATCACTGGAAAACAATAAACTATCAAAATCTGCAAAATTATTATTCAATAAATTATTTGTTTTTATTTTCAATAACATAGAAGCCGCCAAAACAACTTTCCCAGACACAAAGAAATTTACCTCTTTCAACTGTTTTACAATTCCTACATACTTTTTAGCTAACAAAGAAATATCTACATCCCAGGGATCCATATTCTCGGATTTAACTAAATCTTTAATAAGATCTTGCCATGTAATCTCATCTCTTTTTAGCAGCATATCTAATATTTGATCCTGCATACGATAAAAAAGCACATCTAATTAATAAAGATTTCTAAGAATGAAAAACCTTATAAACTAAAATATATTTTAGAGAATATGTATCACGGCCCATTAAAATTGGAAAGATTGGAGCATTACTTTGAACAGAGAAGACTAGGTATAATGCGTTTTCCCAATGGAGAGTGTTTAGATGAACCAGCAGTAAGAAAAGTTCCCGCTAAATATGGTCCATTTAGAACATTGCTTTTAGACGTATATAAATCAATAACAGGATGGAATGAAACAGGAGAAAAAGTATTGCCGTTAAGTGAAGTTCTTGGAGTAATTGCTTTTGGAGATTCAATAAGAATTCCAGATCCACAAATAAGAAGAAAATATTTAAATCTTTTTGGTCCAGAAATAGTTACAAACAGACCAAAAAAAATACATACAACTCATTCAGATTTATTAATTGTAACAGAAGATAAAGTAGATTACAAACCAAAAGAAATCAAACCAGAGAGATACGTAAGAAACTCAGCAGATATTGAACTTGGCGGGATAAGAACCCATCTAGCAACCCGTGAAGAATTAAGAGCTCTTCATTTTAGTAAAAAAATAGAAAAGCTCGGAAATCCCGGAACCGATGGAATAGTTATTTTTCAAGGCAATGAAAATTTAGAAGATTTCTTATTAAATGATGAAGCAATGCCTCATTCAGTTACCTGGATAGAAGGAGAAGATGGATTCCTAGATGGATACGTTGATTTTGATTTTGATTAATTTAATCCATACGAATCTTCAAACTCACGAATAACATAATAATCATTCAAATACTTAAATCCTTTATCTGTTAAACTATATCTCTTACTCCCCTTTTTATTTAACTTAAATTCAATAAATCCTTTAGAAATTAACTCTCCCAAATAATCTTTCAACATTTGGTGAGATAAATTAGACTTATACAAAATGTGTGTGGGCTTTATTTTATTTCCCTTCTCTTTTATAGCATGTAGAATATCATGTATAATTTCAAGACGATCTCTTTTTCTTTTCATTTTTTAACATCACTAAATTAAACAATATCAATAAATAAGCAAATAACTCCAAAATATGTCCTGCAAAATAAAATAAGGGAGCATTCAAAGCAAAAATAAAATGCAAATTGCTAATAAACAATACAAAAAATGCGGCCGCAATCATAAATGTATTCCATGTTTTATGCCTCAAATAATTATTAAAGAAATGTGCAACTAAAAACAACAAATACGTAGAAGACAATAAAAAGAATATCAATAACTTATTCCAGCTAAAGAATATTGCAATTAAAGAAATAATCAACAACAACCACAATGGGCGTTTTTCTTCAACTTTAAATGTCATATAAACTAACAAAACCAACCCAATAGTCATAAAGAACATATGCGTATAAATCCCCATCAAATCAAACAGTGCAACAGATTTTATTTTTATCACATGACATATGGTTGCATTCAATCTAGAAATTGTCATATAATTAAAAATAGACTCAATAATGTAAGAAATTCCAATAAATAAAAACGATAAACCAAAATAAGCTAGCTGTCTTTGCTCTGTCAATCTATAGGCTCTAAATGCAAATAAAGCTACTGCTAACAAAATTACGGCAAACAAAAACTCTAATGCCACATCATATCCAAAAAACCATTCAGGAGAAAATGTACTAAATGACATATGAATAAGACAATTCACCCATTTTTAAACTTTATGCAGGAGGGAGATTTGCACAATAAACCTACATCTTCACAATAATCTTTTCGTTATCATGAATGTTTAAATGAGCATTCCCCTCAAATATTTCAGCAACCAGAACACAAGTATGGGGTATTATTGTGAGAAACGCTATTGCTATTTTTATGAAAGTCCCCATTCAGGATCAGAAAATTTTTCTTCTTTAAACAATTTTTCTATTTCAGTTTTTATATCTTTAACATCTTCTTTTTTAAGTGGTTTAAAATTTTCATAATATTCTGGTTTTTCTTCTATATGTGGAAAAACACAGGCTTGTCCATACTTATGGATCTTAGCACTTTTTGCCCTGCCATATAAATGAACGTGTAAGTATGAACCTTCTGGTTTGAATACTGTCCAATTTCCATTATCTTGATAATTAAGTCTTCCAATATCAACACCATGTTCATTCATTATTTTAGTCATTGCTTGACCTACAACAATAGTCAATCTCATTAACTCAATCGCATGTTTAGGAGAAAGCTGTTGCCTATCAAGGATTCTTACTTTTGGGTAAATCTTAATATGTCCTCCATCGCTCCTATCTACATGGGGTTTTTCAACTGCTTCTACAAAAAAATTTTCTGATTCATAAACCATTGCCATAATTTTGATTAATTAATAATAGTTTAAAAAGATTTTCAAAAAATATTCATTGCGAAAATTCATACATTAATGTGGGGAATGGAATTTTTAGTCAATTATTGTGCAAAGCCGCAGTTGAAAAACCAAATAAATCACAAAGAGTTTCGGGGGATTTTTTCGTTCCTTTTTCAATATAAACATCATCTATTGGGACACCATGTTTCTCTAATTTTTCATTCAGAGATTCTTCATCTTCACCAGTTATTTCAATAACAACCGGCTTTCTGCCCCATATATTTCTTAAGGGTTCTATATCTTCTTCCCAACTAAAATGATGCAATAAAAAACAATCATATTCTTCAACCTCTCCAGCAATTTCTCGAAAAATATCAATATCAAAATATTCTCCTAAATCCTCATAGGCATGCATAGTTTTCCAATCTCTTACGTATAATCTTGGTTTTGACATAATTTTCAGGAAAAATAAATACTTTATAAGTCTTATCAAACAATTAAATTTATATAAGAAAAAATTAAATTATTACTATGATTTTAAAGAATAAAAAATTACTATCATTTATATTAATGTTCGCTCTATTTATTTTCTTGTTCTACGCAAGCATCCCTTTTTTAAATGCATTCTTTGGAGCATTAATTTTATTCGTAATATTCAAACCATTAAATAGAAAATTAAAAACAAAATTTAAATTTTCAAAATCTTTAGCAGCATGGTCAATTTTATTAATTTCTTCAATAATAATCATAATTCCATTATTTTTCTTAATTCAAGGTTTAGTTTCTCAAATATCAACACTGCCCGAAGTAATAACATCAATAGATGAATTTGAAAGTGTAATAAACAAAATTTCTTCATTAGATTTAGAAATACAAACAGACACAATAGTAAATCAAGTTATACCCTTCATAGAAAAATCAATATCATCAATTTTTGAAAATGCAATAATACTAATAACAAACATAATTCTATTTTATTTCCTACTATATTACATGCTAGTAAATGGAGACGATTTCATAAATAAAATAAAAAAAGCCTTGCCATTTAATGTAAAAAATAAAGACAGAATAATAACTAAATTTTCAGATATGACAAAAGCCACAATAATTGGTTCTTTATTAATAGCAATATTGCAAGGTGCAATGTTATGGGCAGGATTTTATTTACTAGGAATTCCTGGAGCATTATTTTGGGGACTAGTAACAGCAATTATTTCTTTCATACCGATTGTAGGATCTCCAGTTATTTGGGTTCCAGCTTCTATAATACTTTTATTCTCTGGAAGTATTTGGCAAGCAGTAGCTTTACTTCTATGGGGATTCATAATTTCTAGTGTAGATAATGTAATACGTCCAATAACAAACAAAAAATTTGGTAAAATCCATCCATTAATATCAATAATTGGAATATTCATAGGGATTTCACAATTTGGATTCTTAGGAATATTTATTGGACCATTGCTTGTAGCTTATTTCGTATTAATCTGGGATATTTATAGGGAAGAACATTTAGTATGAAAAAATCAATAAAAAAAGGATTTGGATTCGGACTAACTTCTGGAGTTATAACAACACTAGGAATGATTGTTGGTTTAAATTCAAGTACCAATTCAGCTCTAGCGGTTATTGCTGGAATTATAGTCATCTCAGTAGCAGATGCAATGTCTGATGGATTGGGAATGCATATTTCAGAAGAAGCAGCAAGAAAAAAATGTGATAAACATGTTTGGGAATCCACTTTTTCAACATTTTTCTTTAAATTTATTTTCGCATTATCTTTTATAATTCCTTTTATATTTTTTAGTTTATCAACAGCAATTTACATAAGTATATTTTGGGGATTATTGTTGCTTTCTTTGTTTAGTATTTATCTAGCAAAACAAGAAAAAATAAAACCATACAAAGTTGTTTCAGAACATTTAATCATAGCGATAGCAGTGATAATTATAACAAATTACATAGGAAAATTAGTAGCTAGTTTATTTTAATTAATTATAACCCTGGGCTAATCCCTTCAAAGAAGGCACGCATTCACGTTGTTTAAGATCAGCCTGGGGAAAAAGAGGTGATATAAATTTGGTAGGAATACTCTTATTTATAAAGCTTTCGGTAGATGCTACTCTACAATAGTTACAATAAATGGGTGTGCTTTAGGAGATTTAACTCCAAAATACTCTTCAGGAATGTCACAAACCTTAACATCTGTTTGCAAACCATTTCTTTCTTCTAATCTCATATAAACTCCATCTTCACTTTCAAAACAAGATCGAATCCTATATGAAGAATCTTCTAAATTTTTTCTAGCCTTAGATCTCGTAAGATTACTATGATGATACAAAGCCATCTTCACAACATCCTCAATATTATCTGAGATCATAATAAAAAAGCGAATAAAAATTAATATTTAAGTCTTATTCTTTAGACTTAAATTCAGTATAATGGCACTTACCACAATACAACCTATCCTTATGATCTCCTAAAAATATTCCAGGACCACATTTGGGACATGTTTTTTTAGAAGTAACTTTATCTCCTTCTACAGTATATTTTTCATATCTTTTACTAGGAACTTTATTCTTTACTTGCTTCTTCGCCATTTTCTTCTTCTACCTTATTTTCCTCAGCAGGTGTTTCTTCTGCTTTAGGTTCTTCTGCTGGTTTTTCTTCAGGAGCAGCTTCAACAGGTTTTGCTCCTTCTTCAGCCTTTTTCTTAGCTTCTTCTAAAGCTTTCGCTTCCTTTTCTTTCTGCTTCTTTCCCTTTTTGATTATTTTATCCATATCTTCTTTTTTATCATATGCATATGCTTCTATTTTTGACACCCCAGAACCATATCCACTAAAAATATGTCTTACTAAAATTAATTCTTTATCAACTTTCAAAAGTTTTCCCAATTCTGTTTTTACTTCCTCTTCAGAAGGAGTTCTATTATTAACATGACTTGCCTCAGCAATTACATCAATTCTTGGCAATAAATTTGATTTTTCTTGTTTTATTATTTTCATTTTTATACCTTCACTGCGTATTCACCCTTATTTTTTAATCCTGCTTTTTGAGCAATAACAGATTTTTCAGGATCTGTAACTATAATTCTTCCTTTCCAATTATCAGTAAATTGATTTCCTTTACAAATAGGACAAGTATTTCCTTCAACCAAAATTTTACATTTCTTACATACTTTTTTACTTGCCATCTTTCTTCTCCTTTTGAGCTTTTAATTCTTCTTTAATCCAGTTTAAATTTCCCAACCATCCTTGTCTCATAGTTACTCCTATTTTTGGATTTGCAGGATCTTTAAAACTCACAGCAACAATTCTTCCTCTACATTGATCACCTATTTTCAAAGACCTTTTACTCTCTTTTCCTGTTAAAACATTTTCTTTACTAAATGAAACATAATCATCCATTGTTTGAGAAACGTGAACCATCCCATCAACCGGACCCATATCTAAAAATGCACCAAAATCAGTAATATCTGAAATTTTACCAACAACAACTTCTTGTAATTCTGGTTTAAATACAAATAATTTAAATGTAGTCTCATAAAAAGCAGCACCGTCTCCAGGAATTATTGCTCCCTCACCAATATCGCTAACTTCAGAAACTCCAACAACAAACCCCAAATCTTCTGAAACATACCCATCATATTGGTCATTAAGACTTTTTACAACAGATTCTCTAACATCTGTTCCAAACTTATTTGGAGCCACTCTTACATGATCTTTTATCGTTAATTCATAGAACATTTTCTAGTTTTTGTGAATTTCAACTCTTTTTAAAGTTTTCTTTATCTTTTTTTCAATCTAGCTTCAAAAACAGGAAGGGTTTCTTTTATTTCAGCCATTCTAGATTTATATTTCTCAATTTTTATATTATATACCAAAGCAGACATCTTTCCTTCTTTAAATCTTTTAGTCTGAGTATCTTTTATTAAATTATTCAAGGCATTATGTTCAATTTTTAACTTTCTAACTTTTTTCCTCAATCTTTGTAAATTAATAGCCTTTACAGAAAAAAATCCTCCAGTTCCCAATAATCCCAAAACAAGAATGGTGGGCAACCAATATCTACTAAAAAAATTCTTTGTGCTACTCTGCAACCCAGACAGAGCAGAACTCTCTCTTCTTTTTTCTTCAATCATTATTTGCGCATCTTCTAACAACCTTTGTGCATCACTATACCTATCTTCATAAAATGCAGTTTCCGCTTCTTCTAATAATGTAACAGCTTCAGAAATATCAATTTCATCCCCCGTTGATGGGCTTAACAAAACAGAACTTTTTAATCCAGTAGCAGTCAAAGCATCATAAATATCATAAACTTCTCCTTTTATTTCTTTAATTTCATCAGTTATAACTAAAACATCTTCATAATCAATCTCTTTCCAATTAACTAATCCCAAAGCTTTTTTTGCTTCAGTTTTATCTCCAACAGGAGCATAAGGATTTCTTAAGATATTAGCATATTTTGCCTGTTCAAAAACCAATTTAGCCTCAGTTAAGAGATCTTCAGCTTTTTGCGTTGGTAATCCATCTTCAGCTAACCTAACAATCGTTCTTTCAGATTCTACAATTGCATCTAAAGCATCTTCCCTAATAACAACTATTTCATTTCCATCTTCATCATAAACAACATAACCTTCAATTCCTGGTTGAAAAACATTCATAACAAAAAACATCATTCCAAATACAAAAAATACACTCATCCCAACAATTAATAAATGATGTTTCATTTTTTCTTTTTTAACATACTTCTTACTTTCTTTTTTATTACTTTTTGTTCTTTTTCTAACTTTTCTTTTTCTCTTTTCTTAAATGATTTTTTTAATTTTTCAAAAACACTATCTCTTGATTTTTCTTTGGGAAGTTTTTTTCTATTTTCTGCCAAGTTTATTACTGTTCTTTCATCTTCAATTTCGGCCAACCTTTCATTTTGCATCTTAAACTCTAACTTATACTCTTTTTCGCCAATTTTTTTATTTACATAATAGTCTCTTTGAATATTTTGTATTCCGCTTTCTATTTGCATAACTTCTATTTTCAAATCTTTCAATACATCTCTAGATTTCAACATCTTTATTCTTCTATTTCTTAGTTTTACTCTCTTTTTTCTCAAAGAAGCAAGTTTGTTGTTATGTTGATCCATCAATCTGTGATATTCTCCAGAGCTAATCTTTCCTAAGAAGTATAAATTCTGTGCATCTCTAAATAATTTCATCAAATTTTCTTCTTCTTTATTTATATCCTCAATTTTTCTTGTAATACTAGATTTTTCATATTTCCTATAAGATAAAACTCCAATTATAGATAAGACTATTATTGCTAAAATGATCCATGGCCAATATAAATAAAAGAAGAATCCTAAATTTCCCTTCCTCTCTAATAACAATAATGCTTTTGCCTCTTCTGCCCTCTCTAAGGCAGTTAAATAATCTCCCCTTTCAAACGCCGCAACTGAAAGGGTTATCAATTCTCTTATTTCATTTGTACTAAATATTGCATCTAGCCCAACTAAATCACTCAATTGCAATCTATTATTTTCACTATCAAACTCTTTTATTACATTTCCAATTAATAAATTACTTCTCCAAGGATTGTTTTCTGCTTCAAATATTCTTCTTATTAAATTATCTGCTAATAACGCTTGATCCTTTATACTAATAATGTCTTCTCCCAAATCTTTAGCATCTTTATTCCTTCTATTTTCTAATCTCTCTCTCGCTTGTATCAATAAAACTTCAACATCATCAGTATAATAAGAATTATCTCCCATTGTATTAATT
Source organism: Candidatus Woesearchaeota archaeon (assembly GCA_964344655.1). GTDB lineage: Archaea > Nanobdellota > Nanobdellia > SCGC-AAA011-G17 > PNOQ01 > JABJPM01. Next base: position 8,980 of record CAYFOF010000005.1, on the reverse strand, counting down.
GCATTTTCTGCTTCAATTAGAGTATTATTGGCATCTTCTCTACTAACTTCTTGAATTATTAATCTAATCCTTTGAGTTGAAGAATAACTTCTAAATGCAGTTCCACTTGCATACTGTCCTCTAATTCTAGCAGTTAAATTATGTTCTTCATACTCACTATAACTTGGTGCCTCAATATCAACAGTAAATATCCCAATATCTCCTGGAGCAATTCTGTTTATCACAGTCGGGCTACTACTCAAATATTGTTGGAAAAATCCATCCAAATCTAAAGTAACTCCTTCTAAAGCAACTGTTGGATTAGTATTTTCAACTTCTATCTCAAAACTATCTTCTTCTCCTCTAACTATCTCAACAATCCTAGAAAATGTTGTGGAACCAGCTCCTCCTCCAGCAACACCTCCACCTCCACCTCCCCCAACTCCTCCAGTTGTAACAGTAGTTGTAGATGGTGTACCTATAGTAACATCTTTACTATCGGTGCTATTCAAATTTCCATCTGCTGTGGCAGTTGCAGTAACATTAACATTAGCAGCACTTCCAGATACAGAAACAGTAATAGTATTTGTTCCGCTTCCCCCAATTGGTATATTCCCTAAATTCTTAGATTCATTTCCAGAAGTAACGGTAAATTGAGAAGGCAAAGTCCAATTCAAATAAACATTTTCAGCATTTGCAGTACCCAGGTTTTGTACAGTAGATATATATGAAACCCCAGTGTCTCCAACATCAACATTTGCTGAATAAGTTCCAATTGTAGTAACTAAATATGCTCCCGCAGCACTCTGTACATTTAATTGTTTATTGAATGATGTTGTTCCCGCTTCAGAAGCTGACGAAATAGTGTAATCATATAATCCTGCTGGCAAAGAAGTAGTATTCACTTCCACAGTTATATTTAACAAATCTCCAGAAGATGAAACATAACTTGCATTTTGGTTTGTTGTACCATTCAAAAACAATCTCTCTCCAATCGAAGACGAAGTAAGTGTAACGTTAAACGTTAAGCCTACATCTCCAGTATTATTCATCAATAAATTCCCCAAACTATTATTTCCAGATGCCTGTGCTAATGTAAAAGATTCAATATCACTTATTGTTGTTGATATATCATCAGTAGTATCATTATTAACTACAATTTCAATAGCACTGCTAACATTCTCATTTCCAGCAGAATCAGTTGCGTTTATTCTAAATTGCCATGTTCCATTTTGAGGAGTAAATGTAGCATTATAACTAACTGCTGTGGTATTACTCATCAATGCCGATGTCCAATCTGTTGCACTCTCATTTTTATACATTAAATAAACAGTTGAAATATTATAATCTTCAAAAACATCTACGGTAATATTTACTTGAACTCCCGGATCTAAATCTAGTGTACTATTTGGAACGTAAGAAATATTCTCAACAATTGGATTTGTATCATCTAAAACACTAATTGCAAAACTAGTTGTATTCGTCCTTCCAGATAAATCAAACAGATACAACGATGCATTAAATCCTCCTGGCGAGGTATTATTTGAAGTAATTGTGTAGTTAAATAAACTAGAATTGCCACTTAAACTAATCTGCGAAGAATTACTCCAAGTTCCAGTAGCATTATTTCCAATAATCGCATAATTTAACCCAATCCCATCACTTACATTTCCACTACAAGAAATATTTTCATTATCGTTTATAGTGGCATTACATGTAAAAGAAACTATTCCGGGATTAGTTAAATCCACATAAATCATTAAACTATCATTTCCTTGATTGCCAGAACTATCATTTCCATACATAGTTATATTTTTTTGCCCTTCTGTCAAAGTTATAGTTGCATTCCAGACAGTCCCAGTATTATTAGTTAAATCACTTAGGGCTCCTTCATTAATCGAATATCCTGCCCAGACTAAATTCTCATCAGAACTTACATTAAATAAAACTCCAGCACTAGTGTAATACGTATTATTTAGCGGACTTATTATTGTTATTTCAGGAGCAGTCGTATCCGGAACTGCAGTATCTATTGTGAAAAATGTTATGGCAGAGCTTCCGAAGTTTCCATAAGAATCATTTCCATAAAATGTTACATTATAATCTCCATCAGCAATACTAGAATTTGTTGCACTCCATTGAGTGCCAGAAATATTATTCATAGTTATATTTGTTCCACCGTTAATCGAATATCCTGCCCAATTCAAACTTTCACTTCCTAAAACAGTAAGAGTTAAAGAACTTTGAGTAATCGTACTACTATTTGTTGGAGATACAACAGCCAAAGTTGGAGATGTAGAATCCGTTATATAACTTCCAGTTTGAGGATTATTTGTTGCTGCCTCTCCCTGTTCATCATATATAAATGCATACCATATATGCGTAGCAGAATCTGTTTCTGAAGTAAAAGTACAAGAAGCATTTGCAGTTGTAGTCGCATTACAATATTCTGTTCCTCCACAACCAGAGGAAGTTGCAGAGTTAGTATTACAAACCCACAACGTAAACTCTTGTCCAGAATCAGGATCAGAAGAAACTGTAGTAATATTAACAGTTGTACCCCCTTTTATTGTTGTAGCATCATCTGCAGCAGAAGTAAAAACAGGCAATTGATTTATATTTATGGTTTTATTAACTGTTGTTTGAGTATTTCCTGCATCATCTACAGAATAATATCTCAAATAATTCACACCCCGATTAGAAGATGTATAAGTAATTGTTCCTCCATTATCTATTAAAGTTGTTGGGCTACACCCTTCAGTTGAAGCAGTACAATA
>CAYFOF010000005.1:3843-6199 GCA_964344655.1 Candidatus Woesearchaeota archaeon | reverse complement strand
CTCTGGAGTTTGTATATGTTCAACAGAATTGGGCGAGGTTGTGGGCGCAGTATAATCTAAGAAAAACTGAATATCTAAATTTTGAGTAGTATTTTGCTCATTGGCATATTGGTCTTGACAAGAAACATATCTAGTGTGTAATCCTTCAGACGCGACATCATTTACAGAACAGTTTGCAGTACTTCCCCCGATTGTACATTCATTTGCCATAGAAGAATAAACTAAATCACTGGAACTCCATCTACACGCCATACTTGCTTCCCCGGACACATTTATATCTGTTGCTCCATCATTCACCGTATCATAATAAGTAGCAACTGTATCTCCTGCTACACTATTTATTGAAGTAGAAGGAACCGTAGAGTCCGTTTCATAAGTAAAATTCACAACATCAGAATACAGGGTTCCATCATAAACTCTACAATATTCAGTATGGTTTGCATCGTCAGCGGGAGTATCAAAACTACAAGTTAAAGAATATTCATAAGTAGAATCTGAAGTTATTCCTCCAGTACAATCTGTATTTGCAGAAGTTGGAGCAGTAGTACTATCACAATAGAAAAACAAGGTATCTGTTTCTGTGTCATTAACTCCATTTAGAGTAGTATTTGCAGAAAATGTTATTGTATTTCCTCCCTTTATTATTGTATGAGAAGAGCTAATATTATTTATTACAGGAGCCTCATTTAACAAACAAGTTACATTAACATTATCAATATAAACCTCTTCATTGTCAGCATTATTTTCAGTATCAAATCTTATTCTAAAATCACTCCCCATAGTATATGAAGATAGATCAACTGTAAATTGCCTCCAAGTTGCATCATCATAATCTTCACCAACCAAATCTAAAACTCCATAATTCCAAGATCCATCATAAACATCAACATACATATGGTCTGTAGATTCTTGATTAGTGCTAAGTCGATGATAGAAAGTAAGATTACATTGTTCCCTTCCAGTCAAATCTAAAATTCCTGGCTGAGTTGAAATTGCCACCTCTCCTTCATCTCCTTCTTCCATATGTGCAGCGTAAGTTCCAGCAAAAACAGGAGAAGTAACTGGATTCGCTTCATTTCCATCATTACCATATTCTACTGCCCAAGTTGTAGAATTAAAATCATTTTCATCTGTCCCCGTAGAATCTTCAAAACCATTAAAGAAAGTATTTTCAACTGTTAATCCTGATACCCCAGAAATAAATACAAATACAAAAACCAAAATAAGGAATAATTTATTCATTTATCCCTCCACAAATTCATTTTTCCAGCTTTAAATCCTTCAACTTTATTGTCAATTTGTAACATCAAACAAGCTCTATCAATTGTATGCCAAGATTTGCTTAATTTGTATGATAAATCAGAAGTAGAAAGAGGAATTTTAGATTTTTTTAGTAGGTTAAGAATATCTTTTTGTAAAGTTTCTTTTTTGCGAACGTTCGCACTTTTAACCGCACCATTAACCATACTTTTAACAGTGCGAAATACCTTTTAAATGTTTGGTTTTTATAGAACTATTCTGTGTTAATTTCACTAAAAACTTCTTGTTCAGGGTATACTACAATCCCACCTCCAGTTATCTGCATAGCAACAATTTTCTTCTCATGCTTTGCTCCCCTCAACTTAAGAATTTCAATTGCGTTTTCCCTAACATTTCCATGTTTTAAATTATACATAACAACAACACCATCTGCTAAGAACTCTTCAACCCCAGTTTTACTAAAAATCTTTGGAATTTGTTCAGTTTCTGTAATTAATAATGCAGTAGCATTCATCTTTTCAAAAAACCTAAATAATTGTTCAATATAAATTCTATAATTTTCTTCTTTTCCAGTAAATGCAGAAGCAATTGCTGTTAATGAATCTACAATCACAAAATCTGGTTTAAAATTCTTTGGAATAATCACAGGATCAACATCAATTAATAATTCTCCTTTTTGCTTAGCTAATAATGCATCAACATTTCTCGTAATATCAAAAGGATTCATTCTTTGTATCTTTAATCTACCTTTTTTCATTAATTGTTTCGGTTTCCATCCAAAATCTTCCATGTGATTTTCTAATTTGCCTTCGGCTTCCTCAAAGCTCATATACAAACATTTCTTTCCTTTTGTTGCATGATGAGATAATGTCTGTAAACAAAAAATAGTTTTTCCAGAACCCGCGCCACCAGCAACTAAAATTGTATTTCCCTTAGGAATTCCTGTTTCCATAAGTTCATCAAACCCTGTAATCCCAGTATTGACAAAATTTTTATCTAATTTTTTCTTCTTCTTATCATCAATTTGAGTATCTAAATTTTCGACAGGCTCTCTTTGATCTTTAATTTGTTCAGAATGAATTTCTTTCTTTATTTT
>CAYFOF010000005.1:0-3833 GCA_964344655.1 Candidatus Woesearchaeota archaeon | reverse complement strand
CACTCCTTTTTTCGATTTTTTCTCAACTTTTTCTTCAACTTTTCCAGGAGTCAATCCTTTCTTTTTATCTATATATTTAGCATATTTTAAATCTACTTTCATAGTATGTTTCAATACCCATTGCCACAAAAATTTATGAACTTTTTTCGCATATTCTATGGTAAATTCTTTAGGATCATCAACTTTATTCCATTTTACTCTCATATCCTTCTTAAAATCTTCATAAAATGCAATAAATGAGGCATGTAATTCTTTATGTTTTTCTAAATCAGGATAACCATATTTTTCCATATATGCTTCTTCATAAGTAAAATGTTTCTTTATGTATTGATCAAGAAAGTGAATACATTCTCTTATTGCAGGCAATGCTTCTTCTTTTATTATTTTACTCTCAAGCACCTTAATTTGTTCTATTATTTTTTTATGTTGTTCATCTATATTCTTTTCATGGACACTAATCTTTGGAGTCCATTTTATTTCTTTTATATTATCTAAAATTAATTTTTTCTTAGCTTCATCAGCTTTTTTCTTAGAAATTCCTTTGTCAGAAACCTTCGATTTTTCCACCACTTTCTTTTTTGCCATTGTACTAATTTAAGAAAAAATATTATTTAAGTTTTTTGCTTACGATTTTTTTCCTTAAAACACCTTGCAAATAATCTTCCCCATTTATTTTAATTTTTCCTATGTTTGCTTCAACTTTAATATTTTTACCCTCTTTTGTCCTTAAATATAAATGAGATTTTCCTGTCTTTTTTCCAGTAGCATAAGATTTCAATAAAAGCATCATTTCTTTCGCCCTATCTTTTGAATGTAATGTTTGTACAGATTTGCCAACTAACTCTTCTTTTGTATATCCTACAAGTAATTCTGCAGCCCTATTCATGTCGAATATCTTTTTCGTTCTAGGGTTAATAACCATTATAGAATCTTTTGCATTTTCAAATAGTTTTGCATACCTATCTTCTGCTTCTTCTCTTGCTGCTATATTTCTTCCTAGTCCCAATTCAGCTTTAGATGCTCCAACTCTTAATATTGCTAATTTCAAAGATGCTAAAATTCTATTCAAAGATTCAGTTAGATGATTTATTTCATCTATTCTGCTCTCTTCTAATTCTAAATCCAATTTTCCTTTTGTGATTTCATTAACGTCCCATGTTAGTTTTTTTAATGGTTCAGAAATCAATTTAGATATATAGTATCCAATAAGTCCCACAAGAACTACTATAAATAGAATAATGAATAAAATTGTTTGAGTTAATGCTTTTTTCTTTTCTCCCAAGGCTTCAGAAATATCTATTTTTGCTACAAGACCAAATGGTTGACCACTAAATGTTTCAATACTTTGAGAAGCTGCCATAACTTCCATATTTCTATAATCTATAGTTTTGCCAAATAAAAGATTTCTTCCTTTTATTGCCTCTTTCATAGGAATTGCGATATCCTCTATGTTACTATTTGCTTCTTCTTCAAATAACCTTTCAAATAACCAATGAATATCTCCATTTTCATGCTGTATGGCAACCAATACCTCCCCGGTCTCACCCAGTCCACTCCTACCCCTAACAATTGACTCTAAATAATCTAAATCAGTCATAGTAATCCCCACTCCAATTGTTTCACCATCTAAAATAATTGGGCCAGATACAAAAAGGTGGTGAGCTCCCTCTTCCATTTCAACATAATTTCCATATTTTTCTTTTCCACCAATAAAAAAAGACTTATCAGATATATCCATGTTACATTTATCTACATCTGTAGAAGTAATTATAATTCCAGTCATATCAACAATACAGACCCTCTTAAAATCTTCAATCGGCTCTTTTGCATCAAGAATTATCCCTCTCATAACATCTTTTAATTCTTGGCTTGGATTCGTATTATAATCTTTCAAAACATTCCTTAATTTTGTTCTACTAGTGATAAGTTTTAATTTCTCTATGTTCTGAGACAAATAGGTTTCAATATGATCTGCTCTAGATTCTGCAGCAGTTTCAAGATGATTCAACTTTTCTTCCTGACTTATATCGCTAGAAACAGAGTAAATATAATAATTTCCACCAATAGAAACAATGGCCGCAATGACAATAAAAAACAAGATTATCAAAAATCTTATCTTCATTTCTTTATCCCCCCATTTGCCATTTTATAAACATGGGATATTCTCTTTTTAAATTCTTCGAAAATATTATTTTTTATAATGCCTTTTTTATTAAGATATTTTGCATATCCAATAACATTTTTTTCAGTTAATCCTTTTTGTTTTTCTAAATCCATATATTCTTCTTCTCCAATTGGCCCCAAAAATTCTCTAAACAATACTTTAATCTCTTTTTCTACATTTTCCTTTTGAGAAAACAATAATTTAATCGGTCTTATTTTTTTCACAGGCCTTAATGGAATCGTAAAGTAGAATTTAGTTCCCTTTCCTTTTTTACTCTCTATCCATATTCTACCGTTTTGAGATTCAACAATTCCCCTACATATAGCAAGTCCTAATCCTGTTCCGCCATGCTCTCTGTACATAGTTTGCTCTGCTTGATAAAATGGTTCAAATATTTTCTCTTGATCTTTAAGTGATATCCCAATCCCACTATCTTTCACACTAAAATTGATATAATTTCCTTTTTGAACTACATCTATTACAACTTCATTTCCCTCTGGACTAGATTTAATTGCATTATTTACTAAATTTCTCAAAACTTGCATGGTTCTATCTGGATCAACAGATATAATTGGTACATCTCCCAATCTTAGTCTAATTTTTATTTTCTGGCATAAATCCTTTCATTTCTTCAACTAATCTCTTAGTGTGTTTTTTCAAATCAGCTTTAACAAACTTAAATTTCAATCTAGCAGCTTCAATTCTCGAAACCTCTAAGAAGTCTACAATAATATTATCTAATCTAGATGTATTTCTTAACACAATATCTAAAGCATTTTTTTGTTTTTCATTTAATTTACCAAAATATCCTCTTTCCAACATCTGTAATTGGGCTTTCATCGGAGTCATCGGACTTCTAAGTTCGTGAGAAGTTATAGATATGAATTCTGTTTTCGCCTTTTCTAGTTGTTTATGTTCTGTATCCATTCTGTCTAGGGCTTTAACGGTCTCATTGATTGAATTACCAAGTAATTCTAATTCATCTCCTGTTTTTATGTTAGTTTTTACCTTAAAATTTCTTTTTTTAATTTCTTTTGCTGCAACATCTAGTTCCAAAATTGGACGAGTTATTTTATTTGTTACATAAAAACCAATTCCCACAAAAATAATTACTATAACAGATAATATTGCTAAAAGAATATACCTTATACCATACATTAAATTTTGTTCTTCCGTAACATCTATTAATGAAAACATAACTCCAGACTTGTCATCAAATGCATCAACTATTGCAAAACCCCCACAAGCAAAAATATAATCATCAACGTTTGATCTTTCAACGAATAAAGTATCCTCCCTCAATAATTCTACATTTTCATCTTTAAAACAAGAAAAAACTTCTTCTGTTGTAGAACTAATCACAACATAATCTTCAAAATCATCCCAATTATCTCTTGATCCTTTAGATTCTATAACAGATCTCCAGCCCTCTTCATTTAATGATTCTTTTTGAACAACTAAGGAAAATTCATTAGTCTTTCCCTTTTTCATAATATCTAAAAATTCATCAATTTCTTGGCCCAATTCAACATATCCAATTAATTCATTTCCATCATAATATGGTTTTACAACTCTCAATGCATAGGCAGTTTGACCTAATTCTATTCCTATTCCAATCTCTTTTGTACTTTTTGCTTCAAGGAACGTTGCTCTTTGAATCAAATCTCCA
>CAYFOF010000004.1:17314-61522 GCA_964344655.1 Candidatus Woesearchaeota archaeon | reverse complement strand
TGGACTATCGTTGAAAGTTGGAGAGAGATTTTCTTTTACTGGAAAAGAATTGGATGAAGATTTGTATTATTTTAATGCTAGGTATTATGATTCAAATTTAGGAAGGTTTACTTCTGTTGATCCTGTTCCTTCTCAACCCGCTTATCAATATGTTGCAAATAATCCTTTGACTTTTGTTGATCCTACTGGGACTACTAGAATTGAACCTTATGCTGCTAATCCAGATAATACATATACTGAAGGATATTATATAGATCCTAATTCTATTCCATTGAGTGTAGTTAATGAAGTATATGATGAAGATAGTTTTGGATTTTATCATGAAGTAACAACCAATAGAGGAGAAATTATTAGAACTTATGTGACTTCTGTTCCTGGCGGTCAAGTTTCTTTATTTGAAGATCCTGTGTTTTTTGCTTCTATTGGGGGGGCATTACTGGGGGCAGGATCTGGGGTGGTTAGAGCAACAACAGCAATGACAGGACTTCCTGGTCCGGATGATATTGCTGCAGCAAGAACACTTTTTTCTGCTAGATCTATGCCTTCCGGAAGACGTTTGTTAAGTGTTTCAGATGAGATGGCAGAAGGATGTGAGGTGGGGTGTGTAAGGGTAGGAGAAGGAGATAATTTTGAAGCGTTCACAAATGATAATGCTCGTGGATTGTTCCATGACACTGAAATCCCGATGAGGCACACGCATCCAAGTCGAGTTTATGATGAAAATCTTGTTCCTTCTCCAGAGGATTTGTTTAATTCTTTTTTAACTCCGGACGAAGGAGCTCACGTTATTTATACTAGAACACCCACAACTGGAGATCCAATATTAATTATGTATAGACCTACTGAACATAGTAGATCTTTATTTAATCCATTTTCTGGAGTAGATCAGGTGGGCAACCTTAATTTTGAATTTCGTTGGAGAGTAATAGGTACTAGTTCTAGAGGATCTATCCCTTCATTAAGAGGAGGTATAATTGGAGATAGAGTTCATGGGCAACTTAAGAGTTTACTTCGTAGTCAAGGATATTAGTTATTGTCTCATTTCAGAAATAATTTCACCCAAGTTTTGAGCTAATAAATTATACATTTTTTGAATTGTTAGTTCGTATATTGTTTCTTTTAATGGACCTTGACAGAAATTTAATTTATCTGTGGAAAAACCTTCTTCTATCGGTAAAGAACAAATCATTGATTTTCCTTCAAATTTAGTTTTAGTTTCTTCATCTAGTTGTTGATTAACTTCTTTTAGATCTATTTGAACTATACATTGATCGTTTTCTTGATTTAGTATTTTATATTCGAATAAATTATTGTTTTCATATCCTGTTACTTTTGCTTTAGAACAAGTAAAAAATGCTCTGTTGAAACAATTTAAATCATCTTTACAATCTGTTTGAAAATTTGAAAGTACTGCAGAACTAATTATTAATATTGTAAATATTGCTAAAATTAAACCTCTAATTCCTTCATCTTTGTTTTGTTTTTTATAAGTTCTTTTTTTAGCTCTCTTTTTTTTCATATAGTAAAAATTTATTTTTTGTTTTATATTAGTTTCGATTTAAAAAGAAAAAGAATTAAAGATTCTTTTTAGTTAGAATCTTAATTTTTGTTTGTGTTCTAGGTATTTTAGAATCCATTGCTATAATATTTTTAATATCTGATCTTTCTGCAATTCTAATTAAATCTCTATCAATTACCCCATCAAATACTATTGTATTTATTCCAGTTTTTAGGTTTTTAACAGTAGTATTTAATTCAGATGTTGGAACTTTTCCTAAAACATTTTGTTCTTCATCTAAAATGTATGCTCCTCGTGTACCCATCAAGTCATCTAACATTTTTGTGTATGTTTCTGTATCTTTTTTGGATAGCTTGGATTCATACTTTGGTTTTGTTGAAGGTTCTCTTGTTCTTGTAGTAGGTTTTGTTGTAGATCTTACTGGTGCTCTTATTGGAGCTTTTGTTGCAGTAGTTCTAGTTTTTGCTGCTGGTGTTTTTAATTCTAGGGCGGCTTGTTCTATTGCTACTTTGCTTCTTAGAGCTTTGTTTATTTCTTTCTTTGTAAGTTCTTCAACTTCTTTGCCATCTGGTGCTTTAACTACAAAATCAATTTCTGTTACTGATTTTAATTCTCGTATGATTAAATCTCCACCACGATCTCCATCAACAAATACTGTAACTGTTTTTGTTTTTGCTAAATCTACAATTGTTTTTGGAACTGAAGTTCCGTTTAAAGCAATACAGTTTTTGAATCCGTTTTTTAATAATGTAAGAACATCTGCTCGTCCTTCTACAATTATTATTTCGTCTGCGTCTTTTACTGCTGGACCTGCTGCAAGTTTTTCTGGACCAAAATCAACAATTTCCATCATTCTTACAGAATTTGAAACTTCTTCTGTAATTTCTTGAGTGTCTGGAAGAGTTGTGTGTGTTAATTCTTGTAGTAATGATTTTGCTCTATCAATAACAGAGTTTCTTTTTGATATTCTAACATCTTCTATTGATTTTGCTTTTATGTTTGCATTACAAGGTCCAATTCTTTCAATTGTTTCTAAAGCTGCAGCAATTATTGCAGTTTCTGTTTTGTCTAAAGAAGAAGGTATAATTATTTCACCATTTGCTTTTCCAGCAGATGTTTTCATATTTACTTCTATTCTTCCTATTTTTCCGTTTCTTTGTAATTCTCTCAATTCCAAATCAGAACCTAAAAGACCCTCTGTTTGGCCGAAAATCGCGCCAATTACGTCTGGTCTATCTACTGTTCCTTCAATGGAAATATCAACGTGAATTATGTATTTTGCCGTTACTAGGCCTATTTTTCCCATTTTCTATTTCCTCCGTGAAATGTTCTAAAGAATAAGTAGTATAGATGCACTCTCTTATGTGCGTGTACTTTTTAAAGTGAATGTGATAATGATGTGATAATACTTATTCTCTTTGATTATGTTGCCCGTTCCTAACTCCCAAGCTCATTGCTTGATAGTTATCGTATGCTCCGTTGGGTAATTCGCAAAACGGGCTAGTAAATTGTGTTTGAGTTAGTTTAAAAAGCTTTTGATTATCTAAACTTTTGTAGATTTAAGAAGGATTTTGTCTTGTTGTAGATGTCATAAGTGTCATCTTTTATCTCTTTTTTGTATATTGAGAACTTGTTTGCCATGAAATACTTGTCTGAAATGGCTCTAAAAAACTTTAGAAATGGTTTTTTATCCCATTTTTCTTCATAATCAGTTACCATCATTGATTTAAACTTTAATTTTAGTTTTCCTTTTGTTAATTTCTCTGATTTTGCCTCTATTATTTCGTAATTATTTAATTCAATTTCGGCTTTTAGCTCAATTTGAGTGTAATCATCTAATTCTTTTGTTCCAACCCACGTTATGATTAATGATTTTTTATCTCCCACTGCTTTTTCATCGTAAGAAGTTTCATAAAATGTGTATCTGTGGATGTCAAACCACGATTTTAAAGAATTATACAAATCAATCATGTTGAAAGGTGAATCGTATTTTACAGTTATTCCCTTGACAATCATGTCTTTTTCTGCCATTTTTTAAATTTGGTGAATTTTATTTATAAGTGTTATGCTCTTCTTAATTCTAAGTATCCTTTTATTTCATCTGCTAGTGTGTATGCTTTTGAGTTTAGTAATCCTTTACTTGCTGAAATTCTTTCTTTTATTATGTAATTTTCATATAGTTTTTTTAGGAATTTTCTTTTTTTGAAACTATTTTGTCTGTCTGTGATTACTTCTGCATCCATTTTTAGTGAAAGATCTAATTTATTTGTTCCAATTTTTTTCCCATCTACTTCTATTTCAATGTCTTGCATTCCTAAAATGTTAAAGGTGATATTGATTACGTGTGAGATATAGGGTCCTAGAAACTTTTCTGCTCTCCATTTAATTTCTATTTGTTTAGAATCTCCTTTTATTCTCTCAACATATGCTTGTTCTTGGAATGTTTTTTTTTCATCGCCGTAACCTTCCCAAGATAGCCATTCTTTAATTAATGAATATAATTCGCTCATGTCGAAAATGCCTTTATCTTTTATTGCTGTTGACATTACTTTTCCCATGATTTTATTTGGGATTGTTTGGTTTTAAAGTTTTTGGTGAAGAAATAAGCCTTAAGAGGGACTCGAACCCCCGACCTGCTGGTTACAAACCAGCTGCTCTACCAACTGAGCTATTAAGGCAGTGTTTTAGAAGTAAAATTTTTATTTAAAAACTTTTTTATTTTTGTTTGATTTTGCTTAAATGTTTAATTTCTATTGTGTTTACTGGTGTTATTGGTTTAAGCTTTGCTTTTAGTGATTTTTGTAAATCGTATTTTATTACAGAATCTAATAGTGAATCAAAAGTTAATTTTTTCACTTCTTTTTCTAATAGAGAAATTGCTTCTGTTTTTAGAGTTGTGTGTGTTCCTCCTTTTATTGTACCTCTTGTGATAATTATTGGTTTTATTTTTACTTTTATTTTATCTTTTGTTTCCAATTTTAATGAAGCATCAATTTTACTTTTATTTTTTCTTGCTATTCTATTTACTTGAGTTGTTAATAGTTCATATGCAATTGGTTCTGTGTAACCTTTTTCGTCTTTAACTTCAGCAACTTCAAATTTTATTCTTATGTTTTGAGACCTTATTTTAGAAATTTTTGAAAGATTAACTCTTATTGTTTTACCTAAAAGGTTTTGTGGTGTGGCTACATGGCTTTCTCCTAATTCGGAGCCTCCAAAACTTTTTGGAGCGAAGATTGAGAACCATTTCTTTTTCTTCTTTTTATCCAATTTTTTTGTTATTTTTCTTTTTGCAGCCATTTTATTCTACCAATAGTTTAGATTTGGATCTATCAAATTTCCAATCTTTTGGAAGTTTATTTGTTTTTTTGTAATACTTAACTAATCTGTTAATTTTTGATTCTGTTAATTGAAATCCCCTCTTAGCAGTCATATCTTGTCTATTAGTTTCTCTATGTTCTGTTAAGGAGATGTGTTTTTTGATTAAATTGATTAAATCTTCAGGTAATTTTGTACCTAATTTTTTTTCTTTTAGAATTTGAGATATTTTTTTCTTTGTTATTGCTTTCACGTCTGGAATTCCGTATGAATCTCTTAATTCAATTCCAATTTGGCTTGCAGTCATTTCTGATTTTCCTAGTTTTTCTACTAATGCTTCTACTTCTTTAGCACTGTATTTTATCCAGGATTGTTTTTTTCTGGTTTCTGGTCTAGTACTTCCAGATTTTCCTTTTTTCCTTGAATGCATTCTTGCCATTTTTCTTAAATTTTATAGGTTAAACAGAAATAAAAAACTATTCCTGGTATAAGTGAGCTTTCACCAACCTATCCTAGGAATTTTGGGTTAATTTATCCTTTATAAAGCTTTGTATACCTCGTCTCCCTTCTCTACTTTTTGGGAAACTTGGATACCTACTGATTTTCCAGCCTCTACGTAATCAACATCTTTTTTATCAATTTGCATGGATTCAATTTCTTCTTCAAAGTCTGTATTAGGGCCTTTGAAATGTACTTTTTCTCCAATCTCTATGTGGTCATCAGTTATCTGCAATGCAGCGACACCTATTTTTTCGAAATAGGCAAAAACCTTACCAATTTTTTTTTCTTCGATCATGGTAATATTTATTGTTGTTAAAAATATTTAAAGATTGTGGAACAACAATTTTTTTAAATTCTTTTAATGTTTTTATTTTATGAAGTTAAGTATTTTTAGATATGAAGGTTATATTGTTGTTGGAATTATTATGACTTTATTGACTTTTGGTAAATTGGTTGGACTTTATTCTGTATCTTCTGATTGGTTTTGGTTTTTAGCGGGGTTGGCTTTGATTTTTGAGGGTACAATTTCTTTAGTTAAACAACGTAGGTTTGATAGAAAGTATAAGATTATTGAGAGAAAAGATTAATCTATTAATCTTATGTTTATGGCTGATTTTGTAACTGTTCCGGGGATAAATTGTTTTCCTGTTACTCCATATTGTTTTGTTTGTTCGTTAAACCTACCAACTATTGTGCCATATATTCTCTCTTCTAAACACCCTTCTTCTCTTATTATGTCGGAAACACATCCTCTTGCAATAAGAGATAGAGTGTCTGCTGCATCATCTTCTTCTAAATTAACTAAATATTGGCGTGCATTTGTTACAGCATATTTTATTGCACCATCTAATGTAATTGTTTCATTTTCGGTGTCCAAGTTCATCATTTCTATTTCTATTGTACCGTCAGTTATATCAACTTTATCTATATGTCCTAATGCTGGCCAAAAATAATGTAATTTTCCTGGCTGTAATAATTTTCTTTCTGGTTTTCCTTTAAACCATCTTACTCCTTGTTCATTTTTCTGTATTATTCTTGCAGGATATAAATTTGCTACGTTTCTTAGAATTGTCAATAAAATCTCTGAAGCATCCATGTTTTGAGGAATGTAATGGTTTTTATAAGTATTTAGTTATTAACGAACCTGTCAAAAGCTTCTAGTTGTTTTTTTGTTAGTCTATTAAAATTTCCTCTTAGTGTTCTTGGCATTGTTTCTAGAATTTTTGGATCTTTGTAGGGGAGTTTTTTATTTTTCCGAGGATATTTTCTTCTTATTAATGCATAATTGTATTGATGTATGTTTACTGCTGCTGTTTTTATATAGTGTTGTGGGTTTATTGGGAGATTAAATTTTCTTATTTTTTTTAATGCTCTTCTTTCGCAATCAAGTTCCATTTCTCTTAAAGAGGCTATTGCTTCTTGTATTGTTTCTGTAGAATATTCTTTTCCGTTAATCCAAGAGGGCAAAATTTCAGATGCACAAATGTTTCCAATTTGGGTGTTTGTCCATTCTGGACATTGTTCTATCCATTGATCTAAGTGAGAATCTTCATGAATTAAATAAGGCAACCATATTTTTCTGGGTTTTCTTTTTGCTACTGCAAGTTCCAATGGTTCTTCTGAAAAATATCCCCCAATGGAAATTCCATCGTCGTAAAAGTATGTTCTGTTTACTAAAATTAATTTTACATTATGTTCTTCTGTTTTTTCTTTTAGATGATTTAAATAAGATTCTAAACTCAATTTGTTAATTCGTTGTTTTTTAGTTTTATAAGAATTTGGATAGTCCCGCCAGGATTCGAACCTGGGTCACTTGGACCAAAACCAAGTATGCTGGGCCTCTACACTACGGGACTGTATAAGATTAGAATGAAAATAAGTTGTTTTTAAAGTTTTGGTTTTTAGATTTGAAGTTAAAGAAAGCTTTTTAAGTGGATTGATTAGTCAATGTGAGCATGAATCAAGGCAAATTAAAGATCTTAAAATTAGTCCACACTTTTGAGAATGTTGGTGGGCTACAAATGCACATGAAAGCATTGCATAAAAATATGATTGATAGAGATCTTGCTGATGTTCATGTTTTGTATTACACTCAAAATAATAATCCAGTTGATTATGTTGGCGAGGATGGCTCTGTTTGTCACCCCGTTTTTAATCCAATGGTCGGATCTAGAGCTCCACTTTCTACTTTGAGGGCCTTTGGCAAGAAATTTGATGAAATAACGGATGAAAATGATTTTGATTTATTTCACGTTCACTATGGCTATTATTATGGAGCTTATGTAACTATGGCTAAGGCTTTATCTAAAAAGTTGCCAATTGTTTTTTCTTTTCATGGGGGTGGATTGACTAGGAAGTTTAAAGATAGGATTAAGCGATTGCCTTTAGAATATCTTTTACCTCGAGTTGATATGAAAATGGGGATTTGCAAAGCTGCTTCTGATGTTTTAGGATTGAATACAGTAAATATTGGAACCTATGCAGATGTTGGTTTTTTTCATCCAGATTTGGGAGATAATGGAAGATTTAGAGAAAAATTTGGGATTGATAGTGAGCATTTGATTTTATATCCTGCAAGAGTTGAACCGAAAAAAGGACAGATTGATTTACTTAATGCTGCTAAGATCTTAAATGGACAAGGTTTAGATTTTCACTTAGCATTCATAGGTCCGCACCAGAAACCAGATTATGTGTCCAAATTAAGAGGAGATATAGAAGAGTTTGGGTTGGAAAATAAAGTTAAAGTCTATAATACTATGGATCATAGCGAGTTGAGAGATGGATATAAAGATTCAATAGTTGCTTTGTCTAGTTATACAGAGGGGGTTCCAAGAGTTGTGCTAGAAGGATTATCAATGACTTCTGGAGTTATTGCTACTGATGTTGGAGGAGTTTCTGAATATTTAACAACTGGGGAAACAGGGATAGTTGTTGATACGCATAGTCCATTGCAATTGGCAAATGGAGTTTTTAGATTGGTTGATAATCCTTTTGATACTAGATATATGGGGATTAATGGCAGAAGAATAGTTAAAGAGAGATGCGATTTAGATGTTGTTGTTGATAGATATATGAAAAAATATCAAGAAATAATTTAATGTTTTCTTTTGTATCTTCCTCTTTTGTTTACTTTTTCTAATCTTTCAAGAATTTCTTTGTAATTTTTAGATTTTTTGTAACCTTTTAATGTATTTTTTATTAGTTCTTCATCGTGTTTGAAATGTTTAGATTTGAAAGCCTGTTGTAATAGTTTTAAATCAGTGGCTTTATCTTCTGCTTTGTGAGAAATTTTTCCTAAACCAAAATCTATGAAAAAAACTTTTTCATCTTTTAAAATCATATTTGAAGTTGTTAAATCTCCATGGATTATGTTTTCGTCGTGCATTAATGCAATTTGTTCTCCAATTAGTTTGGCTACTTTTTCTCTTTTTGTTTTTGAGTATTCATCTAGTGTTGACTTTAGAACATCTCCATTAATGTATTCCATAATTATTTTAGAACTTTTTTCATCTACTTTTATTGGGGTTGGAACATTAATAGTTTCTTTAGCTTTTGTTAGAAGTTTGAATTCTCTTCTTGTTGGGTATTTTGTTTTGTTTATGTCGATTGTTTTATGTCTATATCCTTTTGTAATTCTTTCTTTTACTAAATTGTTATTTTCTTTGTATAAAATTGCTTCCGCACCTTTATGTAGAACTTTCATTTGCTTATTTCTATTTCTAATTCAGAAGGATCTGGTAATTCTGTTTTAGTTGGAAAAGGTAATTCGAGTTGATTTGGGTTTTTGAATGGAATTAAATATTGGTTAGGATTATATTCTGGATTATCTCTTTGAGTGTATTCTGGTTTGTCGTATTGTGTGTGTTCTGTCATATTTTTTTGAGAAATTTATGTGTTTATAAATATTTAGGAAATAAAAAATAAAAAATTAAACTATTATCTCACAATCTCCACTGCCTATCCATTCTAGTCCATCTTGTTCCCATCCATCTGAACAGGTCATGACTATTGCAGTTCCACAGTCTAATTCGTTTGGAGCTCTTGGATCTACGAAACAATCTCCATTATCTTTCACAGTTACATGGTCTGATGTTTCTGGTGCTACATAAGTTCCTTTTCCAGATTTTCCAATGTCTAGTTGATAAGAAGGACTTAATTGTGGTTGACTCATTCCTGCATAAACTACGATTGCTAAAATTATTATTGCAATTATTATCGCTATGTTTTTTTTCATTAGATTTATACCTCCTTTAGTATTTTTTAGGATTATTTCTTTATAAATCTTTTTGAGAAAAGTATTTATATTGATAAATTAAGATTATTGTATTGATTTAAAGGAGGTTGGTGATATGAAAGCTATTAATTTTAAAATGTGTGAATGGGCTTTGTTGAAATTGTCTATTATTGCGTTCACTCTTTTTGTAATTAGAATTTGGCCTGCAGCTATGGAATGGGTACATAGTGTTAGTCCGTGGTGGTTCTTTGTTATATTTGTTGTAACATTAATTAAACCAGCAATAAGATATTATAAATAACTTTTTTACATTCCGGGGATTTTCCCCTTGAATTTTTTCATTATTTTATTTGGATCGCCTTTCATTAGTTTAGACATCTTTTTTGTTTGACGGTATTGTTTTAATAATTCACGAACTTCACTTACTGTTGAACCAGAACCTTTTGCAATTCTATCAAGTCTTGAACGAGTTAGTATATCTGGATTTTCTAGTTCTTCTTTTGTCATAGATTGCATTATTATTTTCCATTTCTTTAGTTTTCCTTCTTGAACTTGTAATGCATCTTTTGGAAGTTTCATTTGTCCCATTCCTGGAATCATTTCCATAACTTTTGAGAGTGGACCCATTTTATTCATGGCAGACATTTGTTCGTACATGTCTAAGAAATTAAATTCTCCTTTCAGAAATCTTTTTCCTAAATCTTGAGCTTGTTCTTCTGAGATTGCTTCTCTTGTTGTTTCTAGTAATGCTTTTAGATCTCCCATTCCTAGTAAACGTCCTACGAAACCCTCAGGATTGAATTCTTCTAAATCGTTTTCAGTTTCACCAGTTGTTAAGAATTTTATTTTTGCTTTTGTTGTTGCAGCAGCAGATAAAGCCCCACCTGCTTTTGCAGTTCCATCCATTTTTGTAGCAATTATTCCAGTTATTCCACAAGATTCATGAAATTGGGTTGCTTGTTTTTCTGCGGTTTGTCCCATATCTGCAGAAAGGATTAATAATTTTTCATCTGGTTTAATTTTTTTGTTTAAATTTTCTATTTCATTAATTAGTTCTTCTGATAGTGCATCTCTTCCAGCAGTATCTATTAATACAATATCATATTGAGAAAGTTTTGGTTCTATTTCTTTGTAAATTTTTATTGGATCTTTTTCGTTTTCATTTGTGAATGTTGGAATGTTTATTTTTTTACCTAGCTGCTCTGTTTGTTTCATTGCAGCAGGTCTGTGAACATCTAGGCTCAAAATAGCTACTTTGTATGATCTTTTTGCATAATATTTTGCTAATTTAGCTGTTGTGGTGGTTTTTCCGTTTCCGAATAGTCCCACAAGCATAATTTTGAAAGGTTTCTTTTTTGATATTTTTATTGGTTCGTTTTTTCCACCCAAGAATGCTGTAAGTTCTTCGTAAACAATATTTACTAAATAATCTCGAGGGTTTACATTTTTTGGTTGTGTTTCTAGGGCTTTTTCTTTTATGCTTTTTGTTAGTTGTAGTACTAGTTTTACGTTTGTATCTGCTTGTAATAATGCTCTTTGAATATCTTTGACTAGTTCGTTTACTAATTGTTCATTTATTACTGGAGCTCCAGCTATTTTTTTTAGAACGTTCTTTAAATTATTGCCTAGTTTTTCCATTACCATTGTAATTTTGTTAAGAATTAATGTTTATAAAGAATTCTGTTTGAATGTTTCTATCCTATCTCTGTAAAGTGGATGATTTAATTCTGGACGTTGTTTTAGAAGTTCTTCTGCCGCAGTTATGTATGCTTCTTGGGCTTCTAATGGCCACATTGCTGCATAAATGTCGGTTTTTAGATTGTATATTGATTTTGGTAATCTATCGGTTTCTAGTGCGTCATCTAATGCTTTTTGTTTTATCCTTTGCATGCGATTTTGCTTTTATTTTCTGTTTAAATATCTTTCTTTAAAGTATCTTCTCTAAAATATATACCAAAACCTTTATATAGTGTTAATGTTAAATATTCTGTAACTTATGGAGGCAAAATGAACAAGATTATAAGTATATTAATGGTGTTAGTTTTAGCATCTGGTTTTGCATTGGCTGATGAAACTATTGTTGATGAGCCAATTGTTGAAGAACCTGTTGTTGAGGAAACACCTGCAGAAGAAATTTTAGAAGAAGAGTTACCAATAGAGGAAGAAAATCATGTACATGAAGAAGAAGTTGTTGTACAAGAAGAAGAACCTGTTGTTGAAGATGATAACTGTGATGTAGATGGCGATGGAGATGAAGATTTGACTGATGCTGTTTATGTTGCTGAATTAACAAGAATTGATTTAGATGGTGACGATGCTGTCGATTTCCATGATGCTGCAATCTTACATGATGCAATTGAAGGAGATTACTGTCATGATCTTTGGGGTTTTTTGAATGAAGAAGAAGAGCCTGTTGAAGAACCACAACCTACCACTAGTGGAAGTGGCGGTGGAAGTGTTTTAACTTGTTTAGATGGTTTCAAAATGGTTAACAGAGAATGTGTTCCTGTTGAACAATCTGAAGAAAGTACTGAAAAACAATTCTTGACAGAAGATACTGCTGAAGAAGAAAATAATGTTTTAGCAGAAGAACCAACTACTGGAGTTTTCAATACTATAACTGGCGCAGTAACTGGCGCAGTTGTTGGAACAGGTAAATCTGTTGGATTTGGAGAAACAATATCTTATGTAGCTTCTTTATTATTGGTTACATTAGGGATTTTTGGATCTTATAGACTTTTACAAAATTCTAAATAATTCTTTTTTTCTTTTTTATTATATTCTATAAAATATATTAATTAGTATAATAATTATTTATATAATTAAAATATCCCCCATTTTTAACTTATGGAGGTAGTTTAAATGAATAAGAAGTTTATTTTGAGTGTTATTTTTATTTTTGCTTTTGCTTTTGTGAGTGCGAATTTTTTTGGGGGCACAATTTTTAAACAAGTTGAAGTGAATTATACTGATAATAATGATTCCTTACCAACTTCTGTATTTGTAGAAGATTTTTCAAATTGTGAAGATCTTTCTGTTTTAGTTGTTGGAGAAAATAATATTAGTGAGGGAGATTATGTTTTAAGAGAGTGTAGTGAAGGAAATCCTAATGAATGGGGTTGTGATTGTGATAACGAAAGTATGTTTGGTTTGTGGTTAGATGGATTTGTATCTAATGTTTATAATTTAACTATTGATTATACTTTTGCTGAACCTAACGTTTCTGAATGTGAAGTTATGTATGGTATGTATATTGAATGGAATGCGATGCAAGGTGGAAATTATACATATGATCCTGAATTAGATTTGTTTCCAATTGGAGATGATGGTCCTTCTGGAGATGGAGTGATTGATTTATCTGATGTTATTACATTTACATCCGATCCTGCATATCACTCTTCAGTTTTATATGGAAGATTTCAAGAGTTTATGAGATTAAGAGCAGAAAATGGAACTATTAATCCATTATTAGATGTTTTCCCTGAAGATATTGGAGATGGAGTAATTGATTTATCCGATATTGTTATCTTTGCGGGAAATTCTGATAATGATACTTGGTGTGATTTGATGATTAATGGAGCTGATGAAGATAATTCTACGGAGAATGTTACTGATCCGATAGATGATCCTACTCCGAATCCTCCGTCTGGTGGTGGCGGTGGCGGTGGCGGAAGCGTTATCACATGTGAAGAAGGTTTTGAAAGAATAAATGGACAATGTGTTCCTGTTCAAGAGGAAGAGCCTGTGGTTTTGGAAGAGAGTAATGGAGAAGATAATGTGAATGAATTCTCTGAAGTAAATGTTGAGCCACAACAAACAGGATTTTTCGGTGCAATAACTGGTGCGGTAGTTGGTGCTGGTAAATCTATTGGATTGGGAGAAACAATGTCTTATTTGCTTGCATTGCTTTTGTTAGGCCTAGTAATTGTTGGGGTAACAAAAAAATATAGAAAACCAAGTTCTGGGGAAATCCCGGAATAATTTTTTTCTTTTTAGTTAATTTTTTAAATGTTTAATTTTGTTTAATTTTATAATGGAGGTAATTAATATGAAATATGGTTTAATATTTGTTGTTTTATTGATGTTTTTGGTTCCTGTTCATGCTGAAGAGAATTTAAGTGAAGATAGTGTTGAATTGAAGGAGGCGGGTACAACTCCAGATAATTTCTTTTATTTTCTGGATTTAGCTATGGAAAATTTAGCTTTGGCATTTACTGCTAGTGAAGATGCTAGACTAGAGAAAGAGTTGGAGTATGCTGAAGAAAGATTATCTGAAGCGAGGGAAATGGCCTTGGAAGGAAAATTAGAGGCTGTTCGAAAGGCTGAAGAAAATCATGAAAGAATAATGTTAAAAATCAAGAGTAAAGTTAATCAAAGTGAGAATTCTGAATTGAAAATAAAAATTCAAGAACATACTCGGAATGCTGAAAGAGTTAAGGAAGAATTAAAAATTAAAGTTAAACTTAAGGGAGATTTTTCTGAAGAAGATTTAGCATTTATAGATGATTTAATTAATAGGTTTGGAAATAGAAGTGGCGAATTAGAGATAGAAATTGAGAGAGAACGAGAAAGAGAAGGTAGAGATGACGATGACTCAGATGATGAAGAAGAGGATGATAGTGACAGGCGAGGAAATTCTAATAATAATTCAAATCGTAACTCTGATGGCGATTCTGATGATGAAGAAGACGATGGTTCATCTTCTGATTCTGAAGATAGTGAGGATGAAGAAGACGAGGAATATTAATTTACCATCCTAAATTTTTTATTAATTTTTCAACATTAAACTTTTCTATATCTTTTAATTCTTGACCGGTTCCCAGATATAATATTGGTTTATCTGTTACGTGAGAAATTGAAATTGCGGTTCCACCTTTTTCATCTATGTCTGCTTTTGATAATATTATTCCATCTATTTCTACAGCTTCGTTAAACGTTGTGGCTTGATCTATACAATCATTTCCAGTTATAGATTCACCTACAAATATCTTTAAATCAGGTTTTGCAATACGAACTATTTTTTTAAGTTCATCTCTTAAATTAATATTAGAATGCATTCTTCCTGCAGTATCGATTAATACTACATCTAATTTTTTTGCCTTTGCATGTTTTACTGCGTCGAAAGCAACTGCAGCGGCATCTGCACCATAGTCGTGTTTTATTAGTTTTACATCTAATTTGTCTGCCCAAGTTTGTATCTGATCTATTGCTGCAGCCCTGAATGTATCTGCTGCTGCTAGTGTTACAGATAAATCATTTGATTGAAGTAATTTTGTTAGTTTTGCTATCGATGTTGTTTTTCCAGAGCCATTTACTCCTAAAAGTAATATGACATAAGGTTTTTCGGAAGCTTTTATTTTTTTTATTAAGTCAAAATCAGAATCTTTGAATAGGTTTTTTACACTTTCTTTTAGTGAGTTTTCAATCATTTCTTCTACTTTATTTTTTTCTAACGGGTTATCTACTAGATCAACTTTTAGTTCTTTTTTTATTCTTTCTATAACTTCAACGGCTACATTGTTTTCTAGTAATGCTAGTTCTAGTTCCCAGAATAATTCTTCAAATTCTTTATCAGAAATTCTTTTTGTTGTTATTTTTTCTTTTATTTTTGAGGCTAGAGATTTTTTAGGTTTATCTTCAATTATTTTTTCTATTTTTTCTTTGGTTTCTTCTTCTATTATTGTTTTTTCTTCTTTTATTTCCTCTTCTTGTTTAATTACTTCTGTTGTTTCTTCTTGAGCTTTTTCTTCTACATCTTTAGAGATGTTTTTTACAGCATCCTTTATTTTATTTTTTAAAAATTTAAACATTTTCAAATATTTTTTCTAGCTCTTTTGTAGAATCATCAACTTTATTGGTCTTTATTAATTTTCTTAATCTTTCCATGTCTTTATTTTTTGGATCTTCTGGAAGGTTTTTTATTTTTGGTTCTTTCTTTTTTGTTGCTTTTTTTATTTTTTTTCTTAAATCTTTTTTTATTTGCTTATTATCTGTTTTTGCAATTTCTGAATATGCATGTTGTTTCATTAGAGACATTTTTATGTGGGATTTTAATTGTGTTAATTCTTTTGCTAGAGTATCATTTCTTTTGAAAGAAATTGTTTTATTGAATTTTTTCATTAACGATGGGAAAATTGTTAGTGCTGCATCATAATTTTGTTCACTGACTAATTTTTTTATTTTTTCTAGTATTATTTCTAATTCTTTTTTATGTATTTTATGTTCGTATGATTTGTATGCTTGAGAGTAATGGTGTTGTAAATATGTGTAAAATCTTTTTGGAATTTCATCTACTTTATGGAATAAATAATCATTAATATCTATTAGTCTTTCACTGATTGCTTCTAGATTGTCTGTTTTTGAGACATTTATTAGTTCTTGGATTTTTAATAGCAAAATTAATTTGTTTTGGGTTGTTTCAAAATCTTTTTTGTAATCTTCTTTTGCTTTTATTGTGAAATTTGCGTATTGCTCTTGTAATTTCGAATATAGTGCTAGAGCCATTGAGAATTTTCTTTGCTCTAAATTATTGTCTATGGCTTCTTTTATTATTGTGAATCTAGATTTCTTTTTCTTCTTGAAAAACATAGTTAAGAATTAATTAGTTATTTTATAAACGTTTTTATTAGTTCTTGTTCTTCCGGAGTTATGCCTTCTAATGTTAATAATAATTCTGTTAAATTTTCCTTCCCAAATAGTTGTCTTACTCTCTTTTGATGATATTCATCTGGACCTTCTTGTAATAACTGAGAAATTATTTTTAATGGTCCGTGGCTCATTTCATATATTGCTAATGATGATCTTACGTGGCTTTTTTTTCTTTCTGAAACATTTCTCAACCCTGTTTCCATAGCATTTATTTGGTTTCTATATGCTTCTACTTCCATTCTTATTTTTTCTTCTAATTCTATCCTTAAATAATATGTTAAATTTGTTACTATGTCTATGAGTTTTTCTTCTAAATCTGTTTTTAGGGGGGTTGAATATCTTCCAGTATAGAATTGTTCTGCATGTATTAATTCATGGTCTTTTAGGGTGCTCAAAAAATCACCTTCTGTTACTGCTGGATAAAATGCGTTTAAAGGAATAGATATCTTTGCTTTTTTCTTTTTTGTACTTCCGCTGCACACCATGAATGCATGCAATCCGTTTACAACAGCATGTCTATCTATATATCTTATTTCAGAAACGTATCTTCTTCTATCTCCCAAATCTATAGAATCTATATATGCTTGTCTTAGTTCCGGAATATCTTTTGCTTGTTCAAATGTTACCATTTTTTCCGTAGGCAGTTATTAATCTTAAAGCATCTTCTCTTGAAGAATTTCTGTATTCTTTTTTTAAACCAATTTTTGTTTTAGCTGCGTAAGTTAATTCAGACATAGGAATTACTGCTACGAAATTTGGATTTCTTGTAATTGTTCCTAACTGTTCTAGAATTTGATCAAGAGTTGGTTTTATTTCTTCATCTTCAAAATTTTCAACTTTTTGTTTTAGGTTACTGTATCTAATTATTTTTATATTTTCAGGATCAAAATCTTCTGTTGGTATAACCATAAAATATTCGTCATGAATTGCATAAAGAGTTCCATGTGGAAGTTCTTCATTTCCTTGTATAAATGGAATTACTTGAGAAAGTGCTTGTTTTGTAAATTGTTTTTCTGTTAAAGACATTTTACATCATTGGCGGCATTCCGCCTTGGGGCATTCCAGGTTCATTTGAGGATGATGCAATTATGTCATCAATTCTCAAAATTAATTCAGCAACCTCTGAAGCAGATTTTATTGCTTGAGTTTTAACTTTTAGTGGTTCTAAAACTCTTGCATTCCAAGAATTCACAATCTTTCCATTGTAAACATCTATGCCTGCCCATTTTTCGTTGTTATCATGTCTTACTTTCATTTCTGTTATCATATCTATTGGATCTATGCCTGCATTTTCTGCTAATGTTTTTGGGATTACTTCTAAAGAATCTGCGAATGCTAAAACTGCAAGTTGTTCTCTCCCGTTTAATGTATGTGCATAATCTTTTAGTTGTTTTGCAACTTCCATTTCTGGAGAACCAGCACCAGCAACGATTTTACCTTCGTTTAAAGCTGCAGTTACATCTCCTAAAGCATCTGTGATTGCTCTTTCGACTTCATCAACAACATGTTCTGTTCCACCACGGATTAAGATTGTTACAGCTTTTGGATTTTCACATTTAGTTATGAAAGTCATGTTTTCATTTCCAACTTTCTTTTCTTCAACTAATCCTGCAAATCCTAAATCTTCTTGAGATAATTCTTTTAGATTGCTTATAACTTTTCCAGATGTGGCTTTTGCAATTTTTCTCATGTCGGATTCTCTAACTCTTCTTAAAGCATATATTCCGTTTTTTGATAAGAAATATTGTGCCATGTCATCGATGCCTTTTTGACAGATAACTACATTAGCTCCGGATTCAATTATTCTGTTAGTCATATCTTTTAACATTAATTCTTCCTTTTCTAAGAAAGATTGTAATTGATTTGGGTCAGAAATTTGTATTTTTGCGTCCATTTCAGTATCTTTAATTTCTAAAGGAGTATCAATTAAAGCAACTTTTGCGTTTTCTAATTTTGTTGGCATTTCTGAATGTGTTCTTTCTTTGTCTATTACAATTCCTTGAACTAATTCAGAGTTTTCAATTCCTTCTCCAACTTTCTTTTCTATTTTGATATTATCTTTATCGGTTATGTCTGTTGTTATTTGAGTTATTGCTTGTAAGCAGATATCTGAAATTCTATCTTTTGCAGATTCTACGCCTTTACCAGTCATAGCTGTTTCTGCAATATATTTTAGTAATTCTTGATCGCTTATTTTGATGTCTTCAGCAATTTCTTTTAGAATTTTATTTGCTTGTTCTGCTGCTAATCTGTAACCTTTTGTGATAACTGTTGGATGTATTTTTTCATCTAAAAGTTTTTCAGCGTTTTTTAATAATTCTCCTGCAATTACTACTGCAGTAGTTGTTCCATCACCAACTTCATTTTCTTGGGTCTTAGCAACTTCAACTATCATTTTTGCAGTTGGATGTTCTACTGCGATTTCATCTAGAATTGTAACACCATCATTTGTGATTGTTACGTTATTATAAGGATCTACTAACATTTTATCCATTCCTTTTGGACCTAATGTTGTTCTAACTGTTTCTGCAACTATCTTTGCAGCCATAATATTATTTCTTTGCGCATCTTTGCCTAGTGTTCTTTGTGCGTCTTCTGGTAGAATATATACTGGTTGTTTATTATTATCTGACATCTTAATTATTACCTCCGGAGCTAGTTTGTCGATATTTATTGCTTTTATAAATGTTTTGGTTTTGTCTCTTTTTAGTAGTTATATTTTAAATTACAGATAACCTTATTAATTTTATAATACTCTTTTTTATTTATGAAAACAGGCATAAAAATTATTGATGCAATGACTACAAATCCAGCGTATATTTCTCCTGATGAAAAAGTGATTAATTGTGTTAAAAAGATGATTTCTGAAGAAGTTGGGAGTATGCTTGTTGTTGAAGGTGATAAGTTATTGGGAATTGTAACTGAGAGAGATATGTTAAATAAGGTTATTGCAAAAGAAGTTGATATTAAGAAAACTTCAATTAAAGAAGTTATGTCAAAAAAACCAATATATGCTGAACCAGAATTGGATATTTATGATGCAATGGTTTTAATGAGATTAGAGGAGATTAGAAGATTGCCAATTGTTGATAAGGGGAATGTTGTGGGTGTTTTAACACAAAAAGATATTTTGAGTATTCAACCAGAATTGTATGATTTAGTTATTGAGACTTTTAAGATTAGAGAGGGAGATAGAAAATCTTCATTAAACGGATTTATGGAAGGAGATTGTTATGCTTGTAAGTCTCAAGGGCCATTAACTAAAATTGGTGGGGCATGGTTATGTGATTCTTGTAAAGAGTAAAGTTTATTAATTAAGTGTTCTATTTTTTTCTTATGGTTAGTGAAAAAATAAAAGTGATATCTTCTTCTGGTCATTCTTTTAAGTATGAGGGGGTTTTTGATTTAGATAGATTATATTCTGAAATTAATCGATGGATTAATGATAATAATTATGAGTTTGAGGAAAAAGAACATTCAGATAAGAGAAAAGATAAAGGAAATAAAATAAAATATGTTTTTTTGGGTGAGAAAAAAGTTACTGATTATATAAAATATAATGTTCAAGTTGAGATTTTTGCTGTTGAAATAAATAAAATGTCTGAAAATTTAGTTAGTGGCAAATTGAATATCGTTTTTAACGCTAATGTTGAATTAGATTACAAAGAAAAATGGGGGATTTCTAAATTGTCTAAGTTCTTCTTTAATTTTTATAATAATTATTTAATTAAAAATGAAATAGATAATCATATGGGGAAATTATATGATGAAACAATAGATTTACAAGATTTAGCAAAAGATGTTTTAGATTTTAATCGTTAAATTATTTGAGTTTTTAATGTTCCTATTTCTGTGAATTCTGTTCCTGCGTTGTTTTCATATACTATTTTAGTGTTTGCAGTTAATTCTCCTGATTCATCAAATCTACAATATTGATCTCCAATAAATGTTGCTATTCCGCCAGCAGGGATTTCATCATCTGTTGATCCATGACATCCATATACACAATATAACTTACATAAGAATTTATCAACCCCATCTTCATTTACATATGCTCTAACTTTTTGCATATTTATTGCCATTTTGTTTTCTATTTTTATCATGGCCCTTTTGTATGATCCTTCGACTTTATGTTCTACACATAGTATGTTGTCGCTTATTGTACAAAT
Organism: Candidatus Woesearchaeota archaeon; assembly: GCA_964344655.1. GTDB lineage: Archaea > Nanobdellota > Nanobdellia > SCGC-AAA011-G17 > PNOQ01 > JABJPM01. Next base: position 41,133 of record CAYFOF010000004.1, on the reverse strand, counting down.
TTCGTTTGGGTCTTCCTCTTCTTTTTCTTCTTCTACAATTTCCTCTTCAACTATTTCTTCTTCTATGGGTAATTCTTCTTGTTGTGCTTCGACGTTTTCTTTTGTTGTGTGACCTTCTGTTTCAAAAGGATTGTTTCCTGTCATGAAAAGGAACGAAAATGCAATTAGGGCAAGTAAAAGTATTGATGGAATTAATATGAATTTAGTTGATACTGTTGTGGGCAGTCTTCTCCTTCTTTTATGTGGTGGTCTTTTGTGGAAAATTAGTTCTGTGAAGATTCCAACAATTAATCCAGTTAGTGTTCCAATTAATGCTGTTGAGAAAGTAACAACATCAGTAAAATATAATATAAAGAATACTCCTGCGAAATTTAAAATTCCGAATAGTGGTACTTTTAAATGACTCATAGTATTTTTTTGAAATACTTATTTATAAATTTTTTTATTTTTATAGTTACTTTTTTAAAGGTTTTAATTAATTTATTCGTATGAATAAAAGAGGGCAGTTTTATTTGATTATTGTATTAATATTATCTTTAGCAATATTTGGAATTACGTATCAAGTAAATAGTATTTCTGATGCTATTATTTGGGAAGATTTTAATGAAGTTTCTCAAAATTATTTGTCTGAATCAACTAAAGTTGCTAATAATGCTGTAAAAAATAAAGAGGATGTTACAAATAAACTTGAAGAATTTTCAACTTCTTTTTTAGATTATGCTCAAAAAAGAAATCCTGATTTGGGGTTGTTATTTGTGTACGGAGATGAGAATGATATTACAATTAGAAATTATTTAGATGTTAGTGGAAGTATTAGTGGTGAAACTATTTATGGGAGTAATCAAGAATTTGTACAAGATGTTACAGTTCGTGTTGGTGGAAAAGATTTTGTGTATAAAGTTCCAATAACTTCTCAAAATTTTGGTCAAGATTGGAGTGGATTTACTATGAGCAATAACCCATTTAATTTGAGTATCGCTGGAATCTTTCATCCTTTTAATTTAACTTCTGGAAATCCGGAATTTAAAGTTATATTAAGGACTGAAACTAGATTATTGGAAGATACGTATGGTTCGGGGGAATGGGATCCGAGTTTATCTCCAAATGTTCAACAGTTTACAAATTAGAAATATATAAAAAATGAGAATAATTAAAGATAATATGAAAAGAGGGATTTCACCAGTTGTGTCTTATATTTTGATAGTTTCATTGTCTGTTGCAATTGGGTTTTTTGTTATTAATACTTTAATTGATAGAATTGAAGATGTTGATATTGGTCCTGAAATAGATTATTGCGAAGATGTTAGTATTACTGTTGATCAAGTTTGTGTGACTCCCGCTTCGATTATTGTTGCAAATATTACTAGTACTGGATCTTTTTCTGTTCATAAATTTAGTTTTGGAAGATTGACTAATGTTTCATCTATGCAATGGTGTGATTTTACTAATAATATATATTTCCCTTTGGATTTTGATCAAATGAAGACTTATGGTGTTAGTTTAAAAGCAGATTATACTACTTCAATAAATGAAAGTCCAAAAGAGTGTATATTTTCTGGACTTCCAACTGGGGCGGTAGATAGGAGTGTTGTTGAATTTAGGGTTGTTCCATGGATTAAACCGGAAGATGAATTAATTAGTTGTAAAAGTAAAGAAATTATTGTCAAGGAGGATTTAAATGGAGCTTGTTAAATTGAAAGATAAGAAAGGGGTTTCCCCTTTGGTTGCGAGTGTTTTGCTTGTAGGTATTGTAATTGTTATTGCATTTCTTGTTTTTTGGTGGTACGGAGAGTATGTTGCAGATAATTTACAAAAATCTGAAGTTTCTGCAGATCAAGCATGTTTACAAGATGTTGGATTTAGTATTTCTGATGTAAATTGTGCTGAGAATTCTACTGCTACAAATAAGATAGTGTATTTTGACTTGGAAAATACTGGAAGTATTGATTTAAGTGCGTTCAAAGCAAGTATCGTTGGTAATTTGGCTAATGATGTTAAATCGATATCTCAAGAAGTAAGACAGGGCGTAACAAGTAAATTAAGCTTTGATTACGACATGAATTTAGTTGGTGTTAATTTAGAAGTTGATGTAATTCCATTAATTTGGAAAGGTGGAGTGACTAAATATTGTACTGACAAAGTTCAAACTATTACTGTTAGTTGTAGTTAAATTTATATATTTCTTTTTTTATTTTTACTTTTATGTATAAAAGAGGGATTTCTCCATTAATCGCAACTATTTTATTAATTGGGTTTACAGTTATATTATCTTTTATAGTTGTTAATTGGATTCAAGGGAGTATTGAAGATCAAACAGACGATCCTGTTTTTGATGTTGAATTGCAAAATATTTGTTTGGCAGCTCAAACGGACTTTGAGTTTTTCTTTTTTGAAAATTCTTTTGTTGGATATTCTATTAATGTGAAAAATACTGGCCCAAATGATTTTGATGATGTGAAAGTTTTATGGGTTGATTCTTTTGGCTCAATTGGAAATGTTTCTTTTTCTGGACCATTACAAGGATTTGGTAATGTTAGAAGTGCTGCTAATCCTTCTGGAGTTTATGATAGCGTTAGGATTGTTCCAATTATTAAAGGATTTGAATGTAATGATTTTGTTGCAACAATTGATGCATTTTTACATATTTATTTTTTAGATAGTGATGGAGATAATAGGGGAGATCCTACTAGCTATGTTTTTGAAGAAAGTATACCTTCTGGATATACTATATATGATGATGATTGTAATGATGGGAATCCCCATGAAAACCCAACTATTGCTGGACCATTTTGTAGTTGTCCTGGTGGAGCTTCTGCGGCAAGATTAACAGAATTATGTAGTGATGGGGTTGATAATAATTGTGATGGCTTAGTTGATGCTGCAGATCCCTTGTGTATCACTTTACCAATGTGTACTTCAAGTGATACAATTCCGATTAGTGGATCTTCTTGTGATTGTAATGGTATGGCATGTGCGGTCGGACAATTTTGCTGTAGAACAGGAGTTTATGCAGGAGATTGTACTTCTAGTTGTTTTGATATTGGACCTTAAATGAACCAAAATCTTTAAATAGATAATATTCTATTTTGTTATTAATCATATTGATTTATGAATTAAAAGGGAGGTGAAAAAGGGTGAGTGATAAGAGAGGTATTTCGCCATTAATCGCGACTGTTTTGATTATTGGATTTACTATAGTTCTTGCTGTACTTGTTATTACATGGATTAGTGGAACTGTGGAAGATACAACAGCAGATACAGATTGTATGGCCGAAGCACAAGAAATGTGTTTAGAATTTGTTAACAATCTTGATGTTAGAGGTATTGCTGCTGGACCATTAGTTTTAGTAAATAATGGTGGAGATGATATTACTGCTGGTATAACTGTTGTCCAATATGATGTAAATGGAGAGACAATCGGTACTCCTGGAACTGTTGCTACATTAAATGGATATAGTACAGATAATTCTTTAGTTGTTGCTGCTACTGCAAGTTCGGTTAATGTAATTGTAACTGCAGAAGGTAAGAATGGAGAGTGTTCTGTTGAATGTACACCAGTTGAATTAACAATATAATTTTTTCTTTTTTTCTTTTATATTTTTTAGAAAGATATTTAAATGAAATTTTTCAGTTTTAATGTATGTATAAGAAGGGTGATATATGGATTTCTGCAATTTTGTATTTTGCTTTGGGAGTTGTTTTATTAACTATAATTTTGGCTGCAGGATTGCCTGCAATAAATAGAATGAAAGATGATTTTACTGTAAAACAAACTCAAGATTTGATGATTAATTTAGATGGGGACATTAGGACAGTGTATCATGAAGGTCCAGGTTCTCAAAGAATTGTTAGTTTAGATATTGGGAGAGGAGAATTTTTAATAAAAGAAGATTTTGAAGTAATTGAGTGGAGCATTGAGAGTTCTGCGTTGATTTCTGAAGTTGGGGTTCCCATACAAGAAGGAAATTTATTTATTTTGACTGAGAGATCTGCGGTAAGTGGAAAATATGATGTTAATTTGAAATTGAATTATACTGATGTTGGATTAAATTTGAGTTATAGTGGTCCTGAGAAACTTACTGGTGAAGTTGGATTGTCAATAGCTAATGGAGGAGAGAGTCCGATTAAGATTGTATTAACACAACTATGAAAAAGTTACCTGAAATGCCAAGGAAAGAGAAAAACTTACCAGATATGCCTCATAAAAAGGGAACTATATTTAGTATTGATACAAATCCAGAAATGCCAGAGTTTCCTAATGTAAAAAAACAAGAAATTAATTTTAAGTATCCTTTATTAAAACCGTATGCATATGCACATATTTATTGGGATGAAAAATTAAAAGAATTGATATATCATGTTGAAGAACCAGAGTTAAATCCAGAAGAAAAGAAAACTTTGATTTTGTTGGAAGATGGAATTAAAGAATTAATTAATATTAGTTATTTGAATTTAAATAAAGATGAGAAGATTATAGAATATTTGGAGAAAAATATTAAGGTTTTACTTAATGAATTGAGAGTTACACCATCTAAAGAATCTTTTTTAAAATTAATGTATTACATTTATAGGGACTTTGTAGGAATGGGAAGAGTTGAGCCATTGTTGAATGATTATTTTATTGAAGATATTGAATGTAATGGAGCAAAATATCCGTTGTATGTTGTTCATAGAAAATATAGAAATATGAAGACGAATATTATTTACAAAGAAATTCCCGAATTGGCAAGTTTTGTTGAGAAATTAGCACAGAAAACCGGGAAATATGTTTCTTATGCAACTCCTTTATTAGATGGAGCATTGCCTGATGGATCTAGAGTGAATGCAACGTATACTGAAGATATTTCTTCTAGGGGTCCTACTTTTACAATTAGAAAGTTTACGAAAAATCCTTGGCCGCCAACACAGTTAATGAAGTTTGGCACAATATCTCCAGATATTTTAGCTTATTTATGGTTGGCTGTTGAACATGGAAAAAATATAATGGTTATTGGGGGAACTGGATCTGGTAAAACCACTTTGCTTAATGCTTTAACATTTTTTATTCCACCTCAAGCAAGAATAGTATCTATTGAAGATACAAGAGAACTGAATTTAGAACATACTAATTGGTTGCCTTCTGTTTCTAGAGAGGGAGTTGGATTGGCTAATTTAGTTGGACAAAAATATGGGGAAGTTACAATGTTTAATTTGCTTAAAGAAAGCTTTAGGCAAAATCCTGATTATGTTATTGTGGGTGAAATAAGAGGGGAGGAAGCTTATGTTTTATTCCAGGGAATGGCATCTGGACATCCATCTTTTGGTACAATGCATGCAGATTCTGTGGATACTATGATTAAACGTTTAGAGACTCCTCCGATTAATTTATCTTCATCTTTGGTTGAAACTATGGATGTTGTTTTATCTATGACCTCTACTAAGAGGGGAGGAAAATCTGTTAGAAGGTTGAGAGATGTTAATGAGATAATAAGTGTTGGAGATGATGGTTCAAGCACTGTGAATAAACCATTTGTTTGGAATCCTAATACTGATAAATATGATTATGTTGTTGAGAGTGATGTTTTTAAGAAATTAATTACTCAACAAGGAATGAGTGGGGAAGAAATTATTAATGAATGGAAGAGAAGAACTTTGTTGATAATTGCAATGTATAATGCCGGAATGTTTGAATTTCATGGTGTTCAAAATGTTATAAATGCTTATTATAAATCTCCAGAAGAGGTTTTACGTAAGTTTGGAATAAGATGAAATATGGATTTAGAAAAAAATCTGGAAAAAAAGAAAATTCATTAGATAGTTCTATTTACATTTCTCAAAAAGAAAAAGAAAAATACATGAAAGAATTAAATTTAGAGAATAAACAGATAAGAAAAGCGCTTAAGAGGGAGAAAAAATCTGATAAAAAACAAGTTAGTGCTTCTGTTGTTTATAAAACAAATTTTTATGCTAAGTTATCTAATTTTTTTATGGAGAATTTATCTTTCCAAATTGGTAAAAAAAATCCTCATTTTATGCAGCCTTTATTGAGAGCATTAGTTGCGTCGAATATTAGAATTTTATCTAAAACATATATCAGTATGATTTTATTTTCTGCGTTAGTTTCTTTTCCAATAGCCTTGATTACTTTGTTTTTGTTAACATCTAATGTTTTGATTTCAATATCTTCTTCTATATTAATTTCTGCTGTGGTATTTGGGATTGTATACGGGTATCCATTTATGATTGCGAATGAAAGAAAAGCAAAAATTGATCAAGAGTTAGTTTTTGGGGTTGTGCATATGGCTTCTGTTGCAGGATCTGGAGCTCAACCGATAAATATTTTCAAGTTGTTAGTTGATTCTAATGAGTATGATGAGTTGAAAGAAGAATTGAAAAGAGTTTTGAACTATGTTAATATTTTTGGACATAATTTATCTACAGCTTTGAAATCTGTTGCAAATTCTACGCCTTCCATGGATTTGAAAGAATTATTTAGTGGAATGATTTCTACGATAGAAACTGGTGGGGACATAAGGCAGTATTTGAGTGATAAGTCAAAAGATAGTTTGAACAAATATAGGCTAGATCAGAAAAGAAGATTAGAATCAATTGCAACGTACTCTGAGGTGTATACTGGATTTTTAATTGCAGGGCCTTTATTGTTTATTGTTACATTTGCGATATTAGAAAAAGTTTCTCCAATGGTATCTGGGATTCCAATTTCTTTATTAGCTAAATTAGGAACTTTTGTATTGTTGCCGGTTTTGAATATATTATTTGTATTATTTTTAGAAACTAATAGGGGGAATAACTAATGAAGTTTAAATTAAGGCACGCTATTGGAATTTTCTTTGGGATAGCAATTTTGGTATTTGCTTTGTTTGTTTTATATCCTTCTGAATCAAGATGGTTTAGACCGATGTTGGGAATTGCGTTTTTGGTTGCGGTTTTCCAATTTTGGATAGATGTTTTGAATGAAAATAGAAGTAATAGAGATGTTGAAGAAAAATTTCTTGAGTTTGTTAGAGCAGTTTCTGATGGTGTTAAGACAGGGATTCCTATTCCTAAAGCAATAATTGAATTGAAAGGAGATAATTTTGGGGCATTAACTCCTTATGTTGAGAAATTAATTTATCAAATTGAATGGGGAGTTCCGTTAAAAGAAGCATTTTTGAGATTTTCAAAAGATACTGGTAATCCTTTAGTAAAAAGATCTATGGCTATTGTTGTAGAGGCAGAACAAAGTGGGGGACATATTGATAAAGTTTTAGAGTCTGTTACATCTTCTGTTTTGGAAATTAAAAAAATTAAAGATGAGAGAAGAGCAAATATATTTTCTCAAATTTTACAAGGGTATTTTATTTTTATAATGTTTATTGGGATTATGATTGTATTACAGGTATTTTTATTACCTGAGTTAGATCAAGTTGGTGGAAGTGTTATGACTGGGGTAAGTATTCCAGGGATTGGGGGAAGTTCTGGAACTACGTCTGCGTATCCTTCTTCAATAGATTTTGATTTAATATTTACATTTTTATTGTTGATTCAAGGATTTTTTACTGGATTAATGATTGGTAAATTTTCAGAGGGAAGTTTAAGATATGGATTAAAACATTCATTAGTGTTAATGTTTATTGGGTATATGGCATTTACAATTGCGGTGGGATTTTAGGATGAATAAGAGGGGATTGTCACATGTGGATTGGGTAATAAGTTTTGGAGTGTTTGTTATATTTTTATTATTGTTATTTATTTGGTTTGGTCCTTCTTTGAGTTCTGAGTATTCTGAAGAGTATTTGGGAGAAATTGCTTCAAAAGGATTTAAAGAAGCAAGCTACCATGAAGTTTTTAGATATCCAATTTTTGTTGAAATCTTTGGACCTAATTTTCCTGAAAGAAGAATAGATGTTTATGGCATGGATAAAGCTGGAGCTACTTCTGATGTTAATCTTGCAATGTATGATTTTGATGGAAGTTTAATTAATGATTTGGAGTTGAATGGAGATCAATTAAGGTTTACAACACATCCTCCTTCTTCTGGAGTTTATTCATATTTGTTGTATTATTCTAATTATTCTAATAATGTTCATGTTCCTGCAGGAGGAAATCCTACAACCGTCTATAATGCAACTTTGGGGATTGGAGAAAGATTATATGGGTTTTCAGAAGTAAGGTTTAATGATCTATCTGCTTTGGGTTATGAAGAATTTAAGGAAGCTTTGAAATATCCTTTAACGAAAAATGTGAATGTTTATGTTTATGATTCAGTAACTTTTACTAATTTATTATATAATTATAATGTAAGTGAGCCCACAGAAAATGACAATGTTTATGTAGTTAGTTGGTCAGATGTTATGATAAATGAAGATGGGAGTGTAACACCAATTAGTGTGTTGGTAAAAACATGGTAAATAAAAGAGGGTATTTGCAAACATTGGAAGCGGTAATTGCTTTGTTGATTTTATTGGGAGTTATTTTATTTTCAATTTCTATGAGAGGAGCAGATAATCCCTCGGTACCAGAAGATATTTCTTTATTACAGAATAATATATTGGGGCAAGTTCAAAATGATTTAAATTATCGTGATTGTGTTTTTGATGAATCTTTGTGTGGGAATTTTGTTAATTTATTAGATGAAGTTCCTCAAACAATTGGAAGTAATTATACTATTGATGATAATTTGTTTGTAAAGAGTGATGCGGATTTATATGTTGATAGTGTTATAATTGTTAACGAAACAAATTCTGCTAAAACGTTTACATTATATCTTTGGAGAAAATAACATTTTTTTATAGAAATCTTTATAAGTTAAGATTTGCCTATTTTTTTAAGAAGGGGTTATATGAATGATAAAAAAATTTAAATCTATTTTTAATAAAGTTCTTGGCGGACTTTTTAGAAGGAAATCTGGGATTAAGTTGGGGTTTTATGGTCCTCCTAATGCCGGAAAAACAACTTTAGCTAATAGGATTTGTATGGATTGGCTGGGTGAAGAAATGGGGAGTGCATCAAGTGTTCCACATGAGACTAGAGAGATTAAAGTAAAAGAGAAAGTTGAAATTGAATCTAGTGGTAAGAAATTATCTTTTAATTTAATTGATACTCCGGGAATTGCTACACAAATTGATTATGAAGATTTTTTGAAACATAAAATTAGTAAGACCAAAGCTAAAAAAAGAGCCAAGGAAGCAACAAAAGGAGTTATTGAAGCTATAAAATGGTTAGATAATGTTGATTGTGTTGTTGTTGTTTTGGATAGTACGAAAAATCCATATTCGCAAGTTAATATTACTATTATAGGAAACTTAGCTGCAAGAGATATTCCTGTTTTAATTGTTGGAAATAAAGTTGATTTGAAATCATCAAATTTGAAGAAGATAGAATCTGCTTTTCCACAGTATGATGTTATAGGAATTTCTGCTCAAAAAGGGAAGAATATTGAAAACTTTTATAAGGAGGTATTCCGATTAGTTAAGTAAAATGATATCTTTTCAATATTTGCCTCATAGAGAGTATGCGGGATTGGATACTGAAGAAAAACTAAAGAAAGTTTTTAAGATTGTTAAGAAGAATAAAATTGTGTTGATGCAAGGTAGATTGAAACCAAACGAGGAAGCACGGTTGATTGAAGAAACTATGGGTCAAATTACTAAGAAATTTTCAGGCATATCTTTTTGTACTATTTTGCCTGATCAAAACGGAAAGGGTAAAAAAAACGATGGAAAGGTTCCAATGGCACTAAAAAGTGCTTTTTACAATGTATTTTTGAAAAATAGAGATACATTAACTATTATTGGACCTGCAAATTTAGTTAAAGAAATAAGAAAAAATCCAAATCGTATAGATTTGATGATGAATTAAAATGCCACACCAATGTGTTAGATGCGGAAACTTTTTTGATGATGGAGCAAAAGAGTTATTGAGTGGATGTTCTTGTGGAAGTAAGTTTTTTTTCTTTATGAGTCAAAAGGCATTAGATAAAGTAAAGAAAATGTCTGCTCAGTTGACAAAAGAAGATAGAGTACAAATTGAAGAAGATATAAAAGAAATTGTTGATGTTAAAGGAGATGATTCTCCAGTATATTTAGATATAGAGTCTGTTAGAGTTCTTAAACCAGGTAAGTATGAACTTAATTTGGTTGATTTATTTAAAGGAGAGCCTGTTATTTATAAGTATGGAAATGGCAAGTATATTATAGATCTTGTTTCTGCTTTTGGTGAAGACAAAATAGAGGAAATTTAAGTGAATTTTGAGCTACCAAAAGGTTTATAAACCTTTTACAACTACTCGAGTGTAACATATTTATTAACTTATGGAGGGTTAAAAGATGAATAAATATTTGAAACTGTTAACAGTTGTAATGTTACTTTTCGTAACAGCTTTCAATGTATCAGCAAACGAACAAGCTGAGATAACAACTGTAACTATCGAAGGCATAGAATTCGATTTGTCTGAAACTTCTGATTTAATCTATGCTCCAGTTTATTTAGATTCTACTATTGAAGTAGATGTTGAATGGACAGGCGCTTCTGATTTAGTAGGAATTATTGATGACGTTGAAATCGAAGTTGAATTTGATGGTGACGAAATTGAAAGTGAAGAATTTGATATCGAAGCAAATCACATCGGTACTCATGCTTTTGAAGTTGAAATTAGCGATGATGAAGATTTGTTAGGTAACGAAAACTTAGTTATAACAATGAATGATAACGATGGAAATGAATTGGACAGAGTTGTTATTCAATTAAATGTTAAAAGGGAAAGACATTTCGTTGAAATTTTCGATGTTAACTTTAGAAATGGCTTACAAGCAGATGCTGGTGAAATATTCACTGCAAGTGTTGGTGTAGCTAACGAAGGAAGACATGAAGAAGAAGATGTTTATGTTGTTATGAGTATCCCAGAGCTAGGTTTAACTACAAGAACTGATAGATTCGATTTAGTGACAGAAGATTATGCTGAAGGAGATTCAGCTGACGATGACGACGAATATAAGTTGTACAAGCAATTATTGGTTAATCTACCATTAACTGTACCATCTGGTGTATATGATGTACACTTCAAGGTATACTTTGATGATGGTGATGACTACAGCGAAGAAGTTTACTCTTTGGTAGTTGGTGCTGGTCAAGCTTACGATTCTCAAATCAGTATGGATACACAATACCAAGTAGCTAGCGCTGGTAAAGCTATAGTTTACAAAGTATTGTTAGAAAATCCAAATGTAGAATATAATGTTGAAGTAGAAGGTCTTAACTTCGGAACATCAGAAGTTAGAATGGAAGACGGTAAAGCTTACGTTTTTGTCTCTGTAGATGAAGATGCTGACTTTGGCGAATATACTTTCAATGTTGTAGTAAAAGCTGGAACAAATGTTTTAGAAGAGTTTGAAGTTACAACTAAAGTTGCACAAGATTCTGCTAGCTTTAGTGATGTAAAACAAGATCTTGAAATTGGCTTCGCTGTATTATTGGTTATCTTAGTTATTTTAGGTATCATTTTGGTAGCTAAAAAATTAGGAAAAGGCGATGATTTAGAAGAACCAATGCTTGACGAAGATCAAACATACTACTAAAATCTTTTTTCTTTTTTTCTTTTTTTAAATAATTTATAGAAACATATATATATGTAAAATTCTTATTTTCTTTATAATACCTTGAAAAGGAGATGATATGTAATGAAGAAAGTAATGTTTGGGATTTTGTTTTTGGCTGTTATTTTAATTTCGGGTTGTGAGTTAATGCAAGAAGACCCACAATTGGCTGCCCAGATCAAGGCTATTGGCGGAGGAGCTACGAGGGGAGGTGTTTCTGATAGCTTTTGTATAGATAGCGATGGCGGAGATTTTATTCAAGAGTATGGATATACTCAAGATGATAATTTAGATACACTGCATGATAGATGCGCTTTGTCGTATGGATTGAATGATGAAAATAGAATTGTTGAATCTTGTGATGGGGGTATGAATCCTGGAATTCCAAAGTGTTATATTTTAGAATCTATTTGTGATGGAAATCAGATGACTTATCGTAAACTTGGTTGTGAAGATGGATGTTATAATGGAGAATGTAAACCTGGTGCAGCCTATCAAAAGGTTTTAGATATTTTGAATGCGTGTGAAGTAACGGAGATTCAAGGTGCTTTAACTACAAATTGCGATGATTATTGTGCAGATCTAGGACAAACATGTGTTAAAGAAGATTATCTATATTATGTGGGAGATTTGGGATGGATTGTTACAGATACTGAAACTGACTGTAAAGATACCTATTCCTTAAATAATACAAATGCGCCTGGTGGAGAAAAATTACATTGCAGGTGTTGTTAATTTCTTTTTTTCTTTTTTAAATTCTTTTTAAATGTTTATAAATAAAATATGATTAAGTATATATTTCTGATTATAATATTCTTTTTAAATTAAGTAAGAATCTCTTTAGAGTAACAAAAGGGGGTTTATACAATGAGTAATAAAAAATTAGGATTAGTATTATTGTTTTTATTTATATTGCCTATTGCTTTTGCGAGTGATAGTTATACATTTTATTCTGGGGCTGAATTAGATAGTGTTTGTCCTAGATCTACAGGATTATATGCGGATGTTGTGACTAATGATGGAGACGGTGTTTTAGATTTTAGTGTGTCTTCTTCTGGCAGTGCTGCTGCTTTTGCTACTACTGTTCCAACTGGATTTACACTGTATCCTGGAGAGATAAAAAATATTTATACTTACATAACTCCAATGTCAAGTGTTGGAGTGGGAAATTATGTTTTACAAATTGATGCAAATGCAAATGGAATTTCTAAGTCAATTTCACATAATGTTGTAGTTGGAGATTGTTATGAATATTCATTTGATGTTTTAGATACTCAAAAAAGTATTTGCCCTTGTGAGGATGAAAAGTTTGGATTTCAAATAACTAATTTGGGAGAGTATTTAGAGAATTATCAATTAAGTGTTGAAGGGGCTTATTCTGGTGATGTTGTTTTAAGTCAGAATACTTTAAGTTTGGCTCCTGGTGAAAGTAAAGTAATTTATGCTTATGTGCAATCTTCTTGTGAAAGTCAAGCTGGAGATTATGAGTTTAGTGTTACAGTAGATCCTGTTTCAGGAAGCTCTGTTAGATCTCAAGTTGCTTTGTTGACAATAGATGGTTGTTATGATTTTGATGTTAATACTGAAAGAGATTTAATTAATATTTGTGAACATTCTAAACTCTGGTACAACACCAAATGTTTTTGATTTAGACTTAGATGGACCTTTATGGGCTAATTTAGAAAGAAATAGATTAGAAATTCCTGCTGGTTCAAGTGGATCTGTTAATTTAGAATTAGTTCCAGATTATGGTGTTGAAGGAAGTTTCCAAGTTACATTTGAAGCTACTCCAGAAAGAGGAACTATTAAGGCAGTAAATGTTTTTGATGTAAATGTAAAGAAATGCTATGATGTTTCTGTTGTATTAGAAAAAAGTGAAGATAAAATATGTAATGCTTTAGAAAACACATATACTGTTTTAGTTAGAAATCAAGGAGAGTTTGCAAAGGAATTCTTTGTAGATGTTGATGGCCCTGGTTGGGTTAGTGTTGATGAAACTTCGGTTTCTTTGGGGGCTGGAGAAGAAAAACAATTAATGTTAAAGGTTTTCCCACAGTATGATACGCCAGCAGCAGTTTATGATGTTGAAGTTAGTGTTACTGCCAAAGATAGCGATAAAATTGCAAGTAGTGATTTTATGACTATTCAAACTGCAACACAAGAAGAATGTTATGATGCATTATTGAGTTTGGATGAAAAATCTATAAATGTGTATTATGATGCAAGTGCAACTGTTCCAGTTGTTGTTGAAAATAAAGGAGCAGATAGAGCAACTTATAGTTTATCTGTGAGTGGAACTGCATCTAACTTTGTTTATTTGAATCCTTCTACAATAGAAGTTGATCCGGGTAAATCAGAGATTGTTTATTTGTATATTGCACCTTCTAGTCAAGTTACAAATGGAGATTATGAAGCAAGTATTGCTGTTAGATTGGATGATTCAACTATTTTAGCATCTGATGAAGTTAAAATAACAATTACGGATAGTCCTGAAGATGTTCAAGATTATTCTCCAGAAGGAGGACCTTCTCTTTGGGATAAAATTGTAGCATTTTTTGCTGATTTATTTGGTGGACCTTCTGAGGTTTCTGAAGATGAACCTTTAGTTGATTTAGAAGAAGAGGTAGCTGAAGATTTGGAAGAAGAAATTGAAGAAGAAACTCCTGAAGAAGAAATTGTTGAAGAAGAGGAGGAAGTAGAAGTTGTAGGAACTTTGATGGATTTGGGAGAGAGTGTAGATTTCCAAGTTGGTGAAGAAGATCATGTAATGACTATTTTAGAAAGATCTGGTGAAGTTTTATTGGTTGAATTATCTTCAGATCCAATATATGTTCAATTATATCCGGGAGATATAAAGAATGTAGATGTAAATGGAGATGAAGTTGAAGACATTGAAATTTTCTTTGCTGGTTTTGTAGGTGATAAAGCCGATATTAGTTATTCTTTATTGGAACAACCTGAAGTTGTTGAAGAAGAAGAAACTGGATTGGAAGATGTAACTGGAGATGTAGTGGAAGAAGATGTTCAAGGAACTAATTTCTTTGGTGAATTTTTCAATAGTTTGAAATCTATCTTTGTTGGTATTGGTGCAATAATAGTTGGGTATTGGTTACAAATAATAATTTTAGTAGTTGTAATTGGTGCTGTTGTTACTATGAATAAGACTAAAACTTGGGAGAAAATTGTTAAATTCTTTGAAGAAGAAATTGAAGAAGAGCAAGTTTTGAAGGCTGAAGAACCCAAAAAAGATGAATCTTTGAAGGCTGAAGAAGTTGATGATTTTGTTATAGAAACGTTTGATGATGAAAAACCTATAAAGAAATCTGAGAAAAAAGAAGAAAAGCCTAAGAAAGAGAAGAAACCTAAAAAGGAAAAAGCTCCAAAGAAAGAAGAAACAAAAGCCGAAGAAGAGGATGAATTTGTCATAGAGTTTGATGATGATGAGTAGGTGTTAAAATGGGATTAGAAAATATAACAGAGTTGGCAAATGTGAGAACTGAAGAGGCTGCAAATCAATTACTTAAGCAAGGTTGGGTTTTTATCGATTATTCTGTTGTTAAAACTAGAATGATGGTGGATAAAAGGGAGATTGGTGGTAGAGGATATCTTGATGGTGTTACTGACATAGGATATAGGGAGGAGTTGAAACATTTTTACCTTCTTGGAAAACCAAGAGAAGATTAATTTTTTTCTTTTTCTTTTGATTAAATTTATATACTATTAATATTTTTTAGATGATAAGGTGATATGTGTTGAATAAAACTCTTTATGGTATTTTTCTTGTATTATTAATTGTTTTAATTATTGGGGTTGTTAACGATGGCCCTCAACTTGCAATGCAAATTAGAGATACAGGAGATGGTGGGGGAGCTTCAATAGTTATGGATCAATCTGATATGGTGCTTTACCTTCCTTTTAATGGGGATATTTTAGATTATTCTGGTAATGATTATGATGCTTCTTGTTTGGGTGGTAGTTGTCCTTCTTCTACATCTGGCTATGACCAAAGTTTTAATGGAGCTTATTCTTTTGATGGTGTTGATGATTTTATTACTATCTCAGATAATAATGATTTAGATTTGAGTAAGGATTTTAGTATTCTTCTTTGGGTTAAATTTGATAACTTTATTCAAGGGGAAAATATTAGTGTTTTATCTAAGGAACACTGGAGTTCAAATGCTGTTAATTCGGGTTATGCTTTAGAAAAATATGATTTAAAAGATGTTTATTTCATTAATTATGCAAATTCCCATCCTCTTCAAAATAATGTTAAATTTTTAGCTGATGAAGGTTGGCAACATCTTGCGATTACTTATGATGCTTCTAATACACTATTAACTGTTTATAAAAATGGTGTTGAGGTTGATAGTAATCCTAATGCAGTAAGTGTTTTAGGAAATACAAATGATTTACATATTGGTGCAAATACTGCTCCAGATAGATTTTTCAGGGGAGACCTTGATGAACTTATTATTTATAATAAAGTATTAACTTCAAATGAGGTGGAGAATTATTATTTTGAACATACAGATAATTTAGTTAACAACCCTTCTTATGAGATTGATTTGGGTGTTGATTTTGATTTAACTTGGGATCTTGATGATGCTGTTTTTGATAACTTAATTCCAGATGGTTGGACAGCTAGTTTTGTGGGGGAACCAATTATTGGCATGGATAGTGCGAATTCACGAACAGGAAAATATAGCATAATATTGAAAGATGAAGATAATAATGCTTTTCTTGGCCAAGATGTTCCTGTTGAATATGGGGAGACATATAAATTGGGTGGTTATGTAAAAGTTGATCCTGTTTGCCGAAATAGTGAATGTTATGGTTCTATTGGAGTGCATTGTGTTGGTGATAATCATACTATTGAAGATAATATGTGGAATTGTCCTTTTGACATTGTATATGATTGGAGAAAAGTTAATAATTTGGGATGGACATATGTTGAATATCAAACTAATATTGATAGAGAAGATATTTCTTATTTAAGTATTCTTTGTTATAAATTGGGTGAGAATCCTGATGGAGATGATATTGCTGGAACTGTTTGGTGTGATGATTTGGTGGTTGAAAAAGTTGCAAAGAAATTAACTCCAATTAAAAAATATAATCTTTTTAAATTATAATCTTAAACTAGTTATTTTAGAAATTCCTTCTTGCATTGATACACCGTATATTTGTGATGCTTCTGAGATTATAGAATCGTTGTGAGAAATAACAATATATTGAGCGTTGGAAGAATATTTGGAGAATAGTTTTCCAAGTTTTTCAGAATTATGTTTATCTAAGGCTGCATCTACTTCATCTAGTATGTAGAAAGAAGCAGGTCTATACTCTTGTATTGCGAAGATAAACGCTAGTGCAGCCATTGTTTTTTCTCCGCCAGATAAGCTTCTTATGTCTAAGTATTTTCTTGAAGCAATTCTTACTGTTATGTCTAAACCAGCATCTAATGGAGCTTCGGGATTTTCTAACATTAGTGAAGCTTCTCCTTTTGTTGATAAGCTATTAAATATCTCTTTAAATCGATTATTTAAGTGTGTGTAGGTTTTCATGAAGACTTTTGTTTTATCTTGTTCTATCTCCATTATCATGGCCATAATGTCGTCTTTTTCTAATCTTAGCTTATCTGTTTTATCAACTAATTTAGCATGTTCTTCTGCTAATTGATCATAAATTTCTAAAGCTTTCATATTTACGTTTCCTAATCTTATCATCAGAACTTCAAATTCTCTAATTTCTTTCTTTAGAACTTCAATGTTTGCGTTTTTCTTTATTTTTCCTTCTTTGAATTCTTCAGATTCTTTTTTCAATGCTTCAATGGCTGCGATTATACTTGCTTTTTCTATTGCAATTGTATTTATTTTATTTTCAACTATTCTTACTTTTTCATTTTGTTCTGAGATTTTTATATTTTGTTTATCTACTTCTTCCGTTATTTTATTTCTTTTTGAGAATAGAGCTTTTTGTTTTGCGAAGAATTCTTTTTCTTTCTTTTCTCCATCTTTTAGATTTACAGTTTTTAATTTCATTACACTTTGTATGTCATCTAGTTCTTGTTTAAATTCAAGAGTTTCTTTGTCTAAGTCTGACATGATTTTGTATGTGTTTTCATTTTCATTACTTAGATATTCTATTTTATTATCGAAATTTGATAGGGATGCTTTTAATTCAAATTCTTTTGTCATTAATTCTGTTTTTTGTTCGCTTAACATAGAAGGTTTTTGAGCAGATTCTATTTCTCTTTCTAATTTTAGTATTTCATCTTCTACATTGTCTTGTTTGAATCCTATTCTTGTTTTTTCTCTGGATCCACCAATCATTGCTCCGCTTTTTTCAATTAAATCCCCCTCTAGGGTTACCATACGTACTCTTCCTATACCTAATCTTCTTGCTATTTTTATATCATTAACAATTAGTGTGTTTCCGAAAATATTTTCGAATGCTGATTTATATTTTGAATTGAATTTGATTAAATCTAGAGCAGTTCCATGTACTCCTTCTTTCTTTGCTAAATCTTTTAGGGTTGGATGAAGTAGTCTTGGTTGTATTCTGTTTAAAGGTAAAAATGTTGCTACGCCTGTTTTATTTTGTTTTAATGTTCTTATGCATTCTTCTGCAACTGAATCATCTTTTGTAACTATACTTCTCATTTTTGCTCCGGCAGTTACTTCTAAGGCCATACTATATTTTGAAGAAACCTTCCCTAATTCTGAAATTGTGCCATGCACTCCTGAAATATTTTGAATAGAATCTATTGCTGAATTTGAAGATCCTTCGGAAGATCCAAGTTTTGATTTTAATCTAGCTAATTCATTTATTTTAACGCTCATATCTATTTTTGAAGGGATTTTTTTAGAAATACTAGATTGTTGTTTTTCCAGTTTTGAAAGTTTAGATTCTATTTTTTTCTTTTCTTGAACGAATGATTGTATTTTATTATTATTTTCTTGGATACTTGATTTTAGCTGTAATTTTCTATCTTCTATTTTTTGTATTTCATTTTTTATTGTTTCTAATCTTGATTGAGATTTGACGAAATCTGTTTTTATGTCTGTTATGTTTTCTCTAATGTTTATTTGATCTTTTTCTCCTCGTTTTTCTAGTTCTTCATTTATTTCGTTTAATTCTTCTTTTTTTTCGTTAAGTTTAATTGTTAAAGTATCAATTGTTTCTTTGTATTTTTTGTAATTTAATTTGTGTTGTTCAATTGTCCCTAAAATTTTGTCTAGTTTTTTTTCTTTTTCTTGAACTTGAACGTGTAAATAAGTAGCTTTATTATCTTTAATTTTGTTTTTTAATTCTAAATATTTTGTTGCTTGATCTCTGTCTTTTTTTAATTCTCTTAAGTTTGCTTCTCTTTCTGTTAGAAGTATATTTGCTTCTGTTAATTTTTCATCTACTTTTCCTAGTTCTGATAAGGATTTATTTTTCTTTTCTTCAAATATTGATATTCCAGCAATTTCTTCAATTAATTCTCTACGTTCTAAAGGTTTCATTGTCATGAAATGTACGATGTCTCCTTGAAGAATTATGTTATGTCCATCTGGGTCTATTTTTGCTAATCTTAGAATATCTACAACTTGTTGTCTTGTCATAGTTTTATCATTTAGTTTGTAGACAGATTGACCGTTTTGTTTAACTATTCTTGAAACTTTTAGTTCTTTTTCTTCAATTGGAAATTCTTTTTTTGAATTATCAAAGAAGATAGAAACTTCGGCAGATTTTGATGGGTTTTTAGTTTTCCCACCATTGTAAATTAAGTTAGAAGATTTTTCTGCTCTCATGGATTTGGCAGAAGATTTTCCTAGAACAAAGCATAAAGCATCCATAATATTTGATTTTCCAGAACCGTTTGGACCTAGAACACAATTAAAATCTGTACCAAAACTTAAATCTGTTTTTTTGGCAAATGACTTGAAGCCGCTCATACTTAATTTTGTCACTATAGTCATATCGTTTTTCCCTCTTTTTTATTTAAATAGTTTTTGTTAGATTAGTTATGTTTATAATATCTTCTTTTTTACTTTATATATGATAAACTTAAGTGAACTGGTTCGAGAAGAAGGAAATTTAGGTTTATTGAGTTCTTTGAAATTTGCTTGTTTTTCTGAGGTTTACCTGGCTGAAGATGTTGGAGATTTTTTGGTTAATAAAGATAGGATTTATATTCCTCCTTATAGGGTGTTACCAATTTTTAATGAGAGATATTATTATGCTATTATGTATAATGTTTTTTTGAATCGGGTTAATAATACTAGTACAGGAGAATGGTGGAATGTTGGTGATGAAAGCGGGAAATTCCCTGCACTGTGGCATGCTACTGGCGGATATACTTTTGAGAGAGCTGAGAGAGAACAAGGATTCAAATCCGGAGATGAAGTCTATTCTATTATATTAAAACAATATGATAAATCTGAATTTCCAATAATAGTTGGTTTGGACAAGTCAAGAGATACTGAAGTTGTTAGAAATTCTTTGTTGGATCGGGTGAAAGATAAACTTAGTGAGTTGCTTTTGGGAGACCCTGTTCCTAATTAGATTTATTTATTATTGATTCTGCTGCTAAAATTCCTGTTAATCCCGCTCCGACAATTCCTCGAGATTTTCCTGCGCCGTCTCCCATCACATATAGATTATCTAAAGAAGATTCTAGGGTGTCTCCTCTTGTTGTATAGACTGTATCGCAGAATTTCACTTCTGGTACGTATAGCAATGTTGAAGGATGACCAAATCCAGGGATAATATGATCTAGTTGTTCTATCATTTCTACAATTCCAGAGTAAAACCTTTCAGTATAAGCTAGACTTAAATCTCCTGGTGTGAATCTTTTTGGATTTAGTGTTGGAATTAACCTATCGAATCCTCTTTCGTAACTATTGAAAGTTTCTGGTTTTGATCTTGACCCTCTTTTTAAATCTCCCCACCTTTGAGCAATGGGTTTTCCCCCTCCATTTTCGTAAGTATTTTTTATTGCTCTTTTCAAATACTCTTTTGGATCTGTTTCTGGCTTTGTTAATGGTAAGCTTACTAAAATTGCTAAATTGGTATTTGATGTTCCATTATCAGATTTAGAATGTCCATTTACTAGCTGGTATGTTTTTCCGTCTATTTTTATACTATCTTGTGGAGATTCTAAGGCTACTTTTCCTCCGGGGTTTACACAGAATGTTCTTACTTTATCATTATGGCTTAAACTTCTAAAATAAAATTTAGTGTCGTAAGAAATGTCTGTTACTGGGTCCATTGTTGTTTTTGGAAGTTCAATTCTCGCTCCCATTTGTACGGGTCCTGGTTTGTATTCTATTCCAAGTTTGTTTGCTTGTTCTCTAAACCAACCAGAATTTCCCCTTCCTGGACCGACCATTAAATATTTTGAATCAATTTTAGTTCCATCTTCTAGAATAACACTAAAATTTCCATTGTTTTCTATTTCTGAAACTTCAGTTTCCATTAAAAAATCTACTCCATTATCTTCTAATCTCGATTTAAATCTTTTCATGATCTCTGGGGCTTTATCTGTTCCAATATGTCTAGTTCTTGATAAAATAAATTCTAAATTGTGTTTTGCTGCTTTACTTGCTAATTCTACTCCTTCTGGAGTGTTTGCATCTGATAATTTTGTTGGATCTATTCCTAAAGATAAAAAATAATCTTCTATGAATTCATCTAATTCCTTTGATCTTTGTTCGGTAATTTTTAGTTCATCTAGTTCTCTTCCAACTAATGGATGGAATATTGCTTTTGCATCTGTTAATGCTCCTGCTCCCCCTGGAATCTTTTTTTTATCTATTACCAAAACCTTGTAATCTTCATGAGAAAGTTTTTCTGCAGCAAATAATCCAGATGGCCCAGCTCCAACTATAACTACGTCGTAATTATTCATAAAAATGGAAATAAAATTTGTTTAATAAGAATTCCTATTGTGGTGTATATAAGTATTTTTAAAGAAATGTTGATTATTTTTTATTCTTAATGCTTGGGGGAGAGTGATGATATATGGGTAAAGTTAATGTTGTTGTAGGAATGCAATATGGTGATGAAGGAAAAGGGAAATTAGTTGATTTTTTAGCTGCTGATGCAGATTATGTTGTAAGATTCCAGGGAGGGAATAATGCTGGACATACTGTTGTTGTGAATGGTGAGCCAACAATTCTACATTTTATTCCTTCTGGTGCTTTTAATGATAATATTTGTGTTATGGGTAATGGGGTTGTGTTAGATTTAGAAGAACTACAAAAAGAGATAGATATGTTAGAAGCAAAAGGAGTGAGTTTGAAAGATAGGTTTTTGATTAGTGAAAATGCACATTTGATTTTACCTGAAGATGTTGAAGATTCTGTTAATGATAAAATTGGAAGTACAGGAAAAGGGATTGCTCCAGCCTATACTAGTAAATATGCAAAAACTGGTTTGAGAGTTAGGGATATAATAAATGTTCAAAATGATTTACATGAGTTTGATACTAGAACGAGAAATAAATTGTTTAAATTTAGAGAATTTTTATTGAAACATACTCATTTGAAAGACCAAGTTGTGAATGTTTCTAAGGTTTTGAATGAGGCCATTGATTCTGGTAAAAATATTTTATTTGAGGGAGCACAAGCTGCTGGATTAGACATTGATCATGGCCATTATCCTTTTGTGACGAGCAGTAATTGTACTGCAGGTGGAGCATGTACTGGTTCTGGGGTTGGTCCAACTAGAATTGATAAAGTGTTTGGAGTTTCTAAAGTTTATATTACTCGGGTTGATAGAGATAGTGCTAGTCCTTTAACTACTCAAATGGATGATGAAGTAATGAAAGTTATTCAAGATAAAGGTAATGAATATGGTGCAACAACTGGCCGCCCAAGAAGGTGTGGATGGTACGATGCTGTGCTGAATAGACATGCTGTTAGAGTTAATGCATTATCTGGAGTTGCTTTAACTAAGTTAGATGTTTTAGATGGTTTAGATGAAGTAAAAATTTGTACCCATTATGATTTAGATGGCGAATTATTAGATGATTATCCGGCAGACGCTGCAATGCAAAGAAGATGTAAACCTGTGTATGAAACTATGCCTGGATGGAAGGAAAGCACTAAAGGATGTAAATCTTTTGATGAACTCCCAGAAAATGCAAAAGACTATATTAGAAGGATTGAGGTTTTGTTGGGTGTTCCTGTTATAATGGTTACTAATGGACCAGATAGAGAAGAGTATATCCCGATAAATATGCACGTTATAGAATAATAATCTTTTTAAATTAAATTTACTTTTTTCTTTTTTTAGAGATGGCTTATATATTAGATGGATTTATGATAGACTACTTTGAAAGAGATGACCGTTCTTTAAGTTTGAAAGTTCGTGCAAGTGTTGATGAGTTTAATGGCACAATGAGAAGATTGTATGGACCAAATAGATGTATAGATATTGATATGAATTTTCAGGCTTTTGAATTTGAGAATGCTACTGTACAATACATTCAAAATGGTTATCTTAGTGTTAAAGTTTTAAGTCCAAGAAATAAAGAAATTGATAGATTAGAAGGATTGATTAGAGAGGTTTAATTAGAAATCTCCTAAATTTTTCTGAGATTTAGCTCTTGCTATTTTTTTGTATGTTTCCCAAGTTTGTCTGAATAATTCTGGGTGTTTATCCCAATTATTTTTTAGAAATGCTATTGTTATTGGGTTAGATGGGTAACCTGGACCAACTTCTCCGTATTTTTTTCTTATTTTTTCTATCTCATTATCTCTAGTTACTTTTGCTAGAATTGAAGCAGCTGCGGGTTCTATGTGATTTACATCTGCCTTATGTTCTGTTATGAATTTTATGTTTTTATCTTTTGTTCTTTCTTTTACAAATTCTTCATATGTTTTTGTGTTTGTTGAAGGACAATCTAAAATTGCTTTTTCTGGTTTTAATTCATTAATTATTTGTGCAGTTGTTACCCCTTCTAATTTGTTTAAATTTAAATCTGGAGAATTTAATGCTTTGTCTATATCTTTTGGCTCTAGAATTACTATTTTGTAAGATGTTACTATTTTTTTTATTGTTTCAAACATATCTTCTCTTATTGCAGGAGGGATTTGTTTTGAATCTTTTACTCCCATCTTTCTTAGTTGTTCTGCTTGTTGTTCATTTACTACAACTCCTGCCATAACCATTGGTCCTAAAACTGGGCCACGTCCTGCTTCATCCACACCTAATGTTAATGTCATAGTTTTTTAGAATTAAATTTGTTTATAAAAGTAG
>CAYFOF010000004.1:0-17304 GCA_964344655.1 Candidatus Woesearchaeota archaeon | reverse complement strand
CTTTAGAAGTTAGAATATTTATAATAGTTTTGAAAAAAGAGTAGCGGGAGAAGGATTTGAACCTCCGACCTCCGGGTTATGAGCCCGACGAGCACTCCTAGCTGCTCCATCCCGCTGTATGAATTAAAACTTTTAGTTTGTTTTTAAAGGTTTCTTTTTATAAATCTAGAGAAGAAATATAATCATTTACTAATTCTTCTTCGCCTGTGAGAACTATTTCTCTTGTTGCTATGTATCCATTTGGTGCATAGTTAAATAAAAAATACATTATAAATTCACCTAGGCCAACATTTACTGCATCGTCTCTATTTGCATCCTCAATTCTTGGTTTTGAATTTGGTATGAATAACTCTAAGCCATTCGGTGGTTCAGGCAGGTTATCTATAATTTCATTTATATCATTTTTTGCTTTAGTTGTATTTGTAAAAACTCTTGATGACATTACTTTTACTTTTTCCATATATTTGAGGAGATGCCCAGGTTATTTATAAAGTTATTCAAAATAAATTAAATAATTTTCCGATGAATAATATGTAAAGTATTAATAGCATCCACCCTTCCCATTTTGTTACTTCTCTATCTTGAGTTGTGAAATAATATGTTAGTGTTGCTATTATCATAACTGGTAAAGCAAATGTTAATATTGAAGCAGGGATAATTAGTTTCCCAATCAATGCTGGAATTCCCATTACTGCTAATGTATTAAAAATATTGGATCCTAAAATATTTCCAATTGCCATTTCAGGGTTTCCCTTTTTAGCTGCTGTAAATGAAACGAAAAGTTCTGGTAGAGATGTTCCTAAGGCTACAGCACTTATTGCAATTATTTCTGTAGCTATGTTTAATATTTTTGATAATTGTATTACTGAATCTATTGTGTATTTTGCCCCTAAAAAGATGAATATTGAACTTAAAATTAAGGTTAACCAAACTTTTTTATCAAGTGTTTTTGGTTTTTTGAAATTATTTCTTTTTTTCAATTCTTTTTTAATTTCTTTATCAGTTTTTTGTGTTGTAATTGTGTACATTACATAAACTATTAGTAATGCTAATGAAAGTAATGCTTCAATTAATGAAAAATGTCCATCCCAAATGGCTATTGTGAACAACATTGTTGCCCCAAATAATATTGGGAGATCAACGTGAATTAATCCGTAATGAACTTTTAATTTTTTACCAAGAATTGCTGCTACTCCTAAAACTAAAAATATATTTGCTATATTTGAACCAATTACGTTTCCTACTACAATTTCTGATGCATTGTTTAGTACTGCAAATATAGAAGATATTAGTTCTGGTAGTGAGGTTCCTACTGCTACTATTGTAACACCAACAATAAATGCTGGAATTTTTAAAAATAAACCTATTTTTTCTGCTGAGTCTGTAAAGTAATCTGAAGCTTTAATTAATACATATATACTTGCTATGAAAATTATTGTCCAGATTAATATGTCTAACATTGTGTTGATTTTTGTTTTTTTGTTTTAAATATTTTGTTATTTTAAAAATCACTTCCTCCATAGCCTGGAAGTACTTGTTGCCCTGTGAATGTATAATCACAATTTGGACATTCTTTATGTTTGTAATAAGGTTCACTTAGAGTTTCATGGCAATGTCCACAATCAGCAAAACCATAGTGTCCCTTATCTAAAACTGTGACTAAAATTTTTGTTACTTTTTCTTCTAATGTTTTATCTTTCATTTTTATTTTTTAGAATTAGAAATATTTAAAGATTTGTAAATAGGAAAGAATATTTTTGGATTCAGAGATTTTATTCTGTATTTTGGAAAGTGCTTGCCAAACACTGACGTTGGATATATAAATAAATAATTCTACTTTTTACTATGGGATTGACTGTCGAATTGGCTGAATTGATTGGAGCACACGTTGGCGATGGTTCTTTATATAAAACTAATACTGGAAGGGTTTGGGAATTAAGAGGAGATTTGGTTGAAAAATCTTATTATGAGGATAATATTTGTCCTTTAATTAAAGATATATTTAATATTGATGTTGAGTCGAAATCTAGGAATGGCGGAAAAAATGGTTGTTGGGGAGTAAGAATCTGTAAAAAAGAATTTATTGATATTTTGGTTGAACTTGGATTTGAACCGGGTAGAAAAACATATACCGTTAAAGTTCCTGATTATATTTTTAATTCTGATTTAGAAATTAAACGGGCTTTTGTTCGTGGATTATTTGATACAGATGGTTGTCTAAATTTTATGAAAGTTAATGATAGTAAGAAAAAGGATTATCCGAGAATTAAATTTTCTTTTGCTTCTGAAAATTTAAGGGATACTTTGAGTACTTTACTTAACCAAATGTGCTTTACTCATTACTCTTGGGATTCTGGTAAAGACTATTGTTTGTGTTTAGCCGGGAAAGAAAAATTATTGAGATGGGAAAAAGAGATAAATCCTAAAAATCCGAAATTCTTAAAAAAGGTGAATAATTGGAAAAATCAGGATTAGCTGCTAGGTTAGTTTATTTTACGCCGAGATCGCATAGCCTGGTTATTGCACCGGACTGATATAACAGAAATGTTTATTGGGGTGAAATTGCTAATCCGGGTCCTTATGGACTCCTGGGTTCAAATCCCAGTCTCGGCGTTCATTTTATTTTTTCTTTAATTTCTTCAACTAATTTTGGATTTATGTAGAAATTCATTGTCATATTTGGGTTGTTTTTCCAGGTATGTTCTTTTTTTACATATTTTCTGTGGCCTAATTTTTCTGCTATGTTTGTGAATAATTCATCAACTTCTTGTTTTGTTGGAGATTTATTTTTTTGTAAGAAATCTCTAGTTGTTTTAGTTGCATAGTATGATCGTACAATATGGGGATAGAATTCTTTTCCACAATATTGTTTAAAAGCTTTTTTGAAATGCATATCTGAATAAGGATGATTTGTATTTGGGTTTATGAAAATAAAATCATGATCTTTTTTTGTTTTCATTCTTTGTTTTAGTTGTTTTACATATTCTTTTGGAAATTCTGAAGATAATTCTAGTGGTACACCATCTTTTGCTTTGTATTTGAAAGTTACTTTATTTTTGTTTATTGTAATATCTTTTTTCTTTAGTGTTGAAAGGCCTTTGTGTTTGTGGGTTTTATAGTATATTTCACTTCCAACCCTCATGTATGTTTTTAGTAAAGTATACATTGGGAGAGCAATATCGTCTTTTGTTAATGATTTAGAAATATTCGTTTTTAGTTTTGGATAGTGTTTTTCAAATTCTTTTTCTATTTCATATTTTTTTGCTTTTGCTTTTTGCTTTTTTTCTAGAGTGTAAACGTAAGAGTATGTTTCGGAAGGATTTTTGTATATAACATCCCAATGAGTGTTTGAAGTTTCATCGTGTATTGTTAGATCTTCTGCAAATAATGAGAATGCTTTGTCTATTTTTTTATTATTAGGGAGAACGCTTATTCTTGCTCCCAATGGTTTTCCAGAAAATTGTCCTTTTAAGAAGGTTGAATCTTTTTTGTCAATTAATATTTCAAAATTATTATGATCTTTAAATAATTGAATAACTTTTATTGCATTAGGAAATTGTTTTTTTGATTTTTTCCATTTAGAATTTGTTTTTTCGTAAACCTGTAGATCTTTTGTTTTGATTCTATATGTTTTCATTAATTTATTTTTGATTTATTTTATTAAAAAGGTTTTGTAAATATTGTTATTCCTTTAAAGTAGTTATAATAGAAAAGCTTATAAACTAAATTTTCTACATTTTTATTATAAAAATGACCTTAGAAAAAAAATTGGCGGAAACTGAAATTTTAGTAGAAGATTTAGGTGTTAGAGCTAGAGATAGATACAGTATAATGGATTATTTAGAAGGTATTAAAGGGGAGTTAAGTGCTTTATATGGTAATTATAGGGCTGCTAAAAGAACTGCTAATTGGGGAAGTGTAAATGCAAAAAATAGGAGTGTTGGACAATTTGCTTTAACTGCTAAAAATCTTGCTGATAATCTTAATTTTTTAATGCAAACTCTGTACGGTTCCTATCCAGTTAAATTACAAAATTTAGAAAGAAATTTAGAAAATTCTCCTAGATTGGAAAATGGGAAGAGTCTTGCAGAATTATTTTTAGAAATTCATGATTATAGTAGAGATTCTCCGTTGATGATTGCTAGAAATATGTATGGTCATGGAAAAGCAAATAGTATTCTTGATACTACTCAAGAAGGAAGTTTATATGTTGGTGATGTTAAGATACAAGATTGGCTTGACACTAATTTTGAAAGATATTTTGGACTAGTTAGAGATTGTTTAGATACAATTTCAAACAATGATGAAATTAATTTTACTGAAGAAGGAAAAAAACCTAATGTTCTTTTAAGAACTGTTAAAAACTTTGTTGGGAGACATCAAAGAACTGCTATAACTTCTTTAGCAGGATTGTCATTGGCTGCAGGAGTTTTTGGAACATTATTATTTCAAGATATAGGTAAAAGAAAAGATTTAGAATTACTTCAAAATGCCCATCGGATGATTAATGGTTCTGCAGGAATTACTTTGACTGAAAGAGTTGTTGAAACTGTTCAAACTTATGTAGATAGTTGTGATAATCATATTATTATGGAGATGATGACTCGTGGTCAGGCTCCATCTGCCTTTAAAGATAAATTGTGGGATGCAGAATTTGAAGAATTTAAAAAAAGATATGATTCTGGATTTTTATTTGATAAATCGCTTGTGACTAAAAGAATTGCAGAAAAAATATTTTTAGGAATATTATCTAATAGGGGATATGATTTGGATAGACATATTACTCTTTAATTAGAAAAACTGATAGTTTTTTAAATAATTGATTCTATTTTTAGTTATGGTTTTAGAGTATGTATTGGCCTTTGGTGGAATTTTTATAGGGTTATTTTTAGCCAAATATACTAAAGAAGAATTGAAACCAGGAAGGAAATATTTTATAACTTTTTATAAAATGATGTTATTTTTGTTGATTGTTTATCTATTATATTTTGTAACTTTAGATTGGTATGCATTATTTTTTGTGTTGGGTTTTATAGTTACGTTATTTTTTAGTAATTTGTATTTTTATTTAGGGCTAGCAGTATTTTCTAGTGCAAGTTTGTATATGGCATTTTTTGTGTTTTTATTAGGATTGCCTTATGGAACTTTGTTGTATTCTAGAAAGAAATTGAAAAATTATTTATTGTACAGTTTTGTGTTCTTTGTATTGTCTGCTTTGGTATTGTTGGTTGATATTGTTGGTATTAATTATTTTATTGCTGGGGCTTTGTTTAGTTTCTTTTTGAGGAAAGTGTTATAAATCTCTTTTTTGTCTCTTTTTTATGGATTTAAATGAAATTCGAAGGGCAGGAAGATTAGAAAGATCTTTAGAGGATTTATTTAAAGATGTTAAAGGTTGTTCAGATAAAGCTAGGTTAAGAGAAATTAGATTATTCTTAAGAACTGATTTTGGAGTTTATAGAAGAATTATAGAAAGATATAAACTGCAAGATAGAAAGTATAGAGAAATAAGAAGAGAGTACAATTCTGCGTTAAGTTATATACACCAAAACCTTTAAGAATAGCATTTTTTAGTCATTTTTATGGCATTATTTATGATTGGAATTGGATTAAATGATGAGAAAGATGTATCTGTAAAAGGTTTAGAGTTAATTAAATCTGCAGATGTCGTTTATTTAGAGAGTTATACATCTACCTTGAATGTTGAAGTTTCTAAATTAGAAGAATTTTATGGTAAAAAAGTGATTTTAGCTGATAGGAATATGGTGGAAAACGGAGTTGATAAAATTTTAGAAGATGCTTCTTCTCAAAATGTTGCTTTTTTAGTTATTGGAGATGTTTTTTCTGCTACAACACACACTGGAATGTTGATGGATGCTAAGGAAAAGGGAATTTCTGTTGAGATTGTTCATAATACTTCAATATTGAATGTTGTTGCAGAGACTGGATTGTTTTTATATCAATTTGGTAAAGTAACTTCTATTCCGTTTGATTATTCGAATGTTAAAGCTCCTGTTGAAGTTTTTAATGATAACTATGAAAAAGGATATCATACTTTGTTTTTATTGGATTTGAATCCATCTGAGAATAAGTTTTTAGAATCTTCTGAAGCTGCAAAATATTTAATTGATAATGGTGTTTCTGGAGACTTAGTTTGTGTTGGATGTGCTAGAATGGGTGGAAAAGATCAAGAAATTAAAGTTTCTAAACTGAAAGATATTTCTTTGAGCAAGTTTCCCCAATGTTTGATTATTCCTGGAAAGATGCATTTCTTGGAAGAAGAATTTTTAGAGAGATATAAATGAAAATTATTGTAAAAACTAATTGCTCAGAAAATAAAATTAGTTTTGATAATTCTCGCTCTTGTTATCGTGTTGAAATTAAAGCTAAACCTGTAGATGGAAAAGCTAATTTAGAAATTGAGAAATTCTTATCTAAGCATTTTGGTAAGAAAGTTAGGATTATTTCTGGATTTAAGAGTAAAATGAAAATTATTTCTTTTGAAAATTAAGTGCTGATTCTATTTTTTCTTCGATTATTTCTCCCGAAATTGCGTTTATTTTTATGTTCAATATATTTAGAGATTGAGTTAAATACGTTATATTCCAAATTGGAAATTCAGTTTGTTGTAGAATGAATATTTTTTTTGTTGGAATTTCTTGATATTTTTCTGAAATTATTTTTTCGATTTCTTCTAGTGTTATCTTTACTTTGTTTATTTGTAATTCAGGGATTTTTATTTTTTCTTTTCTAAATACTTCAGATTCTTGTAGAATTATTTCTTCTCCTTGTTTTGTGAAAGATGTTATTTTATCTTTGTTTGGATCGTAATAATCTATTTGTAATTGATTTTGTATTTTACTTATACTAGAATTGTATGCTAGTGGATTTGTTTTTTTGAAATCTTGAAACACTTTAGATTCTTCTAGTTCCTGTAAAAATTTTTTTATTTCTTCAATCATTTTGTTAGTAAACTCATTATTGCAATTAAAGCTATTGCTGCCCAAATAACATTTAAAACTCCTGGTTGATATGCTCTTTTTTTGAATGAAATATAGGCAATTCCTAACGCTCCCGTGGTGTTCAGTAGTTGGTATAGGTATCCTTCTAAAGAAATTATATTAAAATTTATCAATGCATATGCTATTAATATGGCTGCAGTTCCATACCATCCAAGAAATTCGTCTCTTTTCATTTTTTTAATTCTATTTCTTTTTGAAGATCTTTAATAAATTTGGTTGGAGAAATACCGAAAGAAACTTTTCCATCTCTTGTTCTAATTGCTAATTTTTTAGATTTAACTTCTTTGTCTCCAATTGTTATCATGTAATTTATTTTTTGGGTTTGAGCATCTCTAACTTTTTTAGAAATTGATTCATTTCTTTCGTCTAGTTCTACTCTTATGTTGTGTTTTTCCAAATCTTCCTTTATTTTTTTAGAGTATTTTAATGCATTATCATTTACATTCATTATTTTTACTTGGGTTGGAGCTAACCATAATGGGAATTTTCCAGCGTAGTGTTCTATTAATATTCCTAAAAATCTTTCTAGACTTCCAAGTATTGCACGATGGACCATTACTGGTTTATGTTTTTGATTGTCTTTGCCATCATATTCTAAATCAAATTTTTCTGGCATAGAGAAATCAACTTGTATTGTTCCGCATTGCCAAGATCTACCTAAAGAATCTTTTATGTGGAAATCAATTTTTGGGCCGTAAAAAGCACCATCTCCAGGATTTAATTGATAATCAAGTTTTAAACTTTCAAGAGCTTTTTTTAGTGAGTTTTCTGCATTGTCCCACATTGTTTGAGACCCAATTGATTTTTCTGGTTTTGTTGAGAGTTCTAATTCATAACTTAATCCAAATGTTTTGTATATTTCATCGGATAAATTTATTACGTTTTTTATTTCTTCTTCTAGTTGTTCTTCAGTACAATAAATATGTGCATCATCTTGAGTGAAATTTCTTACTCTGAATAATCCATTTAATACTCCAGATAATTCATGTCTGTGTACTAGGCCAAGTTCTGCTAATTTTAATGGGAATTCTTTGTAACTGTGTAATTTATTTTTATAAACTAAAATTCCACCAGGGCAATTCATTGGCTTTACGGAATAATCTTTATTATCGATTTTTGTGAAGTACATATTTTCTTTGTAGTTATCCCAATGTCCAGATTTTAACCATAATTCTTTGTTTAGGATTATTGGAGTTTTGATTTCTTGATAATCGTGTTTTTTATGGATTTCTTTCCAGAAATCTACTAATTGATTGTATAGTATCATTCCTTTTGGATGGAAGAATGGAAATCCTGGGCCTTCTTCATGGAATGAAAATAATTCTAGTTGTTCACCAAGTTTTTTGTGATCTCTTTTTTTAGCTTCTTCTAACATGTGTAAATATTCTTTTAATTCTTTTTTTTCATAAAATACTGTGCCATAAATTCTTTGAAGCATTTTGTTTTTTGAATTTCCTTTCCAGTATGCCCCTGCCGTTTTTAATAATTTGAAATACTTTATTTCTTTAGTTGATTTTACGTGAGGGCCAGCACATAGGTCTGTGAAATTTCCTTGCGTGAAAAAGGTTGGTTTTGCTTTTAGCTCTTTTAATAGCTCTAATTTGTATGGCTGGTCTTTAAGGATTTTTTTTGCTTCAGCGTTTGTTTTTGGTTCTGCAATTATTTTCAAATCTTGTTTAGAAAGTTCTTTCATTTTTTGTTCTATTTTTTCTAAATCTTTTTCTGAGAACTCTCCTTTTATTTCAAAATCATAATAGAATCCATTTTCTATGGCTGGTCCAATTCCTAGCTTAGTTTTTGGGAATAATTCAAGAACAGCCTGAGCTAATAAGTGTGATGCTGAGTGTCTTAACGCCTCTAAGTCTTTTTTCATAGTATTTTGTTTTTTTAATAAATATTTAAAGCTATCTATGAAAAGATTTATATATCAGAAATCAGATTCTAATTGATATGAAAAAGAGATTGATGTCGCTGTTGGTTGTTTTATTAATAATGCCGTTAGTAACTTCTGCTGAAAATGATGTTTCTTTAAGTTCGTATAATGTTCAATTGGGAGATGCCTTTTCTATTGAAGGAGAGGAAGTAAAACATTTAGGGTCTGACTTTACAGGAAACGCGATGATTAATTTTTATGGTCCAAATGGCGATTTAGTTTTGTTAACTCAAATTGTTGATGGACAATTTTCTCAGAGTGCCGGATTTTGTAAGTATGGGTGTATTTTTCCAGATGATGCAGGAAATTATACTATTAGTATCTCTTTATTAGATTCTAGTTTAGTTGAATTAGAAGAATTTCTTGTGCCGGGGGTTTTAGTTGTTGATAATACTTTGAATATTGTTGTAGGATTAGATAGTGTTCAAATAAATCCTGGAGAAGAGATTAAATTAGAGGGAAGTGTTCAAAGGAATGTTGATTCTAAGGTTTTAGAAAGTGGAGATGTTAAAATTCTTTTTGATGAAGTTGAATATAAGACTTCGATAAGTAGCGAAAAATTTATTTATGAATTTATTA
The DNA here is from genome assembly GCA_964344655.1 of Candidatus Woesearchaeota archaeon. Taxonomy (GTDB): domain Archaea; phylum Nanobdellota; class Nanobdellia; order SCGC-AAA011-G17; family PNOQ01; genus JABJPM01. The sequence goes on along the minus strand of CAYFOF010000004.1, from coordinate 7,770 downwards.
CTGGTGCAGATATTACTTCTGGATATCATGATTTGGATGTTTCTATAGTTGATGCGCAAGGAAATTATGGTGAGACTACAATACAATTTTTTGTTGTGGGAATTCCACAATTATTGAACATTAATTTTGAAAAAGAAACTTACTTTCCAGATGAAGTAGTTTCGATTATTCCTGCTTTGGTTGATCAAGCTGGAGAGGAGATAATAGAAGATGTTGAACTTAAAGTTTATGATGGAAAGGGAAGAAGGCAAGTAAAAGAAATTGTATTATCGAACGATGATTTTGATTATATATTGGAAAAACACGCTGTGCCAGGAGAATGGAAAGTTAGTGCTAAATCTGCTGGATTAAAAGTTGAAAGATACTTTGATGTTGAAACAGTTGAAAAAGTTGGTTTGGTTTTGGATGGGCAATTTTTGAGGGTAACCAACATTGGTAATATTCATTATTCTGAACCTTTAGTTTTAGAGGATGAGAATGGAGAGGTTGTTGAGAAGAGAACAAATTTGGCTCCGGGAGAGAATATGAGCATAATTTTATATACTATATTTGATGAAGGTCAACAAACATTTAAAGTTTTGAATAATGATGAAACGTTTTCTTTAGAAGTTATTGATAATAGGAATTTTGGAGAGAAATTTGGTGATTTCTTTAGTGGTGTGACTGGGCAAGCAGTTAGATCTTCTGGGTCCGGAACCTCTGATACTCCGTTTTTGATATTAGTTGGTTTGATATTTGGAATGTTAATATATACTAGTTTTATTTTAAGAAAGAGGGGAAAATTAAAAGGAATTAAATTAAAGAAATCAAAAGTGAAAATATCTTCTGATGATGTTGATGATATTAAATCTAGAATTTTGAAAGATATAAAGGATTCAAAAATGGAAAGAAAAAATCAAGATTCTTTTAATGTAGACCCTGTTGTTAAAGCTGAGGAACCTAAAAGGATGCAATTCGATGAACCTATGAGAAAAGATGATGCTCCTAAAAAAAATGAACCTGCTTCTGGCGGCGGTTTGTTTAAGATGTTTGATTAATTAGTTCTTTTTATTATGTGCCAACCGAATTGAGTTTTTACTGGTGCTGAGATTTCTCCCTTCTTTAGATTAAAAGCTATTTTTTCAAATTCTCTCACCATTTGTCCTCTGGAAAAAGTCCCAAGATTTCCTCCTCTTTTTTTAGAGGGGCATAATGAATTTTCCTTGGCTAATTCTTCAAAAGATTTTCCTATTTTTAGTTTATTTAGAATTTCTTCTGCTTTTTCTTGTGATTTTACTAGTATATGTGATGCAGTTATTTTATTTGACATTTTTTACGAATATTAAATCAGTAATTTGATCTATTTGTTTATAGTCTTTTAGATATTTTTTTATTTCTTCGAATTTTTTTGCTTTTTTTAGTAAAGTTATTATCACTTTTTTCTTTGCTACTCTCTCCATTTCTTCTACTCCTTTTTTGTAGTCATTGAAGTTATGTATCGCTGTGATTGAAATAACATTATCGAAAGAATTATCTTCAAATGGAAGATCTTCAGCTTCTCCTTTTATTACATCTGCCTTTGCTTGATCTAACATTCCTGGACTGGGATCTATTCCTTTATAATTTCTAAATAAGTATGCATATAATGCTGTTCCACAACCAACATCTAAAACTGTCTCTTCATTTGAGATGTAAACATTTTTGAAAATTGCTTTTATTTTATCTAATTGTTCATTTTTGTGAAGTTCATTATATCCTTCTGCAATGGTTGAATAATAGTCCATATTATTAGTTAGTTAAAAAGCTTTAAAAAGGTTGGTTTATTGTTTTTTTCTTAGTGCGTGAGTAGTATAGTGGTTAGTATACCACGTTGCCAACGTGGTGACCCGGGTTCAAGTCCCGGCTCGCGCATACAAATTTTTTTAAATGGTTTAAATTTCCCCCGAATATGAAAAAAGTTATTTTAGTTATAGGGATTTTATTGTTTTTCCTTTCTTTTAATTTAGGAAATAGTGATTGTTTGGACTTAGATAGAGATGGTTTTGGCGAAGGATGTTATTTTGGAATAGATTGTGATGACAATGATCCAGAAAAATGGTATTGGAGACCGTTTTACTTAGATGAAGATCATGATATGCATGGTGCCGGAGAAATAAGACACTTTGAATGTTGGGGAAATTTCGATTATTTTGAACATCCTTTAGATGAAATGGCGTTTAATAATTTAGATTGTAATGATTTGGATCATAATGTTAATCCTGAAAGAGTTGAAATTTGTGGAAATGGTATAGATGGGGATTGTGATGGATTTGATTTGCCGTGTTCACGAGAAAAGTTAGCTTTTTAAAGGGAATTCTTTTCCTTTTTTTATGTTAGTTGCAACACATGATGGAAGATTTCATGCAGATGAATTATTTGCAATCTCTGCACTTATCTTACAATATGGGGATTTTGAAGTAGTTAGAACTAGAGACCCTGAAATTTATTCTAGAGCAAGACTTAGAGTTGATGTTGGGATGAAATATAACCCTAGCACTGGAGATTTCGACCATCACCAAGATGATTTTAATATGAAAAGGGGATGTGGGACTCCATATGCTTCTGCCGGATTAGTTTGGCATAATTTCGGAAGAGGTTTAGTTAAATCTGATATGGCATTTGACTTTATAGATAAAAAAATTATAAGGCCAATAGATGCAGCAGATAATGGTATCTATCCTGTTATCCATGGGATTAAACCAACTTTGTTAGCAGAAATTGTTGGCTCTTATTCACCAGAATGGAATTCTGATCAAGATATTGATGATTGTTTTTATGATGCTTTAGATTTTTCTTTAGGATTTTTGAGAAGAAAAATTGGTTTTGCTAATAGTTTAGAACCAGCGAATGAATTAATTGAAGAGGCAATTCGAGAGAGTAATGGAAGATATGTTGTTTTTGATCCTCCAACTCCCCCGTGGAAAGCTAAAGTATCTAATAAAACAGACATTTTGTTTGGAGTTTATCAATATTCCTGGGATCGTTGGGCTTCGGAAGCTACGTTTGGCGGTGGAGGGAAAAGAAAAATTTTGTTCCCAAAACATTGGGCGGGCTTGGATGAAGAATTAGCTGATGTTACTGGTGTGAGGGATGCTCTTTTTTGTCATAAAAATCGATTTATTGCTACTGCATCTACTAAAGAAGGAGCTATAGCTTTGACAGAACTTGCTTTGGAAGAAAGATTAGATTTTTAAATTAGTAATTTTTGTTTTATTCTATGCAAATTCCAGAATTTAAAGAGAAGTTTGTTAAGAGGTATTCAGAATTAACAGATTTTGAAAAATTTAAAGAATATTCTTTGAAAGAACAAACTAAATCTTTAAGAGTTAATACTTTGAAAATTTCTATTCCAGAATTTAAGAAAAGAATTGATTTTAAATTAAAACAAGTTCCATGGTGTAAAGAAGGATTTTTTATTGATGAGCAAGTTTTTGGATTAGGTAATCGTCCTGAACATGGATTGGGATATTTTTATGTTCAAGAAGCTAGCTCTATGATTCCAGTTGAAGTTTTGAATCCTAAACCAGGGGAATTTGTTTTGGATATGGCTGCTGCTCCAGGTTCTAAAACTACTCAAATTGGGGCTAAGATGAAAAATGAGGGATTTATTATTGCCAATGATACTGATTATACAAGAATGAGTTCTTTGAATTCTAATTTACAAAGGTGTGGAGTTAGAAATGTTATTACAACATTGATGCAAGGACGCTTTATCAAGGGATTTGAGTTTGATAAAATTTTGTTAGATGCTCCTTGTTCTGGAACTGGAACTTTGAGTAAGAGCCCTGGAACAATTAAAACTTGGAACCCTTTTTCTATTAGACGTTTGGCAGGAATACAGAAACAATTGATTAAAACTGCCTTTGAAAATTTGAAGAGTGGTGGTGAAATGGTTTATTCTACTTGTACTTTAGAGCCTGAAGAAGATGAGGGGGTGATTAGTTACTTATTGGATAACTATTCTAATGCTAAAATTGTTAAAATTAATTTAAATTTGAAGCATGGAGATTCTGTTGTTTCTTTTAATGGCAAAGAGTATAATTCTTCGGTGAAGAAATGTTTAAGAATTTGGCCACAAGATAACGGGACTGACGGATTTTTTATAACCAAAATTAAAAAAGATTTATAAAGTGTGATCGTTTAGGTTTATTATGAAAAAGTTGGGGTTATTATTTTTATTAGTAGTTCTTGTTATTTCGGGTTGTAATACTAGTGAAGTAAAAAAAGGCCCTTTGGATAGTTTGGAGCAGGATATTAGGGCTAATGCTGGTGCAACTGTTTCTGCCCCTGGTTCAAGAACGTGTCTTGATATTTCTCATCCAAATTGTATTGAATTAAATTCTTGTGGAGATTATTCATCTTTTTCTGATACTTATTTTCTTCTAATGCAGGATATTTCAGATCCGATGACTTGTTTATTCTTGGGAGACAATGATATATTAGATTTGAATGGTTATACTATTACTTATGCTGAAGCATATAATATGGTGCCTAATTGGAATTTTGAAGAATGGACTGATGGATCTCCAAATAATTGGGATATTTCTGGTGCCCCAGAAGCAAGACAAGGAACCAAACAAGAGATGCCCTTAATAGATGAATACTCTTTATACTTGCCAAATGCTGGAAGTGTAGTGGTTTCTGATTGGGTTTATTTGCCAGTAAGTAATAGGCATTATAGGGGAATAATATTATATCAAGATGGTAATGGGGGGGCAACATTAGAAGTTGAAAATTCTGTTGGAACTACTGTTTGTAGTAATACTTATGGTGCCGATTTTGATGGGGAGGGAATGGTGGCTTTTTGCGATTTTGATGATCAGCCGGCAGGAAATTATCGTATAAAAATAACTTCTAATAGCAATAATCAATTTTTAGATTTGGGAGGGATTTTGCCTGCTCATGATCATGGTGTGGGAGTTATAAGGTACTATACTGATGCTTATTGTGATACTTATTCTTCTCAAGCTTGTTATGGTCCGGATTATATGGGTCAAACTGGGACACCTGGAGCAAGTATTACTGTTAGGGATGGATATATAAATTCTGGCTCTTTTGTGCATTCTGGTTTTGGTATAACTTCTTATTATATGAGTGGAGGAAGTTTGAATGTTGAAAATGTTATTATTAATGTTTCTGGAATTGATTCAAATGCTATAAGAACTAGTTCTTCGGGTTCTATATCTTACTCTGAATTATATAATTATCAACCCTGGATTACGACAAGACAACAACTTTTTAGAACTGGATCTGTTATTGGTTCTCAAGATTTTCATAATAATATTGCTTCTGGTGGACAAGGTGTAATAAATGTTGTAGGAGGCAATTCTAGAATCTATAATAATGTTATAGAGAATAATCAAAAGGTTACTAACCATTATGCAATTACATATTCTACAGATAATTCAGAAGTTTTTAACAATGTTTTTGATCCAATTCATGGTAGTGGTATATTAGTTTATAGGTCTAATGGAATTAATATTTATAACAATATTTTTTATTCTGTTGCTCAGCCTTGTGATCCAGAATATATAACTGGATCAGATTTAACTTTTTCAACGAATGCTATAAGGATTAATGATTATTCTTCTGATGAAACTTTTGATGTGGATGTTTACAATAATGACTTTCATATAACTGGTGAATACTATACTAATCCTGAACATCCAGGATGTACTCCAATTTCTACAGGCATATTTTTTAGTGCAAGTGGTCCCAATAATAATATTTACAATAATAGATTTTATACTGAAAAAAGAAATGATAATGATAATTTGCACTTATATGCTTTATATGTGGGAGATTCTACGACTAGAAACGTTCCACCAGATAATAAATTATTTTATAATAATTATTTTGAATCAAATGATAAAGCAATATGGATAACTTCTTTTTATGGGCAATCTACAGATATATGGTTAGAAAATAATACGTTTAGTAGAGTAGATAATTTATTTTATACTCCTTCAAATCCAACTTCTGCTATACAGATTGGTAGTGGAAGTTCTGATGCAAATAATTTAAGGCTAATAAATAATAAATTTTTAAATGGATTTGATCCAGATAACTATCATTTTACTGGATATTCTACTGGAAATTATGATTTACATAAGAAATCATATTTGTTAGTTACTGTTCAAGATGATTTTGGAAATCCAGTTATTAATTCACTGGTTTCTGCAGAAACTTTAGATTCTTCTCATTTTGTTTTTGATTATACAGATATTAATGGAGAGGTTTTATTGTTTTTGAATGACTATAATGAAACTGGAACTTTAAATTCTGGAGGAGTACATGATAGGGTAAGTTATGATAATTATAATATTTGGGCAACATATGGGGGAAATGATTATTTTTATGGTTCTCAAGTAAATCCTAGCAATGAAAATAATATTGTTATAACTCTTGGTACTGGAGGATGTTTAATCAATGATGATTGTAATTATTTAGATAATCTGCCCTGTGAAGAAGGAATTTGTAATGGAGGAACTTGTGAAATTTCTTTTACGTCTAATTCCTGTGATGATGGTGTTGATTGTACTGAAAATGATATTTGTTCTGCTGGAAGTTGTGGTGCGGGAGTTCCCAATGATGCTTTGTGTCCTGATAATCCTACTTGTAGTGTTAAAACATGTACTGTGAGTGGTTGTTCTTATTCTGATTGTGTAGTTGATGTTGATACAATTTTGTATATTCCATTTGATTCAAATATAAACGATTACTCAAGTAATGGCTTTAATCCGGTAACAAGTAGTTCACCTAGTCCTGTTACGGGAATAGTAGGTGGTGCATATTCTTTTGATGGAGTTTCAAATTATATTGAGTATGGAGATCAATCTTTTAGTTTACCATTGACACTAATGGGCTGGGTTAATACTGATAAATTAACACATTCTTCTATTATTAGAACTGACGATGATAATGCGTATACTGGTGCTTGGTTAGAGGTAACAAGCGGGAATACAATTCGTGTGGGATTTGGGAATGGGGAGGGAAGTGTTTCTTCAAATAGACACCAACTTGAAGTTCCTGCAGATTCTGTTTCCGTAAATAACTGGCATCATATTGCTGGAATAATTAATGGAGTTAATGATATGCAAATTTATGTTGATGGGGAATTGGTTACCGGAGGATATTCTGGATCAGCTACAAATTTTGTATCTTCATCGGGTCCAGTTTCTATTGGGAGAAGAATAGTTTATGGAGTTGATTATTATAATGGGATGTTTGATGAAATTAAAGTAGTAAATAAGGCAATGTCTCAATCAGAAATTCAAGCAGAAATAACTGGTGTTTCTCCTTTGTGCACCGATAATGATGGAGATAATTATTATGTAGAAAGTTCTGGTTGCGATGCACAACCAGGATTTTTAGGACATAATGATTGTGATGATACGGATAACTTAAGATTTATGTTACATACTGATGTTTATGAAGATAATGATGGGGATGGGTATGGTGGAAGCTCTTCGACTTTATGTAGTGTTTCTGGAGGATTAACATTTAATGTCCATTTAACTTCTGCGGGCTTGGTTTTAACACCTGGAGATTGTGATGATGGCGATGGAGAAAGATTCCCAACTAATCTAGAGGTTTGTGATAGTAAAGATAATGATTGTAATACTTTAATTGATGATGGAATTGAGTGTGGAACACTAATATCACAAAATATTGATTTAAATCCAGGATGGAATGTGGTTTCAATTAATATATCAAATCCAGGACTAAGTTCTGATGATTTTGATTCTATGT
>CAYFOF010000003.1:0-90738 GCA_964344655.1 Candidatus Woesearchaeota archaeon | reverse complement strand
AGCGGAGCCAAGAGTAACAGCACAATTAAATTTCTAATTTTTCTTTTTTATTTAATCCAAAACCTTTATAAATAAACCATTTCCATCAAATCCTACGATGTACAAATATATTCGAGAATTGTGGAGAAAACCTACGACAGCTTTGTTAAGAACTAGGTTAATCAAGTGGAGAAAAGAAGGTTCTTTTGTAAAACTAGAAAAACCAACAAACTTAGCAAGAGCAAGACAATTAGGCTACAAAGCAAAACAAGGATATGTACTAATTAGAGTAAAACTTCCACGTGGTGGACGTATGAGACCTTTAATAAAAAAAGGTAGAAGATCCAAACACAGAAGAAGATTAAAAATTCTAGCAAAAAATTATCAACAAGTTGCTGAAGAAAGAGCATCTAAAAAATTCACAAACTTAGAAGTATTGAATTCTTATCAATTAGCAAAAGACGGTAAATTTTATTGGTTTGAAGTTATCTTGGTTGATCCAAATCATCCAGTAATCAAAACTGATAAAAAAATTAACTGGATTGCAAATCAAAAAGGAAGAGTAAACCGTGGATTAACATCTGCAGCCAAAAAATCTAGAGGCTTAAACAAAAAAGGAAAAGGCGCAGAAAAGATAAGACCTTCCCAAAGAGCTAATCAAAGAAAAGCCAAATAATTTTTAAAATGAGTGAGCCAAAACAATACGGTTGGGTACAAGTTGAACCAGGAATCAGTTTATATCATCCAAGTCCAGAAGTAATTAATCACATTAGGAGTTTAGAATCTTTAGGAGAACTAAGAGAATATATTTTAACTAGTTTAAGACAGCATAGAGAACTCGAAGAAAGAATGGAAGATATGAAGAAAGAAAGGGAAGCAAAAAAGAACCAATATACTTTATTCGATTAAACAAAATAATTATAAACCCAATAAATAAATCATTTCTATGTTAACAAAGAAACAAATTGAGGAAATAAGAGGATACCTAAACAAAGCAGAAAACCCTTTATTTTTCTTTGATGACGATCCAGATGGATTATGTTCTTACCTTATACTAAAAAAATACATAGACAAAGGAAAAGGAGTTGTTCTAAAAACAAAACCAATACTTGAAGAAGGATTTTACGTAAAAGTACAAGAATACAACCCAGATTACATTTTCATTTTAGACATTCCAATTGTAGATCAAGAATTTTTAGACAAAGTAAATGTTCCAGTTATTTGGCTAGATCACCACCAACCATTAGAAAGAAAAGGTGTAAAATATTTCAACCCAATGCTTGGAAAAAACAAAAACAACAAACCCACAACGTACTGGGCACACAAAATTGCGGAAGAAAAATTTCCTTGGCTTGCAACCGTTGGAACAATTTCAGATTGGTACTATCCAACATTCGCAAAAAAGTTCGCAAAAGAAAATCCAAAACTCCTTCCACCAAAAATAAAAAAAGCTGATGAAGCAATATTCAATTCAAAACTTGGAGAACTAATAAACATATTTGCAATGGTATTAAAAAATGCAACATCAAAAGTACATAGAATGGCAAACCTATTACTAAAAATAGAAGATCCCTTAGAATTACTAGAAAAAGAAACTCCAAGATCTAAATTTATTCACAGAGAAATCTCAAAACACATGAATGAATACAAAGAGCTATTTAACAAAATAGACAAAGAAAAACCAACAAAAGATAAATTATTCCAAGTATATCTCCCACCAACAAAAAATTCATTCACAAGCGTAATTTCTAACTATTTAATATACAAATATCCTAAAAAAATAATTATGGTGATAAGGCAAAACGAAGATAAAATAATAATGAGCATTAGAAGTGCAACAACAAAAATAGCGCCAATAGTTACAAAATCAATAGAAGGCTTAGATGGATTCGGAGGGGGACACGACTTTGCTTGTGGAGCAGGAGTAGCCAAAGATCAATTTAAAGAATTTTTAGAAAGATTTCAATCACAAATTATATAAACAAATCGTATAATCCTTAACTATGAAAAAGAGTTTGATATTAATTTTATTACTAATAATTCCGTTAGCAACAGCTCAACCAGAAAATTACAATGATAGAACTGGTTTAACAATAGAATACAACTCAAACGGAGAAATATTATTAACAGGATCTTCCGGATTTGATTCTCTAACAACAACTTTATACTTAAATCCAATAGATTCTTCAAGACAAACAGTACACTCTCTAACAACAACACCAAATGCACAAAATAATCAAGATAATTTAATTTTCAAATGGAATTCATTCCAAGATCCATTCATATATCAACTATCTTCCAGAATTGCAACTCAAAATAATCTTTATCCTGTCCCACATATTCCTTTTCCAATCCAAAACTTAGATTCGAAATATGAAACATATTTAGAGGCTGGAGAAATAATAGATATAACTCCAGAGATAATAACCAAGGCTTCAGAAATAGTTGAGGGTGAAACTGATTTATACACTGCAGTATTCAAACTTTCTGACTGGGTCAATAAAGAAATAGAATATGACCTTTCAACATTAACTGCAGAGGCAGCATTAAAATCTTCTTGGGTATTAAACAGCAGAGAAGGAGTATGTGACGAAATTTCTTCATTATTTATCTCATTATCAAGATCAGTCGGAATTCCAGCAAGATTCATTTCCGGAACAGCATATTCAAATTTAAACCATACATTTGAAAATCATGGTTGGGCAGAAATTTATTTCCCTGGACATGGTTGGGTACCATATGACATAACCTTTGGACAATTTGGGTGGATAGATCCTTCGCATATAGAACTAGATAAATCAATAGATTCTGGAGAACCTTCAGTAAGGTATTCTTGGAAATCAATAAACACAGAATTACAATCTTCTTCCTTTGAAGATAATAAATTAATAACAAACGAAGGAAACAAAATACAACCCCCTTTCGAATTCACAATTGAGCCACTATTTGACAAAGTTGGTCCTGGAAGTTATGTTCCAATAAAAGTAACTATGCAAAATCCTTTCGATAAATACATTGCAAATACAATAACAATAACAAAAGGTCCAACAACAATTGAAGACAATAGAAAACAAATTCTTCTAAAACCTTCCCAAGAAAAATCAGTTTACTGGATAACTCAAGTTCCAGAAGACATAAACAGAAATTTCATCTACACAGCAGAATTAGAAGCGAAAGATTTATTTGAAACGAGAGAAAGTTCTCAAATAGAATTCGGAAGTTCTTACGATGTAATAACCCAACAAGAAGCAGAAGAACTAGTACAAAGTTTACAAGAAAAAGAAGATAAAAAATATTCTGAAGATTTATCTCTATCTTGTAATTCTGAAAAAGAATATTACTATGATTTTGAAGAAGTAAACATAATCTGTAACGCAAAAAACATTGGAAACACACTATTAAGAAACACTGAAATTTGTTTAGGACAAGAATGCATAACAAAAGATCTAAAAATTGGAGTAAACGAAAGAATACCTTTCAACAATGTAGAAAAAAATAATTTAATCACAGCAACTGCTAAAGTTAATGATATTGATTTAATAAGCGAAGTCGGAGTAAAAATATTTGAAGAACCAGATGTAAAAATTCTTGGAACACAATACCCAAAACAAATTGAGTACAACAAAGAATTCAACATTTCATTTACAATAACTTCAATAGCAAAAGTTGATGAAATAGAAATAGAATTAACAAATCAAGAACCAATAACACTAACAAAAGATGCACAATCAGAATCTGTAATAATAAAAGTAAATTCTAAAGATTTCATAACTGGAAAAGTTTCAATAAAACTAAAATACAAAGATGAACACGGCCGAGAATTTTCACAAAAAAGAGACTCAGAAATAGAAATAATTGGAATGCCTTGGTACGCACAAATAATTAATTTTTTCTCAAATATATTCTAAATAATTAAATTTATAAGTAAAACACATTTCCCTAAACTATGAGAATAAAATATGATCTATTAATTTTACTCGCAGGAGAGAATGAACAAACCTTTCCAAGAAGTAAAAAAGCAATAGAAATATATGAAAAGGGAAACATTGGAGATATATTAATCTCTGGTTCTGCAGGAGGGTTCAGACCAACACCAACATCCCCTGAAGTAGGATCCCATATCGAAATTGCTAATTTTTTAAATAGAAATGGAATTCACGGACAAAACATTTACACAGATTGGAGACCTGTAGACACACTAGGAAATTTCGCTTTTCTTTATGCAGCACCACTTCCCGGAAATCCAGATCCAAATGATCTAGAAACCGCATTTTTAACTGAGTGGGGCCACATGAATAGAACAAAACAATGTGCAGAAAAAGTTTTTTCATTATCTGATGTAGATTATTTCCAATCTCCAGGAGAATACGGAAATGAAGGAGTACTAAACAGAGCAATCACCGCAGCATATCATGAAGGGTTAATGAGACAAACAGTTAATATAAAAGCAGATCCAAAAAAAGCTTTAGACTTCTTAGAAGATAAACATCCATTCTATCAAGTTGGTTGGTTAGAAAGATCAGTACCAAGAAGAAAAATGGAAATAATGAAAACAATAGTTAAATGGAATTTAGTTTAATAGCTCTTTCCAAAATAAGTTACAAATTTAGCTTCAGCCTCACAAGCAAAACATTTTCCAGAACCTTTTTCATCAAATGATGAATTCAAACTTTTGGCTTTAGTTTTATCTTTTATATTTGCTTCACACGTTGGATTCCCACACCAATTTGTTTTTCCTATTTTTCCAGAATCAACAGTTTTTTTCAATGAAGAAATATCTTTAACAGAAACAATACTTTCATCCAAAAATTTCTTAGCTTTCTCAAACATATCTTTTTGTATTTCAACTAATAAAGAAGAAACTCTATCAACAACTTTTCCCACTTTTACAAATTCTTTTTCCCCAGTATCTCTTCTAACAATAACAACTTGTTTCTTTTCAACATCTTTTGGTCCAACTTCTAATCTTAATGGAATTCCTTTCAATTCCCACTCATTAAATTTCCATCCAGCGCTATAATCTTCTCTATCATCAAACATAGCACCAAACTTTTTCAATTTCTTGAATACATCTTTAGAAAATTTTATCACTTTCTCAGATTTATTCTTGAATAGGATAGGAACAATCACAACTTTATTTAATGCCATCTTTGGAGGCAACACTAATCCTTTATCATCTCCATGTACTGCCAACATAACTCCCAAACTTCTTGTTGAAAATCCCCAAGAATTTTGCCAAGCATATTGAGATTTTTCATCTTCACCAACAAATTTAATATTAAATGGTTTAGAAAAATTCTGTCCTAAATGGTGAGATGTTGCACCTTGAATTGCTTTCCCATTAGGTAACAATGTTTCAACACTTAAAGAATAATCTGCACCAGCAAATTTTTCTTTTTCAGATTTAATTCCCTTCAAAACCGGAACCGCATATAAATCTTCATAAACATCAGCGTAAAATCCTAAAATTTTCTTAGCTTCTTTCTCTGCTTCTTTCTTTGTAGTAAAAACAGTGTGTCCTTCTTGCCATAAAAATTCCCTAGTTCTTAAAAATGGTACAGCATGTTTAAATTCCCACCTAACTACGCTACACCATTGATTGTATCTTAAAGGTAAATCTTTCCAAGATCTAATCCATTTAGAATACGCATCATACATTATTGTTTCTGAAGTAGGTCTAATTGCTAATTTTTCATTTAGTTTAGTATCTCCAGCATGAGTTACCCATGCTACTTCTGGAGCAAAACCCTCAACATGGTCAGATTCTTTTTTCAATAGTTTCTCAGGAATAAATAAAGGAAAGTAAGAATTTTGAACTCCATCCTTTTTTATTTTCTTATCAAAATACTCTGTGGCTTTTTCCCATAATGAAAAAGATCCTGGCTTAAATATTAAACAACCAGAAACAGGACTATAATCAATTAAATCAGCTTTTTGGATAGATTGAGTGTACCACTCAGAAAAATTTTCATCCTTTTTAACATTAATGCCTTGTTGTACTTCTTTCTTCATATAACAAGAATTCATTATAATATTTTTAAAGCTTTTTATTTATCAAAAGTTTTTTATAACAACATAATTAAATAATCACATGAACCAAAATAAATTAATTCCATCATTATTATTTATAACATTATTTTTATCTATGTTTTTGTTGGGAAGCTCAATAACTGGAAAATTCGCATACATTTCTCAATCAATGCATTGCGATAATGAAAATTGTTTTGTGATATGCAATACAAATGAAGATTGTGCTGGAAATAATTACTGTTGTCAAAAAGATAATTTCGGCGTATGTGCAGAAGAATGTGAAGTAGAATATAGAACAAATATAAGGGCAACCTCTCAAAACAAAGATGTGTTTTCATTTGCAATAATAACTTTACTATTAGCTATAACAATAACATACTATTATTCAAAAAAGGACAAATAAAATGTATCCACTAACTCATTTCCTATTTCCATTAGTAATTGCACTAGGATTATATAACTTCCAAATATTCAATATTTATTTTGTAATATTAACTGCATTGATAGGATTGCTAGTGGATATAGATCATTATTTGCACAGAATAATCAAATTTAAAGATTTTAATATAAAAAATTGTTGGAATCAAGCAATACTACACAAAGACAAAAAACAAAGAACCTTAATACATCATGAAAAAGGAGCATTTTTAATTGGTTTTATATTAATTGGAATCTATTTCATTTCAAAAGAATTATTTTTAGCAGGAGTTATTGGATATTATTCACACATATTCTTAGATAATTTACATTACAAACTAAAAAGAAAAATTAAATTTAAAGAATTCGGATTTATAGTTAAAATTCCACTTCACGAGTTTATTTTTGAAATTGTCTTAATAATTCTAGCAATAATATTGTATGGCACTGCCCGGATTTGAACCGGGATAACCAGACCCCCAGCCTGGTAGGATAACCAAATTACCTCACAGCACCTAATAAGAAACGGGTCCGAGGGGATTTGAACCCCTATCCTTCGGGCCGAAACCGAAAATTCTATCCAAATTAAACTACAGACCCACGTAATTTAATATCGGCAAAAGCTTCATAGTCAGTTAATACATAAACTCCGCTTCTTCAGCACAAAAATACATAACAAATCCCCCTTATAAAATTTACCAAAAACCATATAAAAAACCAATTCTAAACAATTACATGATTCCTTTTCATGCAAAAACCAGAAATCAAGCTATAAACATATTAAACACAAATCCTAAAACTGGTTTAAAGCTAGAGGAAGCCAATTATAGATTAAAAAAACACGGAAAAAACAAAATAATTCATGAAAAAAAAATATCAAAACTAAAAATATTTCTTCATCAATTCAAAAACCCATTAGTATACATTTTGCTTGTAGCAATATTAATTTCAGTAATAATAAGAGAATACATAGATTCTCTAGTAATTCTTGCAATTGTTCTATTAAACAGCGGTCTTGGATACTATCAAGAATTCAAAGCAGAAAGAGCACTAGAATTATTGAAAAAAATCTCTGCCCCCAATGCAAGAGTACTAAGAAACAACAAAATACGAATAATCCACGCGGAAAATGTAGTTCCAGGAGATATATTAGTTCTAGAATCTGGAGATAAAATTCCAGCAGATGCAAGACTACTAAAAGTTACAAACTTAAAAACAAACGAAGCAACTCTAACTGGAGAATCTCAGCCAATTTCTAAATCAATAGCCTCAATTAAACAAACTTCAATAATTGCAGACCAAAAAAACATGGTTTTCGCAGGAACCATAGTTTCATACGGAAGAGCATTAGCCGTAGTAACCGCAACAGGAAACAAAACACAATTCGGAAGAATAGCATTTTCATTAAAAGAGATAAAACAAAAAGAAACCTCCCTACAAAAAAAACTCTCTTTATTTGCTAAAAAACTTGAAAAAGCAATACTTGGAATAATTATACTATTAACTATTTTTGGATTCATTAGAGGAATACCCTTAACACAATCAATAATGACTGCAATAAGTTTAGCAGTTGCCGCAATCCCAGAAGGATTACCAGCAGTTGTAACTATTGCACTTGCATTGGGTGTGCAAGGAATGGTAAAAAATAAAGCATTAATTAGGAAATTATCTGCAATTGAAAGTTTGGGTGCAGTTACAACAATTTGTTCAGATAAAACTGGAACAATGACCTCTGGAGAAATGACGGTAACTCAAATTTACGCAAATAATGAATTAATACATGTAACTGGAAAAGGATATGAAACAAAAGGATTATTCAAAACAATTTCTTCTAAATACGATCCTCTCAGATTAAAAAAATTAATGGAAACTGCAATTCTATGCAATAATTCTCAACTCCAAACAAGAACAGGAGATCCAACTGAACTTGCACTTTTAGTTGCAGCAAAGAAAGCAAACATCAAAACTGAATTTGCAAGAACAAAAGAAATTCCTTTCGATTCTGAACATAAATACATGGCAACAATTGACATGCATAAAAACAAAAAACAACTCCATATGAAAGGAGCCCCAGAAGTTGTATTAAAAAAATGTAAATATGCATTCAATGATGGAAGACTGAAGGTTTTAACACAAAAAGATAAAGAAAAAATTATGTTAATGAATAACCGGATGGCAAAAGCCGCATTAAGAGTTCTAGCTTTAGCATATTCAAAAGATGAAAAAGAAGAAAATTTAATCTTTTTAGGACTAACCGGAATGATAGATCCTGCAAGATCCGAAGCAAAAAACGCAGTTAAGATTTGTAAAAAAGCCGGAATAAGAGTAATAATGATCACCGGAGACAACGCAATAACCGCCCAAGCTGTTGCAAAAGAATTAAACATAAGGGACAAAGTTCTAACAGGAGAACAACTAGAAAAACTAAGTAAATCCCAATTAAAACATGCAGTAAGAAAAATAGACATCTATGCTCGTGTAAACCCAGAACACAAAGTTAAGATATTAAATGCACTCCAAGAAAATGGAGAAATAGTTGCTATGACTGGAGATGGAATAAACGATGCTCCAGCTCTAAAAAAATCTGATGTGGGCGTGGCTATGGGAATTTCCGGAACCGATGTTTCTAAAGAATCTGCAGACATGATTTTATTAGATGATAATTTCAATTCAATAGTACAAGCAATAAAACACGGAAGAAGAATTTTCGATAACATAAAGAAATTTGTAAAACTATTATTATCTGCAAATCTCGGAGAATTAGGAATAATATTTACATCATTAATTGTAGGACTTCCTTTGCCTTTACTTCCACTACAAATCCTATGGATAAACTTAGTAACTGACAGTTTGCCCGCCGTAGCATTAAGCGTAGACCCAGCAGAGAAAGGAATAATGAATAGAAAACCTAGAAATCCTAAGCATGGGATCCTACACAACAACATAACATTCTTAATTTTATCTGGAATAATCTTAACAGCAATTGGTCTTGGATTATTCATTCCAAACATGGAAAACATAGAAAAAGCAAGAACAATGGCAGTAATGGGAATAATATTGTTTGAATTATTTTTGGTATTTGTATGTAGATCAAGAACAAAATCAATTTTCAAAACCGGGATGTTCTCTAATAAACTATTGATAATTTCAGTATTGATAGCACTAGGACTACAATTCTTAGTACTGTACACACCATTAGTGGATGTATTCAAATTAACACCATTAGCTCTACAAGATTGGATACCAATACTAGGATATTCTCTAGCTGGAATTACAATTTTAGAAATTAGAAAATTATTTTTAAAACAATAACTATTTAAAACAAAATTTCTAAAATCAATCCATGGAATCATTAAAAGCTCTAAGGGCAACCGCTTTACTAACTGGAACAGTAATTGGGGCAGGAGTTTTAGGAATTCCATACGCAGTTTCCCAAGGCGGGTTTCTAACTGGATTATTAACAATAATAATTGTAGGACTAGCCATGCTTTTGTTGCATTTAATGTATGGTGAAGTAACATTAAGAACTACAGGCAATCACCAATTTCCAGGGTATGCAGAAAAATATCTTGGAAAGTGGGCAAAAAAATTATCTATATTTTCTTTGTTTTTTGGAATTTACGGTGCTCTAATAGCATATTTAATCGGAGAAGGAGAAGCACTTTCTGCAATATTTGGATTGAATCCTTTAATTTTTTCACTAATATTTTTTGTAATAGTTGCAGTCATAACATATAAAGGATTAAATGCGATCTCTAAATCAGAAATTTATTTTTTAGCCGTAGTTTTATTATTAGTGGTGGTAATATCTTTTATCACAATAACTTCAACAAAATTCAATCCCTCAAATCTAGCAACATTTAACATATATAATGTCCTAGTCCCATTCGGAGTAATATTATTTGCTTTTAGAGGTTTCGAGGCTGTTCCCGAAATGAAAGAATATTTAACAAAAGATAGAAAAAAACTAAAGAAAGCAATAATTTTGGGTTCATTAATACCTTTGTTTGCTTACATAATATTCACTTTTGCAACATTGGGAATAACCGGGGGAAATACAACAGAAATAGTAACTTTAGGATTAGGAAATTCTTTGGGCTCCGGAATGATCATTCTTGGTTCTTTATTTGCAATATTTGCGATGTTAACTTCTTTCCTAACTTTAGCACTAGCAATGAAGGAAATATATATGTTTGATTATAATTTAAACCCAAAATTGTCTTGGGCATTAACTGTTTTTATTCCATTAATAATATTCTTATTAGGAGTCAAAAGTTTTATCAAAGTTGTTGCAATAACTGGTTCACTAGTTGGAGGAATAGAAGGTATATTACTAATATTAATTTATTGGAAAGCAAAAAAACATGGAAACAGAATACCAGAATTTAAACTAAGAAAAAATTACATAATCGGATTTTTAATAATATTGCTATTCATAATTGGAATAATTTATCAAGGATTCAACATACTTTAAAGGAAAGTTTTAAATAATTATTAGAATCAATCCCTATCATGTTAGATAAAAGAATTTTAATAAAAGAGGCATTAAAGAAAAAACCATCCTCAAACGTAATAATAGCTGGGTGGATAAAACAAATCAAACCCTTGGGAAAACTAATTTTCATAACTTTAAGAGATAGAACTGGTGAAATGCAATTAATTGCAAAACAAGATCTAAAAACATTCAAAGAACTTTCAAAAGTTACAAGAGAATCTTCCCTAATATTTGAAGGAAAAATACAAGCCAGCAAACAAAAGTCTGGAGGAAACGAATTAGAAATAAAAGATTTCCAAATTCTAAATCAAGCAGAAACTCCTTTACCAATTGATGTTGGTGCGGGAACTTCAAACATAGATAAAAGAATAGATCATAGATTTCTAGATACAAGAGAAGAAAAAATAAATGCAATCTTTAAAATAAGAAGTAAAATATTCAAACTAACTGCAGATTTCTTTGACAAAGAAAGTTTCACAAACATAACAACTCCAAAAATAACAAGTGCCGGAGTAGAATCTGGTGCAGAATTATTCAATATAAAATATTTCAAAAAAAATGCTTACCTTTCCCAATCTCCACAAATATACAAACAAATGTTTGTTGCTGGTGGTTTCGAAAGAGTTTACGAAATAGCTCCAGTTTTCAGAGCTGAAAATAGCAACACCACTAGACACTTAACTGAATTCACTGGAGTAGATATGGAAATGGGATTCATAAAAGATGAACATGATGTTATGGATGTCATTGAAAATTTATTCAAATATGTTTTAACAGAATTAAAAAAAGAATGTAAAGAAGAACTACAATTACTAGAAATAAAACCAATAGTACCCAAAAAAATTCCACGTTTAACAATGAAAGAAATAAAAGAAACACTTTCAAAACACGGAAAATCACTTTCAGAAGATGATGATCTAGATGCAGAAGCAGAAGCACTTCTTGGAGAAATAATAAAAAAAGAATACAACGAAGAATTTGTTTTCGTAACAAACTATCCTTGGGAAGTACGTCCTTTCTACCATATGAAACCAGAAGATGATGAAAACGGAACAAAATCTTTTGATTTAATCTGGAATGGTGTAGAAATTGCAACTGGTGCTCAAAGAGAACACAGATATGATATTCTTAAAAAACAAGCTACTGAAAAAGGCATAAAATTGGATGAAATGCAAGCTTATGCTGAAATTTTCAAATTCGGTTGCCCCCCCCATGGCGGAATTGGTTTGGGTCTAGACAGAATGGTACAACGGTTATTGCAATTAAACAATGTTAGAGAAGCAATTCTACTTCCAAGAGATCCAGAAAGATTAACACCATAAATAAATATATTTATAAACAGTTTAGTTTTCCCAATTTTAATTAAAATGATCAATTTAAAAAATAAAGTGAGAATGAGATATGCTTCTATGGCTCTTGGAGCTGGAATGATGTTCTATGGAATTTCAGGACTTAATATTCCCGAAACACCAGACGTAGTAAGAAGAGTAAATGATATTAATACAGAATTAGAATCAAATTCATTTGAAAATACAAATTTAAGCGATCTCGAAATTGTAGCTTTTTCTCCAGAAAACCAAAGATTAGAAAATGAAAGAGAGCGAGCCATTGAGTTAAAAACAGAAAAACAATACGCAATTAATCAAGAAAATTATGAGAAGATTTCTGAAGATCATAACAGAGATATGGCAGCATGGTTTGTGAAATATTTCACATTGGGGGGAGTTGGAGCAATATTTTTTATTGGCGGACTCACTTACTATATCCCAAAAAAGAAAGAAGAATAGTTATAACACCTTAGAAACCTTTTTATACATTCCCCACATAATTCTTTTTGATTAAAATGGAATATCTACCAATAGAAAAAACATTCGGAAAAAAAGGCACGGTAAAAGTGCGGGGATGGATACACAGAATCAGAAAGATGAAAGATAAAGTTTTCATCGTTCTTAGAGATTCTTCAGAAGTTATCCAATGCGTAGTCAAAGACCCAAACATGGTTAAGGCTGCAGACGAATTATTGGTTGAGAGTTCTTTAGAAATTGAAGGAAAAATATACAAAGAAGATAGAGCTCCAACTGGTTACGAAATTGAGGTAAATAATCTAAATATAATTCATAATTCAGAAGACTTTCCAATAGGAAAAGATCAATCTCCAGAATTTTTACTAGATCAAAGACATTTATGGTTAAGATCTAGAAAAATGACTGCTATAATGAAAATTAGAAGCACAATTTTTGGAGCAATTCATGAATATTTCAGAAGTAAAAACTTCTATGAACACCAATCTCCAACATTATTAAGTGCAGCAGGAGAAAGCGGATCTTCAGTATTTGAAGTAAATTACTTTGGAAAAAAAACATACCTTGCACAAACATGGCAATTACATGCTGAAGCAATGATGTTTGCTCTAGAAAAGATTTACACAATAGCTCCATCATTCAGAGCAGAAAAATCTTCTACATCTAGACATTTAACTGAATATTGGCATGCAGAAATGGAAATTGCTTGGTGCAAATTTAAAGATTTGCAAGATCACTGTGAAGATCTAATAAAACACATAGTAAAGAAAGTTCTAAAAGAAAATAAAACAGAACTTGAAATACTAAAAAGAAATACAAAAACTCTAGAAGCAACAGCAAAGAAAAAATTCCCTAGAATGACTTACACTGAAGTATTAGAATTACTAAAAGAAAAAGCTAAAATGAAAATCCCTTGGGGAAAAGATCTTAGAACAATAGAAGAAGATAAACTTTCATCTTTATTCGATACCCCAGTAATTGTTACGGATTATCCGAAAAAAGTTAAAGCATTCTACATGAAAGAATCTCCAGAAACAATGGGAAAGCCAGAAAAAGAAAAAACAGTACAAGGCTTTGACTTAATTGGCCCGGAAGGATATGGAGAATTAGTTGGTGCTTCACAAAGAGAAGAAAACATAGAAGTAATAAAAGATAATCTAACCAAAGAAGGAGAAGATCTAAAAAATTACCAATTCTATCTTGACACTAGAAGATATGGTTCAGTTCCTCATGGTGGATTTGGAATGGGTGTAGAAAGGGTTATTTCTTGGATTTGCGGATTAGATAATATAAAAGATGCAATTGCATTCCCCCGAACAATGACGAGAATGTCTCCATAGAAAAGCTTTTAAATTATCTATTTACCTTTTTTCTTTAGTGCCTCGGTGGCTCAGTCTGGTTAGAGCACATGGCTGTTAAACTTTGCAGGAACCATGGGGTCGCAAGTTCAAATCTTGCCCGGGGCGTTCATTTTCTAAATACCAAACACTTATAAACCCCTCAAAAAACAATCAAACTAGTATTAAATGGAGAGATGGGAAAAGCAGTATTTACATACACACTTTTTCTTAACAAAATTTAACATGGAAAAATTTGAAAAATTAAATATAGAGAAATCAATATTACAAGCATTGCAAGAAGAAGGTTTTAAAGAACCTACAGAAATTCAAGAAAAAGCAATTCCTCATGTAATAAAAGGAAAGGATGTTCTAGCTGGATCTGCAACAGGTTCAGGAAAAACATTAGCTTTCGGTTCAGGAATAATTCAGAATTCAATAAAAGGTTCAGGAATTCAAGCATTAATTTTAACACCAACAAGAGAATTAGCACAACAAGTTAAAGATTCACTAAAAAAATTCTCAAAACATAAACCCCTAACAATTTCAGCAGTTTATGGTGGAATGCCAATGGATAGGCAATTCAGAAGACTAAAAATTGCAGATGTAGTAGTAGGAACACCAGGAAGAGTTCTAGATCACATAAAAAGAAGAACAATCAAATTAAACAACGTAAAAACATTAGTTTTAGATGAAGCTGATAGAATGTTAGATATGGGATTCATAGATGATGTAGAAAAAATAATCAGAAATATCCCAAAAGAAAGACAAACATTATTATTTTCAGCCACAATACATGGAATGGTTGCACATTTAATTGAAAAACACTTAAAAAATCCCGCAAAAATTGAAGTAGAGTCTTACGTGGATCCAAAAAAATTAATACAAGGATATTATGATGTTCCAGATCAATTAAAATTCTCATTATTAGTGCATTTACTAAAACAAGAAAAATCTGGATTAGTTATGGTTTTCTGTAATACACGGCATAATACTGATTTTATTTCAAACAATCTAAAAGGTCTTGGAATCCCAGCAGAAGCAATTCACGGCGGATTCACACAGGGTAAAAGAAATAAAATAATGGAAAAATTCCACTCACAAAAAGTTTTAACATTAGTTTGTACAGATGTTGCAGCTCGTGGTTTAGATATTCCAGAAGTTTCTCATGTATATAATTATGATATTCCTACCGATCCCAAAGATTACATACACAGAATTGGAAGAACTGCCAGAGCTGGAAAAGAAGGAAAAGCAATCAATATATTATCTGCAAGAGATCACAATAATTTTGGAAAAGTTTTACAGGAAAATGAAATTGAAATTCCAAAACTAGATACTCCAAGAATTGAAAGAGTACAATTAAACTGGAGAGAAAAACCTAAATTTAGAAGAAGAAGACGTTAATCATTCAAAAAATCTTTAACATCATCATAACTTCTAGCACCTTTTAAATTTACATGAGAAGGAAAATTCTTACGATAATTAGTCC
This sequence comes from Candidatus Woesearchaeota archaeon, assembly GCA_964344655.1. GTDB lineage: Archaea > Nanobdellota > Nanobdellia > SCGC-AAA011-G17 > PNOQ01 > JABJPM01. Next base: position 75,186 of record CAYFOF010000003.1, on the reverse strand, counting down.
AAGCATATCTTTCATCTAAATAAATAATTATCCCTTTATCAGTTTCACTTCTAATACAACGCCCAGCATTCTGCATTATTGAAGTAAAAGCGGGCATAATATATGCATATTCCATTCCCTTCTCAAATTTCTCATCATAATATCTAATTAATTCTTTAATCTCCAAATCATTTTTAGCAAAAGGAACCCCAACAATAACAACTCCTTTTAATTTATCTCCATCTAAATCTATACTTTCACCAAAACTTCCAGAACTAACTGCAAACAAAGTAGCGCCCTCTGAACGTAAAGAAATAAATTTCTTCAAAATTAATTCTCTTGAATGTTTATCCATTCCAGGTGTCTCAACAAATATCTCAGAGTCAATATGCTCTCTAACTTTATCCATAATTGCATAACTAGGAAAAAAGAAAATTTTATTTCCCCCAATGATTTCCATCAACTCAGAAACATGATGTGCAATCTTTGAATACATCTCTCCATTACGTTGATCATATTTAGTAGATATTGCCGGAACAACCAAATCCAAACGATTCTCTGCAGGAAATGGATTAGGATATTCAACTTTCAATGGCAAATCTAACCCAAAAATCTCTTCATACATAGTTAAAGGATACAAAGTTCCACTCATAAAAATATTAGAATGTGCTCCTTCTAAAATTGGCTCTAAAACAATCCCCGGATCTAAACAATTATAAAATAAACTCAAAATAGGTTTCCCAGTTTTACTAAAACTCCTTTTCAAAATTCTTGAAAACTTTTTATCTTCTTGTTTCCACAATGACAAAAAATGCACTAAACTATTCAAATAACTTCTTTTCTCTTCTTCAATAACTCTAGAAGCAGTTTTATACATATCTGCAATAACATCTTCATCAACAGTAACAAAATCATCTTTAGAAACTAAAATTTCATTTTTCTCTAACCCCAATTTAGAACTTAAATCTAATAATCTATCTCTGATTTTAATAATTGAAGGCTCTAAATCTTGATTAAATTTCCCAGCTTCCCTAACAGAAGAATCTAAACTTATTGTACTAACATTTTCACTCATTAAATCTCTAGCTCTAGAAGGCAAATTATGTGCTTCATCCCAAATCAAAATACAATTTTCTAACTCCTTCCCAATTTTCTTAAAAAATCTCTCTCGAGTTCCTGGATTTAAAATATGAAAATAATCTAAAATCAAAACTTTAGATTTTTTTGCTAATTCAGATGCGGCCTCAAAACTACAAACTTTAGCATTTCTACATTTTTCAACTAATTCTTCAACATGTAAAATATTATTTTTCAATTCATCAACTAATATTCTATTAGTAAACACTTTTTCTTTGTTGTAATAATTTTGATAATATTCACACTCTTTATTTTCAACAACACTCTTACAAAACTCTCTAAACTCTCTAGAATTTAAATTTGAAATATCTAATCTTGGACACATCCATCTCTTTCCAATAAAATCGGCTACCTGAAATTTTTCACCACTTTTTTCCTTTATGTCTCTTAAAGTATCCACCGCAACCTTATGATGGGTATGTTTTGAAGTTAAAAAAATCACAGTCTTATCATTTTCCAACGCATACTTCAAAGTAGGAGCTAAAGTAGCTGCAGTCTTACCAACTCCAGTAGGAACACTAGCCAAAACATCTTTTTTATGCTTCAAAGCAGTATTTACAACTTTAACAAAAGATTCTTGACCTGCTCTATACGTATCAAATGGAAATAAATCTTGCATCAAAAACTAAACCCATAAAACGTTTATAAAAACTTATATCATAAATTACTTCTTTCTCATTCCAACAACATAAAACTCTTTACTTCTTTTTTTACTTCCAACCGGCTTTACAACTTTAACAACCTTAAAAACCTCTCGAACATCTTTCACAAATTGTGGAGAAAATTCACTTTGAAATATCTTACAAATAAATTTTCCATTCCCACTAAGAACTTTTGCAGCAATATCTAAAGCTCTTTTACTCAAATCATATGATAATTCATTATCCATTGTACGAACTCCAATAGTTTTCGGAGCAACATCACTCATAACAACATCATAGTCAGAAGAAATTTTCTCAAATATAGAATCTTTAGTAATATCAGCTTTAATCCATTTTCCAAACTTTACTTTATTCAAATCAACTGCATCAACTTCAGCACCCAATTCTGTAGCAAATTGAGTCCAAGAACCTGGAGCCGCACCAATATCTAAAACTTTATCCCCAGATTTTATAATTTTAAATTTACCTTGAATATCTTTTAATTTGTAAACACTTCTAGCTAAATACCCTTCAAAATGTGCTTTCCTAGTAAATTTGTCTTTTCTCATACCCATTTCTTGTATTTAAAGAATATAAAAAGTATTACTACACTAAAGAACATAAGTATTAATGGAATAAAAAATCCAATACTGCTATCAAAAAATGGAATCTTAGCAAAATTCATTCCCCAAATTCCAGAAATTAACATAGGCAATAATAAAACAGATGCTAAAACCGTAAAAGATCTCATTATGTCATTCAATCTATTTGAAACAGAAGACATATGTATATCCAAAATTCCACGAATTTTTTCTCTTTGGAATTCAATCATATTCTCTGCCTGAGATATTTCAACATGAACTCCATTTAAGAAAGTATAATTTTTATTCGTAATAAATTTACTAGTTCTATTTTGTAATTTTTCAACAATTTCTAAATTTGAACTTATTGCTCTTTTATAATATGAAATATGTTTTTTCAAAGGAAATACTTCATTAAAATCACTAAATTTATTCTTCAAAACTCTATCTTCCATTTTATCTAATTTCTCATCGAAATCATCTAAATCTTTGTGTAAATTTCTATTCATTTCTGAAATTATTTTGTAAAATAAAAAATCCAATCCTCTACTAAAAAATTCAACTCCTTCTGAAGCAAACATTATTTTAAAGAATTTACTCAATGGCTTTATTTCTCTACCATGTACAGTAATTATAAACTTCTTACTCAAAAAAATACCAACAGGAATAGTACGATCATTAACTAAAGCTCTAAAAACAATAAATGAATATCCATCTCTGTTTGATAATCTAGGAATTTCATTTTCATCTAAACTATCCACTAAATCTCTAGAATACAACTTAAATTTTTTCTCTAATTGTTTCATTTCTTTATCATTTGGAGAAGAAACATCAACCCAAACAGAATCTCTAATCAAATTTATCTTTCCCAAATCTACAGAACTAGTTTTTTTCCCAGAGTATTTGACACACTTAATCATTACCTAAAAATTATTTTTTTTCTTTATAAATTTTCCTACCCATAAATTTTTAAAGGCATTTAGTTTTATACACTCAATGAGTACTTTAATTTGGATATTATTAGCAACGTTATTTGTAAGTTTAATTTCATTAATTGGTATAGTTACGCTCTCTCTCAAAAAAAATACACTAAAAAAAATACTTTCTTTGCTAGTTGCTTTATCTGCTGGAGCATTGTTAGGTGGAGCATTCTTACATTTAATCCCAGAATCTCTTGAAGAAACCACAGAAACAACTGTTTTTACATTTTTAATAATCGGTTTTATAATATTCCTTCTAATAGAAAAAATGCTTCATTGGAGGCATTGTCATGATGCAGACTGTGAGGTACACACTTTCGCATACATGAGCTTATTCGGAGATGGCGTACATAATTTCATAGATGGTTTGATAATCGCAGTTAGCTTTATGACAAGCATACCTTTAGGAATTACAACAACACTAGCAGTAGCATTACACGAAATTCCCCAAGAAATAGGGAACTTTGGAGTTTTAATTCACGGGGGATTTTCAAAACTAAAAGCACTAGGATATAATTTCTTATCTGCCCTAGCAGCAATTTTGGGAGGAATAGTCGGATTTTTCTTGCCATTAAATAATCTTGCTCAAATATTAATCCCAATTGCAGCAGGAGGATTTATTTACATTTCAGCATCTGATTTAATCCCAGAACTAAGAAAAGAACGAAATAAAGCTAAATCTCTACTAAATTTACTAGTTTTCATACTTGGATTGCTAATAATGTATTTACTATAATTTTCAATAAACTTAAAAACATAATACGATACATTTTACATAATGAAAATAAAAAGAGATGATCTATTACTTGTAACAATTATCTTTATAGTATTAGTGTATTTTTTCCCACAAATAGGAATCCAACACTCTCCATTACTAGTAGAAGATCAAAATTTAATGTTATTCCAACCTTATGAGGATAAAGTATTATATGCAAGATCGAATATTTCAGAAGATTTTATTTACAGTTGGTATATTAATGATGAACTAAAAGAAACAGACACATCTAATACACTATTTTTAGCACACTTTGACGGTTCTCTAATATCTGAAGATGATGAATCTCCATTGTTAGTAAAATCTGAATCATATGAACCTGGAAAATTCTCACAAGGACTAGTAGGAGTAACTAATTATTCAACAACAAATAACATAGATTTAAATGAAGGAACAATAGAATTTTGGTTAACACTAAAACAACCACTAGATTCAACAGTATTTGATGATAACCCTTACATTTTCACACACATAAATTCTACAACTCAAGATTATCTAGTTTTTAGAGTGTACGACAATGATAACCTTTATTTCACAATATTAGAAAATTCCGATTGGGGAAATTCTGTTCAGTTAAGTACTAGTCATGATCTAGTAAAAATCAATGAGCCAATGCATTTCGCACTAGTGTATTCTAAAGTAATGAACAGATCAAGCTTATACTTAGACGGATTTAAAATAGGGTCTGGAAAATATAATCACAATCTAGAATTAACAGACAGATTCCAAGTTGGAAACGAAAATGTAGTAATAGATGAGTTTAGAATATTAAACAAAGCACTATCAAATAAAGAAGTACTTGCAAGTTATTCTTTGGGAATTCCTTTCTCTTCAAATGACATATATTTTGACAACAAAACTACTTTGGGAGATAACATAAAAATAAATATAACAACAAGCAAGGGAGAATACATAGAACAAACATCAACAATTGCACCATTAATACAAAATCTAACTCCTGAAGGATTTTTTGTTCAAAATACAAATGAAATTAATTTTAATTTTGATACAGAGCAAAGTGTTTTATGTAGATATAGCAACATCCCAAAACCATTTGGAGAACTTTCAACAATTGATTCTTCTCCAACAACAGAACACAGTTTTACAATTCCAGTAGATAATACAATAAATTTCAAAGAAATCTACATAAAATGTCAAGATGACAAAAATTCATTTTACAAAAGAATAAGAGTTCTACCTCAAATAAAAGAATCATACCCTAAAATAGCAACATATCTTTGGGGGAGTAACATTGAAGAACATCAAACCTATAACTTATCAAGATACGATATTATTGGTATTTCTCGAGGGGCCTTACTTACTCCAAGTTTAATAAATCAAATAAGGGAATATAGTCCTAAAACAATTATTTTACCATATCTCACAGCAATAGGAATTCAAGGATTCGGAGGATCTTATCAAGATGATTTATTTGATAGATTAGACGATTCAATGAGATTACAAAATGCGGCAGGAGATTTTGCAACGAATCCATCCAATCCAAACAATTTCCCATATAACTTATACGTAGGAAATCCATTCAGTGAAGTTTATTCAGATCACATCTCAGAAGACATAATATCCAGAGGAGATTATGATGGAATATGGTTCGATGTTGTAGGGTCAACCTTTTGGTTCTTAAAAGATTATGAAACTCCAGGATTCCCTTACACAATTTACCCAGATATAGACATGGATGGCGCAGATGAAGATCTAGATAATCCAACTGTATATTCTATAGCAAGAGGGTACTGGATGGAAGGTATAAACAAATTATTGAATTTAACAAATTCAAAAATAGGAAACACTGCTTTAATAGTTGGAAACACTGCAGATGCATATCCTTCAAATTACGAAGGAAAAGTCTGGGAAGGAAAATTAGAACACAGCCAAGGAGGTTCTGATGATGGTCCTGTACATACATTTTTAGAATATTCAGATTCAACATACATGACAAGAAGTTTCCCATATTGGAATCAAGAAACAAGCTCTCCTCACTTAAATTGGAATTTATTCACTAATGATGTTAACGTAACATTAGAACCAGAAAATCACTATGCTAGACACCGTTTGGGGTTGGCCGCCAGTATAATTGGAGAAGTCTATCACGATTCAGAGTGTGCTATAGAGGGATGTAGAGAATTAGATTGGTACGACGAATATTGGGTAGATCCAATAACAGCAGATCCAACAAACATAAGCGAAATAGGTTCTGGTTATCTTGGAACACCAATCTCAGAAGCAACATTAAACAACAGTATATGGAGAAAAGATTTCCAAAATGGAATTGTTTTACTAAATCAAAATATCTCTCAAAAAACAACAGAACTAAACAAAACATACAGATATATTAACGGAATAGAATCTCCTTTAATCAATAAAGGGGGATTTACAAGTAAAACTTTAACAATTAATGGAAAAGATGGAATAATATTACTAAGGTCATTATGTTCTGACAATCCTTCAGAAGATCCACATTGTATATCTTATTGCGGGGATTCAATTTGTGGAACTTCAGAAACATGTTCTTCTTGTTCACAAGATTGCGGAGTGTGTGACGACTCTTCTAACCCGGGGGGAAATGGAATCACCCCACCACCAGGAACAAACGAAACTGATAGTGATGGAGAAGACGATTCAGATTCGATAAATCAAATTAATTTAGACAGTGATAATATAGTAGAAATAGAAGTTTCTGGAGGTCAATATGTAATAGTTGCAGGAGGAATAAACAGCGTAATAAACATATATAATGTTGAAGAATTACTATTAACACTAATACATAGTGGAAATATAATTGAAATTCCTTTACACGAATCTAGAGAAATAACAATAAATGAAGAAACAGTAAAAATATCATATTTAGAATACTCAAACAACAAAGCAAAAATAAGTTTCAGTAAAGAAGTATTTTCCTCATTAACTCCATATAAATCTCAATGGCCACTATATTTCATATTGTTCACAATAACTTATGTAATCGCCGCTGTAATCTTTATTTCAGTAAGAAATAAATCTACTTCAAAATATTCCCGGTTTTAATATACCACATGTATAAATCCAATTCTGCAGAATTCATATTTAATTTCTTAGCAATTTTATTAAATTTCTTTTCTATTTCTAAATAATTATTTTTATTCAACGGTTTTTCTTCATTCATTAAAGCTAAAATATGTCTATCTAATATTGCTAAATTTTTATATCCAACATTTCTTAAAAAATGAGAAGCCTCTTTATACCCAATTCCTTTTACATTCTTGACTAAAAATTCTCTTTTTTCAAATTCATCAAAATTTTCCAAATCTTCTTTTATATTTTTGAATTTTCTTGTTTCAACAATATATTTTGCTTTGTTATTATGAAATCTATGTTTATTTTTTATTATACAATCTCTAATCTCTTCAAAAGATAATTTATCAAAATCCTCTCCAATTTCATTTTGTATATTTATTGCAGTTTCCGCTTTAGAATTAGCAGTCAAAATACAAAAACACAACTCAGAAAACCAATTTTTATTATTCTCAAACTCTTTTAGCTTAGAATTAACCACTTTATTTATTTCAGAGTACCTCAATTTTTCAATTTTTGGAAGAAAATCCATATAAAATCTAAAACCGAATGATTTATAAATGGAGTTTATTACCGGACAGTAATTAAAAATGGTAATTTATAGAAATGATCCAATCCTTGCAGCATGTATTAGGGATGTAAGTCAATACAAAATGATTTCTGATTCAGAGCAGAGAGAACTAGCTTCGGAAATACAATCATATGTAGCAAAAATCGGAGAATATGAAGAAAAATTAGTTCGACCTAGGGTATGGAAGCGTACCAAAGCAAGAATAAGAGAAGAACTTCCAGTTTTAAGAGAAGAACTTAGAGATCTGCAAACAAGATTAACAGAAGCAAATATGAGATTTGCCTTATTTGAAGGAAAAAAACACACAAATAGAGGATTAGAATATCTAGATTTAATACAAGAGGGAAGTATGCAAATGTTTGATAAAGCTACTACAAACTACGATCCAAATGATCCATCAAATTCAAAGTTTGTTTCTTATACAAGTTGGTGGATATGGCAAGGAATAACAAGAGCGATAGCAGATAAATCGAGGATGATAAGACTTAAGGGTCAAGCACATAGTGCATTATTAAAAGTTAAAAAATTTTCAAGTAGGTTTCTTACAGAAAAGGGAAGATTGCCCTATCCAGATGAAATTTCTGAATTAACTGGGATACCATTAGATAAAGTAGAACTTGTATTAGAACATACTGGAGCAACATATAGTTTAGATACACCAGTGGAGGGAGAAAATGGCGATACTTTTGCAGATGTAGTTCCTTATGAAAACGATAGTGAATTATCTAAAGGGCCAGAATATTCCTCAACAATTGAATTCCTAATTAACCATACAAATTTGAAACCAGAAGAAAAAAGAGCAGTAGAATTAAGATATGGTTTATCTGGTCAAGATCCAATGACATTTAGAGAGGTTGGTGAAGAGATGGGATTCACAAGAGAGTGGGCAAGACAAATAGAAATAAAAGCACTAAAAAAATTCAGAGAAACTGCAGAAAGATATGACATAAAACTAGAGGATATACTATGAAACCACAATTACAAAGAACATTAGGTGATGAAGAACAAAAAGAATTGATAGCAGATTATCAATCTGGTTCAGAAACTGCAGAACAATCTTTAACTATGCTTCTAAAACAATACGATCGTCTAATTTGTTCAATTGCTAAAGAATATCCAAACAACAGAGTAGATATAGCAGAATCTATTGCATATGGTAGAAAAGGATTTTTAGAAAGCATACAAAAATATGACAAAGATAAAAATCAAGTTCCACGAACATATATTGCACAAAGAGTGAGATGGGCAATAATTGATGGCCAAAGAGAATATATGAATATCCATGAAGGTGGAAGAAAACATATTCCTAAACTAAGAAGAGCAAGAGATAATTTCTTACTTGTTTATGGGAGGGATCCTACAGATGAAGAATTATCCAAAATAACTGGAATAAATTTAATACAAGTTAGGTTATGTAATGCTGGAGAGGGAAAAACAGTAAGTGGAGACAAAACAAATCCAAATGATTCAGATGGAACGAAAAGTACATTATTTGAAATGATAGAAAGCGAAGATACAGAATCTCCTTCAGCAAGAGTAGAACGAAGAGAATCAGCAGAATACGTTTATGGTTTAATCGATTCAGCACATCAAAGAGGAATAATTTCAGACAGAGAATCAACTATTTTCGGATTATATCATTTAATAGAAGATCCACTTAACTTAGAACAAATAGGGGAAATATTTGAAATAACCGACTCCAGAGTTTCTCAAATTTTAACGAAAGTTATAAAAAAATTAAGAAGAGAAGCTGAAACAATTCAAAAACAATCACTAGATGACATCATCTAGACTTTTTAACACCATTTCTTTTACAATATTCTCTAATGACACACTTACTACAAAAAGGAGAAATTGGAACACAAGTATTTTGACCATAAGAAACTAATAAATAATTTATTTCCTTCCAATATTTTCTAGGCAATTTTTTTCGTAAAACCATTTCTGTTTCATAAGGAGTTTTTGTTTTAACATATCCAATTCTATTCATAATTCTATGGACATGAGTATCCACACAAATGCCATCTTTATTAAAGGCAGTAACTCTAACTAAATTTGCAGTTTTTCTACCAACTCCTGGTAATTTCACCAAATCCTCAATTGAAGAAGGAATTTTTCCATTAAATTCAGAAAAAATAACCGAAGGTAATTCTTTTAATTGCTTAGCTTTATTTTTATAAAATCCAACAGGATAAATTAATTTTTCAATTTGCTTCACACTCAACTTTGATAAATCTTCAAAATTTTTTACTTTCTTAAATAAATTAGAACAAACAACAGAAGTAGTTTTATCATTAGTTCTAGCACTCAAAATAGTAGCTATTAAAATTTTAAAGGGATCATTAGTTTTTACTTTAATTAGATCCACAATAGGAACATTATAATTTTTTACTTCTTTCCTAAGAATTTTTACTATTTCGTCCATAATTAAAAAAAAGAAAATTAATGTGAAATTTCTTTCTCAGTAAAAACATAATCCTTTAATTCGTGATCAAATTCAGGATCTTGTCTTCTTATCCACTCAACTAACATTGCAGCATGTTCTTTTTCCTCTTTAGAATGATGTAACAAAACTTTTCTCAATGCATCATCACTACAAGCTTTAGCTCTTTGTGTATAAGCATTCACTGCTTCCATTTCTTCATTTAAAGAATCAATAGCTCTTCTCATATCAAGCTCTTTTTCAGAAAGATCTCCTTTTTCTTCATATTGCATCTTAATAACCTCCAAAATAAAAAAGAAATAGAAGATATTTAAATCTTCCCTACTAAATCAAGTCCAGGCTTTAAAGTATCTTTTCCAGGTTCCCATGAAGCAGGGCAAACTTGATCTCCATGTTCCGAAACAAATTGAGCAGCCTTTATCTTTCTCATCAATTCATTTGCATTTCTACCGATACTATTATCATGAACTTCAAAAGCTTTCAAAATACCTTCAGGATCTATAATAAAAGTTCCTCTCAAAGCTAACCCTTCTTCTTGTATGTAAACTCCATAATCCCTACATACTTTCCCAGTAGGATCTGCTAACATTGGATATTTTATTTTTTTAATAGTTTCAGAGTTATCAAACCATGCTTTATGCACAAAAACAGTATCCGTACTCGCACTTAATATCTCAATATTATTTTCTTTAAATTCTGGATATTTATCTGCTAATTCGCCCAATTCAGTTGGACAAATAAACGTAAAGTCGGCTGGATAAAATACTAATGCCACCCACTTTCCTCGCAAAGAAGATAATTTTACTTTTTTAACATCACCATCTTGAAAAGCTTCCAATTCAAAATCTGGAGCTGGTTTTCCTATTTCTAATTTTTGTTCTTCCATTTTATTTTGCCTCCATATAATATTCATTTACTTTTTTCCAGTTTATCACATTAAGAAAATTCTTAACATAATCTGGTCTTTTATTTTGATATTTCAAATAATACGCATGCTCCCAAACATCAATAGTCAATAAAGGAATCATTCCTTTACTAATTGGAGATTCTTGATTTGAAGTTTTTATAATTTTTAATTCTCCATCATCTAAAACTAACCAAGCCCATCCACTTCCAAATTGAGTTGTAGCCGCATTACTAAATTCCTCTTCAAAATTATCAAATTTCTCTTTTATTGCTTCGGCAATCTCTCCTTCAAAGGGAACATCTTTCTTTAATATTGTCCAGAAAAATCTGTGATTAAAATATCCTCCACCATTATTTACAACAGCAGTTTTAATTTCTTCTGGAATCGAATCTAAATCTGATAATATTTCTTTTACATCTTTTTCTTCTAATTCAGTTCCTGTGATTGCTTTCATAAAATTATCATAATAAGCATGATAGTGTTTATCATGATGTATTTTCATTGTTTCTTCATCTATATATGGCTCTAATGCTCCATAATCATATTCTAATTTCATTTTTATTCCTCCTTACTTACAACTTTTACAAATTCCATTAAAAATAACTTTAACAGAACTAGCTTCAAAACTTTTCAATTTCTTTAAAGCATATTTAGAAATTTCTTCTTGATCAATATCATAAATTTTTCCACAATTACTACATACAAAATGTGGATGTCCACTACAAAATCCATCAAAATGTGCTTCTCCATTTATTTCTAATTTCAATATCCTTCCTTCAGAAGCCAACAAGTTTAAATTTCTATAAACTGTAGCTAATGAAATTGCTGGCAATTCTTTGGAAACTTCTTTGAATATCATTTCAGCAGTTGGGTGAGTTCTAACACTCTCTAAATGCTGCATAATTTTCAATTTTTGGTTTGTCATACGAGTTTCCATTTTTACTATTAAGAATAATTATTAATAAGGAATAGTTACTAATATATAAATCTTTCTATGATACACAACATTTATAAACCACTTATTGGTGGTACTGAACATGGAAAATACCGTAATTAAGCTGGAAAATGTAGAAAAAAGTTACATTCTGGCAAAAAATGAAGTTCCAATATTAAAAGGAATAGATCTAGATATAAAAAAAGGAGAATTTCTAGCAATTATTGGTCCTTCGGGTTCTGGAAAATCAACAACAATGAACATGATTGGTTCTCTAGATACTCCAACAAGAGGAATAATTTACTTAGATAATAAAGATATTTCAAAACTAGACGAATCAGAATTAGCACAACTAAGAGGAAAAAAGATAGGATTCATATTTCAAAATTTTAACTTAATACCTTCTCTAACTGCTTTACAAAATGTAACACTTCCTTTAACATTTCAAGGAATTCCAAAAAGTGAAGCAACAAAGAGAGCAAAACAAGAACTTGAAAAAGTTAAACTAGATCATAGATTAACTCACAAACCAACTGAATTATCTGGTGGAGAAAGACAAAGAGTTGCAATTGCTAGAGCTTTAGTAACAAATTCTGAAGTTATTCTTGCAGACGAACCAACTGGAAATTTAGATTCTAAAACCGGAGAAGAAATTATGGAATTACTAAAAACACTAAACGAACAACACAACAAAACTGTTGTTATTATAACTCATGATTCTAACATTGCGCGTAGAGCAAAAAGGGTGATCAAGATACAAGACGGGAGGATTGTAAAATGAACAAAATAATGTTAGTTGCAATATTTTCAGTTTTACTAATGGCAAATGTATCTGCTATAAACATAGATCAAGTAGAAACATCTCCATCAACAGTAGAACCTGGAAACAGAGCAACAATCGAATTAAAAATAGAAAATAACTTAGAAAATACAATACAAGACGTAATAGTAAAACTTGATTTATCCTCAAGTGACATGCCAATCTCACCAGCAGGTTCAAGTACACAAACTATAGATGAAATAAGATATGATGATAAAGAAAATATAGAATTTGATGTTATCGTATTGCCAAATGCAAAACCAGGAATATATAAAATCCCTGTTTTGATAGAATACGATGATGAAACTAAAGAAGATGTAATTAGCTTCATAGTTGACACAAATGCTAAATTATCAATTTCAATAGATAATCCTGATTTTATTGTTGGAGATAGATCTACAATAGATGTAAAAATAGTAAATAAGGGTCTAGCTGACATACAATTCTTAAATGTAAAGTTAGGACATAGTGCATTCTATGATATAATTTCAACAAATGATGTTTACATTGGGGATTTAGATTCTGATGATTACGATACTGCAGAATTTGATCTAAAAATAAACTATCCTTTGGCTGGAAGAAATCTACCAATTAAAGTTTACATAGAATACGCAGATGCACTAAATAACATCCATTCAGATGTACAAAGTGTTGAAATAGACATATACACACAAAAAGAAGCAAAAGATCTTGGATTAATACAAACAAGTAATACTCCTTTTGTAATTACTGGAATTGTTGTGTTGATAATTGCTTTCGTAATATACAGGAAAATTAAGAAAAGACGAAAACAATGATTGCTGACTATTTCACATTTGCAATAAATGGAATAAGGCAGAGAAAAATGAGATCCTGGCTTACAATGCTAGGGATATTCATTGGAATAGCTGCCGTAGTTAGTTTAATCTCTATTGGTCAAGGTCTTCAAGACTTTATTTCAGATCAATTTGAAATGCTTGGAAGCGACAAAATAATCATTGAACCCAAAACCATGGGTCCTCCCGGATCTGTAACCACAAAATCTCTCTTATTAACAAGTAAAGATTTACAAGTAATAGAAGATACCAAGGGTGTAAAGTGGGCAATGGGTTATCTTGTCAAAACCGGCCAGGCAACCGTGGGAGATCAATCTGAAATAGGCTTTGCCATCGGTGTTAACCCAAATGAACTAGACACAATGTTGGAAACCCAACCTTTTGATGTCTTAGAAGGAAGATCACTAAAAAAAGGAGATAAATTCAAAGCCGTAGTTGGATACAGTCATATTTACGACAAAGACGGTGAAGAAAGCGCAATCTGGGATGATGGATTAAGAATAAGAGATACAATAATAATTGAAGGGCATGAATTCAAAATTATTGGTGTATTTGAAAAATCTGGAAATCCTTACGATGATGGTTCAATTTATGTTCCAAAAGAAACTCTAAGAGAAATTTTAAACGTTGGAGATGAAGAATCACAAATTTTAGTAAAAACTGAAGAAGGTTTCGATCCTGAAAACGTAGCAGAAAGAATAAAAGACGAACTTAGAGATTCAAGAAACGAAAAAGAAGATCAAGAAACATTTAACGTACAAACTTCCGAACAACTATTAGATTCATTTAGTTCAATATTCTCAGTAATTTCAGCAGTTCTTGTTGGTATTGCAGCAATTTCATTATTAGTTGGTGGAGTTGGAATTATGAACACAATGTACACTTCCGTACTAGAAAGAACTAAAGACATCGGAACTATGAAAGCTATTGGTGCTAAAAATTCTGATGTGTTATTAATATTCTTAATAGAATCTGGCTCACTAGGATTGGTTGGTGGGGCAATTGGAGTAATACTTGGAGTTGGAATTGCAAAACTAGTAGAATTCATTGCTCAACAAGCTTTAGGTTCAAACATGCTTGGAGCAAGCGTAACAATCCCATTAATTATCGGTGCATTATTATTTTCATTTTTAGTTGGAGCAGCATCCGGAGTACTTCCAGCTAGACAAGCTTCAAAACTAAAACCTGTAGATGCACTAAGATATGAATAAAATAAAAAAATAAAAAAGAATTAACAACAAGCGTGTGAACTATAATATAATTTCTTTATACCAACTAAAATCAATACTATCGCAAACACTTGTGCAAAACTCAAATATCCAAACCATAGTATTAAACCTAACAATATAGAAATTATTCCTTTAAACACTAAAGCATTTTTACTTGGACCACAATGATGCACTGATTTCTCTTCCTTTTTCATAACTTTCTTCTTTTTAGCAGCCATTTTTTACCTCCTTTTTATTTTGAAAAAATTCCCCAGAATATTTTTGAAAATCCTGCGATGAATAATAACAAAGCAACAAGTTGTTCTAAATTCAACAAATGATTCCACAAAGCCCAACCAAGTATCAAAGAAACAATACCCGCAAAAATCAAACCTGACCTCGTCTTAGAACCTAACTTTTTTTTCTTAGCCATTAAATATCAACCTCCATCATAAATTTTGTTTTTCCTATTTAAAAACTTTTTCCTTGAAAATATATAATAAATATAGATAATCTTTAAAACAAGAGCCAATTTCAAGTATACATGGCTCCCAGAATTCAAAGTCCAAGCTCAATAAATACATTCAAACAATGTCCTAGAAAGTATTACTATCAATACATATTAAAGATAGCTCAAAAAGTCCCTTCTATTCATTTACAACGTGGAAAAATAGTTCACGCAGCCCTAGAAGATTTATTCAAAATAGATGTAAATAACCTAACAGAAGACCATTATGAATTTGAATTAAAAACATTACTTCAAAGTTTATTCAAACAAAAATGGACTGAAGAAAAGAAAGAATTAGAAAAAATAGAGTTAACTCCAGAACAATTAGAATTTTATTTCAGAGAATCACTTTCTATGATAAATAATTGGTTTGATAATTTTATGCAAATCTTAAAACCAAAAGTAGAGAAAGAAGGTTTAGTACAAGGATTCAACCATGTAAAACCTCAAACAGAAATTTATTTTCTATCTGAAGAGCATCAAGTGCGTGGATTCATAGATGCAATACATAAAATCGATGGAGAAATCTCTCTAATGGATTACAAAACATCCAAAAGAGAAAAAATGACCCCAGAGTATAAATTACAATTAGCAATCTACGCATTATTATATGAAGAAAAATACGGAAAAAAACCACACAAAGTAGGAATAGATTTTCTAAGACACAAACACCATCATTTAGATGTAGATCAAGAACTAGTTGATTTTGCAAAACTTGAATGTAAGTTTATTCAAGAACAAACGATTTCAGAAGACATTTCAGACTACTCAAAAAAAACCGGGCCACTATGCAATTACTGTGATTTTTATGACATTTGTTTTGGACAAAAAACAATGGATGAATTCATGGGAGAAAATGAGTCTAGTAGATAAATTTTTAGAAAACTATTCTCATACTATGATTCATGCAATAAAAAGTCATAATTTAAGTCTAGCTAATTTTGTTTTAAGTCAATATTGGACAGAAATAAGAGATAATTGTATGGCCATGGAAATTGAAGAATTAAAAACATGTGTTTATATGCACAAAAAAGGAATAGAATTAATAGAAGACATATGGGAAATATTAGCAAAAAAAGGAGAAGACTACAAAATAAAATAATTATTTTTTATATTTAGCAACTAACTTAGCAGCCAGCTTTCCATCAACTTTCCCAGAGAATTTTTTCATAACCTCTCCCATCAAAGCACCAATAGTTAAATCTTTATTTTTAGTAACTATTTTTTTAATTTCTTCTTCTAACTTCAAAGAATCCATTGGAGAGTATTTTTTCAAGTTAACTTTTTTACCTTTTGCAATATCGATAAGAATTTCAGTAACAGAATCTTTAGAAATCTTATTCAATTCAATTGCTTCCAAAACAAACCTAAAATCTTCTTCTTTAAATTCATAATCTAAATTATACCTAGATTTTACATCTTTAGGAATTTCCACTAAAACATTAGCAATTAATTTTAAATCCAAATCATATTGATAATCTTCTAAATTTATTCCAGAACTAACTAAGTTTTTAGATAATTCAGAATTTAAACCCATCTTTTCATATTTCAAAACTTTATCATCAATCAATTCTGAAACCTTTACACTGTTTAATAATTTTTTACTAATAACAACTGGCTTAACATCCGTTTCTGGATACATTCTTGCTGCTCCAGGCATTGGCCTCATAAAAGTTGTACTCCCATCCGCATTTGCATTTCTGACTTCTTCTTTTACTTTACCTTTTTGTTGTCTTTTTATTTCACCATCAACGACTTTCGGAATATTTCTTAAATCCTGAAAACCTTTTATCTCAACTCTTGCTCCTTTTTTTATAGAAACATTAACATCTTGCCTTATAACCCCGATTCCCCTTTTTACTTTTCCAGTACTTCTCAAAATCATTCCTAACTTTTCTGCAGTTTCTTTACACTGTTCAGGATTTTTTATATCTGGATTAGTCGCAATTTCAACTAATGGAATTCCCAATCTATCTAATCTATAAACTTTTGATTTCTCCTTTTTGTCTTGTAAAACCCTTCCAACTCTTCTTGCAGAATCTTCTTCTAAACAAACACTATCAATTCCAACTTTTCCGTAAGATGTTTCTAAATATCCATCAAAACCAATCAACATTGTTCTTTGAAACCCCGATGTATTTGAACCATCCACAACAGTTTTTCTCATAACTTGCACTTCATCTACAACCTTACAATTCAACAACTTACAAATCTCTAAAACAATTTTTAATGCATCTTGATTTAAATCGTGTGGTGGTTCTTCATCCAATTCCACAGAACAAATTGAATCAGAATAACCTTCATAAGTAAATTCCAAATCTTTTTCAGTTTCATGTTTTGCAGCAATATCTATTTCTCCTTCTTCTCCAGGAACTGGTCTTAATTTTCTTTTCACAGAAATATTGTGAGGATCATCCCTTAACTCTGAAGGACAATTACAAAATAATTTATGGGTCTCTAATTGTTGATGAATTTCAATCCCACACTTAAAACCTAACTTCTTATAATCCATTAAAATAAAATAATATTGGTTATTTATAAACTTTCTTCAAATTCACAGAACTTAAATATTTTTTCTGAAATTCCTTTTTGCAAATCTTTTTTCCTAGAATATACTGTTAAAAATATTTTTTTATCTCCAATTACTAAATCGACATCAAATTCTTCATTTCTTTCCCAGTGATGAACATCTTTTTCATTCATAATATCGTATTTTATAGATTTCCCACCTTCTCGATAGTCTGTTTCATCCATTAAAGAATATATTCTATCAAACTTCAAATCTCCCATAAAGTCCCTAAATAGTTTTACAAATTTTTGTTCTTTTTTTAAAACAACACTAACTCTATTCTCTTGTTTACTTATTCCCAAAATTTTAGATTTTTTCATATTTTTACCTCATGCTAGTTATTTATAAAACTTCAGTTTCAACTTTTTCTAAATTGAAATAATTGCTAGAATAATTATAAGCTCCAGCATTCAAAAAAACAATTTTATCTCCAACTTTTAATTCTTTATCAAAACAAACTTTATATCTAAAAATATCTAAAGAATCTGGAGTAAATCCCTTAATAACATAACAATATTCAGAATTCTCAACTTCATCTTCAACTAACAATCTAATATTTGCAACAAAAGTATCCATAGCAGAATTATACACTGAAGCATTTACAATAACATTATTTCCATAAACATTAACAACAGAACACTCTAAATTAACAGAAGGAGCCGCAATAAATCTTCCTGGCTCAATAATCATCTTTATATTTTGAGAATTCAAAAATTCTTTCAACTCTTTAATTTTCTTAAAAATATAATCAATTACTTCTTTTCTAAAGTTTTTGTACTGTGCAGGAATTCCTCCTCCAATATTAACATAATCTAATTTAGAAAGATTCTCAGAAGAAATACTATCCAATAACTCTTCTTTTAATGACCATTCAGAAACATTTTGAGTTTTTCTATGAAAATGTATTCCTAACTTATTCACTTTATCTTTTAATTCAGGAATAAGTTGATTGATCCTCTCAGAACTAAAACCAAAGACAAAATGTTTTCCTGTGTGTATTGTATGTTCTTTTAATCTCATACGAAGTAATAAATTAATTTTCTTATTGGCATTATCCATTAAAACTTTCAAATCATTTTCATTATCAACAACAAAACTAGAAACGCCCAAATCTAATAATTTTTTTACTAATTCATTATTCCAACCCTGCCCAAAAAACCAAACTTTTGATTTGTCTTCTAATAACATTAAATTTTGTAAAGAGTGAACGCTAAACCAACAATTCCCTTCTAAAACCTTGGCAACTTCAATATTAGTTTTAACACTATAAGAAACTTCATCAGAAATATTTTGAACTATTTCCAACTGTTCAAATACTTTTTCTCTGCTTAAAATAAATTTAGCTTTCATTAAAATTGAGCGAGAAATATACCTTTTAAAGCTTTTTATTAGTAAAAAAACAACAACCTTTTAATACTCATAACAAATATTTCTATTTATGTGTTGGAGTTTTACAGCGTCAATAATATTCACAGTAGCAGGATTAATTGCAACAGGCTATCTAATTAAAAAAAGAAACAGTTCTCTCCTATGGGTTCCTTTACTATATTTTACTTTAATGGAACTTTTACAAGTTTTCACATATCTATATTTAAACCAGTGCGATAAGCCAGCAAATCAAATATTAACTTATCTTGGATATTTACACATTGCATTCCAACCATTTTTTATGAATATGCTTTTGTTATATTTTATCCCTAAGAAAGTTAAAGACAAAATATCTGGTTTTGTTTACGCAATATCTTTCGCTGTGGCAATTTTAATTTTAATTAGAGTTTATCCATTTTTATGGGCAGAAGCTTGCAAGGTAGGCACAGATTGGTTGTGCGGAACAAACCTTTGCTCTACCGCAGGCAACTGGCATCTTGCTTGGCAAATCCCTCTAAAAAATGTTGGTTTTGTTTTCACTTATGCCTATGCTTTCGGATTATTTGTATTACCTCTAATCTACGGATCATGGAAATTAAACCTATACCATATAATGGTCGGCCCAGTCTTAGTAAGATTAATCGCAGATAGTCCAAATGAAATTCCTGCAATTTGGTGTTTATTGTCAATAGCAATTTTCATCGCAATAGTAAGCCCCAAATTTAGAGATAAATTCAAAGTAAAAAAATGGTATGCATGGAAATATCCAAAATTTATAAAATAAAAAAAGAAAAAATTTAATTTACTCAAACTCAAAAATTCAAAATAATTAGAATTCTTCTGAATCTTCAGCAACTTCTTCAGAACTAGCTTCTTCTTCTGTACTAGCTTCTTCAGAACCACCCGTTTTAACATTAACTGCTTTTGGTCCTCTGTCGCCTTCCTCTACATCAAATGTAACAGGATCATTTTCTTGTAATCTTACACCTTCTGCAAGACCAGAAACATGAACAAAGTATTCATTTCCATCTTCTCCGGAAATAAATCCAAAACCTTTGTCATCGTTAAAAAACTTTACTGTTCCTTTCATTTATTTTTCTCCTGATGATTCTAAGATCATCTACAATAATGAAAAATTTACACTTTATAAAGCCTTGCTTTTAATGATATCCTATAACCAAAGTGCCTTCTTTACAAGGCAATTGTTCTGTATAATTCAATGCAAAAGGGGTTCCACTCATCATAAATCTGGGCAATCCATCAACTTGACAAATATGATCAGGAATATAAGCAACATAAGAAACACTTTTCATAGTATAATGCTTTTCAATTAAATCAAAAATATTTTGAGGAACATTAACTGCCCTCCAAAGAATCATAGCAGTTCCCAAATCAATCTTTCCTTCAAGATTTAACTTCTCCATAAAAAGAAAAAGCAACTAAAATATATAAATCTTCTTAGAAACATATATAAACAAATAAGATAAATTTAAACCATGAAAAAATCAAAGAAAAAATCATGCGATTGTGGACCAAAAATGGGGAATGCCCCATCTTGCATATATGGTCTAGGATTTGTCGGTGCAGTTGTTTATTACATTTCAACCGCAACAGGATTCTGGAACGGCGTTTTAGGAGTTCTAAAAGCTTTAGTATGGCCTGCAATGTTAGTCTATAAATTATTGGGAATGTAATTCTTCTACAATTATCATTTCTAAGTAATCTTTACTAATTGCAAATCTACCCCGAATAGATCTTATCATACAAGATCCTTGAAAATATCTATAAGGAACTATTTCTAAACCCGGAATAATTCCTCTTTCATAAAATTTAGATTTACTCTCTCCATCCATTTCAAGATTAGAAATAATATATTCTTTATTAACAATCGCTTCAGATAAGTTCATCTTTCTTTAATTCTTCCAATACAGAAATCATAACTAATGGAAAATTAATTGAAACATCTCCAATAACTGTAACAGCATCACTATCATCTTTTACTTTTCCCCAAGATTTTGCCTCATTTGTTGTAGCACCAGACATTGATCCCGAAGTATGTCTCGCAGTTGTCATATACACAGCATAGTCTAACCCGCCATTTAGCAAACAAGCTAAGATTGCATGATGTTTAGAAATGCTCCCGCCCAAACTAATCAAACCTTTCTTTTCATCTTGTGAAGTACTAAATAATATATTTTGAAAATCTTCAACAACATCTACAATGAAATCTTTATTGTTTTGTTGAAACATAAACAAATGAAATCCAAAAGCCCCATCCGTTATTGCTGGACAAAAAACAGGAATTCCCTTCTTCGCCGCTTGATACAAAATAGAATCTTCATCTTCTAATCCCAACCCAATTTCCTTAAAAATTTCAGAAGGAGTGACTCTTTTTTTCTTAGCATAAATTCTTTTTATCATTGGGCTAACCAAATCTTCAAATTTAGAATAACTCTCGTTTCTAATAAATAAATTTCCAACTCTATTCACTCCTTTCTCATACAATTCAACATCATCCGCTTGAAAATCTCCAATAACAAATTCTTCTCCATGTGCTTTCATAATATCTTCTTCAATTCCACCAACTGTTGTAACAATAACATCTGGGATTCCTAACTTAATTAATTGAGCAAAAAATCCTCTCAAACCAGAGGTAACCATATTTGAAGTAAAAGTTAAATAAATTTTAGCGCCATCTTTTTTCATCTTGATTATATTTTCTTGTGCTTTTTTCAATTCAACACTCTGGAATCCAACTTTACCTAGAGAACTAACTAAATCATTCACATCCATTCCTTCTTTCCATCTAAAATCTTTAACAAATTCCATTAAAATTGAGCTAAAAATAAGGCTTTTAAAGCTTTCCGTAATGCTTCAAAACCTTCTTCCAACTCCAAGGTTTAGTATCAGAAACAGAGAATCCTAACTTAGAAACCATTTCAAACAATTTCTCCTCATTTGGTACTTCAATTTCTAAAAAAGTAGGAATTCCTTCATAAGTATCTATTTCAAAACGAACATCTTCCAAAACATAAGAAATTCTTTTTTTACGCAATTCAATTTTTTCGATAAATCCAATACTCTCTAAAATTTCAGACATTTTTTCAAAATCATCAACTTCAACTTCTAATTCCTCACGAATTTTTGCATTTTCAGATTCTATATCTTTCTTAGAAGTAAATTCTACTTTATCTCCAACCTTTCTAAGCCTCAAAGAAACACCATCAACATCATAATGAAAAGCTAAAATATCAACTTCTTTTTCTTTTTCTGCCCCAAGAGATTTTAATTTTTCAATAACAGAGTCAACATCAATCTCTAAAATTTTTACCTCAATCTCTTTCATAATAAAAAATAATCAAACAAAAATATAAAACTTACGAATCTAAATCTTCAATTATTCCAATAACTTCGTCAAAATCTTGAGCGTGATATAACCCCTCTCTAACAGCATATGGCTCGCCATATCCATATTTTCCTTTGTAATTAAACAAAATTGCATCAATACCAACATCAACTGCTTCATGACAGTACTTTGGGCGATCATCAACTAAAACGTCAACACCCAAATCTAAACAAACTTCGCCTTTTGTTTTTCCACCATTGCCTATCCATTCTCCAGTTAAATAAAGTCCTTTTATAGAATCATAAAAATATTTGTCTATAGATCTTTGAGTTATTTCTCTCAAGGATTTAGTTCTAGATGTTATTGCAATATTTTCATGTTTTAAGCCAAGGTAAGACAAAGCATCAACTGCCCCAGGCACAGGAATAAGATTTTCCATCATAGGATGGTCATAAAATTCAAATATTCTTCTGGCACATTCTTCTCTATTACAATCTAATCTATTGCTCATATCAAAATCATCCATATCCTCCATTTCTAAACAAGATCCGTATTCTAAGTTGTGCCATCTCAAAAAACTAGGTAAAAATTGTAATAACATTTCGTCAACATCATGGCCAATTAGCATAAAAAGGAAAATTATAAAGAATTTATAAGATTTTAACTTCTAAAACATATAAGAAACCTTTAAATAATGAAAATTCCAATTTCAACTATTAAAAAAGGAGGTGTAACCAGATGAAGATGGGTACTCTTGATTGGATTGCTTATGTGCTTCTTATTGTTGGAGGCTTGAACTGGGGTTTAGTTGGAGCTTTTAATTGGAATTTAGTTAGCGCAATCTTTGGTTCTGTAACTTGGTTATTGAGCTTAATCTATATTCTAGTTGGTCTATCTGCTTTATACATGATTTTCATGCATAAAAAAGAGTAAAAACCAATTAATTTTTTTCTTTTTTTTCAAATAAATTTATAAATAGTTTTACATCCCCTATATTACAATGAGAAGGGGTACACATGATACTGATTTTATAACTTTAGACGAAAAAATTATTGGAGTTAATTTAGGATGGGATTTTACCGCAGAACATGAATGGGGGATTTCTGACCTAACAAATGCTTTTGGATTAAATACAGAACTTCTTGGATTTGAAGGAAGAAAAAATACTATTGTTCCAGAAGGATTAATATTCCATAATAGCGAAGGAAGATCGTATCTTGTTTACAATTCATATTTAGATGATTCAAGAATAAATAGTATTGCCTCAAGTAGATCCCTAATTCCTTATGGCGATACAGAAATTGGTGCTGCATGGAGTAATAACGATTTCGGAATTGCAGTTTTAGAAAAAAATAGTTATGTCTTAGAAAATTTAGATGATGCATTTAGAACAAACAATGGAGTAATCACTCTGGGTGGAAGAGAAGATCCCTTTGGCAATTCTGGATTGATATTACTAGATTACAGGCAAATTCCTGAAGATATGCTAGAAGAAGCAAGATTTGAAGATAAAAAAGCTAGAGATCACACAATTAGATGCAAAAAAGCAGAGGAAGAAAGCGGAGTTCTAGAGGCTTTAAAAGAATCAGGACAAAAATATATAGCATTAAGTGTAAAAAGATTTGATGATGATGGAAATCCCATATGGTGGTTAAACCCAATGGACCAAAAAAATCATGATTTTGGATGGTATACTACTCGAGATTTACTAGATTGGGCACAAAATAAAGGACCAATAATCAAATAAAAACCTTTATAACACGTTATTTTCTCCGAATTTTCATGAAAACATTCATGAATTTGCCAGAATTTGAAGAAGCAAAAGTAGCTATTTTGCCAGTTCCATTTGAATCTACAACATCTTATAAAAAAGGAACAAAAAATGGCCCAAAAGAAATAATTAAAGCTTCAAATGAATTATACTTATATGATCCAGAACTAAACATAGAACCATACAAAATTGGAATAACAACATTAAAAGAAATAAAAACACTAAAACAACTTGAAAACTTAAAATCAAATAAATTTATAATTGCACTTGGAGGAGAACACACAATTTCTTACCCCCTAATCAAAAGATTGCCGCAAAAAGATCTTTCTATATTACAAATTGATGCTCATGCAGATCTAAAAGATGAATTTGACGGAAAAAAATTAAGTCATGCTTGTGTAGCAAGAAGAATTTCAGAATTCAACAAAAACATAACTCAAGTTGGAGTAAGAGCTTTGGACAAAGATGAATATAATTACATAAAAAAACACAAAATAAATACTTTTTATGCACATAACAAATTTAATATTAAAAAGATTCTAAAAACATTAAAGAAAAATGTATACATAACAATAGATCTAGATTCTTTCGATCCAACAGTAATCCCCGATGTTGGAACACCAGAACCAGTAGGATTACAATTCAAACAAGTTACAGATTTATTAAAAGAAGTTTTCAAACATAGAAACGTTCTCGGTGCAGATATCGTTGAATTATGCCCCAAAGAAGAGCTTTCCTCATACACAGCAGCAAAATTAGTTTACAAACTAATCGGATTCAATAAATTTATAAATAAGTAAACCCAAAATTAAGCTCATGGATTTAAACTGGAAACCAGAGTACAGTGTTGAAGTAAAAGAAATCGATGATCAACACAAAAAAATATTTGAAATTCTTAAAAAATTAGACGCATCGATAAAAGACAAAAGAGAACATGAATTCTTAACAAAAGTAATTGAAGAATTAATAGACTATTCTGTATACCATTTCGAAACAGAAGAAAAATACTTTGAAAAATTTGATTATGAATTCAAAGAAGAACATAAAACCGAACACGAATCATTCAAAAAACAAATACAAAAAAGCCTTGAAGAAAATAATATTGACGAAGAAAAAGTTACAAAAGAACTATTAGAATTTGTATTAAAATGGATTGTTGGGCATGTTTTAGGGTCAGATCAAAAATACATAAAATGCTTCCATGATCACGGACTTAAATAAAATTAATACAAAGATAAAAATTCATCAGAAATTCTTTCATTAATTTCTCCTTTCAGATTAGAAGTCATTAAACTAATATCCTTTTTACTGCTTAATAACCAAGCTAATTTCATAAAAGCAGTTTCAGAAGTCATATCCGAGCCAGAAATAATAAATTCTTGTAATTTACGGCCAGTTGAATAAACATTCATATTCACTCTACCAAAAACAGTTTGACTGCACATAACAATAGGGATTTTCAAACTTTTCAACTTGTTAAATATCTTAGAATCTAAATTAACGGGCATATGTCCCAATCCAGTTCCTTCAATAATCAATCCATTAAGACCAGAAGGAATTTCACTAACATTCATTCCTGGGTGAACTTTCAAAATTCCGATTTTCAATTTTTCATTAAATAAATCAACCTTAACCTTCAAATCCTCTCTTTTTCTAAAATTATTGTCAATTATCTTAATTTTCCCATTAACCCCAACTAAAGCATGGGGTTTTGTATTTACTGCTTGAAAAGCATCTCTTCTTGAACTGTGGAATTTTCTAGATTTCAATCCTGGTAAAATCCAACACTTATCATCATCCATTGAAGAATGCATACATATTCCAACGCCAGCAAAATCAGAATTTGCAATGAAATTTGCAGCACAGATCATATTTATTCCTGCATCTGAACTTCCTCTATCTGAACTCCTCTGAGATCCAACTAAAATAACTGGGAATCCCAATCCTTCCAACATAAATGACAAAGCAGCAGAAGTATAATGCATGGTGTCTGTTCCATGAGTAATAATCACACCAGAATATCCTTTAGCTTTTTTTATTTCCTTGGCCAAATTATTATAATCTTTGAAACCCATATCCTCAGAAAACACATTTGAAACTAATTTTGTCTCAATATTTGCAATTTTTCCTAATTCTGGAATTAATTCCAACAATTCTTCTGGTTTAAACTTAGCAATAACTCCTCCAGTTTTGTATGAAACTTTACTAGCAATAGTTCCTCCAGTATGTAAAATAAGGATTTTAGGAAGCTTAGAATTCTGTTTTACTTTTACAACTTTAGAAAACTTTTTTGCAACATTTTTCAGAATTTTCTTAGATTTAATTTTCTTTTTATCAAGTCCCATATTATACCCAGAATCTAATTTCAAAACTAATTTTCCAGCAACAGAATCTGGCATTAAAATTCCCTTAAAGATTTTTTCAGAAGTTTTAATTTCAACATAATCTCCACTTTTCATAAGAAGAAAACTAAATTACTAATATAAAAACTTATCCAAAAAATAGCAACCTATCTACTCGAAAATATAAATTAAACTCCAAAAACATTTATAAACAATCAGAATTAAAATACTCTTAGGTCTTAACATTTTCAACGGTTTTTGGCGATTCCGAATGAAAATACACACGATTTGTATCAAGTCTTAGTTTTTACTATCTCAAAAAAGCGTTTTAATTTGGCGATTAAACAACTTTTTCTTAGAAGAAAATTACATTCACACATATATAAAATTTGTTGTGATACAACATATAAAAAAGGGGGAAAAAATAAGACAAAATGGAATTTATTATACAAGACGCATTGAAAAACGTAGACACAAATAATAACGACGATGATTTACAAGTTGGTAAAGCCAACATGAAGGTAATTGGAACCGGCGGAGCTGGTGGAAATATTGCTTCTTGGCTATACAAAAAAGGTGTAAATGGAGCAGAAGTTATAATTGCTAACACTGATAAAGCACACTTAGATATGTGCCATGGTGATAGAAAAATACTTCTTGGAAGAGAATTAACACGAGGACTTGGTGCAGGTGGAATGCCAAACAAAGGTAGAGAAGCAGCACAAGAAAATAATCATGAATTAAGAGAAATCTTAAGAGATACTGATATGGTATTTATTACTGCTGGAATGGGTGGTGGAACCGGAACGGGTGCAGCACCAATAATTGCTCAAATGGCAAAAGAAGCTGGAGCAATAGTCATTGCAAATGTTACAATGCCTTTCAATATTGAAAAAGCAAGATGTGACAAAGCAGAATTCGGTTTACAAGAACTAAGAGATGTTTGTGATACTGTAATTGTTATGGACAACAATAGATTATCTATGATTGCTGGACAATTACCTTTACAACAAGCATTCGCAGTTGCAAATGAACTACTTTCCACAATGATTAAAGGAATAGTAGAAACAATTGCAGTTCCAAGTTTAGTAAACTTAGATTATGCAGATGTTAAAACAATAATGACTGGAGGAGGAGTTTCAGTTGTTGGAATAGGCGAATCAACTACAGAAAACAGAGTTGAAGAAGCTGTAAAGAAAGCACTTTCAAATCCTTTACTGGATGTAAGTTACGAAGGTGCAACTGGTGCATTAATCAATATATCTGGTGGTTCAGACTTACTATTAGATGATATTGA
Organism: Candidatus Woesearchaeota archaeon; assembly: GCA_964344655.1. GTDB lineage: Archaea > Nanobdellota > Nanobdellia > SCGC-AAA011-G17 > PNOQ01 > JABJPM01. The sequence goes on along the minus strand of CAYFOF010000003.1, from coordinate 47,125 downwards.
GAAAATTGGTAATATGGTTACTGGTTCTCTAGATGAAGATGCTTTAGTAATCTGGGGAGCAAGCGTAGATCCATCCATGGATGGAAAACTAAGAGTCATGACCATAATTACTGGTGTAAAATCACCATATATCCTTGGCAAAATCGATAGGGCACAAGCGAAAGCTGAAGAAGCTACCCAAATGAAAGATATGCTGGGAATTGACATGCTCAAGTAGTGGGATTAACTCCATTCATTTTAACCCCCATAAGTTGACTCACTACTTTAGAATTTTTTTGGGAGGAGTCTAACTCCTTCCCTTGTTTTTTTAATTAACGTATTTTCTCCAATTAATAACAGGATCAAATTCTTCATAAAAATCTAACTTTACATCTTCTGGAAATCCCAAACTATCCATTTCTTTATCGATTTCATCAATTGCCTGATCTAAAAGTTCAGAATTATTCTCTATTCTTCCTGGATTTTCCATGTAATATCCTAAAATCATAGTATATCTATCCATATTTTGAGTTTCTTTATAACTATCTACCATAATTTCACAAACACTAAACCAAATATAAAAGTTTTGATAATCTATACACCAAACTTACTAAATATTTATAAACCTAAATCCTAAAAAATAGGTTGTTGTGAGTAAAACACAATATATTGTGTCAAAAAACATGTAACTACCACAACATATTGAAAAATGAGGTGTCCGTTCTGTAATAGCCAATCTATGAAAGTAGTTGATAAGAGGGATCATTCTGAAGAAGCAGTAAGAAGAAGACGAGAATGTAATGATTGCGAAAAAAGGTTTACAACACACGAAAGAATAGAAACCTTAGATTTAAGAGTTGTCAAAAAATCTGGCGAAAGAGTAATTTTTGACCGAGACAAACTAAAAAAAGGAATAATAAGGGCATGTGAAAAAAGACCAGTTTCAACAGAACAACTTCAAAAAACATTCACAGAAATAGAAAACGAACTAAGAAGCAATGATACTCCAGAAGTTCATTCAAAAATAATTGGAGAATTAGTCATGAGAAAACTAAAAAAACTGGATAAAGTTGCTTACGTAAGATTTGCATCTGTGTACAAAGATTTCACAGACATAGATTCGTTTGAAGATATGGTTAATAATTTAAGAAAGGGGGAATAAAATGAGTAAAGTAAAAATAAATTCTAATGATAGTCCTATGTACGATCCTTCAGGATCAAGATTAAACATATATGACCCAGAAAGACACATAAGTTTGGATGATGCAAGATCTTTAATTTCTTCAGAAAGTACAACAAATCCTTATTTAGCTAATGGCGTTTCAAGATTAGAAGATGCGGTTAGTTCGGGAGACGTAATTACTTTGGAAAAAGGAAATGACCTTTACGTAGACAGGTTAGCTTTAGGAAGACTATTCCATCAAACAAATGAAAATCCCCAAGGAATCAGCTTTCAAAGATATAATACTGATGGTACAACAAACCCTCTTGATACAATTGGGCCATACGAAATAAGACATTTAACTAATAAAGACAAAGAGGGAGAGATTATATTTGATATGGAAGACGCAGAAGTGCCTTCTTCTTGGTCAGATAATGATGCAACAGTTGTAATGAGCAAATATGCTTATGTTCCAAAAGGAGAAGAAGAAACAAGAAAATTAGAAGCAATAATAGGAAACAATCACGAAAACTCAGTAAAACATATATGGACAAGGGTTGCAAATTACATAGCCGATTCAGGTGAAGAGTTTGGATATTTTTCTTCTACTGAAGACAAAGAAATATTTAGAGATGAATTATTATGGTTGATGGCTAATAGGAAAGCAGCATTTAATTCTCCAGTACAATTTAATGCAGGATTATATTCAGAATATGGAATTGAAGGAAATGGAACTACAAAACATTGGAGAAATCCAGAAACAGGAGATGTAGAAGAAATAGAAGAAGGGGGAAACATTAGACCCCAAAATCATGCATGTTTTATTGCTGGACCTCAAGATGATTTAACAAGCATAGCACAACACGCTGTTCATGAAATTGATATTTTTGAATCTGGATCTGGGATTGGTCAAGATATTGGAGTATTAAGAGCAGAAGGAGAATCTTTATCTTGTGGTGGAGAATCTTCTGGACCATTAAGTTTTTGGAAAGGATATGATGTTTGGGCAGGAACAATAAAATCTGGTGGAAAGAGCAGACGTGCAGCAAGAATGACAACAATGCGGCAAGGCCATCCAGATGTTATGAAATTCATAAGATCCAAAGTTGGAGAAGAGAAAAAAACTCTAGCTTTAATGCGTGCAGGCTATGAGGGAGGGATGGATGGACCAGCAGTAACATCTGTAGATTATCAAAATACAAATATTTCTGTCAGGTTAGATGATCATTTCTTTGAACAAGTAAGAAATGGAGGAAATATTGAATTAAGAAATATAAAAAATGGAGAAATAGTTGATGAAATTTCCGCAGACAGAATGCTTAAAGAGATTTCTTTTGGTATTTGGAGAACGGGAGACCCAGGAGCACAATTTGAAGATACAATTCAAAGAATGCACACTGTAAAAAACTCTGGAAGAATAAATTCTAGTAATCCTTGTTCAGAATATATGTCAATAAATGACACAGCATGTAACTTAGCATCACTAAATTTATTAGAATTTACAGACTTAGAAGGAAATTTTGATGTTGAAGGATTTCAATATGCTGTAAACATTATGGCAACTGGGCAAAACATATTAAATCAATCTTCTGGGTATCCTATAAGAAGTGTTGCCCAAATAAGTCCAGAATTAAATAATATTGGACTAGGTTATGCAAACATAGGTGCTGTTTTGATGAGAAAAGGATTGCCATATGATTCAGATGAAGGAAGGCAATTTGCTGCTTCAATAACTGCATTATTGACTGGTACAGCATACCAAACTTCTGCAAATTTGGCAGAAAGTATAGGTACATTTGAACATTTTGAGTTTAATAAAAATCCAATGATGGATGTTATTAAAAAACATAAAAAAAGTCTAGATGATATAGTTTGGGATTCTATTCCAGAAAATATTAAAGAGGCAGCATATTCTTCTTGGGATGTAGCAGAAACAAAAGGGAATAAAACTGGATTTAGAAATTCTCAAGTTTCTGTTCTTGCACCAACGGGAACAATTTCTTATTTACTTGGTTGTGAAACTACTGGGCCAGAACCCTACATAGCTTTTTCAATAAAAAAAGATCTCGCAGGCGGGGGAAGTTTAAACCTAGAATCAAATAAAGAAATTCCAAATGGATTAAGAAATCTTGGATATAATGAAGAAGACATAACAAAAATATCTTCTCACATTGCTGAACATGGAACAACACTAGGATCTTTAGATTTAAAACCAGAACATCACAAAGTTTTCGAAACAGCATTAGGAAACATAAGTGGAGAAGGAAGTATTCCTTTCCTGGGACATGTAAAAATGCTAGGTGCAATGCAACCATTCATATCTGGGGCTATTTCAAAAACAAATAATTTCCCAGAACATACTACAGTAAAAGAAATTTATGATGGCCTAATTCAATCTCACGAACATGGTTTAAAGGCGGTAGCAGCATTTAGGTCTAATAGCAAATTATCATATGCTTTATCGTTTGGGGAGGATAGAAGTTTAAACCAGCCTTCTTGGGGCGAAAAAGTAGATCTCCCAACAAGTAGACAAGCGTATGAATGGGAATTTAAAATTGGAGAAACCCCCGTACACCTAATTACAAGTGAATATCCTGAAACAGGATTGCCTGGACAAATAGCTCTTTTAGCTTATGATGGTGGAACCACACTAAATAGTGTATTAAAAGTTGCCGGGATTCAAGCATCAAAATCTCTAAAAACTGGAACACCATTAGAAGTAATATTAGATTCTTGGAAAGGCCATACAATGGAACCAAGAGGGTTGGTCTTTGATAATGAACACGTAAAACAAGCAAGTTCTATATTTGATGCAGCACAAAAAATACTAAGAATAGAGTATTTAGGGGACACATCCGTTGCACAAGAACCGGAGAAAGTTGATGTTTCAAAATTAAGAGGCGAAGGTAGTGGCTCATTTAGATATTTAGAAAGAAAAGACATTAATGAATGGGAAATAGATGATGTTTTAGAAGATTCTGAAACCGGCGGTTTTACAAAAGGAAAAAACGGCAAAACTAAATCTAAGAAAAAAACAGCTTCAACAGGAGTTACATGCAGATGCGGCAGAACAATGAAACAAACCGGTCCCGGATGTTATGAATGTACTTGCGGAGATAAAGTAGGGGGGTGCGGAGGATGAAAATAAAATTCAAAAAAATACATGATGACGCAATAATACCAAAATTTGCAAAACAAGGAGATGCGGGTTTAGATTTATCTTCAGTAGAAGATTATGAAATTCATCCCGGAGAACATAGATTAGTAAAAACTGGATTAAAGATGGACATTCCAAATAATCATGTTGGCTTAATTTGGGACAGAAGTGGTTTAGCTTACAAAAATGCAATACATATTATGGCAGGAGTAATAGATTCTCATTATCGAGGAGAAGTTGGAATTGTAGTAAAGAATTTAGGAAGTGAAATATTTAAAGTAGAAAAAGGAATGAGAATTGCTCAAATACTAATACAACCAGTTGCAAATCATTTTCCAATTGAAGAAGTTCAAGAATTAGATGAAACAGAAAGAGGAGAAAACAATTTCGGTTCTACCGGATTATAACTCACTCTTTCCCCACTCTCTAAAATAAACAATATTTTTTAATTCATTGACTCTTGCTTTACTTTCTCTTTTTTTTGCATAACCCAAAGTAATCAAAGCGTCAATCTTTATATCTTCAGGAATTTTTAACAATCCTTTAATTCTATCGGCGTTATATGTTCTAATCCACGCACTATCAATTCCTAAAGATGTAGCTCTCAGTAACATATTTTGAATTCCCGCTGCACAATTTTGTGTAGAATAAAAATCCGCTTTATTCTTAAACATCCTTTTAACTTCAGACTGATCATTACAAATAACCAAAACAACAGAAGATTTTGCAATCCATGTTTGATCATAAGAAAACTTAGCTAATTCTTTTTTAGTTTCTAAATCATCCACAACAACAACTTTCCAATTTTGTAAATCTCCAGAACTTGGAGCATATCTTATAGCATCTAAAATTTCAGTTAATTTATCCCATTTAATTTTTTTATCTAAATAATTCTTAGTAACACTTAATCCTTGGATAATTTTTTTCATATTTTTACTTCTCCCAACTTTTTCAAAAAAGCATCAAAATCAACTTCTTCCTTATTCCATTTAAATAATGTCCCATCTCCTTTTCTTCTTGGAATAATATGCATATGATAATGAAACACATCTTGCTGTGCAGCAGATCCATTAGAATTTAAAATATTAACATTTTCAATCCCCAATTTATCTCGATAAACTAAAGCCAATCTTTTGGCAACAATTGCAATTTTCCCTAATACTTCTTCAGGAATATCGTAAATATTTTCATAATGTTCTTTAGGAATAACTAAAGTATGTCCAGCAGAAACAGGATTAATATCTAAAAAAGCAAAAACTTCATCATCCTCATAAACTTTATTACAAGGAACTTCTCCCTTCACAATCTTACAAAAAATACAATCCATAATAAAAACAATACAAAAATACTATATAAACATTTCCTAACCAAAACTTTTATATCTAAAATAAATAATCAAAAACCATGGATTATTCTAAATTAGTTGAAACCTATGAGAAACTAGAAAAAACAACGAAAAGGTTAGAAAAAACAAAAATAATTTCTAGATTACTAAAAGAAACTCCAGAAAATTTACTAGATAAAATAATATATTTACTTCAAGGAAAAGTTTTTCCAAAATGGGATGAAAGAAAAACCGGAATGTCATCAAGATTAGTTCTAAAAGCAATTAATTCTTCAACCGGGGAAACAATCTCTAAAATAGAAAGAGAATGGGCAAGAGAAGGAGATTTAGGCATAGTAGTTGAAAAGTTAATAAAAAAATCAAAACAAACTTCATTATTCAAAACAAAATTAACAGTAGAAAAAGTATTCGAAAATATACAAAAACTTTCTGAACTTGAAGGACAAGGAACTGTAACTAAAAAAATTCAATACATAACAGAATTATTAACTTCTGCAGAAACTAATGAAGCAAAATTCATTGCAAGAACTGTAATTGAAGATTTAAGAATCGGAGTTAAAGATGGAGTAATCAGAGATGCCATAGTTTACACATATTTCCCTAGAATAAAAGGAATCAACGACGAAGAAGGATTCAAAACCATAGAAAAATCCTCAGAAAAAGAAGCCAGAGAAGAATACAATAAACAAGTAAAACAAATAGAAGAAGCATATAACTTAACAAATGATTTTGCAGAAGTAGCTAAAGCAGCAAAAAAGAATAATCTAAAATCTCTAAAAATGCAAATTGGAAAACCAATAAATCCAATGCTTGCAGTAAGAATAGAATCACCAGAAGAAGCATTTGAAGCAGTTGGAGTTCCAGCATTAGTAGAAGATAAACTAGATGGGTTCCGATTACAAATTCACAAAGAAGAAGATAAAATAACACTATTCACACGTAGATTAGAAAACATAACAAATCAATTCAAAGAAATTCTTCCAATAATAAAATCAAATATAAAATTAAAAAATACAATTTTAGACGCCGAACTAGTTGGGTACGACCCAGAAACAAAAAAACACTTGCCTTTCCAACATATTTCTCAAAGAATAAAAAGAAAATATAACATAGAAAGAACTGCAGAAAAACTCCCTGTAGAAATACAAATTTTTGACATCTTAAATAAAGAAGGAGAAGCTTTACTACATTTAGCACAAAAAGAAAGAAGAGAAATTTTAGAAAAATCAGTAAAGCAAGAAAAAACAAAAATCGTAATTACAAAAAAACTAATAACAAAATCAAAAAAAGAAATGGAAGAGTTCTACAAAAAATCCCTAAAAGAAGGAAATGAAGGAATCATGATAAAAAACTTAGAAGCAAAATATATCCCCGGAAGAAGAGTTGGAGGATGGGTAAAACTAAAACCAATAAAAGAAACTCTAGACTTAGTAATCACCGAAGCTGATTGGGGAGAGGGAAAACGTTCAAAATGGTTAGCTTCTTTTACTCTATCATGCAGAGATAAAAATGAACTCTTCACAATTGGAAAGGTTGGAACTGGAATTTCTGAAAAAGATGCAGACATAACCTTTGAATCATTAACAAAAGAACTTAAACCTTTGATAAAAGAAGAAAAAGGAAAACACGTTATATTAAAACCAAAAATAATTTTAGAGATAGGATATGAAGAAATACAAAAATCTCCAACTTACAAATCAGGTTATGCTTTAAGATTTCCAAAAGTAGTAAACATAAGAAAAGATTTAGGATTCACAGATATCGACGATATAACAAAAGTAAAAAAAATATTTATTTCTCAACACAAAGTAAAATAACTACTACTTCATTACAATAATATTTATATACTGTTCAATCACCATTTGATAATAGTTTATGTTATTCATTAGTAATAAACTAAAAAAGGGGGTTTCCTTAAACGGAGGGGTATATATATGATAGTTAAAGATGAGTTTCTTACAAAACTGAGACAATTTTTTGGACTTAATTTATATGAGGTTAGAATCTGGACAGCCTTGTTATCGAGGGGAAAATCAACAGCTGGAGAACTTTCTGAAATTGGTGAAGTTCCAAGATCAAGAGCTTACGATGTTCTAGAATCTTTAGAAAAGAAAGGTTTCGTTACATTGAAAGTTGGAAAACCAATACAATATTTAGCAGTTGAACCAAAAGAAGTTGTTGAAAGATTAAAAAAATCTGTAAAATTAGATGCAGACAAAAACTTACAAAAACTAAAAGACTTAAACAATAATGATGTTCTAACAGAATTAAATACTTTATTCAGCCAAGGTGTTGAATACGTTGAACCAGCAGATCTTTCTGGTGCAATAAAAGGAAGACATAATATCTACGATCACTTAGAAACAATGATCAAAAGAGCAAATGATTCTGTAACAATAATGACTACTTCAAAAGGTGTTCTAAGAAAAGTTGAAGCACTTCAACCAACTCTTTCTAAGCTAAGCAGAAAAGGTGTAAAAGTTAGAATTGCCGCTCCAACCGAAGGAGCAGACCACGAACAAGTAAAAGATGTCAAAAAATTTGCAAAATTAAAAGGAATAAATAACCTAGATGCAAGATTTTGTATAGTTGACGGAAAAGAAGTAATGTTCATGGTAATGGATGATAAAGATGTACACCCAACGTATGATTTAGGAATTTGGGTAGATGCACCATACTTTGCAGGAGCATTAGATAACTTATTTGGATTAGTTTGGGATAAATCCTAAATTTTTCTTTTTTTCTATATATCTTTTTTATTTACAAAATCTTTATAAAACAAAACAATGTCTAATCATTATCAACGGAGGTAGATTATAAAATGGAAGAAAACATGAACGAAAATTTAGAAGAAACTAAAGAAGAAGAAACTACTGAAGAACCTACTACTGAAGAATCCGAAGATTCTGAAGAAGAATCTGAAGAGTCAACTGAAGAAGAATCTGGAGAAGAAGAAAGTTCTGAAGAAGAATCTGAAGAACCAGCAGAAGAGGAAGAACCTTCCGAAGAAGAATCAGAAGAAAAAGAAGAGGAACCAGCAGAAGAGGAAGAACCAAAAGAAGAAGAACCTTCTGAAGAACCTCAAGACTTAGATGAAGAAGAAGACGACTTCTAAATCTTTTTTTCTTTTTTTCAGTTAAATTTATAAAAATATAATCCAATTTTCTACTTATGCAAGAGAGATTAACCAAAAAAGTAAGATCTGGTTTGAAATATTCTATTCTAGATGGAGCAGCACATTCTGCAATGCTTGGGATAGGAGAACACTACCTTTTAGCATACGCAATTTTCTTAGCAGCATCTGATTTACAACTAGCTTTAGTTGCAACATTCCCAATTTTAATTGCTTCAATTGCTCAATTATATTCTGTAAAATTAATGCATAAAATGCGGACAAGAAGACATGCGACAGTAACTTTCGCCGCAATCCAGGGATTAATCTGGATACCAATAATATTAACTTACTTTTTAACCAAAGGGAATGTTTCAAGTTTAATATTTTTCGTAACTCTCTATTGGGTATTTGGATTGATGACAAATGCAATATGGACTAGCTGGGTTGCCGATTTAGTACCAAAAGAAGTTAGAGGAAGGTTTTTCGGAAGAAGAAGTTTAGTTACTGCATTTGCTTTATTTGCTTCATTTGTTATTGGTGGTTTAATTTTAACATACGCAAAGGGAACTTTAGGAAATGAATTTTTAGGATTTGCAATTATATTTGGGTTAGCATTAGTTGCTAGATTTTTCTCTGCAGCATTTTTAACCAAACAATACGAACCCCCATTAAAAGTAGATTCCGAAAATGAATTTAGAATTAAAGATTTCTTATATCATTTTAAAAAAAGATTCAAAAAAGGTCATTTCAATACGTTAGTACTTTACTTAGCATTTATGAGTTTTGCATTATATCTTTCAGCCCCATATATTGTTGCTAATTTATTAAAATCTTTAAATTTCACATATTTCCAATATACAATTTCTACTGCCGCATTCTTAATAGTGCAAATGATATTTTTTATCATCTGGGGAAAACTATCTGATAGATACGGTGCTTTACCAATACTAAAACTAACTGGTATAATGATGACCATAAACCCAATACTATGGATGATACCTAGAGATTTAATTGGTGCAGTATTAATACAAATTTATGCTGGTTTCACAATGTCTGGATTTATGTTATCTTCATTCAATTTCATGCTTGAAGTTACTCATCCAGATAAAAGGGTAACTTCAAAATCATATTTCAATCTAATGGTTGGAACCTTCACATTCTTAGGAAGTATAGCTGGTGCAGGACTAATTAAATTATTCCAAAATGTAGATTTCACATCAAATACTATCTTATCAAACGTATTCTTCTCTCAATACATGCCAATATTCTTAATTGGAGGAATATTAAGACTAGCAATTTCACTATTTTTCCTTCCAAGATTAAAAGATATAGAAGAACATGAAGAAGTAGATTCCAAAAAATTATTTGTACAAGCAATATCTTCCCTACCAGGAAAGGGAATAAATATTACTGCCCAACATATGCATAAAAAATGAAAGACTACAAAATAATATTCGATGAAGAAACCTGTATGGGTACATTGCTTTGTACAGAGATATATAAAAAATTCATAAAAGGAAATTCTGAAAAACCAATTCTAAAAGGAAGTAAAGAAAATATCTTAGAAATTTCTAAAGATGAATTAGAAAAAGCCCTAAAGGCAGCAAAAACCTGTCCAACCAATGCAATCAATATAGTTGATTTAAAGAATAATAAACAAATAATATAATCCATAAACTTTATAAATAAACTATTGTTAACTTTTTCTTATGAAACTTATGCCCCAAGAAATTGAAGTAAGATATATACTTCCTGCACTAAGAAGAGAATTAGCTTTAGCTTTATCTAAAGATCTAAAACAAAAAGAAATAGCCTCAATATTAAACATAACTCCTGCCGCCGTTTCTCAATATCTAAAAGAAAAACGAGGACAAACAAAATTAAATCTAAAAAAAGAAATTGAAATTTCAAAAAATAGAATAATAAAAAATAGGTTTACGGCACAACCAGAATTACTAAGACTAACAAAAATAATCAAAGAAACTCATACAATTTGTGATATTCATCGAGAATATGATTGCATTCCAGAAAATTGCAATCTTTGTTTTGAAAAATGATAACTAAAGATATGATAATTGGAGAGTGCATTTCAAAATATCCAGAAACAGCAGACTATTTATTGAGTATTGGATTTCATTGCATCGGATGTTTCGCAGCAGGTTTCGAAACAATAGAACAAGGACTAAAATCCCACGGAAAAAACAACAAAGAAATAGAATCAACAATAAAAAAACTAAACCAAATAATAAAATGAATATCTATCTAGACACTTCCTCAACAACACAAATTGATCCAGAAGTATTGAAAGCTATGCAACCTTATTTAGAAGATCAATATGGAAATCCTGGAAGCATGCATAATTTAGGATTCCAAGCAAATCAAGCTCTAGATGAAGCAAGAAAAAAAGTTGCAACAACATTAAACTGTAAATTAGAAGAAATTATTTTCACAAGTTCCGGAACAGAAAGTATAAACTTAGCAATAAAAGGATTTGTAAATAAAAATAAGAAAAAAGGAAGTCACATAATCACAAGCTCAATCGAACATCATGCAGTACTAGAAACATTAGATTATTTAGAGTCTCAAGGGTTTGAAGTAACCTACATCCCAGTCGGAAAAGAAGGAATAGTTGATCCAATTAAAGTAAAAGAAGCAATAACTGAAAATACTTCATTAATTTCAATAATGTATGCTAATAATGAAGTCGGGACAATACAACCAATAAGAGAAATTTCTCAAATAGCTAGAGAAAACGGCATAACGTTCCACACAGATGCATGTCAAGCTGGAAACTCTGAATCATTAGACGTCCAAGATCTTGGAGTAGATATGATGAGTTTAAATTCCAGCAAACTATACGGTCCAAAGGGAGTTGGAGTTCTATACAGAAATAAAAAAATAAGATTAGAAACTTTAATTCACGGCGGTGGACAAGAACACAAACTAAGAAGCGGAACTGAAAACGTTCCAGCAATTGTTGGATTTGCTGAAGCACTAGATCTAGCACAAAGAAACAGAGAAAGATACACAAAAGAATTAACGCCACTAAGAGATTACTTTATTCAAGAATTATTAAAATTAGAAAACACTTTCCTAAATGGAGATCCAAGACAAAGACTTCCAAATAATGCAAACATAACCTTCCTAAACATTGAAGGAGAAGCAATATTATTAATGTTAAATGAAAAAGGAATTTACGCATCTTCTGGAAGTGCATGCACTTCTAAATCTTTAGATCCAAGTCATGTAATTTTAGCAATGGGTCAACCATATGAAATGGCACATGGAAGTATAAGATTTTCTCTAAGCAAATACACAACAAAAAAAGATTTAGATTATGTACTAAAAGAAATTCCTCCAATAATCGAAAGATTAAGAGGAATGTCTCCAGTAACATTAACAAAGGAGGATTTAGAAAAATGAGTGATGGATTTACAAGGGACGGTCAAGAATGGATCTACTCTGAAAAAGTTAAAGATCATTTCTTCAACCCAAGAAATTTAATTACAAGCCAAGATGAAGCCACAAAATATGCTTCGGAAGCAAACGGTGTTGGAATAGAAGGTTCTGCTGCATGCGGAGATATGATGAAGATGTGGATTAAAGTTAATGATCAAGAACGAATAACAGAATGTAAATGGCAAACATTTGGATGCGCATCTGCAATTGCATCAACTTCAATATTTTCAGAAATGATTACAGAAAATGGCGGAATGACACTAGAACAAGCGTTAGAAGTTAAACCGCAAGACATAGTATCAAGACTAGATGGACTTCCAACAAATAAATATCACTGTTCTGTATTGGCAGACAAAGCATTAAGAGCAGCAGTTAATGATTACTATGAAAGAACTGAACAATATGATAGAATACGAAGATCTGGAGTTAAAGTAATTGATAAAACTTTAAGAATTACTGACCATGACATTGAAGAAGCTGTTTTAGAGGGAGTAAGAACATTTGAAGAGCTTCAAAAAAGAACAAAAATTGGAGTGCAAGATAAAAACTGTATCCCAGAAGCAGAGCAATTACTAAGATTTTATATTGAAAAACATTTTGCAGAAAAACAATAAACTATATTAATCAATTATTTTCTTTATTTCTAAAATGAAATGTTCAAAATGTAATAAGGAAATAGAACAAACTTTTTTAGGAAAAATAAAAGGAACATACGAAAAGAAAAAACCAGTTTGTTCAGAATGTCAAAAATGAAGATTTTATCAGTAGAATCCACTGCACATACTTTTGGAATAGCAATAATAGAAGATGAAAAAGTTCTAATTAATTTAAAAAAATCTTATACAACAGAATCTGGCGGAATAATTCCAACAAATGCCGCAAACCATCACAAAAAACACAAAGATGAATTATTAGAACAAGCATTAAATGAATCAAATACAAAAATAGAAGAGATTGACTTACTTGCATATTCTGCCGGTCCAGGAATAGCACCTTGCTTACATGTAGGAAAAGATTTCATAAAAAAATTAAATGAAAAATATAAAATCCCTTTCATAGAAGTAAATCATTGCGTGGCACATTTAGAAGTCACAAAAGTTCTAACTGGAGCAAAAGACCCAGTTTTATTATACGCTTCAGGAGCTAACACGCAAGTGATTGCTTTTGAGGGTGGAAAATACAGAATTTTCGGAGAAACTTTAGATCAAGGTATTGGTAATTTTCTAGATTCTTTCGCAAGATATTTAGGACTAGGATTTCCTGGTGGACCAAAACTTTCTAACTTGGCAGACAAATCAAAAAACTACATAGAACTTCCTTATTCTGTAAAAGGCATGGATATTTCTCTAACTGGGATGTTAACAAAACTAAAACAATTATACGATTCAAAAAAATACAAAGTTGAAGATCTTGCGTACTCCCTACAAGAAACATCTTTTGCAATGTTATTAGAAGTTTCAGAAAGAGCAATGGCTCACTGTGACAAAAAAGAACTTGCCCTGGGTGGTGGAGTTGCTTGCAACACAAGATTAAAAGAAATGTCACAAATAATGTGTAAAGAAAGAGATGCAAAATGTTTTATTCCAGAAAATCAATTTTTAGTTGACAACGCCGCAATGATTGGTTTAACGGCATATTTAATGCACAAAGGTGGACACAAAACAAAAAATAAAGATCCAAAAATTTACCCATACCAAAGAACCGATCAAGTTTTAGTAGATTGGGTTAAATAAACCCTTCTGCAATTAATTCTAAAAATTTATTTAATTTAGATTCAGAAACTTCAACTCCCGAAATACTATCAATTACAATTTTTTCAGGTCCATAATTAAATAAAGCATAATCTCCGTGAGATAAGTCTCCACTTAATTCAAAAGTATACTCTCTAAAATTTTTATGATCTATTTCTCCAGAAGCAACCAAAATATCATCTTCAGACCATATTTCAAATTTTGAATTTCCATTAACAATTAAATTTAATTCTATGATTTCTTTATTCCATCTCAAAACCAAATACTTTCCTTCATCAACTGTATTCAAAGAATAATCTCCTGAAACTAATTCTCTATGAACATCTTTAGAAAAACTATCATCTTCATAATTAAATTCAACAGCAACTAATGGATGTTTCTCAAAAGAACCAACAACATTTCCAGTATAATTAACTCCAGCTAAACCCAAAAATAACAATACTAAAATAATTAGCCCTCCTAATGCTCTTGAGATATTATTCATAATAAAAAATTACAATAAGAATATAAATACTTTTCTATATGCAAGCTCCATCTTCACACTTATTCTCACACAAATACCAAGAACCAACACAACCATTATTACAAGAATGTTCATAAACCATAACTGAATCTTCACTACAATAATCTACAAATTTTTCACCTTCAAACTCACAAGTTCCTTTAAATTTATAATTTCCCCTATCATTATCAATACATCCTTCAAAAACATATTCTTGAGAAGGGTGAATACTTTCAAAACTTCCCCCACCCAAATCAGTTATTCTCTCAGTTAACTTAACAATAACAGAACCAGTTAAAGCAAAATAATCTTCAAAAAAATCTTTTCCATCATCAATAAAATCTCCAACAGAGTAAGCACTAGAAAAAGGTATTACTAATAACATCAATAATATCAAAAACGATTTCATTTTTTACTTGCTCTAATCAATTTGAAAACATAGTCCTTCATGAACTTTGCTTTCTCTCTTTCCTCTGCATCCAACATAATACTTAATTTTCTAAACAAACTATCTTTGTCTAAAGTATATTTATCATTAACAAAAAATATTTCATCCATTTTTATGCCTTCTCACATAATTATCTAATGCAAGCAAGCCTTCTGCTAAATCTTTATTTTGTTGGACAACCTCTTTCAATTGTTTAGCTACCTGATTTACCTCATCTTTTGTAACTTCCCTAACATCTCCAACACCCTCGGCAGCTTTTTCAAACATAGAAATCATTCTATCAATTCTAGAACTTAAATCATTTACAGATTTAGCCAATGCTAAATTAGTTTTTTGTGATAAAACACTAACTTCAACTAATCTTTTTAATTCAGAACTTCCAGCTTTTTGACTGCCTTCATTTCTGCAAGAAACAGAACACCACTTCTTTTGTCTTCCTGTCAATGCCTTTCCGCATCTAGCACATTTCAAAGCCATATAATATAAATTCAAATTAGAATATAAAAACCTTTCTACTCTTCTTCGTTTTCTTCTTTATTCTCTTTTTGTTTCTTCTTCAACTCATCTTCTAAATCTAACTTCTTAAGCAACTCTTTGTATCTATTCCTGATTGTAACTTCAGTTACACCGGCAACATCAGCCACCTCTCTTTGAGTTCTTTTTTCATTATTCATCACAGCAGCAACATACAATGAAGCGGCCGCAATTCCTGTTGGTCCACGACCAGAAGTTAATTCAGCTTTTTGAGCCATCTCTAAAATTTCAACAGCTTTACTCTGAGTTTCAGCGTTTAATTTTAATTCAGATGAAAACCTTGGAATATAATCTACAGGATTAGATGGTAAAATTCTAACTCCCAATTCTCTAGTAATAAATCTATAAGTTCTTCCAATTTCTTTCTTATCAATTCCAGAAGCCTCAGCTAATTCATCTAAAGTTCTAGGAATTTCATGTCTTCTACATGCAGCGTATAATGCACCAGAAACAACACTCTCCATAGATCTTCCTCTAACTAATCCACGTTGAACAGCTTGTCTGTAAATTTCAGAAGCATCTTCTAAAACCGGATTTGGTAATTTCAAGAATGAACTTACTCTTTTCAATTCAGCTAAAGCTAATTTTAAATTTCTTTCAATAGCAGTAGAAATTCTATGTTGCCATTTTTGTAATCTCATATATTTATTTTTAGATTTAGTATTTAATTTCAAAATATCAGCATCAGTACCAATGCTTGTACCTAATCCACCATCAAATTTAGTAGCAGTTATTGGTGCACCAGTTCTTCTTCTCTTATCAGCAGATTCAGAATCAAACTCTCTCCATTCTTGACCAAAGTCAATCATACGTTCTTCAATAACTAAACCACAATCTTTGCAGATGATTTCTCCTCTCTCATCTCGAGACATTAGGTTAATACTCCCACATTCGGGACATTTTTTTATATAATTAGCAGACATATTGTATTTCACCACCTACTGAAAGTCCAGTAAGGTTTATATAGCAAGTCGATTATCTATTTATAAAACTTTCTATTTTAAGAATCTCTTTTTTTCGAAATACGTAATCCTTTAACTGCAAGACCCCCCACTACCAAAAGCATGGGGATGGCTACTTTTTTATTTTTATTACGTATATCTTTCAAGGAATTATCATAATCTTGAGATGCAACTCTATATGGTTGGGTATTTTCTAAACTATCCTTTTTTGCAACATATTGAATTCTTTCGTCAGCCAATAAACTTTCTACTCCCGGGGCCCATCTTATTGCTTCAGAAATTTGATTAATATTTTCTTCTAATTCATTATATTCCTGTACTATTGGGGGAGGAGAAGTTTCTCTTATCTTTAGATCATTTCTTTCCATATAAACAATCCCGGGAATGCTTACTGCGACGGCAGATAACAAATAAATTAATCCTTTGCGTTCATTTTTCATAAATCGCAAAAATACTCATTATATATAAAATTAACTTAAATCAAAACAGCGTTAATACTTCCTTCTTGTCCAGGACGTGAAGTAATTTTAGCTTTTCCTTTTGAAGTCTCAATAACAGTGCCCTTAGTTAAAATATTTCTTCTAACAAAGTGTCTATTAGCTGGATTCTCCAAAACTTTATCAATTTTTATCTTAGAACTCTTTTTTGTTTTAGGATCAAGTAAATTAATAGTTTCTGCAGTAAGTAAAACTTCTTTTCTTCCACCAGCCATTTTCCGAATAGTTTTTTTCTTTTCAGTACCTAGCTTAGTGTACGTAGGATCTCTTCCCAATTCATAGCTTTTCTTTTTTCTCAAAGCTACATATCTTGATCCACTTACTTTCCTTCTTGATCTTTCTTGACTTATTGCCATTTGTAACTTTTTTGGAACTCATTCTCTTTATAAAACTTTTTATTTCTCCCCGATTTATCAATAAATAAAAAACAGAAACCTTTATAAATAATTATACCACTAGACAGTAGAGGCAATATTAAAATGGATACAAAATCAAAAACATTTATTGAACCTAATAAGAGAATTGAAGATAGAGCAGACGAAGGTCTTAGTTCTTTCAAAGCATCTATGCTTGAAACATTTTCAGCGGAAGGAATTTTAACACCGAGAAGAATTGAAGATTTAAGTCCAGTTGTTTTAGCTTACTTAAATGGCAACCCAGATTTAAGAGAAAAAGTTACTAGGGCAATTGAAGGTTACAAAGAAGCATGGGAAGAAGAATATGCAGATTTAGCATTATCGTGTAACCGTTCTAGATTTGTTCCACATTTACCAAATCCTAGCTTTCCAAATTTGAGAGATTATTTTGTTGATCAAGGAATTACTGACCCAAGATTATATGCATTATTAGAAACAGATGCAGAAATTTTACTAGAAAGTTTATGGTATGCTGCAAATCATCAAAAATAAAAAAATGATGCAAGTAACTCCAAGGAAATATTCAACAATTATTCCTACATCTAAAAAAAGCATACTAGATATAATCGGTTCTTTAGAAACCAGAATAGTTTGTTCTTCAAATCCTTATGAAGTACTTGGAATATCTGAAGACGCAACTCTTGAACAAATTAAACAAGCAAGAAATGCAATAATGAGAGATATTCATCCAGATACAAATCCGGAATTTACAGATTTTTATAACGGATTAGCAGTCAAAGTTAATGATGCTTATGAAAAATTAAAAAACTAATTTTACACAATTACCGATAATCTTATAAACAAGAAGTTTAAGCTAAATTCTATATTTTAGGGGGATTAAATAAAAATGGAAGAAAGTAGACCATTAGACGCATTAAACAAAGCACGTGGAAGCAGAGTAATGCTTGAGTTAAAAAACGGAAAGCAATTTCTAGGTACATTAAAAGCATTTGATATTCACATAAATACTGTATTAGATGACGCTGAAGAAAGAGAAAACGGAGAAACAAAAAGAAAACTTGGAACCGTATTCGTTAGAGGCGACACAATAATTCTAATATCACCAGCATAAGAAAATGACTAAAGGAACACCATCCATGGGGAAGAAATCTGGTAAAAAGAACTTTATCAGATGTAGAAGATGTGGAAAAGCATCATACCATATAAGGAAGAAAAAGTGTTCTAGCTGCGGATATGGAAAAACTTCTAAACTAAGAATGTTTTCTTGGTTGAAGAAGAAATAATAATCATGTTTGTAAACCCAAAAACTTTAGGTTGGATGTCCAGCATACTATTTATCATAATTTTATTTGTGTTATTATTCATGTGGGTTTCTAATTTAGGTTAAAGGCCCCATAGTCCAGTGGTTAAGACGCTGCCCTGACTTGGCAGAGACAGGAGTTCGATTCTCCTTGGGACCATATTTTAAAAAGGAAAATATTGTTTTATAATTTCTCCACTTGCACCTACACGGCCTTCTGGCATTACATGCGCCATAGGCTCATACCAATGTTTTTCAGAACTATATAAACATCTTTGATTTTCTGCTCTAGAAAAAGTTTCTAAATCAACTTCTTCACCATCAATTCTATATGTATGAGTTCTAGTAGATTCATTTTCAGAATTATATGTCTCTACAGTATGACTTAAAATTCTTGTCAATTTCATAAAAAAAGAAACAATAAATACTTTAAAAGTTTACAAATAACAACATTCTACATTTTCAAGTATATAATTCTTTAAATATAAAACCTAACTAAACATAAACATGGAGGGTGATAATTCTAAAACTAAAACTATTGCTATAACTGCTGCGCAAGGCATTCAAAATCCTCATTCTGCTGAACACTATGGAAGAGATTCTTCTAAAGGTGCTCCAAATTTACCACTTATAAAAAATTTAGAAAGATATGTTCGAGATAACGAAGGGGAATTAAGAATTTGTGCAATTCCCGGATCTTACGTTAATGAAATTGAATTACATCCATTTTTCCACAAAAGAGATGATGTATATATGGAAAGTAATGCAAAAGGCAGATTAGAAATGCAAAAAGAAAGAGAACAAGAAAAGAGAGATAATTGGAGAGAAAAAGGAAGATCTCCAAAAATGCCAATGCATTTTTTTTGGAATGAAATGCCAAATACTAATTATGAAACAACGGGAGAAAGATTAAATACAAATGTACGACTAATAGCGGTTCCAGAACCCTCTCAAAATCAAAATCCTTTAACTGGGAAAGGAAAATATACAAAAAAACACGGCGGAAGTTCAATTGTTATGCCAAGCCCAAAACAAGTATTAACTCCTGTAGCAAAAGGACAATCTGGAGAATACCCAAAATTAATGTTAACGACAGGATGTTGCACTCATCCAAGTTATAACACTACAAATAGAAGGGGATATGATGCTGATGAAGAGCATGAATTTGGATTTGTAGTTGTTGATGTTTTAGATGAAAAATTATACCTTCCAAGAATAGTTCCTGCTCAAGCAAATGGAACATTTATAGATTTAGGAATAAAGTACGCAAAAGGAGTAAAACCCCACAAAGCAAAAACAGTTGCTTTAGTTCTTGGAGATTCCCACGTTTCTGAATTAGATCCAGAAACAGATGAAGCAAACAACGAAATGATAGATTATTTTGCTCCAGAACACATACACATTCACGACGCATTCAGTGCTCAATCAATAAATCTTCATGAACTAGATGACGAAGTTGCACAAACAGACAAACATGAAAGAAGAGTTAGAAGTCTTGAAGAAGAGCTTTATGAAACTGGAGAATATCTAATAGAGAAAGCAAAAAGAGCAGGAAAAGGTGAAGTAATCGTTAACTACTCCAATCATGACGATATGTTATATCGTTGGTTAGCAAAAGGAGCTTATAGAAGTGATCCACAAAATAGAAAAATGGCACACAGAATATTGGGGGCTGAATCTTTTAATTCTGTTAAAGATAATGCACTTGAAGTAGCAATAAGAAAACTTTTTGAAAATAAAATCCCAAATAATCTAAGATTCCTAAGACTTGGTGAAGACGCAATGTATTGGGGATATCAATGTGGTGCCCATGGTCACAAAGGAAAAAATGGCGGAAGAGGCTCACTAAAAAGTTTAATAGAAGCCTATGGAAAAGTCATTATGGGGCACGTTCATCAACTAGAAGTAAGCAAAGGATCAATGTCTGTTGGAACAAGTTCATTAATACCTTTAGATTATCAATTAGGACAACCTTCAACTTCAATGGCGGGCAATGGGGTACTATATGAAGGAGGATTAGTTCAAGCACTTCCAATCATTAAAGGAAGATGGAGAAAATAATCTAATTTTATCGTCTATTTTTCATCACAAACTTTATAAAGCTAAATGCGTAATTTCTTAACATGAAAAAGAGGGGTCAAGTTACTGTATTTATAATTCTAGGAATTGTCATTTTAGCAGTATTTACAATACTATTTTCCTTCAGATCTCAAATATTAGAACAAGATTTTGAATCAGAGATGAATTCTATAATAATTCCAGAACAAATAAGACCCGCAAAAGACTATTTTGATGTATGTTTAGAAGGAATAACTCAAGATGGAATAAACATTTTAGCTTCTCAAGGAGGATACATAAACCTTCCAGAAGAACCTTACAAAAGAACAATAAATGATGAATTCTCAAATACATTAAATCTTTACTCAATCCATGAAGTTGCATATTGGTTTTATGAAACCTCAAATGGAATCCAACAACAACAAATTCCAACTATAGAAGAAATGGAAAGAGAACTTGAAGAATACATAAACAATAATTTCAACAACTGCGAATATTTTGCTCAAAGTTTTGAAGAAGATGGATTCACAATAAACTATCCAGAAATATTATCTTCAGAAGTAAAAATAAACCAAAACAATGTTCAAGTAAAATTAAATTCTGATTTACAAATTTCACTAAAAGAAGTTTATACTGATATAGATAAACTAATGGTAATAGCAGATTCAAAATTAGGAGAACTATACAATCTTGCAAAAGAAGTTATGGAAAAAGAAAATGAAGAATTATTCCTAGAAGAAAAAACAATTGATCTAATGGCAACATACGAAGAAATTCCATATTCAACAACAGAGTTTTCATGTGAAAGAAAAGTTTGGCAAAAATCAAGAGTTCTAGAAGATCTTAAATCAATAACAAACACAAACATAGCTGCCCTAACCTTAAAAGACCCAACTTCATCTGCATATCTTCCAACAAATAGAGATTATTTTGAAATAGACATAACAAAACCCGAATATATAACTGAATCATTCACCTATTCAACCGACTTCCCAATGTTTATGGATGTCTCACCAACAAAAGGAGAAATTTTAGTAGGAGATGCTCTAACACAACAAACTCCAGAGATAAGTAAATTCCTAAACTTATTTTTCTGTTTAAACAATTACCATTTTGTTTACGACGTAAAATACCCAGTATTAATTGGATTAACCGACGACAATACTGGATTAACTTTCCAATACGCAACAACAGTAATCATAGATAACAACAATCCAAGAGCATATGAGGGAGAAGTATTCAACACAGAATATTCAAATGAATTTACAGATAATTTCTGTGAAAACAAAGTAAAACCAATGGAAGTAACAGTTTATGACAGCAAAACATTCAGAGATATTGAAGATACAAGTATACTATACAAATGTTTCACATCTACTTGTTATATTGGAGAAACAAATGAACAAGGAAAAATAAATGCAAACTTCCCTCCATGTTTAAACGGTGCAATAATTGCACAAAAAGATGGCTATGAGCTTGGCGGAGAATTTATTTCAACAAACATAGATCAAGAAACTACAGTTCTACTAGACAAACACTACACTCTAGAATTAGAAATAAAAGAAGTTCAACTTGGAGATGGATTCACTAGTTCCGTAAATGACAAACAAGCGGTAGTACAATTTGAAAACCTAGATAATGGATACATAACTATGGTAACAAATGAAGACACTGAAATAAAATTAACCGACGGAAACTACCAAGTAACTTCATACTTACTAACTGAAGAAAATACAAACATAGAACTTAAATCCGATTCAGAAATAAGTTGTGTAAAAGTTCCACGTCCAGGAATACTTGGATTATTCTCAAGTGAAGAAAAATGTTTTGAATCCGAATTTGATGGAGGAACACTAACGGATGTTATTGTCGGCGGAGCTGCATACGAATGGTATGCTGATGTTTTCAATAGAAATAAACTAACAGTTTACGTCCCATATGATAAAACTCCAAGAACACAATCAGAAATGTTAGATGTTTTCAATAACATGAATGCAAATGCAAATAATCAAAATTTCATATACCCAGAAGTACAATGAATAAAGCAATATACGCAATAATTTGTATAATTTTAATAGTTAGTACTCCAGTAACTTCCTTTGGATATTACAACGATCCAATAGAAGGAGACACAAGAGACTTAGGAGAAGCACTTACAATAAACGTAGATCACGTAAGCCCAACTCCAATAACTTCTGATTTATTCCAACACAGAGCAGCAAATGTTCACGTATTTCTTTCTGGTAAAACTTTAGGCACTGCATTATTCGGTGATTCTCAATCTCCTGCGGGGGCTCCATTTTACGGAGATATGAAAATTAAACATATAGATTTAATCCCAAACCGAGAATCAAGTAAATACATTCAAGGAGGATTAACTTCTCTAGTAAGACCAAAAGGAGAAGAATTAGTAGTTGATGCAAATGGAAACATAGATCTAGGATACACAACTGTAAGACTAAAACGTCAACCACTAGAAGAAAAAGTTCCTGAAGAAATAACAATTGAAGTTGATGCAAGAATTTATTTTGATGTTGAATCTGGATTTGGAGTTTTAAGTACACAAAGTTTCAATCTCGCTCCTCAAAAGGATGAAGAAGCATGGCTAAACAAAGAACTAAAAGATAGTGCTTTATGGGGCGGAAGAGGGTACATAAGAGTTATAGAAATAAATGGAAACACCGCAAGAGTACAATTATACGACGGAAATAAAAGAAAAATAGGATTTGCTAATCAAGTTAAATTAACAGCTGGAGGAGAACCAAAAGAAGTTACACTCCCAGGGGCTCCAAGTTTACTGGAAAGTAGAATTAATCTAAAACTAGAAAGAGTAAGTAAAAACGAAAACAAAGCAAGGTTACTAATTGAAGAAGATTTAGGAGAAGAAATTGTTTCATCAACAAAAGATTATGTTGCTGGAATGAAATTAAACAGTGAATGGGTTGTAAAAGAAATATTTTCTGACGGATTAATAATAGTTGACACAGATGGAAATGAATTATTCATAGCATATGAAGAGGGAAGTGAAATTTCAGATCCGTGTGCAAATTTCAGATATCTACCAAGTGAACAATTAAGCGCTGCTTCTTCAACTCAGTTATACTGTCAAGCAATTGAAGATTACAGATCTGCATTACAACTAGCAGAAACTTCAACAGAAGAAGCAGAATACTATGTAAAAATTTCTGAGGCTTACGAAGGTCTTAATTCAATAGAAAAAGCAAATCTTTTCTTACTAAATGCAATACAAGCAGATCCTTCATTGCAAGAAAAATATCAAGAAAGATTAGATAATTCTCAATTAAGATTACAAAACAAATACAATTATGTCAAAGCAGATGATATGTTAATAACTTTAATATCAATTGATGATGATGCAGAACAAAGTAAAGTAAATTATGCTGTATTAAACAGTTTTGATGATAGCATAATAAATTTCGATTTTGATGAAGGAACAATCGGAGAATACATTTCTCCAGAGATAATTGACGAGTCAGGAAATAAATATAGATGGGCAATAACTTCAATAAGCTCAAATGAAGTTGTGATCCAACAAGAATTCACAGAATTAAATTCAAGAAACAGACCAGAAGCAAATACAAGAACATTAGAAATAGGCAAAAAAACTCAAGTTCCTTTCGGTACTCAATCTAGATTCATTTACATAGATAAAATAGATGTAGTTGAAAGTGCAATAATAACTGTAACTCCAGGAACAAGAGATAATTATGGAACTTCTCAATTTACAATTCACTTGCCAATAGAAAAAAGATTATGGCAATGGACTCCTGAAGAAATTGATAAGATGATTGCCTCAACAGATAGAACACTTTCTAGACTAGACGGAATAATAAATAGACTAGGAAGTATAATTTCAACCTGGAAAGGAGTTTGTTATGCAACATTTGCTGCACTAACAATAAAAAATGCTTTCTTTTCAAATCCTGCAAAAAGATTAATTGAAAATAGAGTAAGAGAAGACTGTGAAAGTGTACACGGGACTAACACTCAAGCCTCAATAAATTGTTTCAACGATGCTAAAAATGAAATAGAAGAAAGAGTAGAAATTTCTCAAAGAACAAAAAACGAATTAGATGAATTATTCAAAGATGTAGATTTTGAAGATGAAGAATCTTTACAAGGAATAGCTACAAGATTAAACATGGATGTAACAAACTTAACATTATTACACAAATACGGAGATCTTTCAGGTCAAGAATTATACGAATCAATGTATGATGAAGAAGTTTGGCAAGACGGCAGTTTAGACTTTGACGAACAACTACAAAAAGTAAATAAAATTGATCGATCAATAAGAGAAGAAATAGGAGATCAAGAACTTTCTGATAAAGAAATAAAAGAAATTGAATTAAGATACAGATTAAGTGTTGGAACTGGTTCTTTAACAACTCCTTCAAATGCATTCTTCACAGATCAAGACACTCGTGCACAACAAACACTTCAAGGAAGAGATATAATCTCCAGACCAAACAATAACCCATTCCCGCTTTACACAGATGGAGATAACAAATACATAATAGATACGGAAGGAAATAAAATAACTGTAACCCCAATAATGGATGGAAGTGAAATCCTTTCAAGTACCAGAGGAGACTTTTATGAAGCAAACGGAAACATTTACCTTGCCGGACTTTCAGAAGGATCTTTCTTAACTCAATATACAACAGTTCCAAGAATTTACTTCGACGATGAAACTAACACTCCAACATTAATCCCATTCCAATATAATGGTGGAGAAGAATCACTAAGTTTTGCAAACTACATACAAGTAGATGAAAATGCAGAAAGAAGAGGAGGATATAGATTTTCAGTATGGAATATTGGCTCAGACGGAATTCCAGACACAGAAGATGATAAACTAGTAATGTCCTCAACACAATTACATCCAGATACAAGATTAAAAGAAAATGATAGGTTAGCTTATGAAATAGAAAGAACATATCAACAAGCAGTTCCACTAGCTACAAAAGACAAGGGATCAATAGTAAAATTCAACGGTCAAGACATATTAATTGAACAATACGAAGGAAATATAGGATCAAGATTAGATCCAAATGGACAATGTGAAGATTCAATGTCTTCTACAGATTGTAAAATTTTATACAATGTTTGTGATCCTGTAATGTGTCCGCCATCAAGATTTAATCTTGGAGGGAGATGGGATCTTGGGGGAGATGCAGGATCTGTAGTACAAAAAGGAATCATTGGTTCAATCACACTAGGATGGGGCAATGGAGATATTCTTCCAATTTGTTTAACTGGAATACATGCAGGATTAGAAAACATCTATTCTATGTTTGGTAGTTTCAGAGATTGTCTAGAAGTAGCCAAAACAAGTGGGGAATCTGTAGGAATCTGTAATGAAATAAGAAGTTTATACATGTGTAATATTTTATGGGAAGAAGCTTTAGCATTAGTAAATGTCTTTGGAAAGATACAAAGTTTCATCTCAACAGCAGTATTTGGTTCATCCGGCGGAGGAGAATATAAATTATGGGAATCTAGTTGGAGTAGACTTGGAGATTCTGTAAACTTTTTCACAAAGAGTTATGCATCTTCAGCATTCTCAGCATTCAGAGGAAGAACCTCCAGCGAAGTAGGAAGCACACTTTGTAAACAAGCAATATTCGGAAGAACCCCCGCAGGAGGAGATCTACTGGGTCAATTAACATCACCAGAGAGTCCACCGCAATTCACAGGATGGTTTGAAGAAGATAGATCTTCAGAAGTAAATTTACAATCTGGTTTCATAAACACTCAAGCTACAATAGGAACCGGGCAATCAACATACAGAATTTACTATCACATATACGCTGGAAGAAATAAAGACATAAGGTATAAAGTAGTTTTGAAAGACATAAACGGACAAACAATCACAGTTAACGATCCTGGATTATTCCAAGGAGATAGAATCCTAAGAAGAGGAGAAAGTGTAGATCAAAGTTTCACACTTCCAAATTTACCTCCAGGATTTGTAGAAATGTGTATAATCATAGATGGTATTCAAGAATGTGGATTCGGAAGTACATCAAGTGGATTCTCAACTCAATATCTAAAAGATGAATTAATAAAATCAACATTAAACGATAATATCCAAACTGCAGAACAATGTGTTCCAAGAGAAAGAAGTTATGTTCCTGGATTATTTACTTCTGGAGTAAAAAGAGTTTGTGCAGCATACGACCCCGATGGTGTGGGAGATGAATGGGAATTTGTAGGAACTTGTGGACAAGATGATTTAGGAAGAGAGCTAGGAAATTGCTATCTTTATTCTGCTGGAATAAAACAATCATTACATGATACTTCATATAATTTATCAGAAGTAATCGCAGAAGCTCAAAGAAATAATGAATATACTCCAGCACAAGAACAAGAAAGAAGAAACGAAATACAACAAACATTAGATGATAATTCAGAAGAAGAATACCAATCCCTTGCATTCGAATCACTAGGAATAGATCCAAGAGATCGTCAAACAAAAATAGAATTTATAGGAAAATTATATGATTTAATTGACAGAGCAAGAGATTTTGAAGTGATAGAAAAATCACATTCATTAGCAGCAGAACATCTAATAACCCTGGCAGGATACAAAAAAATAGAAGAAACCCAACAAGAAGCCCAAAGAAAACTTGATGAACAATCTGCTCAATGTTCTATATTTTACGACGCTGATGATTCAAATAGTAATAGCGATAGAGCCTCATTCAGATATTTATTTGGAACGTGGGAATACAAATTAGAAGGTCCAACAAACAATGAAGAATGGATAAAAATATATCAAAATGAAGATTGTAATTTAATAAAAAATTCAAAATACGCAACAATTCTTTCTGACGTTTGTGAAGGTTTAGTTGGAAAAGATTTTTCTGGCGGAGTAAAAGAAATAGTAGAAACTGTAAACAACCCTCCAGGAAAGGATGATGATCATATTACCGTACACAAAGGAGATAATAGAAAATCCAAATTTGAATCTGGTGGGGCAAATATACTAGACATATTAGAGTTTTGCGGACAAGAAGATAGTAGAGCAACTTCAGAAATAAGAGATCAATTAGCATATTCGGAATTAACAGATAAAGAAATTGAAATAAAAGTTGAACCAACTTCATCAAACACACAATTTAGGGTAAATGACGGAGAATTATCTCTAAAAAGACCAAATCAAGAATGGGAAGATTATGAAGAAGTAGTATTCTCCCCAGATTTTGAAGAAATTTCTCTTTCCCCTGCATCCTATGGGATAGCCCAAGTAATTAGGGAAAATATGAACAACTGGAATAAAGTAATAATTGAACATAAAACAGGAGATAAAAATAAATATGATACATTTAATGGTCAAAACGTAGTAAATGGTATTTCTCCTTCCAGATTAGCTGAATGGTTATATTATGCAATTTATGAAAGAGTAGAAAACGGGATGCAACCATTTGAACTAGATATAAAACGAGCAGGAAACGATTTATTAATATTTGATAACGATAAAACAATTCACTGGAATGGGTTTTACGTAGAAAAAAAAGGTGGAATAAGTAAAAAATATTATTGGTGGGAAGGATTTGAAACTGTTCTAAGGGCATACGTAGATAGCAATACAAACATAAATGAACTTGAAATGAAATGTGAAAACGGAATAAAATTTGAAAAAACAACAGAACTAAATGATTTCAATAAAATAATCTCATGGATACAAACTCAAGCCACAAAATGTGATTCTAGAGGAACCACAACAGTCACTGGAACAGGAGATGTTTACGGAGCAATACAATATGCGAAAGAAAATGTAATTGGTGACAGAAGATGCGATTGTGGAAACAATTGCCAGTTATACGCTCAATACATAGATCAATACTCAGAAGAAAAAGATATTGATCCTCTATTAGTTTTAGCAATTATGATGCACGAAAGTGGGTGTGATCAAAGTGCAACATCCAACACTGGAGCCAGAGGTTTAATGCAAATTACAGGAACAGGATTTGACGATGCTTGTTCCGATGGAAGAGTATCTGGGGCTAGCTCTGTTGACGGATTAAAAACAAATACCAAAGCAAATGTTCAATGTGGAGTCTATGTTTTAAGTAATGCTTATCGTTATTGGGGTGAAAGAGAGAATGGAATGAGTTTCCAAAAAACATGTGATGGTCCCACAACAACCTACAATGGTTGGGAGGCCGCAGTAAGAGGATACGCTGGATATACTTGCGGGCACCATCCAAATTACGTTGAAGGAGTAATGGAAAAATATAATGTTTTAAAATCTAAATTCGGCTTTGCATCAAGAAATATTATCACAACACAATTAGAAAGTAAAAATGATATTGTCGACGTTGCCAAAGCAGAATATTCTGCATGGGGAGAGGGAGCTAGAAAAGAATGCGACATGCAAAATAAATTACAATCTTATTTCAGTACAACATCAACAACAAATTGGGATTGCGAAGATACTCCATGGTCTGGAGCATTTATTTCTTACGTTATGAAAAATGCCGGAGTTTCAGATTTCCCAGTAAGTGGAAAACATTCAGTGTATTTCACAGAATTAAGAGACAATCCAAATGAATATAGTTGTAAAACAAATGACATATCAAATATAAACAATATAAAACCTGGAGACATTTTGTGCAGAGTTGAATCTGGATCAACCACATATAACACACTAACCCCAGATAGATCAGGACATTGTGATGTCGTAACAGGAGTTTCTGTAGATGCAAATAATAATGTAGAAGAAATTGAAAGAATAGGAGGAAATCGCTGGAATACAAATTGCCATCCGACAAATACAAATTATGGATGTACTGTTGCAAAAACAACCGACAACATAGACAAACTAAATGATAGATATTATGGATTTATTTCCTGCGGAACTTCAACTACTAATTTCAAAAACACAAAACAAATAACAAACGTTTTGGCCATAGGAGATTCTATAACTGCCAACGGAGGTTATGCAAATCACCTAAAAGCAAATTTAGAAAGCTACAATATAAATTTAGATTATAGAGGATATTCTAGTTGTGGCATAGATAATATAAGATTAAGACTTCTTGGATCAGAACAAACAAGAGATTGCGCGGGAGGAACCGTAGATAGCTTTAACCTAAATAATTATGACACTGTTTTAGTATTTGCTGGAATAAATGACATACCTTGTGAAGGAAATTACGAAACATACGCAAACAAATTAGAAACAATATATTCTTACCTAAAAGCTCAAGGAAAAACAGTAATTGCTCTAACCTTAACTCCTGCAGGAAGATGGTACGAAGAGCGTAAAAACTGTGAAGACGTAAGTGATTCAGTTAAAATAATTAAAGATATAAATAATTGGATATTAACAAATAATAATGTTGATTTTGCAGTAGATGTATTCACTCCACTAGATGATGGAAATGGTTACTTAAAATCAGAATACGATGGAGACGGATTACATCCAAATAGTCAAGCACATGCTGTAATTGGCGGAACTACTTTTATGGAAGTTTTTAGATAAAAATAAAATGCAGGCGACAGGACTCGAACCTGCGTAGACACTAAGTCACTAGGTTTCTCATACTCTTAAAGAGTAGCCTAAGCTTAGCCGACGATAAATCTCTAGCCCGTTTGACCACTCCGGCACGCCTGCATTATCTTTTTTAACTTATTTTTATTTTTTAAAGGTATCGTTTCAATAAAATATCTCCTATTTGTTTCATATATAACTATCTGGGTATGTTCAATTAGTACTTTCGAAAATGAATATTTAAAATTTATTCTACTTTTTCGTTTGTTGAAACTCCAAATAGATACCCATAACCAGAATCATTTGGGTGTTGACAGCTAACAATCAGTCTAAGTTTAGGATCTTCAAAAAAACAATTATGATATTCGATTCCACGTAAATCCTGAGGATAAAATGAAACAATTCTTTGAGAGTCATTTCTTCTTCGATCATTAAATCCTGAAACATTCACTCCTTCTGGAAAAAATTCTTCTGATGCAATAGTCTCCAATCTGTCTGCAGATTTTTCTAGGGTGTGCTCTAATGCTCTTGCAAGTCCTCCTTGCACAAAATCTTCTCCAGATTGGACACCCATTTTAAAACTTTCATAAGGCGCAAAGGCCATTCCACCATTAATTAAATAAATTCCATTAACTTTTTCCGCGTTTTTTAAAAGTTCAATAAGTTTTTGTTCATTTGTTTCATAAGTATTTGTAAAAACACCATCCGATGTTATCACCATCCTACCCAACTGTAATGGGACCATATCTCCAACAAATTGAAACTCTTCTATGTTTTCAACACAATTAGACATAACAGATATCGATTCTTGGGTTTGCGGTTCCCTAAATAACAAATTTGGAAACTCGGCTGAATTAAAATAAGCAACACCCCCATAATGTGTTGGATCATAACAATCATAACCCATATCTTCAAGATTAAATTGAAATGGTTTTTTTCCAAAAATGCCAAAAATCTTGGTTTTCCCACCCTGTGGGGCCACAAGTAAATTTATTTCTGGCAATCTTTTTTCTGCTCTCAATAAACGATATTTTTCTGTCATTTTATAACTATCCTATCTTTGGAACAATGATATGGTTTATAAATCTTTTGTTTTGTTATTACTTGAAAATAGTAAGGAAATAAAGGATATTATGGAAAATTTAAACCAATCTTTTCACTAATTCAACTAAACCAGAAACCCCTTCTTGCATATGGTAATAACTATGTGCTCCCACTTCTTCAATATATTTTCTAACTCCCAATAAATTAACTTCAGAATCTAAATCGTGTTTGCCCGTAACTATAACTAAACTATCCTTATTTTTAGATTTTTTTGATAAAATTTTTTCTAAAACATAACAACCAACTTTCCAAGATTCATTATGTGCTCCACAAAATAACCTAGGAAGATCTTCTTCCATCCCAATATCATGTAAACTAGTCTGAACCATATCAACCATAATTATTGGATATTCTTCTTTAGTTAAAGTTTCAACAGCGTCTCTTGCATCACTAATATAATCTATAGAAATACCTCCTTTTACAAACGCGGATACAAGCTCTGGTTTTTTCACCAAATCTGCTCTTGCCCACGGAACAATAACTCTTGAAGACATCGAATTAGCATGAATAAAACAATATAAAAATCTTACGAAAAGTTTTAGGAAGATAATATTTTATTGTAGCAACAAATTATTAAACATACTACTTTACTCAATACTCCAATTTTTTTTAATAATTTGCTTTGATATTTTCAAAATGGAAAGTAACTCATCAATTGTTATTACTATTTTATTTCTCATCGCTTCTATCCTAATTCGAATTAACTCTTCATTTCCTCTTTCTTCTGTATCTTTTTTGGATTGTACTTCCATATTATTTATAATCGAAATTTTATCTTTAATTTTCATAAGTTTTTCTTTTAACTTGATGGTATCTTTTTTACTTATTTTATGACTTAGTGTTTTAATATATGTTGCAACATCAATATTCCATAAATCCCACATAGGATAATGATTTTTTTTAGAAAAACTATTCTTATATGATTTTAAATTATCTTCTAAAAATTTCAACTCAAGAAGTATAATATTTAATAAATCAAATTGTTTTTCTTCTTCTCTTTGCTCTTCTTTTTCTATTGTTTTTTTATAATGTTCATCCATTTTTTTGATTTGTTTATTTGTAAAAAATCGGAGCGCAAGCGTTGAAATTATTATCGAGAGAAAAGTAACAAGGAATAAAGCAATAATGGATATTTTGCCAATTTTTTCACTATTTTCCAAGGAAATAAAATCTAATGCAGAAACAACTTTAAAATTACGAGATCTCCCATTAAAAAAATAGTTATTTAAAGTGAGAGAATTGCTAATAAATTCTCCATTTTTTGTTTGCCAATTATATTCCATATTCCAAATCCCTTCATAGTCTAAAGATTTTCCTATTATAGATTTATTTTTAAGAAATCCATTATAGTTATAGTAGGAACCCAATAGCGAGCTTTTTATTGTTTCTCCTTTTAGGATTTGAGGAGTATCTATTCCTTCATATCTTGTAAAGGCAAAATTATTTTCACCCCAAGGATTAGTTATTTTTAATATTAATCTAGAGGGAGGTATATCACAATCTCCTACATTTATTATAGAAATCTCAGTTATTCTTAATGTTGTAAATTCTTTAAAATTTAAAGAATAAGAATTTGTTGATGTCCATCCCTCAAAAGATTCGACTTCTAAATGTATATCTCCAACATAGTCTTGACATTTATCTGCAGATACGGAAGGAATAATTAAAAGGAATAAAACCAATGCAATTGCAGATTTCATAATAAAGGTTTACCAAAAATATATAAAAAACTATCTAATTTACAAATTTAAATATATAATTGGAAGCCCACGCGGAGACTTGAACTCCGGATCTCTGCATTACCAATGCAGTGCATTAACCAACTATGCTACATGGGCATTAAATCAAATATTAAATAATTATTTTTAAAATTAACTAATTTTATAAATTGAATGACATTGTCGTAAACATGTTCGATCAATTAATCAATAACATGGGAATTTTTGTATTATTTATATTGATGGCAATTAATGGCTCAATTGGAATCATACCAAGCGAAGCAATTCTTTTTATGGCTGGGATTTATGCTTACGCTTCGGATTACAATCTAATTCACACAATTGCTTCAGCAACATTTGGAAATTTATTTGGTGCAATTATTTTATATATCTTAGGAAGATTATTTGGTTATGATTGGATACTGAGGATAAATTTAGCCAGGAGATTTATAGATAAAAAATCATTAGATGATATGGCAAAAAAATTTAGAATCGATGGTGCACATTGGGTGGGAATTTTTAGATGCATACCGATTGTTAGATCGATTGTTTCAATTCCCGCAGGAATGATTAAAATGCCATTTTGGATTTTCTTTTTTTATTCAACTATTGGGATAATCATTTGGTCAATTTTATGGCAATTTCTAGGATACTTTTTAGGAATAAGTTTTATTTGGTTAAACGACTATATTATATGGGGCATGATTATTCTAACAATATTAGTATTTATCGTAGCTAAAAAAAGTAAAAATGAATGCGGGTGACAGGATTTGAACCTGCGCAGGCACTAAGCCGATGGATCTTAAGTCCACCCCATTTGACCGAACTCTGGCACACCCGCGTATACAAAAATGGAACTGCGAGTGTTTATAAAAGTTTTTGTCTGTCTTTTGTAGTCATGCGAGGGACATAGTATCCATATTTTTTGAAAAAGTCCCACTTTACTTGATGTTTTAAATTATTGAATCCTATGTCTTCTTCTATATATCTTTTTACATCTTTTTTTCTATAAATGAGAAGTATATGGTTTTGATTTTTATCTCTTTTTCCCTTATACGGTTTTTTCTTTCTTGGGTGATATCCTAATTTAACTAATTCATTAAAAACTTGTTCTATAAGAATATTAGATGTACTAGATAACTTAATTAT
Source organism: Candidatus Woesearchaeota archaeon (assembly GCA_964344655.1). Taxonomy (GTDB): domain Archaea; phylum Nanobdellota; class Nanobdellia; order SCGC-AAA011-G17; family PNOQ01; genus JABJPM01. Next base: position 12,985 of record CAYFOF010000003.1, on the reverse strand, counting down.
TGGAACTTTATTAATAGGATTTTTAGCAGTTCTATTTTTGTCAAAATACAAATTTCCGTCTGTATCAAAAATTCCTCTTATGACATGCTTAATTAATTTTTTTGACAAAAAGATTTCTGGGATTTTAGTTCGTATTTTCGATCCCACTGTGATCCCCAATGATTCATAATGATCAAAAAGAGCTCCATTAAAAATAAAAAATCCATAAACTCCTGTTGATGGGTATGCCTTGGCCTTTACTTCTTTATTTAAAATATTTTTTGCGATTATTTTATTAAAAAGAGGAACTACGTAATCATCATAATATGACTTTTCTTCTAAAAGGTCTCCCGCCAATGCGACCTCCTTATATCTTCCATTATTACTCAAACATCCATCACCAATATGTATCCCGATCAGTTCCGCCAATTCTTCACTTATTTTATCCATATGATTTTATTATTTACTTAATATATAAACAATCTCTGCACGTTTGGCAAGCTGACAACCACAATCAAACATTTTATAACATAACTTCAACTTCCTTTTTTATGAGAAATTTGATTCTTCCCGCAATAGCAGCAATTTCAATTAGTTTAACTTCGTCCGGATGTTTAGAAAGAAGGTTAGAACAAGACTTACCAAGAAAAACAGTAGACATTACACAAGAAGATTTAAGAGAAGGACAATCACTAGCTCAAAAACTAAATTTATCAACAGATGGTTTCTCTGTTTTTGGAGTTTCTGCTATAGCAGTAGCCCAAATAAACGTTCAAGAAAAATATTTTTTACCTGACATATTTTTCATAGAAAAAAAACACATAGACAAACTATCTGCAGAAGCAGATAGTCTATTTTGTGAATCTATGCCCGGAGTTCCAAGATCAAACACAGAAAATCTCTTTGAAGTAAATGTTCCCTACTGGAATCCTTATGGTCATTATCTAATTGTTATGAAAAATTTTGAAGAACATCAAAAGGACTTCCCATTTAATAACTCAATCCCTGTTCTTTTTGGTGCATTACCTAAACCAATAGATGAAAGATTTTCAGTCCCATATGATAAACCAATGGTTGCACAAGTACTCCACAATATGGGACATGTTTATTTTGATATGATTGGGTTAGAAAATCAAATAGATTTAACGCTACAATTTCAATTTCTAGATAATGCAGCAGCATATAACGGAGAAAAAATTCCCGGCCATCCATCATACTTATCCCTCTATAGTTCAATCCCTCCAGGATTTGATATAGATGCAGAATATGCTATAGCAAAAGCCGATGAACAATTTGCAGAAGCCTTTGTTTACCACATTTTAGATCATAATTATAAAGATAGTGATAACATATTCCAAGCAAGGCTAAACGCAGTTAAAAAATCACTAGAACTATTTGCCAAGGATTAACTTTTTCTTAAACTATAAAATATCCAGATCAAAGGAATAATAAACAATGCAGAAACAATTATTGTGAATTTTGTACCTATTAAATCTACTAATAACCCCGCAAATAATAGGGGCACTATTTCTCCAATTGAAAAAAACATATTCCTTATAGATCCAATTGTAGCCCTCTTTTCAGATGGAATATTTTTTTGAATGATAGGATTTAAGATAGGAAATATAAAAAAACCAAATCCTCCCATTATAAGATAAAATGTTAGTGCAAATAATGGGCCAAAAAATAATAAAACTGTAAACATAAATATAAACTTAAATAAGGATATAAAGTAGATTAATTTATACTTATCTTTGAATTTTTTTCCTAACTTAATAGCAAAGAGAGGAAGAAATACCCCAAAAATACTTGTTAAACTTTCTATCCATCCAAAATCTTTCATTTCAAATCCAGAATTCAATAAAAATGGTTGATATGCAAAATACCAAAGAGACCCAGCAAAACTAAAAAAGGAGAATCCTATAAATATCTTCAAAAGTTTTTTGTGATTTTTTACATAAGAAAATCCAGATTTTGAAAAATGCAAAGTATTTAAAAATGTAATATTTTGCTTCTTGGGTTTTTTTATTTTTTCATCAATAGTTAATGCTATTAATCCAACAAGAAACATACCTCCTGCCTGTATGAACCAAATCTTATCATAGGCCGAAAAATTAATTGAATCATTTAAAATAAATAAAAGCCCCGTTAATAACAGACCAGAAAAAAATAAACCCACCTGGTTTATACTAGCAGATTTTGCATAGTAATCATCAATTAAGTCCTTCCTTTTTTTTCTGTGCAAATAATCTATTACTAATGCCTCATCTGCTCCCGATGCTAATGTTAATGCTCCTCCCCAAAGAAAACATAAAGCGCATAATTGTAGAAATCCAGATACAAATGGCACTAGTAAAGAGGATAATGCAACTAAAAAGAATGATAAAAATACACTTCTTTTCCTACCAAAAATATCTGCAATCGCCCCAGTGGGAACTTCCAATAAAAATAATGTCCCAGAAAAAATTGCTAAGGCTAAACTCACTTCTGTAAACGAAAAACCTTTACTTACAAAATATACTATCCAAATAAGTACTCCCAAACCAAATAGATGCTCAGTAAAATTAATAACGTAAAATTTCCAAAGGTGTTTTAATTCCTCTTTTTTATACATATCATAAAATAAACTATTTCTTTTATAAAACTATTTGCCAAGGATTAATTCAATAATATCTAAATGTTTCAACAAATAATCTTTACCAATAACTTTCTTAGTTTTAACATCAATAGCACGAACAAAATTCTTTCCAAAATCTGTGTGTAACCTAAATGCAAAATCTAAAGCTGTTGAACCCTCTTTCATTAAAAAACAATCTGGCAAAACATTACCTTCAGAATCCTCTAATTTATTTGCTCCGCCAGGATGTACAGCAATCCTATTTAATATTTCAAACACAACATAATCCAATATTTCTTGAACTCCGGTTGGTAAACTATTTTTTTTAATAAATTCTAAAGCTTTTTTTTGTTTTTCATTTAAGTCTCCATTAACATTAAAATCATTTTCCCCAGGAATGTAAGAAATCAAATCATGTTTTGCAGCTTCTTTCAATGCTAATTCAGATTCAGCACTACATGAAATTATTTTATATTCTGGAAATTCTTTTTTTACTCTTTCTAAATTTTCTTTTCCTCCATCAACATCAAGTTTATTCGCAGCAATAACCATTGGTTTAGCCATCTTTCTCAAAGAACTAGCTAATTTCATTAAAACGTCTTCACCCCAAGTTGTTGGATCTTTATCTAAATCTCTAATACAATCTTTAACCATATCCTCAGTAACTCTCAATCCAGATAATTGTTTAGCCAAAGGAATTGCAACTTCTTTTCCTTCATATTTTATGGTTCTAGAAAGTTTTTCCCAACCTTTTTTCAAAATACCTAAAAACCACATATCTAATTCATACTCTAAAAATTTAATATCTTCAATAGGATCGTAAGACAATGGTTCAACTGGTTCTCCTTTTTCATTTGTACTTCCACTAATATCAATAACATGAATTAAAGCATTAGCTTGATTTAAATCATCTAAAAATTTATTTCCCAAACCCTTTCCTTCATAAGCTCCAGGAACCAAACCAGCAACATCTAACAATTCAACCGGAACAAACCTATATTTATCTAAAACAAAACCCTCCCTAGGATTAGCAACTTTATCAAATTCACGAGCAACATCTCTTATTTTCACATGCCCCGCACCAGTATTTGGATTAATAGTTGCAAAAGGATAATTAGCAATTTCTACTTCAGCCAAAGTCATACTCTTAAAAAAAGTTGACTTTCCTACATTTGGTTTTCCCACTATTCCAATTAACATAAAAAAAGTTAAAAATTAAAGTTTAAAAGATTTATCTTTCAAAATTTACAGAAATATTTATAAACCAAAACAACACAATAAAACCATGAAAAGGGGTGTAATATTAATACTAATTTCAGTTCTGTTTTTGAGTGGTTGTACACAATTTGAACCACAATTTTCCAAAGCAATCACTCAAGACAATGCAAAAATTGTCGATTTTGAAATATTAAATAGAGAAACAGGAGAATTAACTTTAGCATCATATGATTTCAACTACGGAGATTACACTTTCCGTTTAGAGGGAATTGAAGATTTAATAACAATCTCAATGGGGGACAAGGGAGACATAATATTCAAAAACACAGATATAAATTCATTACCAATAGATATAGAATATTCTATAGGGCATATAATAGAACTAAAGTCTGAACCATTGTATAAATTCCACAACAAAGCAACAAAAGAAGCACAAAAAATAACAATAAAAGAAGAACAAAAAAAACTAAAAGATGATTTAAAAAAAATCAATGAAAATATCGTCGTTAAAAAAGAATTTTATAAAGCAATTAATGGTATTGTAATAGAAAAGAAACTTACAAACGAAGAATTAAATGAATTAGAAAAAAATCCAAATATTAAAAGGATAATGCCAAATACTGGAGTAACTGCATCATTGGATCAATCAACAGGAATTATTTCTTCAGATGCATTTTGGAATCAAGGTTATACTGGCCAAGGAACCACAATTGGAATATTAGACACTGGAGTAGATTACACTCATTCAGATTTGGGAGGGTGTTTTGGAAGTGGTTGCAAGGTTGAAGGAGGGTACGATTTCATTAATGAAGATCCTGATCCAATTGATGATCATGGACACGGAACTCATTGCGCTGCCACTGCTGCAGGAATAGATGCTTATGGATTAGGATTGAAGGGAGTTGCTCCAGATGCAACAATTTATGCTTACAAAGTTTTAAGTTCTTCTGGTGGCGGATCGGCAGCAAGCATTATCGCAGGAATTGAAGCCTCAATGGATCCAAATGGGGATGATGATTTTTCAGATCATTTAGACGTAATAAGTTTAAGTTTGGGAGGAAGCACAAGATATTATGATTCAATGGCTGAAGCAATAGACGCAGCAACAGAAATAGGCGTGACTGCAGCAATTGCTGCAGGAAATTCATGGGATTACGGAAAAATAAAAACTCCTGGAATTGCAAGAACTGCAATTACGGTGGGTGCCTCATGTAAAGCGTATAACCAAGGAGGATCAATCTCTTGGACCGGAGAGTATTTGCCTTATTGTAGAGAAGAATTTCCAATTGCAGCTTTTAGTTCAAAGGGTCCAGCAATAGTAATCGGAGAATCAATATCAAAACCAGACATAGTTGCACCAGGGGTGGAAATTTGTGCATCTCAACATGGAACCTATCAATCTTCTAATTCATGTAAAGATGGGGATCATATAGCAATTTCTGGTACTAGTATGGCAACTCCTCATGTTGCAGGAGCAGCAGCTCTAATAAAACAAGCTAATCCAGATTGGACTCCTCAACAAATCAAAACTGCAATAACTCTTTCTGCAACAGAATTAGATTTTGGCGCTCCGGGCGCTACAGGATCTCCAAACACACTCTACCAAGGATCTGGTCAATTAAATTTATCAGGAACAAACGATTTAAAATTTTCTACTGACAAATCTTCATTATCTGTGAATGTAGAAGCCGGAAACCCAACGGGAAATGATAATATAGTTATTTCCAATCTTGGATTAGAAACTCTTGTACTGGATGTTATAGTAGAGCCAGCAAATGAATTTTTTGATATAAAAGAGGGGATTACTACACAACACAATATAATGACTCCAGAAGTTTCAACATTATACGTAAGGGGAGAAAATGAAAAAACATTAAATTTTAACATAGATGCGACTGGAAAGTCTGGAATATTTTTTGGAAAAATAAAGCTTATACAAAATGGAAAGCCCCATGTAATACCCTACACAATTACAAAATTAAGCAAAGTTACAATAAATATAGAAGATAGACAAGACTATATAGTTAATCCCATTTTTTCCTTTATTGTATATAACTCTGATTTTGCATCTTCTAGAAAATATGCTTATCTTGGAAGGGACGAATCAATGGTGGGTGCCTTCAAGGGAGAACAACAATATCTTATTACTGCAACAATGTTTGGAACTCAAGATTCAGAATATTTTTTGTATGATTCTGTGTACCTCCAAGAAAATCAAGACAAAACACTTAATTTAAGAATAGCAGATGCAAAAGAATTCATAGTTGAAGGAAAATCAATAAATGGAAAAGATCTCAGTTCGAATCAAGAATCAGGATATTATTTTTCAAACGGAATAGATCTTGTTAGGTCTAGATTTACTTCTAGTTATCCCAAAACTGGAAGTTACAAAATATATGTGTCAAAAAAACCCACCGATTTTAATGATGAGATGGGTGTATTTTTCCAAAGAAAGGGGGTAGAAAGTGATCCAACATAAGTTTCAAATATCGGCAGTAATATTTCTGTTATCCTCACTATTATTCATATCTGGTTGTTATGTTTCTCCATATTATAATATGGCAGAAGAAGAATATATAGAATATTATATATTAAAAGATGTAAGTGATTCAACTTCCACAAATTTAGATTTTTCACAAGGAGAACTAACACATTTTAATGCAAAAACAAATTTACTTGGCGCCGTTTCAGAAGACAGCATATACACTTTTCTACATCTTATAGATCCTTTTACTGGATCTATCACTGCAGTTGGAAGTATGGGGGTTTTACCCTATGATAGAACATCTCATTTATTTTCTAAAACATACAACCCAGATGGTACAATAGAATATTTTAGACCATTCAATGACGACTTCACATTTTTAGATGTAGAATCAAGAATATGGGGATATGACGAAGATGATAATTTCGATAATATTTACAAAGAGCAATATTTCGAAGGACCTCTAGATCTAGGACAAACATATAACGCAAATTTCTTTAGCCAAATATTATATTTTACAGAACCATATTTAAATAATACTTTGGGTGGAGAATATGCTTTAACACTAAAAAGCGTGCTGTATCCTACTGAAGTAAATTATGTCATTATACAAGATCTAAAAGACAGATCAATGTATCCTGTATTAAAAGAATACATAAATGGTGTTCAAGTGTCAACAGACGAATTTGATGAATATCACCACGAAAAATATCGTAATCCCGGAGAAGAAATTGGAGAATTATTTACATTAACTTCTGGAGACACATACTCATTTAATTTACATATGCCTTCTTACGATGATGTACGAAACTATACAATAGAAGGCGAAACAACAATATCCTCTTCTAAAGACTATGAATTCCCCCATATAGAATTTATTGAATCTGAGTCTTACTATAATTCTAATCAAGACAAAATATTAAAGTTCAGAATAATAGAAAATAATCTTGGAAGCCAAGCTCAATTATCATTAAATACCTATTATAAAACAGACGGTAGTTGGATTGAAATTCAACCAACCATAAATTATCCTGAAGTTGAAGTTAACCTAGGGCAAATATCTAGTGAAAGTATAAGTTTTAGAGTTGACATATCTTTGGGAGAGAGTTCTATATACTATACGATAGAGCCAATTGCAATAAAACAAAGAGAAATATCAGATTTAGATTTTGCTATTTCTTCTGAAGATTGTATAATAGATCCCGTTTCTCCAATATCAACAAAATGTGTATTGGATTTATCTGGTACATGCACAGACAATCTTGGAGCAAATTGTGGAAAGTTACCATTTTATTTTTATGTAGATGGAGCAAAAATCATCCCAATACGCTTCACACATCAAGAAATAGATAAAGATTTTTTCACTTCAGGAGATCACGAATTAAAAGTTGTATACGAAGGCATACCCGAAAGTGCTTACCCCGCCGGGTTTGAATCTAACACAATCACTTTAAATTTCGATGAACCAGGAATTTTAATAACAGGAAATTATGAAGACTATCCTATCGATACTGATGGAGATGGGCTGTATGATTACCTCGCTATAGACTCAGATGTACAAGTAACTGAACCAGGTTATTATCATTTAACCTCTCAGATTTATTTAGGAGAAAGAGATGAAATTACACATTCCTCCCACTCTGAGCCCTCTTCTGGAATTTATTTAATTCCTGGAACACACACATTAACTTCTTTACATCCTGGATCAAATATATATCGTGCAGGACTTGATGGGCCTTATGAATTGGTATCTATGTGTGCAAGAGAAGAAACATCAAGAATACATTGTGGAAATTTTCCGTTTGTAACAAGCTCATACAAATATTCTGATTTTCAACACGAAAACATAGTGGCAGAATTTACAGGAGATTATGATTATTTAATTGAAGACTTAAATGATGATGGAAAATATGAACTATTAAAATGGAATGCAGAAGTAGAAATATATGAAGAAGGAGAATATTCGTTAAGTGGTCATTTGCGTACTCCTGGAGGAGACATAATTTATAGTTTTTTTAATGATGGCAAACAAACCCTAAAACCAGGAACACACACTCTAAAAGAAACTTTCCGTGGAAAAGAAATATATAATTCTCTTGGCACCGGACAATATGAATTAGTAAGTATAGAGTTAAAAAGAACCGATGGCGCATATTCTTATGAAACGGTTGCCAATGATTTTCCAAACGTTTTCACAGAACACATATCTCACACAGATTTTGATCAAACCTATTGTTCAGAATACAATTCAGAAATAGAAGAAATAACTACAGACACATGGGTTTGTCCCAAAAAATATTACTTAGATAATGGAGTAAAAATATTGGCAGATAATATTAAATTCAATTGCCACGATGCAGAAATAAACGGAATCCAAAATGGTGCAGGGATAGATCTAACTCAAAGATCTGGAGTAACGATATATGGATGTACAATTAAAGAATACATAGTAGGAATAAACATGTATTTATCAAATGATAATATAATCAAAGATAATACAATAATAAATGAATTAATCGGAATAGGAACAAAACATTCTCATGATAATATATTTGATAACAATAAAATTGTTGGAAAGGACAACCCTCTTGTAGGGTTAAGTATTTACAACGCAAATAATAATGAATTTAACTTTAATGAAATTTCAAATAATCAAAGAGGAGTAGATATTAGTCATCTAGCAACGGGCAATACTTTTTCAAATAATAAGATATGTTTAAACGAAATGGACATGAAGTGTAGTGTTCCAGAATCAACATTTGGATCTGCAAATAGAGCAACAATTAATGATGGTTGCACACAAGTTCAAACAATAGCTTGTAAAGACGAAGAAACCCTGCCAGAGATAAGGGATTTTCCCGAAACATTAGAAGACCCAGAAGGAATTGAAAATCCAACTATACCAATAAGAGATGAAGAGACAACACCTTCAACAAAAACCGGAGAGTCAATAACAAAAACTGAAGAACCAGTAACAAAAAAAGTTCCAAAACTATCTTCAGAAAAATCAATATGGCAAAGAATTGTAGATTATTTATTTTCTGAATCTATCTAGCGTACTCAATCATTCCTTGCATATGATCCGAATAATTTCCATCCATTAATCTTCCGCCATCTCATCAAGAGTAATTCTATATTCTCTCTCCGAAAAAAAATCATAATTTCTTAATAGTTTCAACTTTTCTCTAATTTTAGGGTGTGAAATACTCGAAGTAATAAAATCTCTATAATAAAAATCTTTACCAACTAGCGTATTTGGATAGCCACCCACAAAAATATGAGGGCTATTCAAAGCAAAAACAAATTCACAAATTGTTGCTATATCTTCATGAATACTTTTCATAGAATAATAAGAAACAGAGCCATTTTTTATAACATCTGAAAAAGATGCATTTTTCCAATCGGGAGTATATTCTCCTTTAGATAGCGCCTGCCATTTTTGTGAAAATCTTTGGTCTGTTTTATTTCTTTCCCAAATATGTGCTAGTTCATGGATGAGGATTATAGCCTCTCTTTGATCTCCATATAAAGTCAAATGTAATCTATCAAATCTATCGGTTCTCCCCGTTCTTTTTGGACTTTCAGAATCAACATTTAAACGAACATTTTTTACTAAATCCCATTGTTCATCGAAATTATCCCAATTTTTTCTTGCCAAGTTGTATACTAGTCCAAATTCTCTTACTAAATTTTGTCTTTTTTCATCTCCAGAATTAAAGTTAAAATAAATTGGTTTCTTTATTACTTCTTCTAATCTATTTTCTTGAGGTATATCTCTAAATCTATCTTCAATTTTTGATACAACCTCTGCCCCAAATAGGCCAGCTCCAATAGCAAAAATACCCCCCGCAAAAAAAGCTAACGCCCCATTTACAAATTTATTTTTCATTTTTAAGTAAACCACAAAGAAAATCCACACTATATAAACCTTTCTATTGTAACTACTATAAAGTAAACAATAATTATCTTTCAAAACTCTTTTAAAATAATCACTATTCAAAAAATTATGGCATTTGCTTTCGGTCATTTAATTGGAGCTTGGATAGTAGGATTAATTATACAAAAAGTTTCAAATAAAAAATTACCAAAACAAGCTTGGATACTTTTATTTCTGGGAGGAATTTTCCCAGATATAGATTTCATTTTTCAAATATTACTCCAAGAACCAATACACAGAACAATAACTCACTCATTATTTTTTGCATTTTTCTCTATACTATTAGTAAGAAAAAACAAATACGCACTCCTATTTCCAATAGGAATATTAATCCATATTTTCCTAGATTTATTCACAGGTCCAGGAGTTCAATTATTATGGCCATTTTATCCATGGATCTCAATTTATCAAACTACACAAACGGTTTCACTATTGAACGGGATAAAACACATCCCTTTAGCAATAATAGATATGGGTTTAGGATTTCTTTGGTTTGTTTATTTATATGCCAAAGGAAAAATAAATTTATAAAATAAAAACAATTCACAAAAAAATGGAATATCACGCAAAAAGTAAATTTATGGACGACATGAGAGGACTAAGAAAGGCAGTTATTAATTATACTTTACCAATATTAATTTCATTATATTTACCTTCTTCTATTGGAACGCATTATGAAGGTTCTGAAACATTAGATATGCCTGCGGAAATCCCAGAAGTGTTAATGCCAAAAAATCAATTAGAAGAAGAATTTCTTTAAACTCGAAAGTTTTAAAAACAATTTCTAGTAAACAAATATTGCTAGCGGGCCTGTAGCTTAGTCTGGTTTATAGCACTGGTCTTATATGACGGTTATTGGATATAATCCAATAGCATGCTAGGAACACCAGAGGTCGCCGGTTCAAATCCGGTCAGGCCCACTCTTTTTCAAAACATTTAAAAAGGAAAGATTTACCCAAAATGAATATGCTTCTGTAGTGTAGTCCGGTCCAGCATTTCGGCCTTTCGCGCCGAAGACCCGGGTTCAAATCCCGGCAGGAGCATTCTTTATTATCATAAGTTATATTAATACAAACACATTAGCATTTCAATGGGAATTATATTATCAAGACCGGCAGTTCACATTCCAGAAACAATAATCACAAACGAATTTCTAGAAACAATAGTAGATACTTCAGATGAATGGATAAGAGAAAGAACAGGAATGGGAGAAAGAAGAATTTCATTAGATCTCGGAATTAGTGAAATGGGAGCAATTTCAGCAAAAAAATTATTGGATAAAGAACTAATTTTTGATCGTGAAATTGATGAAATTATCTTTGCTACAAATTTACATGATGGGAGTAAAGAATTTCCTTGTCATGCTGGCCATGTTGCAAAAGAATTAGAAATAGAAAACGCAGCACTTTCTGATGTGGGTGCTGGTTGTTCTGGATTAGTTTATGCTATACGACAAGCCCACAATAATTTAGTAGCTGATCCAAGTTTAAAAAAAATTTTAGTTATTGGTGGAGAAAGATTAACAGACATGACAGACTACTCAGACAGAAATACATGTGTTTTATTTGGAGATGGTGCTGGAGCATATTTATTAGAAAGATTAGAAGGTCAAGAAGGAATAATAAATAATGTAGTTGGTGGAAAACCCGACGAGGGAAGTGAGGATTTCCCATTTGGAAAATTATCTTTAGAAAAAAAACTGGGGAAAAAATTAGTTTCCGATGGACAAGGAGGTCTAAAAACTATTGAAGCAGAACAAAACTATTTAGTTATGGATGGAAGGTCAGTATTTGAATATGCAGCCCCAATAATGGAACATGCAGTAAGAAAAGTTTTAGAAGGAACACAATATATATTAGAAGATTTAAATGGAATAATACCTCATGGAGCAAATATGAGAATAATTGATCGTCCAGAAAAAAGATTAAGAAGAGATGAATTTGATGGGGTCATTTATACAAACTTACAAAAATATGGAAATACATCAACAGCTTCAATTCCAATCGCAGCAAATGAAGCATATGAAAAGGAAATAATAAAGAGAGGAGATCTAGTTGCTTATGTAGCATTCGGTGCAGGATTCACATGGGGAGCAAATTTATTTAGGTCAATCTAATGAATTAATTTTAGAAACATTTATAAAACACAGTTTAACTTTGAAAAACACTCAAGATGAAAAGAAGTTCAAGACGTTGGAAAAAGAAAGGACAAATGCGTTGGAAGTGGCAACGTAAGAGAATGAAGAAAGAGAAGAGAAAGAGAAAGAGATTGAAGAGTTAATCTCAATAATTATTTTTTTATTAAATTTTACCCCAAAAAAAAGAAAACATTTATAAAGGAGCGCCATACCCATTCTTTACAGTTTTATGACGGAGAAAATTAATTTTCCCGAGAATTTTTGTGAGTACTTGATAATACCCGTATTAAGTATGATGTATGAGCAGAGTATCTTGTTAGTAGAGTAATAATAACAAGTCAATTCTAATATATGAAAACATGCGACGTATTCAATTCCCGTTGATCCTGCGGGAGGATACTGCTATTGGAATCCGAATTAGACATGCAAGTCAGGGGGTCTTCGGGCCCCCGGCATAAGGCTTAGTAACACGTCGATAATCTGCCCTTAGGTTCAGGATAATCTCGGGAAACTGAGGATAAAACTGAATAGAGAATTAGTGCTGGAATGCTTTTTTCTTGAAACGTAAGGCCTAAGGATGAGTCGGCGGCTGATTAGGTTGTTGGTGAGGTA
>CAYFOF010000002.1:130666-178900 GCA_964344655.1 Candidatus Woesearchaeota archaeon | reverse complement strand
ATCAAATCCAGGATTAAGTTCTGATGATTTTGATTCTATGTATGTTATGAGATATCATAATGGATGGGAGAGTGATTGGAATGGGGTTTCAGGAGATGAATTTGCGTTAGAAGTATTACGTGGATATTATGTTTATTCAAATTCTGCTAAAACTTTAACATTTACTGGAGTTCCAGTAACATCTGAATATTCATTAATAGATAATACTTGGAATTTATTTTCAGTAAATAATACAATTGCAGGAAATGGTTTTTCTGTAGATGTTGTTGGAGGAAGTTTTGTTTATAATCCTGTTACTTCATTTACACCAGGGAACAATTACTATAGGAGATGTTCTATTTGGACCACCATTCTATGAAGGAGTATCATTTAATTCATTTAATGATTGGCTTGAATGGTTGTTTAGTGGTTAAAAGAGAAAGATTTATAAATGAAATTTGACCCATTTTTGGTTGATGAGAATGATGACAGAAGATGTCTTCTCAAGGTTGTAATATGAAACCTTTGTTACCAAGTTTAAGAGAAAAAAAACGATATGTTGTTTTTGAAGTAAATACAAGCGATTTTGATGTGAAAAAGGCTGAAAAGTTGATTGTTGAAAATTCTCTAAAATTAATGGGGGAATTTGGTATTTCAAAAGCAGGATTTATGGTTTTAAGTGATTCTTGGGATGGAAAAAAAGGAATAATAAAAATCAATTCAAAATATGTTGATGAAATCAAAATGGTTTTGGGTTTGATAAAGGGAAATATTATAGTAAATACATTGGGTGTTTCAGGCACTCTAAAAAAAGCAAAACAAAAATTTATGGGAAAGGAGGAATAATAAAAAATGCAACAAGGCGATGTTTCACACCAAATGATGGGATATGATCGGGCTAGTACAATGTTTAGTCCAGATGGAAGATTATTACAAGTAGAGTACGCAAAGAAAACTGTAAAACAAGGTACTTCAGCTTTAGGATTAGTTTGTAAAGATGGGGTTGTTTTATTAGCTGATAAAAGAGTAATGGAAAAATTAATTGTTAAATCTACTGTTGAAAAAGTTTTTCAAATAGATGAAAATATAGCAGCAGTAGCTGCAGGAATTGTTTCTGATGCTAGAATTTTAGTTGAAAAAGCACAAGTTATGGCTCAACAACATAGAGTTACTTATGATGAACCAATGGAAATGTATTCATTAGTGAAAGACATATGTAATATAAAACAAAATTTCACCCAATATGGTGGAGCGAGACCTTTTGGTGTATCATTGTTAATGGCTGGAGTAAATAGTCACCCAAGATTATTCTTAACAGACCCAACAGGAATTTATTGGGAATATAAAGCTACAGCAATTGGTGAAGCTGAAGATGAATTGAAAGAAATTCTTAATGCTCAGTATAAAGAAAATATGAGTGTTGAAGAAGGACTAAAATTAGGAATAGATGCTTTGAAGAAAGTGCTTGGAAAAGAATATAATCTTGATAGATTAGATGGTGGGATAATCAAAATGTCTGATAAAAAATTCCATAGATTAACTAAAGATTATATCAGGAAATGTTTAAAATGAATGTAGATGACGCAGTAATTTGTAGGTTGAAGAAAGGAGGATTAAACTTCGAAATACTTGTAGACTGTGATAAAGCTATGGAATTTAAACATGGAAAAGATGTTAGTGTTGATGATATTGTTGTTGGAGATGATATTTTCAAAGATGTAAAGAAAGGCGAACATGCTTCTGAACATGATTTAAGAAATGTTTTTAGTACGGATGATAAAAAATTAATGATCCAAAAAATATTGAAAGAAGGAGATGTTCAACTTACTACAGAATATAAAAATAAATTAAGAGATGAAAAGAAAAAAGCTATAGTTGCTTTAATTTCTAGGAATGCTGTTGATCCTAAGACGAATATTCCTCATCCTCCTCAAAGAATAGAAAATGCAATGAGTGAGGCTAGAGTTAATATTGATGAGTTTAAGAGTGCTGAACAGCAAGTTGGAGATATTGTAAAGCAAATTACAGCTATAATTCCTATTGCTTATGAGTTAAGAAAATTAGAATTAACTATACCTGCGGATGTTTCTGGAAGGGCTTATCCTGTGTTGAAACAATTATCTACGATTTTAAATGAAACGTGGAATAATGATGGGTCTTTAACTGTTAACGTTGAAGTTCCTGCGGGTTTGCAAAATGAATTATTCGATAAACTAAATGGGATGGCCCATGGAAGAATCGAATCAAAGAATATATAATCAAGGAGAAAAAAATGACAGAGAATATGTTAGTAAAAGAACGAGAAGTAGTGGTCCCTGGTGAAGAATTGGCAGTTGGTATGGACTATTTGCCAAGCGAGGGAGCATTCAGAGACGGAGATAAAATAGTATCTTCGAGAGTTGGTTTATTTAACTTAGATGGGAGACTTGTAAAAGTTATTCCATTGGGTGGAAGATATATACCAAAGAAAAATGATACGATAATAGGAACAATTACAGATGTTTCACCAAGTTCATGGAGAATTGATATTGGATGGGCATTTGATGTAATGGTTCATATGAGAGAAGGAAGCAGAGAATTTATTCCAAATGATGCAGATTTGAAAAAATACTATGCACCAGGAGATTTAGTTGTTGCTAAAATTATAAAATCTGCTTCTCCAAAATTGATTGATGCTAGTTTGAAAATGCCTGGATGTAGAAAACTGGGTGTTGGAAGAGTTATTCAAGTACAATCAAGTAGGGTTCCAAGAATAATTGGAAAACAAGGTAGTATGATTTCTATGATTAAAGATGCTACTAAGTGTAATATTATTGTTGGACAAAACGGAAAGATATGGATTTCTGGTGAAGATCATAAAATGGAACAAGTTGCTGAGGCAGCTATAAGAAAGATTGAAGCAGAAGCACATTCTTCAGGATTGACAGATAAGATGAATGCATTCTTGAAGAAGGAGGCTAAATAAAATGGCTTATACTAAAAGATTTGACGGAAGAAAATTTGATGAAGTAAGAGAAATGGAAGCAAAAGTTGGAATTATTCCACGTGCTGATGGAAGCGCAATGTTTAGAACTGGAAAAACTGTTGCGATTGCTGCGGTGTATGGTCCAAGAGGAGTTTTTCCCGCTTTCTTACAAGATCCAAAAGGTGGAAGACTTAAATGTGTTTATGATTTATTGAGTTTTTCAGTTACAGAAAGAAAAAGACCTGGACCATCAAGAAGAAGTACAGAAATTTCTATGGTTACTGAAGATTCATTAAAACCAGTTTTGGATTTGACTAAATTTTCTTATTTGGGTGTTGATGTTTATGTGTATATTACACAAGCAGATGCTGGAACAAGAGCTGCAGGAATTAATGCTGCTGCTTTAGCTTTAGCTGATGCAGGGATGTCAATGAAAGATTTAATTACATCTATTGCAGTAGGAAAAGTTTCAGACAAAATTGTTGTAGATTTGGATAAAGAAGAAGAAGACCACAAAGAGGGTGCTACTGATTTACCAATGGCTATGTCAACAAGAACTGGAGAGATTACATTGTTGCAAATGGATGGAAATATGACTCAAAAAGAAATAAAAGAAGCTTTAGAAATGGGAAAGAAAGCTTGTTTAGATATTAAAAAAGTACAGGTTGAAGCCTTGAAAGCAAAGTATAAGGAGGCAGGAAAATGAAAAAATATGTAGAAGCAGTTCTTTTGAATGGTGAAAGAATTGATGGAAGAAAATTTGATGAATTTAGAAAACCTGTTGAAATAAGCTATGATGTTTCTAATAAAGCAGAGGGTTCTGCTAGAGTAAAAATTGGGAAAACAGAAGTTATTGCTGGTGTAAAAATGGATGTTGGTACTCCATATCCAGATTCTGCTGATCAAGGAAACTTGATAATGGGTGCAGAAAGACTGCCAGTTTCAAATCCAGAATTTTTACCTGGTCCACCAAATGCTGAAACTATTGAATTAGCTAGAATTATTGATAGAGGAATTAGAGAGAGTGGAATGATTGATTTGAAGAAACTTTGTATCAGAGAAGGAGAATTAGTTTGGAATGTTATTGTTGATATTTATACTATTAATGATGATGGAAACTTGATTGATGCTTCTGCTTTGGCTGCTATTGCTGCTTTGAAAAATGCAGTTTTACCAGAATTGGTTGATGATAAAGTTCAATGGGGAGTGTTTACTAAGACTAAAGTTCCTTTGAAATTTGAACCTATCAATGTGACTGTTTATAAGGTTGGGAAGAATTTAATTGTTGATGCTAACTCTGATGAAGAGGCTGCTGCCGATGCAAGATTGAGTGTTTCTGTTAGTGAAACTGGAAATGTTCATGCTATGCAAAAAGGTGGATCAACTGGAATGACAATAGAAGAAGTTGATAAATCAATCGGATTAGCTATAAAGGCTGTTAAGCCACTAAGGGAGGCTTTGAAAAAATGAAAATGACAAAATATGAAAAAGCAAGACTTATTGGTGCTAGGGCTTTACAATTAGCTCTTGGAGCTCCGTTTTTAATTAAGTTAAAAGATGAAGATTTGAAAGGGATTAATTATAATCCTATTGAAATCGCTAAACTTGAATTTGAAAAGGGAATTCTTCCTATAACAGTAAAACGGCCTATGCCGTAAACTTTTTATATTTTTATTTTTAAAATTATTATATGTCTCGATTAAAAAGGGGATTAAGAAATTTAGGATTAAGTTTTCTTGCTGCAAGTATTTTTACGACTGGTTGTGCTGCAGTTTATAGGCAACCAAATTATATTACTCGTGGCGGACCGAGTTTTGTTGAAAATTTAAGAAGATTAGATAACCATAGAACTGGATTTGATGTTGTTCCTATTGATGTTGGTTTTTTTGATGGTAAATTTTTTGTTAGTGGATATTTAAGAAATGGAGATGTTATCATTGGAAGAGAAGATATTGATAGATCTAATGATCTTTTGTTAAGAGAGGCAAAGAAAGATATTTCTAAGATAATAAGATTGAATGAATCTTCTCCTGATAGTCATCCAGGAAGAACAATTTATCTAACTGGAATTTATGATAGAGATTTTAGGGGAGATGATGAATTAGATTTAGAAACTATTAATATTAGTGGAGAATTATACTTCACTGATCCGGTTGGCCAGTGTGCTTTTATGAATGGTTTTGAATTTTGGAATCAAGACTGGTGGAGATGGTTTAACAATGTTCACTATCCTGAAGGGTTTAGTCCATGGTGGGATTTGAGAAGGAATGGAGTGTTTTTTGACCGTCGTGGAGTTGTTAATCCTCATGGAGATTGGGATAATGATGGAATTTCTAATTGGTCTGAAAGTTTATTAGGAACAAATATGTACAATAGAGATACTGATTATGATAGATTAGATGATTTAACGGAATTATGGTTTGGAACTGACCCTACAGATTCTGATACGGATAATGATGGGTATAGCGATTATTATGATCCTTATCCTTTATGGCATTTTAGGTACCATGAAAATCCAAGATATTCTGATTGGAGTATTTGGTGGAGCAATAATTATGATAATGTTGAAGTAAGATATAAAACTCCAAAAGGAAAAAGAACAATACCTGGTGTTAAATGGAAGGAAGAGAAAAAGGGAATGAGAGAGGATATAAGATATCGTAGAGTTTTGAATAATCGCGAAAGAGATGTTAGAATAAACGCAGAAAGAGAAAGAAGATCTCAACAAGAAAGACCCTCTCATAGAGTTAAGAAAACTAGAAGTAAAACTAGATAATTTTATATAGTAATTCTAATTTTTAATCTTATGAAAATAAAAAAGGTGAAAGCTAAAGTAATTACTAATTCTCGTGGAGAAGATACTATTAAAGTGCAAGTTAAATCTGATTTAGGTAAAGGAGAGTCTTCTGCACCTTCTGGAGCAAGTAAAGGAAAACATGAAGCGAAAGATTATAATTTTGATGTTAAAGAGTGTGCTAAAAAGATAAATAAGATTGAATGGAGAGATATGGAAATAAATTCTTTTGAAGATTTGAAATTAATTGAAGATAAAATTGGTGGGTTGGGTGCTAACCCTGTTATTGCTACTGAATATGCTCTGTTGAAAGCTTTTGGAAAACAATTATGGAAAACATTAGATCCAAAAGTTAAGGTTGTTTCTCGTCCTTTGGGAAATGTTATTGGTGGTGGAGTTCATGTAAAAGGAGGAAATTATTGTGAGTTTCAAGAATTTTTATTATTTTCTGATAATGCAAAGAATGTTGATGATTTAGTTAAGGCAAATGATTTAGCACATAATGTTATTAAGAAACATTTGAAAAATATGGATTTGAAATTAAAGATGACTGACGAAGGAGCTTGGGCTTTGGAATTAACGATAGAAGAAATATTAAATTTATTGACTAAAGTTGTTAAAGAAGTTTTTGACGAAGTTCATGTTGAATTAAGAATTGGAATTGATGTTGCTGCAAGTAGTTTTTGGGATGGAAAGAATTATGTGTATAGAGATAAGAAATTAGACTCTTTAAATCAACTTGAGTATATTGGTTCGTTGATTGAGAAATATGATTTACGTTATTTAGAAGACCCACTGCATGAAGAGGATTTTTCTGGATTTGCTACTTTGAATGAGAATTTTGGGAAAAAATGTATGATTGTTGGTGATGATTTAACTGTTACTAATGTGAAAAGATTGGAGAAAGCAGTTGAGATGAATTCAATTAGTGCTATGATTGTAAAGCCAAATCAAAATGGAAGTTTATTGGGGTTTAGAGAGGTTGTGGATTTGGCTAGGAAGAATAAAATAATATTAATTGCTTCTCATAGATCTGGAGAAACTTTAGATGATGGTCTTTCTGATTTAAGTGTTGGTTTTAAGATACCTTTGATTAAATGTGGGGTTTATGGGAAGGAGAGAAAAGTTAAACTTGATAGGCTTAGGAAGATTAGTAGAGAAATGAAATACGACTTGTAGAAAGTTTTATAAAGTGTTGATTTTGCCTAAATAGGAAGATGGCTGAAGTAGAATATTTGGTTCCTTTAGAGGATTATTTGAAAGCTGGTATACATATTGGTACTAAGTTTAGAACTAAACACATGGATAAATTTGTGTATAAAGTTAGACCAGATGGTTTGTCTGTGCTAAATGTTGAACAGATAAATGAAAGATTAAAACTAGCTGGAAAGTTACTATCTGATTATAATCCAGAAGATGTTCTTATTGTTTGTAGAAGAGAAAATGGATGGAAAGCTGTTAAGAAATTTGCAGAACTAACTGGTGTTAAAGTATTTATTGGGAGATACCCTCCTGGTGTTTTGACTAACGCTAATTTAGAAGATTTTGTTGAGGCAAAATTGGTTTTAGCTGCAGATCCAATACCAGATAAGAATGTTATAAGTGATGCTTCAAAATTGGGAATCCCCGTTATTGCATTATGTGATTCTAATAATGAATGTAAAAATATAGATTTAGTTGTACCTTGTAATAACAAAGGTAAAAAAAGTTTAGCAGTTATATTTTACATTTTAGCTAAAGAATTTTTGAAAAATAAAGGAATTATAAAATCTGATAAAGATTTTAAATCCAGTATTGAAGAATTTACTGCCGAATAAGAACTTTTATATAATTCTTTGTTTTAGCTTTTTTATGAGTGATTTAGTTAGTAGAGTTTTGAAAAGAAGTTGGAGAGGTTTAGCATGGGGTGTTGCTCTTCCGGCTGGTTTTGTTCAAGGTTTGATGCATAATAGTGCTGTTGCTGCTAAGAGTCAAGGTTATATGAATTTAATAGATGTTATGTCTTATTCTGGAGATGATACTTCAGAAATATCAGAAAAACTTGAATTAAATGAATCTAGATATAGAAGTCCTTTTGAATCTGTTGTAGATTTGTATGATAGAATTACTGTTTGTTGTCAGTAATTTAGTATAATAATCTTTAAATATTTCTTTATTATTATAATATTAGGGGCAATTGGGGATGTGTTGACTTTAGGGTTAACTTAAGATTGATTTGGTTCAGTCAATTCCCAGCCTAGACTTTTGATAAGTTTTATAAATAATGTAAATAGTTTTTCTTTATGGATATTAAGTTAGAGTTAGTTAAAGTTTTAAAAAAAGTTGTTAAGGAAGATGTTTCTAACATTATTGAAATTCCAGCAGATTCTAGCAAGGGAGATGTAGCTTTGCCTTGTTTTTTTCTTTCTAAAAAATTAAAGAAAAATCCGGTTGTTATTGCTGAAGAAATGGTTGGGAAAATTAAATTAAATAAAGTTTTTTCTAAAGTTGTAAATAATGGTCCGTATTTGAATTTTTTTGTGGATAAGAAATTATTTAGTGAGAAATTAATTAAAGAAATTTTGGATGAAAAGGGAAATTATGGGAAAAATAATGTTGGAAAAGGAAAAAATGTTGTTGTAGAATATTCTTCTCCTAATATTGCTAAATCTTTTGGAATTGGACATTTAAGATCTACTTTGATTGGAAATGCAATTGCGAATATTCATGAATTTAATGGCTATAAAGTTGTAAGAATGAATTATCTTGGAGATTGGGGAACTCCTTTTGGAAAAATATTGTTGGGTTATGAAAAATATGGAGATAGTAAATTATTAAGAAAAGATCCTGTTAAACATTTGCATGATTTGTATGTGAAAATGAGTAAGAAAGAAGAGTTTGATTCTGAGGCTAAAGAATATTTTCAAAAATTAGAGAAGGGAGATAAGAAATTAGTTAAGCAATGGAAATTATTTAGAGAATTAAGTATAAAAGAATTCAAAGAAATATATTCAATTTTGGGTGTTAAATTTAATGTTTATTCTGGAGAATCTTTGTATAATAATAAATTAGATAGTGTTGTTAAAGATTTAAAGAAAAAGAAATTATTAGTTGAAGATGATGGAGCTAATGTTGTTAAGTTAGATGATTTGGGGGTTGCTTTGATACAAAAGAGTGATGGAAGTAGTTTGTATATGACAAGAGATATTGCTACGGCAATTGATAGGTATAAAAAATATAAATTTGATAAAATGATTTATGAAGTTGGTTCTGAACAAAGATTGCATTTTAGACAATTGTTTAAGGTTTTGGAATTGATGGGTTACAAATGGAGTAAAGATTGTGTTCATGTTGCACATGGATTGTATTTAGATAAAGATGGGAAGAAGTTTTCTACTAGAAAAGGTAAAACTGTTTTTATGAAAGATGTTTTGAATGAAACTATAAAATTATCTAAAAAATCTAAAGTTTCTTCTGATGTTGCTTTAGAAGTTGCAAGGGCCGCTATATTTTATGGAGATTTGAAAAATCAACCTGCAAGAGATGCAATTTTTGATATTGATAAATTTTTACAGTTTAGTGGAGATACTGGGCCTTATTTATTGTATACATATGCTAGGGCCAATTCAATTGTTTCTGGAAAAATTGGAAAAGTTTCTGTTAGTGATTTAGATTTAGTTGAAATTGAGTTAATTAAAAAAATGGGAGAATTTTCTTCTGTTGTTGAAAGTTCTATGTTGAATCCTTCTTTAATTGCTCATTATTCATATGAATTATGTCAGAAATTTAATGAATTTTATCATGCTTGTAAGGTTGTTGGATCTGCTAATGAGAAATTTAGAATTGCTTTAGTTAAATCGTTTATGATTGTTTTGAAAAATTCACTTTCTTTGTTGGGGATTAATGTAGTAAAGAGGATGTGAGTATGAAAGTTTATAGAAATGGAAAATTTGTTTCTTCTGGGAAATTTTTAGGATCATTTTTTGGTTTGAGATTTCGTAAGGTTTCTGATATTTCTGTTTTGAAAACTGGTGCAAAAGATATGATTTTAGATATGTTGTTTGTTTTTAGTAAGATTGATGTTGTTTGTTTAGATGGGGATATGAAAGTTGTTAAAGTTATTAAGGGTTTAAGGCCTTTTGTTGATAGTGCTTTGATTAATCCTAGATTTTTACGTTCAAGGGGAAGTGTTTCTTGTAATTATGTTTTAGAATTTAAGAATGGGGAGTTTTCTTTTGAAGTTGGAGATATTGTATCTTTGAAGTAGTAACATAATAGAAAAGTTTATAAACTAATAGTTTTGACTATTTTTATATTAAAAAGGAGATTATAACAAAAAATGATTATAAAGAAAATAAGAGAAATGTTTAAGTTGTCTGGTGGAGTTTCTCCAGTAGATTTTGATGTTGAACAACCTTTAGAAGAAGAAATTTATGATTTAAAGAAAGATTCTGAAAGAAGAAATTGGGAAAGAAATCTTCGTTATTATGATGGTCATGGTAGAGTACAACTTGCTTTGGCAAGAATGGAAAGAGCATCTGCTCAAAAATCTATTGATTTTTATGATGGAAATCTGGATGTTTCTTTGAGCGCTACTGAAAGAGCAAATATGCATGATTCAAAATCCGAGGCTGTTAAGGCTCTAAAAAGATCTCAAAAATTTATTTCAAGACATTATAATCAAGGACAATTAGTTGAGGGTAGAAGTGATGTTGAGGTTAAACATAATAGAAATTTAGGTAATCTTTATTTGAGAAAAGCTCAAAAACTTCGAAGTGAAGTCGAAGGTTTAGTTGCTCAAGTTAATGGTTTAGAATCTACTGCTGATGAGCATTATATGCTTGCAGGTTCTTCAGCTACACATTCTATGGTTCCATTAAGAGTTACAAGAGAATCACCATCTATGGCAAGAGATCAAATTCCTAGTTTAGATAGTATATATGAGATACATGATAAAGGATTGAATAAGATGTCATATTTAGGAGATGGTTATATGAGGGAAATTGAAATTTTACCCATAATTTCTAAATATGAAGGAATCATTATCCCTGAAAATTTTTCTCCAGAAATTCCTAGAGGGCGAAAATATAATCTGGAAGAGATAACAAATAATTAACTTATCTTTTTTTATATTCGAAACATATATATACTCATTTTTTTGATTTTTAAATATGATAGAAATAATAAGTGTTGGCGGTTATGAAGAAGTTGGAAAAAATATGACCGTGGTAAAGTATAAAGATGAAGCTGTTGTTTTAGATATGGGTTATCATTTACCTAGTTTAACTGAATATCAAAGTCATGGTGGAGATAGAAAGTATTTGACAGTTAAAGGAATGCAAAAAATTGGTGCTATTCCTGATGATTCAAAATTAGATAAATCAATTGTAAAAGCTATTGTTCCTTCTCATTGTCATTTAGATCATATTGGGGGGATTATGTATATGGAGGAAGCTTATGATGCTCCAATTTATGGAACCCCATATACTATGGAAGTTTTGAAAATTTTGGCTGAAGATGAAAAAAGAGAATTTAAGAATGATTTAGTTGTTAAGAAGTTGGGCTCTAAATTTAAAATTTCTAAAAATATTCAAATTGAATTAATTCCTATGACTCATTCTACATTGGATGCAGCGATGATTGCGGTTCACACTCCAAGTGGTATTGTTATTTATTCTAATGATTTTAAATTAGATAATAAACCAGTTATGGGGAAAAAACCAGACTTAGATAGATTAAAAGAAATTGGTAAAACTGGAAAAGTTAAAGCATTAATTTTGGATTCTTTATATTCTGGAACTTCTGGAAAATCATTTTCTGAAAGTGTTGCTCGTGAAATGTTAAAAGATGTTATGTTAGGTACTGAAAATACTGGACATGGGTTAATTGTAACTAGTTTTGCTAGTCAAATTGCAAGATTAAAGAGTGCAGTTGAGTTTGGAAGAAAAATTAATAGAAAGGTTGTTTTCTTAGGAAGATCTTTAGCCAAATATACTAAAGCCGCAGTTAATTTGGGATATGCTCCATGGATGAAAGATGTTGAAGTTGTGACTTATGCTGGACAGGTTAAGAAAAAATTGAAGAAAATTGAGAGAAATAGAGGTAAATATTTGATTGTTTGTACTGGGAATCAAGCAGAAGAAAATGCTATTTTAACTAGGATTGGTAGAAAAGAATTGCCATTTAAATTTCAAAAGGATGATCATGTTGTTTTTTCATGTAGAACAATTCCTGTTGAACCAAATATCAGTAATAGAGCAAGATTAGAAAAACAATTTATTAGAGAAGGAGTTAGAGTTTTCAAAGATATTCATGCTAGTGGACATGGAGCAATTGAAGATTCTAGAGATTTGATTGAAATGTTAAACCCTGAAAAAATTATTCCAGGACATGGATCTAGGAAGCAAACTGGAGACATAACTAAGTTAACTAATGGGATGGGTTATAAAACTGGAAAAGATGTTATATTTATGGAGGATGTTAAAACTCTTAGATTAAAATGAAAAAATTAATTTCTTTGATTTTTGTTTTTGTTTTAATTTTGAATTTTGTTTTGTATGTTTTTGGTAAATTAGATACATTAGATTTTTGGATTGTTATATTGGTTGCATTTATTTTTTCTGCTCACACAACTGTTGAAGAAAGAGAGAATTTTTTACTTTTGTGTTTAGGAAGAAGTTTTGAAGAAGAAGATTTTGTTGAATATGTTCATAGTGTTCCCGAATTACATGGTGCTTATACATCTTTGATTGGAAAAGGATATTTAAAGGTGATTGCAAGTAGACTTTCTGGAGATGTTAGTGTTGATAATGTTGCTTTTACTGAAAAAGGAGTAGATGAATATTCTAGATTGGCGAGTAGTTTGTTATATATGAATAATTTTTTAGATTCTATGTAGCTATTTTATAATAGTAACATTTATATATTGGTTTTTGATGATATTTATATGGATAGAGAGACTTTAGAAAGAAAATTAGAAAATAGAAATGTTGCTAATACTTTGGAGATTATTTATAGAGATTTGCATAGGACTGAGAAAGATTTACTTAAAATGCAAGAAAAAGGAATAAAAAGAGATTTTGTTCACACTATGGGAGGAAATGTTGTTACCATCCGTAATTATGCAGATTCTTATGAAGAGTTTTATGAGGAAGAGCTAGGTAGTACTTTTGGTGAGATGAAGATAAATGGAAGTGAATACCACGATTGTCTCATGGAATCAATATTATATCTAATTGATAATGCAGGAATTAAAATATAGTTAATCACAGATATCTTTAATAAATTTTTATGATTTCTTTTTGTGATGAAATTTGCGCATTTAGCTGATTGTCATATTGGGGGGTGGTCAGAATCGAAATTAAAAGAGCTAGGCATGAAAGCTTTTTCTAGAAGTATTGATATTTGTATTGAGAGGAAAGTTGATTTTGTTTTGATTGCAGGTGATTTGTTTAATACTGCTTTGCCCAGTATTGATTTGATAAAAGAAGTTACTTTAGATTTGAAAAAATTGAAAGATTCTGAAATTCCGTGTTATATTATTGCGGGGAGTCATGATTACTCTCCTTCTGGAAAAACTATGTTGGATGTTTTTGAAAATGCAGGTTTGGTAAAAAATGTTACAGAATTTGATGAAAATAATTTGAAATTTGTTACTGATGAAAAGACTGGAGTTAAATTAACTGGAATTTTTGGGAAAGCTGGTGGGTTAGAAAAAAGTTACTACGAAAATCTTAACAGAGAAAATTTGGAGAATGAAAAATCTAAGAAAATATTTATGTTTCATACAACTTTGACAGAGTTTAAGCCAGAGCATTTAGCAATGATTTCATCTGAGCCAGTTGCTATTTTGCCCAAAGGGTTTGATTATTATGCTGGAGGGCATCCACACTATATTTTTAATGAAGTAAAAGAACCGTATGGAAGGATTGTTTATCCAGGAGCATTATTTCCTAATAATTTCTTCGAGTTGGAAAAATTTAAACATGGGGGATTTTTTATTAATGAATATGATAATAATTCTGTTAAATCAAAGTATATTGAAGTAAAATTAAAAGATACAATTTCTTATAATATTAATTTAGATGGAAAAGATTCGCATGATGTTGTTGATTTTGTTGTGGATAAAATTGATAAAAATGAAATTTTAGGAAAAATACTTTTGATTAGGTTAAGTGGAGTGCTAAATTCTGGAAAGTTATCCGATATTGATTTTGGGAAATTGAATGAAGAGTTTTCTGGAGCTTTTGTTGTTTTGAGAAATAGTTCTAAATTAAAGATAAAAGAATTTGAAGAGTTAGATGTTAAAGAAGGAAGTGTTGAAGTTATTGAGAATAAAATTATATCTGAAGTTGATGAAAGTGAGTTGATTAAGGGTTTATTTGAAGCATTAAATGATGAAAAATTAGAGGGAGAGAAAAATTTTGATTTTGAAGCTAGAATTATAAAAAATGCTTTTGAGGTTTTAGAGATTGATAATAAATAAGTTAACATTGGAAAATATTAGAAGTTATTCTAATCAGGAAATTGTTTTTCCAAAAGGAAATTTATTATTGAGTGGAAATATTGGTTCGGGAAAAACTACTTTATTATTAGCAATTGATTTTGTTTTATTTGGATTAAGAAAGGGTTCTTTGTCTGGTGGATCTTTGTTAAGGCATGGGGAAAAGGAAGGGGGTGTTGAGTTAAATTTTGAAATTGATGGTAGTACTGTTGTAATAAAAAGGAGATTGAAAAGAGAAAAATCTGGAGTGAAACAAAGTTCTGGATTTATTGAAATTGATGGGGTTAGAGTAGAGGGTACAGCAATTCAATTAAAACAGAAAATTTTAGAACTGTTTAATTATCCTATGGAATTTTTAACTAAGTCTAAATCTTTAGTTTACAATTATACGGTTTATACTCCTCAAGAGGAGATGAAGTCTATTTTATTGTCTGATGCAAAAGAGAGATTGAATATTTTAAGAAAAGTTTTTGGGATAGATAAGTATCAAAGGATTTATGAAAATTCTAAATTTGTGATTAAAAAATTAAAAGATCTTGTTAAAGAAAATGAATATATTGTTTTAGGGTTAGAAGAGAAAAAAAATGAAGTTTCTGAGAAAAGAGCGAGAATTTCAGAATTGAAGTTAATTATTGGTGAAAATGAAGAGAATTTGAAAAATGTTTTAGAGAAAGTTAATAATTTTAAAAAACAAATTGAGTTAGTTGAGAAAGAAAAAGAAAAAAGAAATAAACTAGAAAAAGAATTTGAAGTTGCTGAGAGTAATGTTAACAATTTTGTGAATAATCGAGTTAGAAATAATAAATTAATTTTAAATTTACAGGAAGAAATAAACTTAACTGAAGAATCCTTGAAAGATGTTAAACTAGAAGATATTTCTTTGTATGATAAAAAAATTATTGATAGTAAAGAGGACATTGAAAAACAAGAAAATGAATTGAGAAAAATTTTGAAGGAAATGCATGGATTTGAATTGAGAATAAATGAAGCTGATAAAAATAAAAAAGAGATAGTTAATTTAGATTATTGTCCTACGTGCAAACAAAATGTTCTGGAAGGACATAAACATAAAATTTCCGAAGTTGAAGATTTGAAAATAAAAGATAATTTGAAATTGTTAAAAGATTATAAAATTAAAGAAAGAGATGTTAATGGTTTGCTTGTTAAGTTGAAAGAAGAATTGGAAATTCTTATGAAAAAAAGGAATCAAATTGATTTGTTAAAATTGAAATTTGAAAGTTTAGATGAAAAAAGAAAAAGATTGGATGATTTACTTGTTGAGCAGAAAGAAATTAAGTTAAAAATTGGTTCTTTTAATATGAAAAAAACTGAAATTTCTAAATTGTTGGAAGAAATCCCAAATGTTGAAGAGATGTTTAGTGTTGCTAAGTCTGGATTGGATGAATGGTTGAATAAAGAAAAAGTTTTGTTGGCTGAAAAAGCGAGAAATGAAAATGAATTTAAAATTTTAAACGAAATTATTTCTAAATTAAACGAAGAAATAGAAAAAGGAGAGGGAATTAAATTAAAAATTGCTAGATATTCAAAATTGATTAATTTTATTGAGTTTGATTTTGGGAATTTAGTACAAAATATGGAAAAGCAAATTATGAAAAAAGTTCATTCTGATTTTGATTCTTTGTTTAGGGAGTGGTTTGGAATTTTGATTAATGATTCTATGTTGAAAGTTAAATTAGATAATGAATTTACTCCTTTAATTGAACAGAATGGATATGATAATGATTATTTGCATTTAAGTGGAGGAGAAAAAACTGCAATTGCATTGTCTTATAGGTTGGCATTGAATAAAGTGATTAATACAATTATGTCTGAGATTAATACTAAGGGTTTATTGATACTAGATGAACCTACAGATGGATTTTCTTCTGAACAGGTTGATAAAATTAGAGATGTTTTGGAAATGTTGGGGGTTGAGCAAACCATTGTTGTTAGTCATGATGCGAAAATTGAGAGTTTTGTTGATCATGTAATTAAATTTGAGAAATCTGAAGGAATTTCCAAAGTTTTATAATTTATTCTTTGTTTATTATTTTATGGAAGGTCTTACTTTTGTTGATGGGCAAAGTAAAGAAGATATTGAGGAAAAACTTCGAAATGCAGGAATTGAATTTAATTCTTTAGATGCTAAAAAGAATTCTCCATATTTTAGAAGGACTATGATAAATATAAGAACAGGATATGGTTTTAATGTAATAAAAGAAAAACTAAATTCTAGGGATTTAATAGAAATATTGGGGTATCCAGAATATTTTAGATCTGGAAGTTTTTACTACTATGCTAGATATAAAATGGAAGATGATTTTGATGTTAGTCTGTTGGATGGAAAATTAACTTTCAAGAATGGATTTTTGGTTGAATCAACGCTTGTAAACTATTAAGAAAAACTTTATAATTGTATTTTTATTCACATTTTTATGGTAGAAGTCATTCCATTTCATGAAATTGATGCAAAATATTTAGTTGAAAGAATTAAAGCAGGAGATATTTTTATTTACCCTACTGATACTGTTTATGGATTGGGTTGTAATGCTTTGAAATCTGGAGCTGTTTCTGAGATAAAAGATATAAAGGGAAGAGATAGAGATAAACCTTTATCTGTTATTGCGCCAAGTAAGAAGTGGATATATGATCATTTTGAAATTTCTAAGAAAAGTTATATACAAACATTGCCAGGGCCGTTTACTTTTATATTAAATATGAAAAAAAGAGCGGTAGCAAGAAATGTTAATCCTTCTTTAGATACTTTGGGAGTTAGAATTCCATATCATGCATTTTCTAGATTGGTTCAAAGGGCCGGAGTGCCATTTATTACCACTTCTGTTAATTTATCTGGGAAAGCTCCAATAAGAGAAATTAGTAAAATACCTAGAAATATTTTGAAAAAAGTAGATTTTGTGATAGATGATGGGTTTTTACATAATCAACCATCAACCCTTATTGATTTGACTGAAGAAATGCCCAGAATTATTAAAAGATAAAAAGTTTTATAAGTTTGATAAGATTCCCCCTTCACATGAAGAAGGGTGTGTTAGTGTTAATTCTTGTAATTTTGTTTAGCTTCAATGCTCTTGCTCATGATGATTTAGTTGTGACCCATCAAGTTATTCAGGATAAAGCGTTTAATGAAGATGAATTTATTTTTAAGGTTACACTAGAAAATAAAAGAAATGTTTCAGATAGTTTTAGATTTTACTCTCCAACTCCTTTTTGGGAATGGGTTTTTAATGTTGAACCCAGACAAATAGAAATTGACGCAGAATCTAGTAAAGAAGTTACGTTAAAATTAAAGCCATATGACGATAAAGAACCAGGAAATTATGGGATTACAATAAATGTTGCGGCAAACGATGATGAAGATATAATTACTGAACATTCTTTTAATGTTGAATTATTAGATTATGATGATATTGTTGAAGTGGATTTAGAATTACCTAATGTTATTGATGTCGATAATGATAATTTGTTTAGGGTTGTATTGACTAGTACTTATGAATATGAACTTGAAAATATTACTATTAATTTAGAAAGTGAATATTTTGAAGAAACTAGTGAAATGGGAATCTTAGGAAGCGATCCTTTTGAAAAAGAGTTTTTGATTAATTTTGGACAAAATGTTGATGTTGGTGAAGAAGATATTCATGTTTTGATTTATAGGGAAAATAAATTAATTATGGACAAAGTTCAGAGAATAAATATTGCTCCTTCTGGAAATGTACAAGAGGTTGGAACTCCAGAAAAAGGATTTTTATATACAAAGGAAACTGTTGAGAAAGTTAATAATGGAAATTCTGTGAGTTATGAAACTTTTACTAAAAAATTGTCTTACTTTCAAAAATTATTTACTAGTTTTAGTGAAGAACCAACGTCTGTTGAGAAAGTAGATGGATATTATATTTATGAATGGAGTTATAGTTTAAACTCTGGAGAAGGAAAAATAATTTCTATAGAAACGGATTACAGAGAATTTGTTTTTATTTTAGTTGGGGCAATTATTTTAGCTTGGTTGTTGTTTATGTATTTTAAAACTGATTTAAGATTGATTAAAAGAATAACTTCAGTTCAACATTCTGATGATGGGATTACAAAGATTGGAATTTTATTGGTTTTAAAGAATAAGGGAATGACAAAAATAAGAAATGTAAAGTTAATGGATGGAATGGTTAATGTTGTTGAGAAACCTTCTGAGTTTGGCTCTGTTAAACCTGCTAGAATTATCAAAGCAGAGAGAGGAACTAAGATGATGTGGGATATTCCTGTTGTTGATCCGGGTTCTGAATTGTTTATTTCTTATACTGTTAAGGTTAAAGCAAAAGTTATTGGAAGTTTATTTGTTCCAAATGCTATTGCTAAGTATGTTAAAAACAAAAGAAGAAGAGTAATTAAATCAAATAGAGTAAAAATTTTCGGTTAATTTTATAAATTGTGAATGTTTTAATTTGATTATGAAAAAATTGGTGTTATTATTTTTATTAGTATTTTTTGTTAGTTCTGTTATTGCTGTCCCTTCTTTTAATATATTTGAAGGAAGGGTTAGTTGTGAAGGAAATAGTATTTTGATTAAAGGAGAGCCAGTTTATGGAATGGTTTATGATCCTGCTGTTTTAGAGTATACTTTTGTAGGTGCCGATTTTGAAGATGGAAAGTATTCTCTTGTTTTGAATTCCCTTGATGGTTATAATTTGATATTAATGATTGGTAGAGGAGAATCATTTTTGGGAGAATATAAATATTCAGCTAATGATATTTCAGTTAATAATTTTGTTTTGCCTGCTGAACACCCCGTTTGTACAACTTGTGGAAATGGAATTTGTGATGCTAGTGAAACTTGCTTAGGATGTCTTGCTGATTGTAATGGTCAAGTGGCAGAGTGCGGGGGAGGGTTTATATGTAGTGAATTTGGATGTACTCAAGACCTTTATCAATGCACAGATCGAGATAATGATGATTATGGGATAGGTTCAGCATGTTTAGGCCCTGATTGCGATGATAGAAATCCTAACATTAACCCAGGAATGTCAGATAGATGCAACAGAATTGATGATAATTGTAATGGAATTATAGATGAAGATTGTAATATTGGAGATGATTTTGTGGATGATAGAAGATTTTCTCCTATTATTGGGTTTTTTAGCAGAATTTTAGATTTCTTGTTTTAATGTACTTCTAGTTAGTAGTTACAAAAGGAAAGGTTTATAAAGTGAAAAATTAAGAATATATACATAAAAATGAACAAATTTAATGCTTTTTTAGGACTTGTATTTGGTTTATTTATTTTGTTTTCTAGCAATGTTTTAGCTGAAGAATCGTTCATTGTAACAGATGATGTTTTTGTAGCTAGAGAAGTTATTGAAAATGCTGGAGGAAAAGTAAATCATTTATTCCCAAATGAAGGAGTTATAATTGGAGATATTCCTGATAATTTTAGATTAAAAGGAGTTAAGATTTATGATAAAAAGTCTAGATTAGATAATCAACTATTTAATGTTTGGAGTGATGATTCTAAAAACAAAAAAATTAATGTTGGCTCACTTTATAATGATTATATTATTGAAGAAACCAATACTAATTTGTTAAGATATGTTCCAAATTCTATTCCACAAGAGGCTTTACCAACTGATACTAGTTTGTATATGATTGGAGACGTTAGTGTTTCTGTTATTTTACCTGAAAGTATTGGGAGTTCAGAAGATTGGACAAGTGCTGAAATTTCTAAAGTTTATTCTGAAATTTTAGATGGTTTGGATTGGTATATACAAAGAGAGCCTAATGCTCGCTTAACATTTGTTTATAATTTTGAAGAACAAGTTCCGGTAACAATGGAACCGATTGAAAATAGGAGAGGGTACGGGGTTTATTGGATTAATGAAGTTATGGATGAATTGGGGTTTGGAGCTCCAGGAGATGTAATTCCTCCCACACCATTAGTTTATGATTATGTGAATTATCAAAGAGATACAAAAAATACAGATTGGGGATTTGCAGTTTTTGTTGTAGATTCAAGTAATGATGTAGATGGTTTATTTAGTGATGGATATTCTGCGTTTAGTGTTGGGTCTTCATCTGGTGG
Source organism: Candidatus Woesearchaeota archaeon (assembly GCA_964344655.1). Taxonomy (GTDB): domain Archaea; phylum Nanobdellota; class Nanobdellia; order SCGC-AAA011-G17; family PNOQ01; genus JABJPM01. The sequence goes on along the minus strand of CAYFOF010000002.1, from coordinate 158,592 downwards.
TGGACCTTATATGGTTATGACTTATGATAATGGGGGTTATACGGTAGATAGCATGGATGCTGTAATGGCACATGAAACTGGACATATGTTTGGTGCTGCAGATCAATATTTTGGATGTTCTCCAACAACCACTAGAGGATATTTGTATGTTGAAAATCAAAATTGTGTGAATGGTGGAATTATAGATGAACTTTCAATCATGAAAAATCCATTGCCTGCTTATGGTGCTGGTGCCTTAGATATTTATGCAAGAGGACAAATTGGATGGATGGATAGTGATGGTGATGGAGTGTTAGATATTATAGATCTTGAACCAAGTGTTAAGGTTACATCCTGTGATGGTTTTAGAGGAATGGTTACTTGTTCAGGTAATGCTGAAATAAAAATGTTTGAAACTTTAAATCCGAATTATAATAATGCCATGATTAATAGAATTGATTCTGTAATGTATAAAACTTATTCTGGAACTGTTTCAGATTGGTTTAATATTGATTATTTTTCTGATTCAAGTAATGATTATTTTGTTGATTTTAAATTTGATATTCCTTTGAAGGTTGGATTGGATGTAAAAGTAGTTGATAGGTTTGGATTAGAAACTGCTGTAGAAAACTATGGGCATATTCCTTTGGAAGAATCTTCGTTTTATATTGAAGAAAGACGGCCTTTTTTAATGTAAACATTTAAATATTATCATTAATTTTATTTTGTTATGAAAAAGCTGGTGTTATTATTTTTATTAGTATTTTTTGTTAGTTTTAGTAGTGCTGCACCATCTGTTGATCCAATTGGAGTTTCTTTAGTTGATGGTAGTTCTTTTTCTATTACTGGAAGTAGCTTTGGAATAAAATCTGGAGATCAGAATGCTCCTTTAGTATATTTAGATTTTGAAAATTGTAACGATGGAGATGATTCAACTTGTTTTGGATGGAGTCCCCATTCTAGTAATGATAATGATGCAGAACATCAATCAAGAGTTACTACATCTAATGCTAGAGACACTACCTTAAATAAGGGGTTTAGAATGTGGGATTCTTGTGATACTAGAGATGGGGGGCCGGGGACAGAAGAAGTTTTTGATAAAGATTCTGTTGGATTATTTTATGATGAATCAGAAACTAAGATTTATTGGGATTTTTGGTTATATAATAATTTTCATGATGCATTATGTTCACCAACACCAGATGGAAACCAGCACCAAATAAAATATGGAAGAATTTGGAATAATGACAATGGGCCTGATGAATTTCCTTATTTAGTAAGGCAGTATTACCATTATATCAGCGAAAATATTAGAGTGTCTAGAGATCCGGGTTCCGCTTGGATGATTTATGGACCTACCGAAAATACTGGGATTTGGAATCATTATCAAATTGAAGTTGATCTTGGTCCAAAAGGAGAGTCTCAATCTAGACTTAAGTTTTATTTAAATGGTAATGCAATAGATGAAGAATTTTTATACGATGAATCTTCTACGGATCCTGTTTGGAATGTTGGGGGACACGTTATGAATAATCCGATGTTATATTTTTATTATAAAGAGAGTACAGCTTGTACTCCTTGTTATAATCCTGATTTGGGATATGAATATGTTATTTATGATGACGTTTATTTTGATAGGGGGTTAGCAAGAATTGAAATAGGAAATGACCCTGTATATGAATCTTCTACACATAGAGAAATTCAAATTCCTGTTTCTTGGAATGAAGGTTTGATTAATTTTGAAGCAAATCGCGGTTCTTTTTCTGAAGGTGAACAACTATATTTATTTGTAGTAGATAATAATGGAGATGCCTCTAATGGAGTTCCAGTTAGTTTTGGTGATGTTGCTCCTTCTTGTACTTTAACTTCAGCAGCATGGAGTACAACAACAGCAGAGGAAGGTGAACAAGTTACATTAACAATTAATGGAAATAATTGTGATGGGAAACAATTAGATTTTGAATTGTTTGATACTGATGATTTGATATTGTTTACCGATTTAGATCCAGTTTTAGTTACTGATCCTGCTTCTACAACGTTTATTTCTGGGGTTGCTACACAAACTTGGACTACTGAATGGGTTGATGATACAGATGGAACTGATTCAGATCCCGAATATGTTTTTATTGCAAGTTTAAATGAAGATGCTGGAGTAAATATGCAGAGTTCTAATACTTTGAAGGTTAGCCAAGGTATTGTTAGTCTTGCGGGTTGTGGAGATAATATTTTGAATATTGGTGAACAATGTGATGATGGAAATTTAAATGAAAACGATGGGTGTAATTCTGATTGTGAGTTTGCAGTCCCGACTAATGGTCAAGTTCATTGGGTTGATGAAAATAACCCAGGATGTAATGATGGGGGAGATGGAATGGGTAATCCATGGTGTACTATTCGTCCTATTGATTCACATACTTTTGTTCCTGGTGATAGTGTGGTTCTAAGGGCCGGAGATTATGATTATTATGGTCGCGATAGGTCTGGATTTGGTGTTTATGATGATTCTGATGTTACGATTACTGATTCTGGTACTTCAGCAAACCCCATTGTGATTATGAGTTATCCCGGGGAGACAGTAATTCTTAGAGATGAGGTTGGAGGTAGTTCTGGTTTTGGTTATGCAGTTATTGGTTCTAAGGGAGATTATGTTATAATACAAGGTCTTACAATTATTGGTCAAATGAGATTAAGTGATCCTGCCGATTATAATATCATCCGAAGTAATGAATTTTATGGTTTGATTGGGGATTATGGGGCGTATACTACTAATTATGCTGCACTGATGCCTTTCCACACCAGTTATAATCTTATCAGAAATAATTATTTCCAAGATTATGTACGTGGTGGTGAATTTAGTGGTAATAATGCTGCCATACAAATGTGGGATTATGAGAGTGACGGATATAATATCATTGAAAATAATGAAATTGTTAATTGTCAAAGATCTATATATGGTAAAGATAATCTTAGATTTAATATTATAAGAAAAAATAAAATTGATGATGGGAGATATGGTGTTTTTATTGCATCTCAATGTGAGTTTGGTACTGGTTGTCATGATAATGAAATATATCAAAACCTAATTACTGGAACTACTAGGGCTATTGAAGGAGAGGCAAGTTCACCAAGAAATACTGTTAGAAATAATGTGTTCATGGGGGGACGAATTGAGAATAAAGAAACCTCTGAGACAGAATTTGAAATTTATGATAATATATTTGTTCCAAGTGGAAATGCAGTGTATCGTACAGGATCAACAGTTGCTGCGGATAATCCTGTTTTACCAACGTATATGAATTATAATATGTTTGATCCTTCTTTTACATATGCTGAGAGATTAAGTACTTCGGGAACTACAACTTATAGTTCTTTGTCTTCATGGCGTTCAGCAGGATTTGATGTTAATTCAATAGAAGGAGATCCTTTGTTTGTTGATGAACATTATCATTTAAATCCTAGTTCTCTTGCTCGAGGTGCTGGCCGTTATGGTGGGGATTTGGGTCTTTATCCTGATGGAGATGAAACTGTTGTAATTGGTAGGTCTTTACCTGATATTGTTCCTCCAGCAACATATTGCGGAGATGGGGGAATTCAATCACCAAATGATGATGGAATTAATGAAGTTTGCGATGGAATAAATTTTGGAGGACAAACATGTACTGATTTCGGTTTTGATTCGGGAAGTTTGTCTTGTATTAATAATTGTCAAACAATAGACACAAGCAATTGTGAGTCAACACCTTCTTGTTTAATTGATGATGATTGTAATCATTTAGATGATTTACCTTGTACAGAAGGAGTTTGTAACGCAGGAACTTGTGAAATTTCTTATACAACAAATACTTGTAATGATAATAATGCTTGTACAATTAATGATGTGTGTTCATTGGGGGTTTGTGGTGGAACAAGTGTTGGATGTATTAACGATGATGGTTGTTGTCCAGTTGGATGTACAGAATTAACAGATAATGATTGTTCAATTGTGACGGATGATGCTATTATTTATTTACCTTTATCAACAGATTACCAAGATCATTCATTAAATAATTATCCGGTTTCATGTACTAGTTGTCCAACAAATATAGCAAGAGGCTATGGTTTTGATGGAATTTCAAATTATCTTGATTTGGGAGATCAAGAATTAACTTTACCATTAACGTTAATGAGTTGGGTGAAGTTGAATGATAAAACAGTTCATAATTCAATAATTCAAACTGATGATTCAATAGATTATTCTGGAGCTTGGTTGCAAGTAACTAGTTCGGATGTAATTAGAGCAGGATTTGGAGATAATTTGGGTGCAGTGTCTGCTAATAAAAGACAAGCATTGGCAAGTGGAGCTCCTTTAGTACAAGGAGAGTGGCATCATTTAGCGACGTCAATTGTTGATGCTAACAATATTAATATTTATATTGATGGAAGTTTGGTTTCAAGTTCTTTAGATGGGAGTAATACTGGAATGGTAACTTCGGTAGATTCATTTACAGTTGGAAAGAGGGAAGTATATGGTCCTGATTATGCTAGTGTAGATTTAGAGGAAGTAAGAGTTTATGATAGAGCATTAAATGCTCAAGAAATAGTTGATGCAATGAATGGAGTTATATCTATAACTTGTACAGATAATGATGGAGATAATTATTTTGTAGAGAGTTCTGGTTGTGATGCACAACCAGGATTTTTAGGACATGATGATTGTGATGATAGTTTAACTGGTGCTTTGATTTATCCAGGATCACCAAATTGCGTAGATAAATTTACAGATAGTGATTGTGATGGAATACCAGATTATGGTTCAGATGATGGTAGCACAATAATAATTGGAGATGAAGATTGTATGGTGCAAGTTACAGATATAGAATTGCTTATACCAAATCCAATGTTTGGAGATGATGTATTTGTTGTGTGTGAATCGAATGTGCCAAGTGATGCTTTAGATGCTGGAATAAATACAATTAATGATGAAGATGAATGTGATTGGATTAATCAAATTACAAATAGAAAACATAGATTTAATTGTAAAAATCAAATAGTAAGTTCTGGAATGTATGATGCTTTATGTTATGTTGATCCTGATGTTGATTATCAATTTGGATTCCATCAATTAACGCCAGTAACGGTTGAAGATCCTGCAGGAACTTTAGTTTCACAAACAATTAATTTAAATTCGGGATGGAATGTTGTTTCAATTAATATATCAAATCCAGGACTAAGTTCTGATGATTTTGATTCTATGTACGTTATGAGATACCATAATGGTTGGGAAAGTGATTGGAATGGTATTTCAGGAGATGAATTTGCACTAGAATCTTTAAGAGGATATTATGTATATTCAACTTCTACTAAAACCTTAACATTTACTGGAACTTCAGTAACATCTGAATATTCATTAGTTGATAATACTTGGAATTTATTTTCAGTAAATAATACAATTGTAGGTAATGGTTTTTCTGTAGAAGTAATTGGGGGAAGTTTTGTTTATAATCCCGTAACTTCATTTACACCTGGAATGCATTATTGGATTGCAGTTGGAGATGTATTGTTTGGTCCACCATTTTATGAAGGAGTATCATTTGATTCATTCAATGATTGGTTTGAATGGTTATTTAGTAGTTAAATTTTTTCTAGAATTTTTTTAATTTTTATTGCGTCTCCGTATGTATCTGGGGCTTCACAAATTAATGTACAAGGTAAATTTTTTATTTCTTTCAATAGTTCTTTTGTTTCTTTTTTATCTATTGGAATATGATTTCTTTCTCCTTTTGGGCCGTAATTTATTCCAGAGTAATGGCAGTGAATTTGTTTGAAAGGTTTTATTTTTTTAATTATTTCTTTTATTTCTAATTTTCCTTGATTTCTAGCTTTTAAGTGTGCAAAGTCAATACAAAATGAGCATTTAGTGTCTTTTACTAATTGTAGTGTTTCGTCTAAATCTCCGAATACGTTTATTTTTCCGGTTGTTTCTGGAGCAAGTTTTATTTTCCAATTATTTTTCTTCAATGTTTTTTGTAAATCCAACATTTCTTTTTTTATATTTTCATAAGTTTCTTCTTTTGTGTTTTTTCCGTAATATCCCGGATGGAAAACTAAATGTGTTGCTTGTAGATATTCTCCAATTTCACAGGCTTTTAGAATTCTTTCTTTACTTTTTGTTATTTTTTCTTTTTCTGCGGCGTTCAAATTTATGTAATAAGATCCATGGATTGATAATTTTATTTTTAACTCTTTGGCTATTTTTCCAATTCTTATTGCATCATCTTTTTTTAAGTAAGTGCTGTGTGTGAATGCAACCTCTGCAGCTTCTAAATTATTTTCTTTTAAATATCTTAAATTAGATTCTGCTTCTTTTGCTCCCCCAATTCCTGCTGGACCAATTATCATGGTGTTTTATTGTGTATTTTGTTTATAATCTTTCCGATAAGTTTAAATATTAATAGATGTTTTATCACTACATGAAAAGAGGTATTATAGTATTGGTGATATTGTTAATTTTGCCGTTTGTTAATGCGGTTCCAACTTTTAATTTATTTAACGGAAATGTTTTATGTGATTCAAGTGTTCAGACAGGATATGCAATTACTGCAAATGTTACAAATGGAACAGATATTTTTAGTGTAATTGGTGGTGTTTCTGGTTCTGGTGAGTATGCGATTGTTGTTGGTGCTGCAAATGGTTATAATGTTTCTTTCTATGTTGATGATGTTTTTGTTGAAAAAGTTGAATATGATGAATCTTTGATTAATATTAATAATGATTTAGTTTTGGCGAGTGATCATGATTTGTGTTATGTTGCCCCTGCTGATCCTCCTGCTGATACTCCAGGTGGCGGGGGAGGTGGTCCGAGTGCTCCAAGTACCCCGAGTGTTCCATCTAATGATGATGATTCTACTGATGATGACAGTGTAGGTGATGTAGTTGTTGGAGATTGGGAACCAACAGATGATGGTAGTGCTGTGGATGTTAGTGAAGAAACTACTGAAGTTGTGACTAATGGCGGAGAATATGTTTTAGTTATAGATGAATCTCCTTATGATTTTAGTGTTTATGCAGTTAATTCAGAAAGTGCAAAAATCTGGATTGATGACGCAGAATATATTGTTCCGGTAAATAGTAATGTTGAATTAGAAATTGATGGAAGAATTGTTTTGGCTAGTTATTTAGAAACTCAAGATGGATTGGCTAGATTATCTTTCCAAAATGCTGGAGTTAGGGCAACTCAATCTTTTAATATAATGTATGTTGTTTACATTGTTGCAGGTATAATAGTTATTGGTGTAGGTATTTTCTTTTTGATAAAGAAATTATCTGGCGAAAAACCAAAATTCAAGTCAAATAAAAAGGATTCTGATTCTGGATTATTATCAGGTCCTAAGAAATAAAATGAAAGTGAAGCAGGTAATTGTGGGTGTTTTTGTATTTCTATTTGTTTTAACTAGTTATGTTTCTGCTGTTGATATAGATGATAGAAATATTTTTGAGAAAATTTGGGATTTTTTGTTTAACTATGGAGAAGAACCACAATTAGCTCCTGAAAAATCTTTGGACCAGGATTTAGTTTTACATCTTCCTTTTGGCTCTGATTATTTGGATGCTTCTACTAATGGATATAATGTTATTTGTGCAGCAGGATATGATTGTCCTGCTACAGATTTTGACTTTTTAGGTAATGCAACTGGTGCATATTATTTTGATGGTTTTGATATTTTACAAGCAGATAATGCACATATGAATTCTTTGACGGAGAATTATACTTTTGCTTTTTGGATTAATTTAGCTTCCATTCCACCAGCATCACCCAATAATTATAATGTATTATCTACTGAACACGACCTTAACCCTGTATTTTCTGGATATGTTTTTGATATGTATCCTAGTGGATTTTATTTTTATCCTTCTATTGATAATGATGATTCAAATAATTTAGTGTCTTTAGGATTACCTTCTGTCGGAATTTGGACCCATTATGCAGTTACTTATGATGGAATAACTTTAAGGGCATATGTGGATGGTGTTGAAGTTGATAGTTTCGTTGGTGAGGCGCACATAATTCCAAATGCAATTCATGATTTACATATTGGATCAAGTTCTCAACCCGCTAAATTTTTGAATGCTTCTTTGGATGATTTAAGAATTTATTCTAAAGCTTTGGATGCCACCGAAGTTTGGGCATTAAGAGGAATTTGTACTGATGTAGATGATGATGGATGGGTTGCAGAAGAAAATGAATCTTATTGTACTTACCATCCGAACACACTTGAAATAGTTTCTGATGATCCTCCTATTCCTTATTTTAATGATTGTGATGATATAGATAATACTAAAATGGAGTTACATGATTTGTATAACGATGGAGATGGAGATGGACATGGGGTTGATCCAAGTATTAGTACAATATGTGAGTCGTGGGATATAACTTATCCAAGATTTGAAACTTATTTAACTACAAATGGATATTCTACTGATAATACAGATTGTGATGATGTTGATGTTGATAGATTCCAATTGTATAATGTTTATGATGATACGGATGGAGATTACTATGGTGTAGAACCAATATCTGGAACTCTTTGTTCTGCTTCAGCTTTGTCTAATTTAGCTATGTTACAAGCAGATCAAATTGCAAATGGGGTTGCTATTGGTTCTGGTGATTGTAATAATAATGATCCTGCAATTTATCCTACTGCTACAGAAATAAATGATGATGGTATTGACCAAAATTGCGATGGTTATGATGGAAGATCTTGTGTAATGGATGTTTTAAATCCACCATTTCCGGAAAATAATGCATGTGATGGACTAAGTGAATGTCATACAGATTGGTGGTGTTTGCCGAATGTTTGTAATCCTCAAACTGTTTTAGCTGATGGAACTGCTTGTACTGGCGGAATTTGTCAAGCTGGTGTTTGTGTATCTAATTTAATATTACATATGCCTTTTGATGGAAATATCTTTGATTATTCTGGAAAGGGATTTAATGGAAATTGTAATGGAGATGAGTGTCCCACTCTTACTCTTGGACAAGATGGAATTGTTGATGGAGCTTATGAGTTCGATGGTATAAACGATAGAATTGTTGTTTTGGATGATGACTTATTAGATTTAACATCTGACTTTAGTATACTTGTTTGGACCAAATTTAATAGTTTAATTGATTCTGATCCTAGAACTGTTATCTCAAAAGAATTTTATATTAGTGATTTTAATAATGCGGGTTATGTTATGGAAAAATATGGCGTGAATAATTTGTATTTTGTAAATTATGGTAATTCTGCACCGTTATCTAATAATGTTAATGCCCCTATTATTGAGGGAGAATGGCACCATAGTGCAGTTACTTATAACTCTACGAGTGGTGAAATGAAGATGTATTATGATGCTGTTGAGGTTGCCTCAAATCCAAGTGTTGTAAATGTATTACCACATACTGTTGATTTACATATTGGTACTGCAACGGCTTTGAATAGATTTTTCAATGGTTCTTTAGATGATTTGAGAATTTATCAGGGTGTTTTATCTCAACCAGAAATTCAAACTATTATGGGAGGACCTTCTTGTACTGATGGCGATGGCGATGGATATGTTGCTGAATCTTTAGCTAGTGGATGCGACACTTCAGGAATTGTTCCGTTTAATGGCTATGATGATTGTGAAGATGGAGATATTAATATTTTCCCAGGACAAACAGAAGATTGTGGAAATGGGATAGATGATAATTGTGATACTTTTTACGATTATGGTGAGAATAATGATCCAACGTTTAGATTAGGAGATGAACAATGTACTGTTTCTGTAGATACTATGGGTGTTGCAGAGATTAATCCTCTTGAAGGAACATCTATTGGAGCTAATTGTAATACTAGTGTGTTTAGTGAGGGCACTGAGGCATTAGTTGAAGGTGTTGGACCTTGTTCATTTGTTGATTTTTCATGTGGTGGATCTGATAGTATATGTAACTTTAATTGTAATGTTGGTAGCGCTGGTGTGAAGGATGTTGTTTGTTATATTGATGGAAGAGTTGATCATCAATTTGGATTGAATCTTAGTACAACAATAACTGTTCAAGCTGTTGCTGCATGTAATGATGGAGATGGAGATGGATGGGTTTTAGAGTCTGCTGCTAGTGGGTGTGATACTTCTGGAATTATTCCGTTTAATGGTTATGATGATTGTGATGATATAGTTGCTACTACATATCCTGGTGCTACAGAAACTTGTGACAATGTAGATAATGATTGTAGTGCTGGAACTGCTGATGGCTTTGATGAAGTGTGGTATGGTCAAAGTACTATTTGCGGTCTTGGAGTTTGTGAGAGTAGTGGAATTTTAGATTGTATAGATGGAAAACAAGAAGATACTTGTACAGAATTGCCTCCACAAGGCGTAGATGATCAAAGTTGTGATGGTCTAGATAATAATTGTGATGGATTTACTGACGAAGATTATGTTATAGATAGTAGTTGTTTCTTGCCTGGAGAATGTGCAGCTGGAAATGTTGCTTCAAGTTGTGTTGCTGGTGTAGAAACTTCTTGTTCAACAGGAACTCCAGATACTGAAATTTGTGATGGTTTAGATAATGATTGTAGTGGGGTTGATGATGATAATTTGGTTGCACCACTGAATGTATTGCAAGATGGAGTATGTGCCGGGAGCGTTCAAACTTGTAATGGTGTTTTAGGATGGTTTGATGATTATAGTGGCGTTGTAGATTATGAAGCTACCGAGTTAACTTGTGATGATTCGTTAAATAATGATTGTGATTTAACTACAGATTGTGGAGATAGTGATTGTAGTGCTAACCCTGCTTGTATAGTTCAAACATATCCAGATTCATATATTTTAGATTTATCAACAGGATGGAATTATGTTTCTGTTCCGTTGAGACATTTATTAGAAGATGGAGTAAGCAAATTTAATTCAGAAATTGTTTTAGAATATACTGACGGATGGAATGTTAATTATAAAGATGTTCTTAGTGATATTGGGGTTATTGAACCATTGAAAGGATATGTTGTTTACTCTGCTAGTGATCAAAGTATTGTGTTTAATGGAACTTTGAATGAAACTTATTCATATCCTCTGGGTGTTGATAATTGGAATTTAGTGGGAAGCTCAACAGATGCCTATGGTTTTGATGGAAATCAATTATTTAATGATAGTGCTCCTATTCTTCCAGGAGATGTTTTATTGGGAGATGCTTATTGGGTATACACCGGAAGTGAACCACAGCTTGCACCGCCTTCTGCAGGATTTTGGGATTTTTTGGTAGGTTTATTTAAGTATTAGATAGGAATCTTTATATACCTAAAACCTTGTTTTTATTTTATGAGGTGGAGTATTTTATTTAGCTTATTTTTTGTATTTATTTTTTCTATTTCTTTAGTCTCTGCTGAGGAAAATAATAATGTTTTTAGAGATTTTTTAGAATTTTTATTTCCTGTTGATAATGGAATTCAATTAGCTCCAGGAATGGATTGTACTGATGTAGATGGAGATGGGTATGTTCTTGAAGATAATTTAGATGGGTGTGATACTTTTAATATTGATCCATTTAATGGGTATTCTGATTGTGATGATGGGGATGATTTAAGGTGGGAAATTTTAGATGCTTTTTATGATGGAGATGGAGATGGTTATGGTAATGTTTCTGTTGTGAGTTTTTGTAGTGGTTCTGGAGTGTATGCACAAGATGTAGTTGTGAATGGTTACTCAACTACTTCTGATGATTGTGATGATGAAAATGTCAATATTAATCCAGGAATAGTTGAAGATGGCACAACTTGTGGGAATGGAATTGATGAGGGTTGTAATGATTTTGATGTTCCATGTTGTACTTCTGCTGGTGTTGTTTTAGATCCAGTGTGTGATGATGGTAATTTATGTACGGGAGATTATTGTTTAATTGATCATTGTATTTATGATTCGTTTCAGTTAGAAGGGAGTCAGTGTAATGGGGGAGTTTGTACTAGTGGAGAGTGTATTTTTAGAGAGTGTTTAGATGCTGATGGAGATGGATATGATTTTTGTGAAACATGGGAAGCAAACGATGATGGTTTAGTTGTTGATTGTAATGATGATGATATTAATATTTATCAATTGTTAACAGGATATCCTGATTATGATTTAGATTTGTATTATTCTTCTATTTCTGAACAAGTTTGTAGTGGAGCTAGTTTATCTGGAGAATATTCTTCTATTGCTGGAGATGATTGTAATGATGTTGATGATTTTTATGATTTTTTGACTGGTGAAACTTGTCCTGAGCAAGATATGATTGTTTTTTATCCTGATTTAGCTTATGCTGCCCAAGATTTTGCTTTGGTTAATGATAGTAATGGCGATTTACATACAATATATATTAGATTTGTTCCTGGAAGTTCTTGGTTGACAGATCCAACAAATTCAATGGACTTTGGACATGAAAGTAGTACTAATTTAACTAATTGGACATATTATGAAGCTCCGTTGAATATATCTGAAACGATAGGAGACTGGGATGATGAACATGTGTGGGCACCATCTATTGTTTATAATGATGTAGATGGATTATATTATATGCATTATACTGGAGTTACTGATGGTTTTACTGAAGGTCCGTCTAACCATAAAGAAAGAATTGGTTTGGCTACATCTAATGATTTGATTACATGGGATAAATATATAGGAAATACTTGTGATGGAACTACTGGAATTGGATGTTTGTTTGATTGTAATGTTACGTGGGGTGCATGGGGAACTATAGAAAATAGTTGGACGTATCAATGTAGAGATCCATTTGTTTTCAAAGATTCTGTAAGTGGAGATTGGTATATGGTTTATACAACTGTTCCTGATCCTTTTGCTTGGAATTCTATTGTTGGAATGGCAAAATCTACAGATCTAATATCTTGGACTGATGTGAAAGGGTTAGATGTAACGCTTAGTAGTAAGGCTGAATCTCCCCATGTTTATGAACATAATGGGTTGTATTATTTGTTTTGGACTACTCCAATAACTGGCAATGATGGAATAAAATATTCGTACACTGATGATTTAGAGAATGGGGTTTGGAGCTCTCCAGTTGCGGTTGTTGGAGCAGAAACAATGATTGCTAGTGAATTAATTCAATACAAAGATCAACTTCTTTTTGCAGGTATTGTTGGAGGTTATGATATTGGATTTAGAACTTTAGAATTTAATGGTGATAATACTGTAAGTATTGGAACAATTGCTAGGGGAGATTGTAATTATTTTGGATCTGCTTTAGTTAATCCTAATGCGCCAGATGTTTGTGGTAATATTATTGATGAAACGTGTAATGGATATGATTGTGGGTTTTTGGATTCTTCATTTAGTGTTGACTTAGTTAGTGGGTGGAATTATGTTTCTGTGCCTTTGGTTAGTATTACAAATAATGATATTAGTGAATTTAATTCTGATATGATTTTAAGTTATTCTGATGGATGGGATATTAATTATAAGGATGTTATTAATGATATTTCTTTAATTGAACCATTTAAAGGATATATTGTGTATTCTGATTCTGATAGAAGTGTTAATTTTGATGGAATTTACAATGCTGGAAGTACTTTTGTATTAAGTAATGGATGGAATTTAGTAGGAAGTTCTGAAGATGGATATGATTTTGAAGGAAATCAATTGTTTAATGAGAGTTCGTCTATTGTTCCTGGAGATGTTTTAATGGGAGAGGCATATTGGGTTTATGTTGGTGGAGAACCGGTGTTTGGACCTCCTTCTTGGGGTTTTTGGGAGAGATTAGGGAAGTTGTTTGGTTTTTAGATAGGAATATTTTTATATTAGTAATTTAGTTTTTATTTTATGGAAAGAGAGAGGTATATTACTGTTGTAATGATAATTTTGTTAGTTGCTTCTTTCAGTTATGTTTTAGGTTCTACGATTGTTAAAAATAATTATTTAATTACAGGAATGGCTACTGGTGTTGGTGGTGGAGATGATGATATTGGAGATTTGTGTGGAAATGGGGTTTGTAATTTATTAAATGGTGAAGATTCTAGTAATTGTGCTGAAGATTGTTTTTGTGGCGATGGTGTTGTTGACGATTCTGAAGAGTGTGATGGGGGAAATTTAAATTTTAGATCATGTAGTTCTTTTGGTTATAATTCTGGTTCTTTAAGTTGTAGTAATTGTGCTTATGATACTAGTGGATGTAGTAATGAACAATCTGATTCTGGTGATGATGATTCTTCATGTGGTGATGGAATTTGTGATGCTAGCGAAACTTGTGGAAGTTGTGTAGAAGATTGTGTTTGGGAAAATGCAGATTGTGGTAATAATGGAATTTGTTATTTAAATCGAGGTTTTGGATGGTGTATGCCAATTTGTGTTAGAGATGAACCTTCTGTGTGTGTTTGTGGGGAGCAATGGTTTGAGGGTGCACCGTATGGAATGCAATTGAATACTTTTGGTCCTGATGAAACTACAGGATGTAGTGATCAAAATTGTCAAGGTGAAAGAGCTTATTGTTATGTATTCCCGAGTGGAGTTTCTTTACCTAACGTAGTTAGTGTTCGAAGTAATACTTGTAGTGATGGTTCTAGTCCTGGAAGATGTTCTTTGACCCAACCTTTGTATTGTGATGATCGGAAAGAATTAGTTTATGATTGTTCTATTTGTGGATGTGGAGCAGGATATGATTGTGGAGAAAATGGAATTTGTTTAATTTCTGATAGTGTTCCTATTGTTAATGGAAATGCAACTGTTAATCAGTCTTTGTGGAGACAATTAGAGAATGAATATAGTTTAATTGAAGGAAGTGAAAGAGTTAGTGAGTTAATTCAAAGAGGAATTGATGAAGAGGTTTTATTATCTAGTGGATCTATAATTACTGATGTTGTTAAGGTTGAGAATTTGCAAGGTAGATTGGCTATTCCAGATGAAATTGTTGCTAATGTTGATAATAAAGTTAAGAGAACTTCTGAAGCTTTAGTTTCTGATGATGTAGATGAGATTACTGAATTGTTTGAAGTTTCTTCTTCTGACGTTATTGGTGGCGCTGCCTTTAAGGGAGTTTTAAATACTTTTTCTGATGTTTCGGGAGATGTTCCTGTTTTTTCTGGAGGAGATATTGTTGATGTTGCGTGTGTTGATATTGCTGGTGGAAGTTGTTTGGGTGAATCTGAGTGTTGCTCTGGTTTAGTGTGTAATGCTGGAATTTGTGTTGATAATTCTGATGTTGAGAGTGTTGGTGTGGATATTGGCGAGGGATTTGGATTGTCAAGTTTAGTTTCAGTTACTGGTGCAAATGTTGAAAATGTTGTTGAATATGAAACTCATCCCGATTTTGTTGAGGGATTAGATATTCCAGATAGTGTTAATTTTGGTTTTTATGATATTTCGGTTAGCAGTGTTTCTGGGGGGGTTTTAGAATTTGATGTATTGAATGATTTATTGGTTTTAAATCAAATTGTTGCTGTTGGATTGTATCGTTTAACAGATGATGGTTGGGAATCTTTGGATTTAGTTAATATTAGTTATAATGCTGAGAGAACTACATTTACTTTTGAAACTTCTGGGTTTTCATACTTTACTTTGCGTGGAATTAAAGAAGGTGTTAGTTTTGATAGTGTAACTTCTCAAGATGAAGGTTTATGGGCAGTTTATAGACGTTCTTTTACTCCTGGATTTTCATTGATTGAATTTTTCTTTGGTCCTGAAGATACTTTAATTTTTGGG
Source organism: Candidatus Woesearchaeota archaeon (assembly GCA_964344655.1). Classification (GTDB taxonomy): domain Archaea; phylum Nanobdellota; class Nanobdellia; order SCGC-AAA011-G17; family PNOQ01; genus JABJPM01. Next base: position 142,926 of record CAYFOF010000002.1, on the reverse strand, counting down.
ATTTTGAATGATAAACCTTTACTTGATTTAGGATTGGGTAGTGGGTTTTAGAACAAACCCTTTAAGAAATCGTTTGAACGTAAAGTTTTTATATACATAAAATAAAATTTGGGTATGGTTAAGTATTCTAAGATTGATTTTGTCCCTCCTTTGGAGGTTCGTAAGGCCGCCCGCACAGGTTTGGAATTACGTAAGAAATTTGGTCGTGGAGGGCTAGCTTCTAGGGTTGCAGGCAAATTAGGTATTGGCTCCGGAATCGTTCGTGCAGTGAATTTGAGCAAAGGTTCAAAAATGTCTCCCCGTACTGTTAGGCGTATGAAAAACTATTTTTCTAGACATCAAGGAGATAAACGTAGGGGGTGGGATAATCCTAAAAATCCTACAAATGGTTATATTGCTTGGATGTTATGGGGTGGAGATCCTGGACGTAAGTGGGCTGAGAAAATTGTTAAACAGATGAATAAGGAAGATGATAGTTGAATTTTTACATTTTGCTGGTATTATTATTGGATTGGGTGCTGTTACTGTAATTGATAGTTTGGGATTTTTTTCTAGAAATTCTAAGAAATTAACTCCTGTTACAATTGAAGCACACCATATTACTAAACCCTTAATTTGGATTGGTACGTTGCTTTTATTATTTAGTTGGCTATTTATTTTTGATTTTAGTTTATTGTCTTGGGTTAAATCCTTTCTTATTTTGGTATTAATTTTGAATGGGAGTTTTTTATCATTTTATATTAGTCCTAAATTAGATAAGTTAAGATTTAAGGAGAAAGTTTTAGATGCTAAACTACAACGTAAGATTCTTGTTAGTATGTTAATTTCTTTTGTTTCTTGGTGGAGTTTGGTTTGGATTACTGTTAGGATGTTAACGTAAAGTTTTTTGAATTAGCTAAAGAGTGATATTGGGGGGGATAAGTCTATTTTAATCCTTTTTCTTCACAGAATTGAATTTAAAAGAGTTTTGCAGTGTTTTACGTTAAAAGATAGTTTTTTATAATATATTTTTTATAAATTATTTAGAAATGAGTGTGCAAGAAAAAACAAATAAAAAATTGTGGTCAAGTATTGTTTCTAGGGTTAAGAGAATGGCTAAGTATGGAAAACCCAATACATGGAATGCTAGAAAAGCACAGTATGCAGTTAAGTTGTATAAAGACTCTGGAGGAAAATATAAGGGAAAAAAAGATTCAAAAAATTCCCTTGTTAAGTGGACTAAACAAAAATGGGATTATAGTTCTGAATCTCAAAATGTAAAGGGGAGATATTTGCCTAAAAAAGTTTGGGAAAAATTGTCTTCTAGTGAAAAAAGTGCGACAAATAAGAAAAAGCGCGAGTCTGTTAAAAAAGGAAAAAAGAAAGCGAGATATTCTAAAAAAATAGTTGCACTTGTTAATAAGGCTAGATAGTTTTGTTTATTATTTAATTTAGAAGTAAAATATTTAAGTTTAATACTGTTGCGAAGGTTACCCACGCTAAATAAGGAATTAATAGATAAGAAGCCTTTTTGCTTATTTTATAGAAATGGATTGTTGTTAGTAATATTGCTGCCCATAGTATGATTATGTTTATGAATGCTAGTACTGGATTTTTTAGTCCGAAGAAAAAAATACTCCACAGTGCATTTAAAATTAATTGAATTGCGAAGAAATATAGTGCAGTTTTTTTAGATTTTTTAGTTGTTAGTATTAAATATAGTGAAATTCCCATTAAAATATATAATAATGTCCATACTGGCCCGAATATTTCGTTTGGAGGATTAAAAGAAGGTTTTGTTAAATTCTCATACCAACTTCCTTTTGATGTGAATAAACTGCCTATAAATCCAGCTAGATTTGTTATTATTAATGATCCAATTAATATTAGCCACTTCATGGCTTTGTTTTGATTATAAAAGTTTATAAATATTATTGCTTAGAACAAATTCCTTGGAAAAGCGTTTGAACGCAAAAATGTGTTGACACAAATCTTTTAAATGTTTAATTTAAGTTATTTCTTATGAAACAAACCCTTAGGAAGCGCTTGAACGCAAAAATTATTCCTAACAGAGAGGAAAAGGCTAAATTAGATAAAACTGTAAAGAGTTTTCTTAAAAAGTTTAAAGACTCTAGAGATATTAAGTTTTTTGTTGGAGGTTCTTATGCGAAAGATACATGGTTGCCTGGGAATAAAGATGTAGATGTTTTTGTTAAGTTTAATTTGAAGAAGTATTTGAATGAAGATATTTCTGCTGTGCTTTATGTTATGTTACGTAAGAAGTTTAAGGAAGTTAATGTTGTTCATGGTTCTAGAGATTATTTTCATGTTTCTTTTGAGGGAATATTATTTGAAGTTGTTCCTGTTTTAGATATTTCTAAAGCTTCTGAAGCTGTTAATGTTATGGACGTTAGTCCTTTACATGTTAAATATGTTAAGAAGAAGCTTAAGAAGAAGAATGATGTTCGTAAATTGAAGGCATTACTTAAAGCTCAACATCTTTATGGTGCTGAATCTTATTTACAAGGTTTTTCTGGGTATGTTTTAGAGGTTTTGGTTAGTCATTATGGTAGTTTTGATAAGGTTCTTTCTAAGTTTTCTAAATCTGTTTCGTTTTTAGATCCTGCTAAGCATTATAGTTCTTCTGCTATTGCTTTGAAGTCTTTGAATAAATCTAAGTTGGGTGCTTTGGTTGTTATTGATCCTGTTCAATCAGATAGGAATGCTGCTGCTGGTGTAAGTTCTTCTAAGTTGAAGGAGTTTAGTAAGCTTTGTAAGGAATATGATGGTTCTAGTGAATGGTTTGTAACTTCTTCTGTGGATGTTTCTAAATTGCGAGGGTATATTGTTTTAGATGCTGTTCCTTTGGATGGAAAAAAAGATATTTCCCTTTCTAAGATGCGTGCCTTACTTGATCGTATAGTTCGTGAGTTTTCTTATAATGGTTTTTCTGTTAAGGATTATGGTTGGGATTCTAGTCATTATTGGTTTAAGGTTTCTTCTTTGAGTAAGAAGTTTAAGCATTATGGTCCTAGTTTATCTTATGAAGAGCATGTTAAGGCTTTCAAGAAGAAGTATGGTAGAAAGGTTAAGAGTAGTGGTAAGAAGGTTTATGTTGAGTTGGAGAGAGAGTTTAGTGATCCTTGTAAGTTCTTGGAGTATATTGTGAAGCAAAAGTTTGTTAAAGAGAAAGTTAAATCTTTGAAAGTTGTTTAGTTAGACTCAAACGCCGTCGGGCTTTATTAATTTCTTCGTATGATATCTCCTATTGTATTCGTAATGTTTTCACGATAGAAGAATTTATTTAACATTTTTTTGTCAATCTTGGTTCCTTTAAATTACATGCTCTTAATAGACTAATTGATATGCAGTTATCGAAATATACGACTTCCATCTTTTTTCCTTTTTCTTTTAAATATCCCGGGAGAGGTACAAAATCTCCATCTCCACTAAATAATATTGCAGTATCAAATTTGTTGTCATAGGCGTCTTTTTGCATTTGTAGAGCTAATCTAATATCATCTTCTTTGATTTTATGGGTTTCAGTTCCGTCCTCATTATTTCTTTTTCTTCTTTTGCAAAGAATGATTTTTATGCCCGCTCTTTTTAATCTATTAAATAATTTTTGTTGTTTTCTATAAATTCCTTGATTCAAGTGTTGCTTTAGGGGAGCTATTATATAGTATACATCAACTAATTTTTTGCCTTTTGCTAAATGTTTTGTAAATTTTTCGAAATCAAATTTAAAATCTGTATAACGTTCATTTATGGATCAATTCCATGATAAAAGTTTTCACCATCAATAAATATAGAAATCCTTTCCATTTTATTAAGAAGCCCGCGTTGCGTGATGCAACAACGGGGAACACAATGCGGGATTCTGCAAGCAGATTAAGGCATTCCCTGATGCCTTGTTATATTGTGTGTCGACACGGTTTTTAAAGGTTTTGGATTGTTCAGTAGATCGCAAAGTAAATAAAGTAGGGTGGCATCTATATTTAAATGAATTTAAAACTCTTCCTTCAAATATCTGTAATGATCTTTGTAGTGTTAGCAGTTCTAGGATTTTCTGGAAATACTATTGATAAGATTGCACATTTTCTTTATGCAGTTGTTTTGGTGAGTATCATTCTATCAGGAATAATTGGTTCTGTCATAGAAAAATTTGGAGGAGATTTTCTTAAAAAATATTCATATAATTTTAAAGTATACGGAGTAAATTTTTCAGTAACAGTATTTGCTTTATTAGTGATGATTATTAAATTCTTTATTATTAGATAGCTCACGCTAGGTTAAGTAACTCCCCCTGATTTTTGAGAGTAGAGAATTGCCCTAAATAGTTTAGCAGTAATAAGTGGTTTCTTTATTTCAATATGTAATATTAAAGCAACTAAAAAACTAACTAAAACCCACAAATTATACAGACAAACAGACCACATAAAATAATCTTACTGAATAATATTTTGATGTTGTTCTTGGTTTAAAATCTCTTTTAACCCTGCAAGATGTCTCAATTCCCCATCTTTTTCTGTACCACCTAAAATAATAACTGGCAAGTTGTTCAGGAATTACAATATTTGTTGCGTCTAAACTTCGTCTCCTTTGGTTTTTATTATTTAGTTAATATATATATTATGAGGTTAACTAATATATAAATATTATTGCAATAAAACATAGAAAAGTTTATATACTTTTAATAAATTTATTAACCAAATGGGTAATGTAATATCTCCTCTTCCTAAATGGATTATGAAACACTATTCTAAATTATGGTCTAAGTTTAAAGACAAACAGTTTACACACCCACAGGCAGAAGAATTATTGAAGATAACAAATACTAGCATCGTTCTCTCGAGACTTAAGAAATATGGATGGTTAAGGCTATCATTAGACCCGAAAGATTCTAGAAAAAGATTATATAAACTGAAAGATCCTTCTGAAGCGGTTAAGGAGATGGGGCAATGAGTAAGGATTTAACATTTATCACAAATGAGAAGGATAATAAACTTTCAGAGAGATTTGATACTTTAATTAAGAATACCAAATTCTTTGACTGTTTAGTTGGTTATTTTTATAAAAGCGGATTTCATCAAATTTACAAATCATTAGAAAATACTGAAAAAATAAGAATTCTTATAGGAATAAGTACAAATAAAGAAACCTATAAATTATTGGATCAAGCAAGATTATCTTCAACTAAAGAAATCAAAGATGCATATAGTAAAAAGATAATAGAGGAAACCGAAAATGTAGAAGATACCCTTGAAGTTGAAGAGGGAATAAGGAAGTTTATTGAATGGATAAAATCTGGAAAATTAAAAATTCATGCTTATCCAGATGAAAGAATTCATGCAAAATTGTATGTTATGACTTTCAAAGATGGTTCAATTGATAAAGGGAGAGTTATGACAGGTTCTAGTAATTTGACAAAGGCAGGATTAAATGATAATCTTGAATTTAATGTTGAATTAAAAAATAGATCTGATTATGAATTTGCGCTTAAAAAATTTAATGAACTTTGGAAAAATTCTGTAGATGTTTCTGAAAAATATGTAGAAACTATCAACCAAAAGACTTGGCTAAATACAGAAATCAAACCTTATGAATTATATCTTAAATTTTTATATGAATATCTTAAGGAAAAAATTAATATTGATCAAGAAGACTTGGAGATATTCACTCCAGAAAATTTTATGGATTTAGAATATCAAAAAGACGCAGTTAGAGATGCAAAAATGAAACTTGAAGAGTATGGAGGGGTTTTCATTTCAGATGTGGTAGGATTGGGAAAAACTTTTGTTTCTGCATTATTGGCACAACAATTAGATGGGAGAACATTAGTAATCGCCCCCCCAATGCTATTAGAAAAAGATAATCCAGGATCATGGCCAAATGTATTTGACGAGTTTGGAATAAGGCAAAGGGAGTTTGAATCACTAGGTAAACTTGATAAAATAATAAAGCGTGGAACTGATAAATATAAAAATATAATTATAGATGAGAGCCATAGGTTTAGGACAGAAGCAACAGAAATGTATGAAAAATTATTTAGAATTTGCAGAGGAAAGAGAGTAATTTTGGTTTCTGCGACTCCATTAAATAATACTCCTTTGGATATCCTCGCTCAAATAAAATTATTTCAAAACTCTCATAAATCAACATTACCAAATCCCAAGGTTAGAGATTTGGAAAAATATTTCAAAAAATTGCAAAATAAATTAAAGGGATTAGATAGACAAAGAGACAAAGAGGAGTATCTAAAAACAGTAAAGGAAAATGCAGAAGATATTCGTGAAAATGTATTACAATATTTAATGGTTAGAAGGACAAGAGGAAGTATTAAAAACTATTATGAAAAAGATTTAAAAAAACAAGGACTTAAGTTCCCAGAGGTGGTCGATCCCACACCAATCCCTTATTATTTTGATGAAGAAATTGATAAAATATTTAATAAAACTCTTGAATTAGTTATAAAAAAGTTTAGATACTCTAGGTATACCCCATTACTTTATCTTAAGGAAGAAATTTCTAAAACAATAGAAACCCCCCAAAGGAATATGGGAAAATTTATGAAAATATTATTATTAAAAAGGCTCGAAAGCAGTTTTTTTGCGTTTAATCAATCAATTGAAAGATTTATCCATTCATATACAAGATTTATCAAAGAATACAAAAATGGGAGTGTATATATTAGTAGGAAGCATGCAAATAAGATATTCGATTTTCTTGAAAATGATGATGAATCTGCAGTTCAAAAATTGATAGAACAGGATAAAGCAGAAAAATTCAAATCTAAGGATTTTAAGTCGAATTTAATAAAAGATCTTGAAAGGGATTTGAAAATTTTAATAGAAATAAAAAAATTATGGCAAAATATTGATAGAGATCCAAAATTAGAACAATTTGTAAAAATTTTATCTAAAGATAAAACATTAAAGAAAAATAAATTAATAGTTTTCACAGAATCAAAAGAAACTGCAGAGTATCTTGAATCAAAACTGAATCCAAAATTTAATGACAAAGTTCTAGCATTTTCTAGTAAAGCTTCTGAGGCGACCAGAGGAGAAATAATTGATAATTTTGATCCAGCAGTTAAAAATAAAAAAGATAATATCCGAATTTTAATTTCTACAGATATTCTCTCTGAAGGTGTAAACTTGAATAGATCTAATGTTGTAATAAATTATGACATCCCCTGGAATCCAATAAAAATGATGCAAAGAGTTGGACGTATTAATAGAGTAAGTAAAAATCCTCCCTTCGATAAAATCTATACTTATAATTTTTTTCCAGCAGGGCCAATAAATGAAAGAATTAGCTTACAAGAAGCTGCTGAAGCAAAGATACAAGCCTTTATTGAAATGCTTGGCAATGATGCAAGATTATTAACTGAGGAAGATATCAAATCACATGATTACTTATTCAAAAGATTGAATTCTAGAAAAACAATAACTGGTGAGGATGACGAAGATGATCCCGAATTAAAATATTTGACTTTTTTGAGGGAGATTAGAGACAATGAGAAAGAATTATTTGAAAAAATCAAGAGGCTGCCAAAAAAATCAAGAACTGCCAAAAAGCATAACAAAAGTCACGATTCTGTTATAACTTTTTTTAGAAAAGGAAAATTAAGAAAAATATTTACTACAAAAGAGGGTTCTGTTGAAGAAGTTGATTTTAAAGAAGCTGCAGAAATTTTAAAATCTGATAAAAATATTAAAAGAGAAGAATTGGACACTAAATTTTATAGTTATCTCGAAAAAAATAAAAAAGAATTTGATAATTTCTTTACAAAAGAATCAAATGAAATAAAATCCCCAAGGGGGGCAAGTAATGAAAATAAACTAATTAAATTCATTAAGGCAATATATAAATCTCCAGAATTTACAGAAGAAGATGAGGATTATTTAAGGAATGTTCTCTTATTGTTGAAAGAAGGAGGAATTGACAAATCTACAATTAAGAGATTATTAAAATCAATTCAGAAAGAAATAAACCCATTAAAAGCATTGGCTAAAATAAAATCTGGCCTTCCAAAGGAACTGTTTTATGGGACTTTTGTTAATGGGGCAGATATTTCGGGCCCTAAGGAAGTTATTCTTTCTGAGTATCTAATCAAAAAATGATAAAACAAAAAGCAATTGAGCTATTGGATGAGACTTTCAATCGTAACTTTGAAATAAATAATTTTTCTAGATTTATTAAAGAATTATTAAATGAATTTAATTTAAACTTACAGGACAAAACGCCCTCCATTCCAAAAAAATATAGAGATTATATAGAATCTTTAGAAAAATTAGGGGAATGGGAAGATAAAAAGGGAAAGGAAGTTGAAGTCCTAGTTGTTAAATTAAAAAAAACTTCTTCTAGAGATAGAGCAAGAACTATGCAGAGAAATTTCATTGCTAGTTTACTCGGAGAAACTGAGAAAGATGCAGCATTAGTTGCGTTTTATGGTGACGATCCCAACGACTGGCGTTTTTCATATGTAAAAATGGAATATAATCTTGTTAAGGATAATTCTGGGAAAGTTAAAATTTCTAAGGAATTAACACCTGCCAAAAGATATTCATTTTTGGTTGGAGTAAATGAACCAAATCATACTTGTGCTTCTCAATTCGTAAAACTAATTATGGAGGAGGAAATTAATCCTTCTTTAGAAGAAATTGAACAAACATTTAGTATAGAAAAAGTGACTAAGGAATTTTTTGAAAAATATAAAGAATTATTCTTAAGATTAACTGAATCTCTTGAAAAAGTTATTAAGGAGGATTCAAAGGCGAGAAGGGAATTGTATAACCAAGGGGTTGACACAGTAGATTTTACTAAAAAATTATTAGGGCAAATAGTTTTCTTATATTTCTTGCAAAAGAAAGGTTGGTTAGGTATTGAGAAAAACAATGAAGGCAATTTTGGTGCATGGGGGACGGGCCCAAAGGACTTTATGAAAAAATTATTTGACGGAAGCATGGGCAAATATGACAATTTCTTTAATGATATTTTGGAGCCTTTATTTTATGAGGCACTGGCTACTGAGAGAGATGATGACTATTATTCCAGATTTAAATGTAAAATTCCTTTTTTAAATGGAGGGTTATTTGAACCAATAAATGATTACAATTGGAGAGAAACAGATATACTGATTGAGAACAATATCTTCAAAGACATATTTAAGACATTTGATGAATTTAATTTTACAGTAAAAGAGGATGAACCATTAGAAAAAGAAGTTGCAGTAGATCCGGAGATGCTTGGAAAGGTATTTGAGAACCTATTGGAGGTAAAAGATCGTAAAAGTAAGGGGGCTTTTTACACACCAAGAGAAATTGTCCATTATATGTGTCAGCAATCTTTAATTAATTACCTGGAGACAAATACTTTAATTGGAAGAAAAGATATTGAGAATTTTATTATAAATGGAAATAATTATTTAGCATTAACATTACTATATGAATCAAAAAATATAGATGCTACATCGAATTGGACATTACCTGCTTCAATAAAAACAAATTATAAGGAAATAGATAATTTATTGAAAGAGATTAAAATTATTGATCCTGCGGTTGGGTCTGGTGCTTTTCCTATTGGGATGATGAATGAAATAGTAAAAGCTCGTTCAATACTCTCCATATATTTTAAAGAAGACAGAAAAGATTATGACTTAAAAAGAGAAACTATCGAAAATTGTCTTTATGGAGTTGATATTGAAAGTTCTGCAGTAGAGATTACTAAGTTGCGATTTTGGCTATCTTTAATTGTTGATGAGTTAGATATGAAAAATATTAAGCCCTTACCTAATTTAGATCATAAAATTATGTGTGGAAATTCTCTTTTAGAAGAATTTGAAGGAGTTAAATTGTTTGATGAGAGATTATTGGGTGAGGCCAGAAAGGATAATTCTTTTGAGATCAAACAGATAGAGGAGAATATTTCTGGATTAAATAAAGAAAAAGGAAGAATAGCCACTGGAAAATCTAATGGAAAAAGTTTGAAGGAAATAGATAAAGAGATTAAGAAATTAGAAAGAAAAAAGCAAAAATTAATCTTTGGCTCCAAAGAAAAAGAAAATTTTATGACACTTAATGAAATAATGACTAAAAGAATTAAAGAGTCTAAGAAAAAACTTTCTGAATTAAACAGATTACAGAAACAATTTTTTAAAGAGCCTAGAAAGAAAATAAAAAAACAATTAAGAGATGATATTGATAGAATTGAATGGGAATTAATAGAGGAAACTTTAAAAGAAGAAGGTAATGAGGCGGCAATCGAAAAATTGGAACAAATCAAAAAATCAAAGAGCAAACCTTTCTTTTTATGGAAACTTTACTTTGCAGAAGTTTTTCAAAGAGAAAATCCGGGATTTGATGTTGCTATTGGAAATCCTCCCTACGTGAAGGAATATACAAATAGAAGGGCCTTTGATGGATTACATAATTCCCCATACTATCAGGGAAAAATGGATTTGTGGTATTTTTTTGCTTGCCATTGTATTGATATTATAAGAAATAATGCAGTTGAATGTTTTATTGCACCAAATAATTGGGTTTCTAATTTTGGAGCAAAAAAAATGAGGGAAAAATTACTTCAAGATGTAAAAATTGAGCAATTCATTGATTTTGGTGATTACAAAGTTTTTGATACTGCAGGAATTCAAACAATGGTATATTTGTTGAAAAAAACAAAAGATAATAATAATTATTCATTGAAATATGCTAAACTAAAAACAAACTATCTAACGAATGAAGATCTATCATTATTCTTAAAAGAAAGATTTAATATTGATAATTTAAAATTTGAAAAATACCTCTTCGATTTTAGTAAAGAAAAATTTGTAGGAAAAAATATTACATTTTTAAATTCTAAAATTGATTTGGTTACTGAGAAAATAACTGAACAAGGAGATTTATATTTAACAGATAAAGAAGTTGCTCAAGGAATTGTTATGCCTCAAGATTTTCTAAACAAAAAAAATAAAGAAAAATTAAGTGAAGAGTTTAAAATAGGTGATGGCATTTTTGCCCTATCCAATAAAGAAAAAAACGAATTAAATCTCGAAAAAAACGAATTAGAATTAATCAAACCATATTACCAAACTTCAAATTTCTCAAAATGGAATACCCTATCAGAAAATAAATATTGGATTATTTATACCAATTCAAAATTTAAGAACGTAAACTCAATAGATAACTATCCCAATATAAAGAAACATCTCGATCAATTTACAAAAGTAATCACATCAGACAATCGTCCTTACGGATTGCATAGGGCAAGGGATGAACGATTTTTCAAAGGGGAGAAGATTATTGTTGCTAGAAAATGTTTAACCCCTGAATTTTCCTATAATTATGGAGATTGTTATGTTTCAGCAACTTTTTATGTGATTAAAACAGAGAGGATTAATATGAAATATTTACTTTCATTATTAAATTCAAATTTAATTAAGTTTTGGTTGAGGTTTAAGGGTAAGATGCAAGGGAATAATTATCAAATTGACAAAGAGCCCCTAGTAAATATTCCAATCAAACAAATATCGCGGCTAGAACAAGAATTATTTATTAACTTAGTGGATCAAACATTAAAAATTACCAAAAGTAAGAATTATTTAGATAATCAAGATAAACAAGAAAAAGTTAAAAAACTAGAAGAAGAGATTGATCAATTGGTTTATAAACTCTATGAATTAACACCAAAAGAAATTAAAATTGTTGAGGAAACAAAATGAGGAAACAAACTTTAAAATTAAATGCAAATTCAGAAATAGTTGAATGGGCAATTAAAACCTCTGGATGGGATTTGAATGATCTTTTAGCTAAAATAGACGTTAGTGAGAATACATATAAAAAATGGATGGATGGATTAGATAATCCAACAGCTAAACAATTAAAATTAATTTCATGGAAAACAAAAAGACCCTTAGCACTATTCTTCTCAGGAAAAATCCCAAGAGAAAAACCATTACCTAAGGATTATAGGCTAAATCCTGAAAAAGAGGGGAAGTTTAACAAAAAAACTATTTTTGCAATCAGAAAATCAAGAAAATTACAATCTATTTTAAAAGATTTTGGGGAAAATACTATTGGTAAAATTCTTAAAAAAACAAAGGTAAACATAAATATTCCTCCCCAGGAAGTAGCCAAGAATTTACGAGAAAAATTTGGTATAACTGAAGAATTTCAGAGAAAAGGAGATTCTTATAAATTCTTTAAATTTTTGAGGAATAAACTAGAAGAAGAAAAAATATTCAACTTTCAAATTTCAATGCCATTAGAAGATGCAAGAGG
>CAYFOF010000002.1:49124-130609 GCA_964344655.1 Candidatus Woesearchaeota archaeon | reverse complement strand
AATTGTAGTTAATTCCAGAGATATTATTGAAGCTAGAATTTTTACTCTTATACACGAATTTGGGCATATTTTATTAGGGGATACAGAGGTTAGTATACCCAATTTTAATGATACAAATAAAGCGGAGAAATGGTGCAATGAATTTGCTTCTGCTTTTTTGTTACCTTCTGAAATAGCAAAGAGAATTTTTAAAGAAAATGATTCATCTTTGATGGAGTATGATACATTAAAAAAATTATCTCGAAAATATAAAGTTAGTAAATCCATGTTACTTTACAATATGGTAAAATTAAAATTTATAACATCTGATGATTATGGGAAATTTTTAAGTAGATACACAAAAAAAGAATATGATGAGAAAGCAGAGGCTTCGAGTGGAGGGGGCATTTCTGCTGAAAAAAGATGTATATCTGAGCTTGGCGCATCTTTTGTTTCTTTAGTTGCAGATAATATAGATAAGAAAACAATTACCTATAGTGATGCTTTAGATTATCTTTCAATAAAATCAAGGAGTTTTGAGAAATTAATTAATAAATTATAAAATGGAAAAGAAAAATTTTTACATAATTGATAGTTGTTCTCTAATTGATTTAAATCGTCATAATCCAATAGATGTTTTTCCAACTCTATGGCAAAAAATAGGAGATCTTATTGATTCAAACATGATGATATCTCATATTGAAGTTTTTAACGAAGTAACTCAACAAGATGACATTCTTTCAGAATGGCTTAAAAAATATAAAAAAATGTTTATAGATGTAACCAATAGGCAAGCAGAATTAGTCAATGAAATCCTAGATAAATATCCTTCCTTTGTAAAAACTGATAAACAATATGACGCAGATCCCTGGTTAATTGCGTTAGCAAAGGAAATGCAAGAAGATCCCCAACAAAAATTATTGTTTAGTGTAAAAAGATTAATAGTTACAGAAGAATCTTTGAGAGGAAATAAAATAAAAATTCCTTTTGTATGTCAACATTTCGGAATTGAATGTATAAACCGAGTTGAGATGTTTAGGCAAGAATCTTGGAAATTTTAGGTGCTATGTTATTTCATCAAAAGTAGCCATAATATTATTTATTTCTGATTGAGAATGATCTAAGGGACTTAGTTTCATTTGTATTTCCCTTCCAGTTCTTGCAATGCCCTTTATTTGACTTATATCCTTTGGATTTATTAATAATTCATGTATAACTTTATTTCTTTTTCTATTAAATTCTAAAATTAATTTGTAAGTTTGTTTGTCAATAATTCCCAATAAATAACTAATAGTAGTGTAATCTCTAAGGTATCTTGGATTAAATTTCTTTTTTAATAATTCTAATCTCTCATTATCATTATTAGTTAAATCTTCTATTTTCTTCTTAAGATAGGCCTCAATTACATTATGGATTAGAGAAATCGCTTCAATAAAACATCTACTCCTTAGAGCATGTTCAATAACATCTTCAAAACTATTTGGATCGATTCTCGTTATATTGACAAGGGGATCTATATCCGGATCTTCCCATCCAAATGCTTCAGAAAAACCAACATCAAAAAGGGTATGATAATTACAATCTGGATTTTGACATGCATAAGGATGATTAAATCCAGCAAAATAGTCTGATTCTTGTCCATTAGTCATATTTTCTTGCGGGACCTCAACCATAGGACTTCCACACTTTGGGCATTCTATTGCTTTTTCTTTAACATCTTCTTCTAAATGTCCATCACTCATTATTCACTTATCTCCTTCAATTTATCTACAATCCAGATCATTGCTTCAGTATCTAAACCACAGTATTTTAACAAATCTTCGCGAACTTTTAATTTCTTAGATTCTTCAACTTCCTCATAATGAGAATTAAAATATTTGATAGAAGCAGTTGCACCATCTGCTATATCCATTTCAGCGTAACCATCCCCACCAACTAATGCAGGTAAAACTTTTTTAATTGAAGCAGAACCTTTTTGTTTTGAATTATAGTAGCTAAAGTTCCTAAAGGGAATTAGTAAATCAACAACTCGCCCATTAATGCTCTTAGCCCAATCTTTGTATTCCGGAAGAAATTCTGCCAATTTAGAGATCACTCCTTTCTCAAAAGCCATATTATAAGTTACAATATTTCCCGTATCTCCAAGTGATTCCTTTAACTTTTGAATAAACTCTTTTCTAGGATCTTCTGAACCATCATATAGAAATTCAACATGTTTTGGCTTATCCCCCTCCCTTTCAACAACGTGTAAAGAATATTGGAAAGGAACTTGGGAATAAGGTTTTAAACCATTAAACATAGGAATTGCCGTAGAAAAAGTTTCAAAATCCAAATAATATAATGGATATTTTAAACCAGAAAGGAAATGTTTTATTGATTCTTTGTGAATATGAGGGGCTCCACTAATATCACAAGCTTTCTGTATTCCTTGTTTATCATTTAATTTATATTCATCTGGGATATCTGATAAAGAATAAATTCCCCCTTCAATTAGTTCAAATGCTTTTGCTTTGCCCCTATATAGTTGGGCAACATGATTTTCAGGTAGAAAACTCCAACATTCCTCCTGGAAAGGACAATCATAAGGATCACTACAATGAGGGCCAATTTTATTTTCTGGGATAATTGGATCATCAATAGTTTCTTTCATACTTTCTATTAATTCAGGAACTTGTGGGAAAATTTCTTCAACTTCACTAGTAATATCATCCTGTACAAATAATTCTTCAGTATTTAATTCTCCGTTTCTTACATATTCATTGTTTAAATGCATTAAGAAGCATTTTCTTATTTTTAGTCCGCATTTTTCATAACAATATTTTTGGAAAGCAACATCATGAATATTAATATCTTTAACTTTGGTTCCAGATTTAACTTCTATTATATCCCATTTGTCTTTTATTGGTATTAGGATGTCTCCCCTTGAGAATAAATTATCTTCTGTTACGAAACCGGGTTCGAAAAGTGGTTTGTTTGCTTTTAGTGATGCTTTTGTTAGTTTGAGGTTTTGTTTAAAGTCTTCGGTTGGGATATCTATTCCTTCTGGAAATAATTGTTTTGCTAGTTCTCCTACTTGATTTCCTTCATCAAATCTACGTTGTGCTTGTTGGTCAATCTCTGGGAGTTTTTCGGGTTGGTTGAAATTTATCCAGACTTGTCTGGGACATTGAATTCCTAGTAAGTATTTGGATTTGGTTAGGAAAGGCATAATATTTGTTTTTGGTTTAGATTTATAAGTTGTTTGGTTGGTTTTGTCAAACTCGCGTGCTGAGAAAAAAGTAAATTCCTTGAAATTTGGTTAGTCAGGATTCTGTATTGTTTTCAATTACTTCAAAATTAATTGGTGAATCTAGCACCCAGTGCACTGTTTTTTTATTTAAAAATCCGCTGACTATTACTTCTTTTGTATCTCTATGCGCATTACACGCCTTTAGGTATTCTTCATCACTTAATCTCACATATACCTTTTTATTCTTACTCTTATCATGGATTATTATTAACCTTTTTTCTTCGGGAGAATCTATTTCTGTATGTTTCATTATATTAATTAATCCCCTAATTGTTGTATCTTCGCTGGAGGGAATCTTTTTCAAATAATTACTCATTTTATTCAGTTTCTGGAATTCGATATCAGGGGCTATTTCGGCAGTAGAGGGTATTGTTTCTTCTTGACTATTAGTAGAATCCCATTTTGTCGATATCTCAAATTTAAATTTATTTTCTCCACTATCTATTAATTGTGAAATTGCTTCACATACATTCCTATTTAATTTCTTACTATAACTTTGTTGAAAACTATTCTCATTTTCAATATTTATTGACTTTACTTCTTTTAATCCTGATACTAATCTTTCTACAGTTTTTCTTCCTAAATCATTGTCTTCTTCATTTATTTTTTGGGATGGTACTTTTACTATAACTACAAAACTACCTTTTTCTGTTTGTCCAATTTCACATTGCTCTATTAGTTCTTCTGCTGCCTTAAAGGGCCTTCTAAATTGACTTTCTTCTCTTATTTCTGAGCATGCACTATACTTAATTGAGTTTTTTATATTTTTAACGGCAGAAGGAAAAGCTTTCAGCGGAAATGTTCCTTCTGTTGTATTTTCTGAGATAAGCCTATACCTTAAAATATCGAAACCAACATTAGATATAAATTCTCTAATTTCTTTTTCACTTTTTTCTTCCAAAATTGCTAATGCGGCTATTAATTCTTTAATTCGGGCGTTATAGTCTTTGATTTCTTCCGTTTTTGGGATTATAATTTCTGATTGATGGTCTGGAAAAGATTTTTTGATTTTTTGTAATTTATTATTAAACTCTTCTATAGTCCAAGAATTATTTTCTAAATATTCTTCCACTTTTTTTAAATCAATATGTTGCATTTATCTCTCCGTTTTCTTTTATATCTTCCATCATTCTCATCATTGTTGTCTCGGAGAATATGTTTGTCTTTGGGATCCTTATAGTTTTTGTACTCTCTTCGCTTGGTGCCATTTCTTCTCCTTCTAAGCTACACCAATAAGCACACTTAGAAATCCTTAAGTTTTCTTCTGTTTGGTATAACCATCTCTCTTTTTCACGCGGCATACATAATAAAACAAATATTATTGGGCTACCCCTTCCGCTTTGAACAAGATCATTGTAATTTTTTGTTTTTATAGAATATTTGATGAAGTCTTCTTCTTCAGTAAAATTATAAGTAGATTTTGCTTGTATATCTAAATTGTGCCCTGTAGGATAAACTTTATTCCCAGACCTTATTGCTAATTTAGATACAGTGATATCTACTCCATTATCATTTTCAGAAAATTTTAAATCGTGTCCTGCTTTGTTACATATTGCTTTAATGTACGCTACGCTCAATCCTTCTTGTATCTTGCTGTCTGGAAGCATTTATTATTGTCCAAATCAATATGTTAATAAATATTTCGGATTAAGAGAGTATTATCTGAATGTAGGAGTTAATTTTTGTATAACACACCTTTTCTGTTAACTTTGTCATACATAAAAAGAACTTTATCAACTTCTCTTGGAGAGATTTCCCATTCCTTACTTGCTTCCCTAATTATTTTTAGGTATAATAACCAATCTTTCAAGTTGAAAACTTCCTTTTGATAATCTACCATTCCTAACTCATAGAGACTTTGCCATGCCCTTATATCTATAACTCCATATTCGTTTGGAAAAGGTATTGTTAATAGTGCAGATGCCATAGGAATAGAAACTCCTGTTAAAGAAGTTAAAACTCTCATCTTTGTTTCTTCATTTTCTGTATTAAATGCAAACTTTGTTATTTGTTCTATTACTTCTGAGGGGTTTTCTTCTGCTTTTCTTATTGCTCTTACTGCTTTCCATCTGACAATTTTTAGAAATTCTTCCCTGCTTAGATATCTTTAGAAAAGCGTTTGAACGTAAAAAGTTAGTTTTATAAGTTTAATTGGATTCCCTTAATTGGTAGAGATGGGAAGAATAAGAAATACAATTGGAACTGGACTAGCAACTTTGCTTTTAGCTAGTACTGTCCCTAGTGAATCTAACGCTGGAGGTTATGGAGCTATGGTTTCTTTGAATATGGCTGATAATGTTCAAGAAAGAACTTCCCAAACACAATATGATGTAGGTTACCTCTTGTTGGGCCTTACTCTTCTGGGACTTGTTGCTGGAACTTCTCGGAACCATACTTTAGATACTTATTCTCCAAGAAAAAGAGATTAATTTTATTCGGATTTTAACTTAGCTTTATTTATTATGTATTTTCCAACAAACTCAGAACTCATTTTTCTTTCTGCTTTAACAATTTCAATTTTTTTCTTGAATAAAGGACAGTTTGTTACAAGGCTTTCGAATTCACCACCCTCGCCCGCTACATTAAGTCCAATTTTATCATTTAATTTATTCAAATCATCTAGCATTTTTTGATCTAGTTTTTTTCCTAACCAAGATTCATTTAAACCATCTGCTGCAATTGAAGAAATTATTATTTCATATTTATTATCTAAAAGTTCTTTCATATAAGAAGCTTGATCTTTATGCCAAAGTGGATTAAAACACTCTAAACTTAAATTTTTACAAATCTTTCCAATTCTAGAAGCTTGGTATTCAGAAAACAAAGCGCCAGTTACAACACCACTTATCCCAAACTTTTTCTTAGCCTTAACCAAAGCCCTCTCTAAATCCTTCAACTCATCTTCTTTCTTACCAGAAGTCTTAACAGTAATTAAAGGCAAACCTAAACTCTTAGCCTGCAACTTAACCAAATCAACGTTTGGAGTGTGATACATATACGAATCTAAGTTTTTAGATTTAATAGTAACTAAACAATTTACATTATAACCTTCTTCTTTTACAACTTGCAATGAATAAGTAGAATCTTTCCCAGAACTATAAAGTGAACAAACATTAAAGAACGATTTTAAATATTTCTCTTTAGAACCAGAAGCTAACTTAGTAATTACTTTATCAAACCCAGAACCATACTGAGCAGCTTTTTTCAAACGCGAAGCAAAAGAAGAATCAATACCATTTGAAATTAATAATTCACGTAAAATTAATTTATTTACACCTTTTGAAGAAATTTTGCGAGAAGCAGGTATTGTTAAAGAATAATCAACTAATTCAGAATCTAAAAACGGAGCAAATATTTTTTTACCTAAAGCAGCAGCAATAGTAGTATCACGAACTAAATCTCCATTGTATGCTCTATCTAATCCTTTTTTTAAATCGGAATTTAAATCTTTAGAATCTTTATGTCTTGAATAACCACCAAATATTTCATCTGAACCTAATCCAGAAATAACAATTTTCTCAGAAGCAAATTTTGAAGCTAAGTAAGTTGTTAATCCAACTGAAACATCTATTGGGGATGTACTTCTTAGTGTAGAAACTATTTTAGGTAGAGTTTTTTTAATTTCTTTTTCATCTATTATTTTAACTTTATGTTTTAAGTTTAAAGTTTTAGCAAGTTTTTTTGCTGCTTCTATATCTTTTGAAGTTTTAGTACCAACAGTGTAACAAGTAAAGTTATAATTTAATTTTTTCAAATAAACAGCTAAAGCTAGTGAATCTATTCCCCCAGAGAATAATAATCCCACTTTCTTATTCTTTGGGATACGTAAAATTGCTTTTTCTAGTAACTTTTCTACTGTTTTCATAGTTTTTCTCAAAAAGTGGGGTTTTTAAGTGTTTGCTTGACAGCTTGCCAATGACTAAAGAAAGGTTTATATTTCTATTAACTTATAATATTATATGGAATTTATGTCTAAAAATCTAATAAAAATAGATAGGGAGTTATCTGAGTTGGATAAATTTGCTATAGAGTTTACTAAAATTTTACAAAAATATACAAAATATGTGATTATTAGTGGTTATGTCTCTATTTTATTGGGGAGATCTAGGATGAGTGAGGATATAGATTTATTTGTTCCTAAAATGGATCTTAAAGTTTTTAAAAAATTTATAGAAGACTTGGAAGAAAATGATTTTTATTGTTTGAATACTGAGGATACGGAAGATATTTATGATCATGTTTTAAATCATTCTGCGATAAGGTTTGCAAAAGTTGGTAATGTTATTCCTAATATAGAATTTAAGTTTGTTAAATCAAATTTTGATAATTTAGCTTTTGATAATTGTGTTAATGTTAAATTAAGGGATGAGGAAATTATTATATCTAATTTAGAATTACAAATTGTTTTTAAGGAAAAAGTTTTAAAATCTCAAAAGGATATTGAAGATGCAAGACATATACGAAATGTTGCTAAGGGTCATTTGGATGAGAATTTGATTAAAAATTATGGAGATGTTTTGGATGGATATTTCAAAAAATAATGAGGAAAGACTAGCGTTTGTGGATAAATGGGCAGAATATGTTAGAAATAATTCTGATGAAGATTGGTCTAGACAACAGAATATTTTAATTAATTCTGGTTTAATTTCTTCTAATATTTCTAAAGAAGAGTATTTGGAAATAAAAAAAGAAAGTTGATTATTTTTTCCTTTTAAGTAAGTTTTTAAGTGTTGCTTTATTCCCAAAATTAGATGGAAGTATCTTATAATCAACTTGGAAAAATGTTCAAAGCTTATGGTGATCTTCTCCATGCAGCTAAAGAATTTCGTAAGAATGGAACTCCGCCATATAAAGGTTCTTTGGCAAGAATTATTTTAGAGGAATATCTTCCTAAATTTAATGATACAATTCCTTTAGAAGTACAAGAACATTTAGATTTTGATGTGGAAGGATTAGAAAAAGAAGTTAGAAAAGTTTTGGATAGATAATTTTCGTTTTGATTAAGTTTTTAATACAAGTATTTTTAAATGTTATTTAAATACCTATAGTTATGGCAGAAACAAAAACATTAAAACAAGACTTAGAGAATGAAGGATACAGTAATAAACTTTATAGAGATACTGTATACTATAAAATAAATAAGATTTCTGCGTGGCGTTGGCTTTCCTAAAGTTGAGAGAGTTGTTTATTCTGAGAGGTATGGTTTATATCTTTTTACCGATGAGAGAAGGTTAGATGAAGTATTAGATAATGAACGAGCTTCTGAAGAAATTCAAAAAAGAATTTGTAGGCCCAGTAGGGTTCTACATCTTTTTTAGTTAATTATTTAAACTTTTATTATTTTATTTTTTTATGTTAAAAGCAAAGATAAATACAATATTTTCTGTAATGTTTTTAGTTGTAATTATGTCTTTGTCTGGATGTTCTGCTCAAATTGATAAAGCGCCAGTAAAATTGGTTGATGGTTTTGTTGTTGCTAAAGATATTAATCAAGCAAGAAACGAAATTGAAGCTTCTGGTGGAAAAATTAATCATATATTTTTTGAAGATAAAGTTTTGATTGGAAAAATACCTTCTACGTATAAAACTTCTAAAGTTTATTATTCTGGAGATAATGCTCCAAAAGGTTTAGAAAATATTTATTACGCTTGGGAAAAAAATTTAGAATGGAAGGAATTGCCTATTTCTGAAAGAGTTTTTGATGATAGTTTAGAACCAATTATGAATGATGTTGTTTCGTTTAAAGATGATCCGCTTATTGGAGATTTTACTAAAGAAAAATACAATGCTGAAAAAGCTTTGCCTCAAGGCGCTTTAGCTACAGATACTAGTTTATATATGATTGGAGATGTTAGTGTTTCTGTTATTTTGCCTGAAAGTGTTGGTGGTTCAGAAGATTGGACTGGTGCAGAAATTGCTGAAGTTCATGCTGAAGTTATGAATGGTTTAGATTGGTGGAGTTCTAATAATCCTGATGCTCATTTAACTTTTGTTTATGATTGGAATGATCAAGTGAGTGTTGTTAATGAGCCAATTGAATCTAACCATATTGATTATTGGATTGTACAAGCAATGGAAAGTATGGGTTATCCATTTACTGGGGGATATGTAGATAGTATTTATGATTTAGTAAATGATCAAAAATCTTTGAAAGATACAGATTGGGGATTTGTGCTTTTTGTTGTTGATTCAAGTAATGATGTTGATGGGAAGTTTGCAGATGGATTTTTTGCCTTTTCTTATGCTAATTTAGATGGGGGTGGACCGTATTCTGTTATGACTTATGATAATGAATTTTATGGTATCTCTAATATGGATGCTGTTTTGGCCCATGAATTTGGACATATTTTTGGTGCAGTAGATCAATACGGATCTTGTCTTTGTACTGATACTACAGGATATTTAAATTATCAAAATCAAAATTGCATAAATGGGTGTATTTTGAGCGAAGATTCTATTATGAAGTCTGTTGTTGGCCCATTTTCTACTAATTCAATCGATGAATATGCGAGAGGGCAAATTGGTTGGGTCGATAGTGATAGTGATGGAATTTTAGATATAGTAGATTTTGAGCCTGTTGTAACTAATACTTATGCTGGTAAAAGTGGAAAGTCTTTTTCAATTTTAGGAGATGCAATGTCTGATGTTTATGTTTCTCCTAATCCATACTATTCTGATGTTTCAATAAATAAAATTTTCAATGTAGAATTTAATATTAATGATGGAGATTGGGATAATGGTTCTGCGGTAGATGGATTTTTTGATGAATTTATTGAAGCGTATGATGTTACAAATAGTGAAGTTTTAGATTGGGGAGATTATTTATTTAAGGTTAGAGCGGTTGATAGATTTGATGGAGTTACAGATTCTGCCAATTATGTTGAGGTTAATTATCAATCTATGGGGTGTGTAGATAGTGATGAATTTGATAACTTAAAAATAAAAGGATTTGTTTCTAATTATAATGGGATTTTTGGAAGTGAAGAAGATGAATGTATTGGAAGGACTTCCTTAAGACAATATTCTTGTAGCGAGAATGATATTGTTTATGCTGATTATTCTTGCCCTTATGGTTGTAGTAATGGGGCATGTAATGATAAAAGAGGAATTTCTTATCCGAATGTGTTTATGATTCCTTCATCTGGTAGATGAAAACATTTATAAAAATAAAATACATATTTTAGTTAGTAGGTGATATTAAGTGAAAGGACAGATATTTTTGGTTTTGGTTGTTTTTGCCTCTATTTTGTTTATTAGTCCATATGTTTCTTCATTTTCTTTAGATGAAATTAATTATGATTTAAGTAATGTTGTTGGATATTTAGTGTATGATTTTAGATTAATTACTGGGATGGCAGGAACTAGTTGTGATGCTCCTGCTTTTTGTGATCCTACTTGTAGTCAAGCAAATCAACAGCCTGCTTCGGGAACTTGTATAGCTCCAGATATTTGTTGTGAAGAGATTTCTTATTGTGGGGATGGAAATGTAGATGCGGGCGAAGAATGCGATAGTGGAGAAAATAATGGAGAAGTTTGTACTCCTAGTCCCGGATTGTCTTGTAGCTATTGTGATAGTAATTGCCAATTAGCTTCGGTAGAAGGTTCTTCTTGTGGTGATGGAACTTGTGATGCTGATGAAACTTGTTCTTCATGTCCTAGTGATTGTGAGGGTGTGACTGGTGCTCCGGCTTGTGCTTCTAATCAAATATGTGAAGTGATTTTGGGCTCTGGAACTTGTTCAGTTGTTGAAGCTCCCTCTGCTTGTGGAAATAATGTAATTGATGGAACAGAAGTCTGTGATGGGAGTGATTTAAATTCAAAAACATGCGTAACTCAAGGTTTTTTATCAGGAAGTTTAAGTTGTAATTCAGATTGTTTATCTTTTGATACTAGTGGATGTAGTAATGCAGTTGAGGAAGAAACAACAAACGATGATGAAGATTCTATCATTGTATCTAATCCGGTAACTTGTGTAGATGTTAATGGAGTATGTTCTGATGAATGTGCTAATGGTTTTGTTCATTATGGGGATATAAATTTTGATAGGAAGTGTGAAATGAGTTATGGAACTGGATTAATTTGTTGTGTTCCAAGCTATAGTGTTCCTGGTGAAGAAAGCTCATCAACTAATGAAGAGAGTGAAGGAATTAGTGGAAGTGTAAGAAGTGTTGAAGATTATGTTATTGATGAAGAAAATATACAAACTTCTCCAATAAATCCAGATGTGCAAAAAGGTTTTCAAGGAATTTTATTATCTCCTAGTTATGCAATGGGTGGAGTTTGGGTTGTTTTTGGATTGACAATACTTGTTGTTGGGATTTCTTTTTATGTTCATGGAAGAATTTACAGAAAGAAGTAAGTTTTATAAATAGATTATGCTATGATTTATCACATGAAGAGGGATAATTTCTTTATGAGTAGATATTTTGTATTTTATTTGATTGGTTTTATTGTTGTTAGTAGTTTTGTATTTTTATCAATTTCAGAAAAATATGATGGATATACAGGAATGGCGGGTGGCGGAGGAGCCACGTGTGAAGATGCTGCTTGGGAAACTTGTATAGATAATAATTGTGTTGGTCAGACTGAATTGTATGCTGCTGGTGGAACTTGTGTAGCTCCAGGAGTTTGTTGTAGGACTTTAAATTATTGTGGAGATTCTTTGTTAGATCCGGGTGAATCGTGTGATGGTGCTTTATTGGGGGGAAATGATTGTACTGATGTTGGTTTTTATGGTGGAACTTTAGCTTGTTCTTCTTGTGAATTTGATAATTCTTCTTGTACTGGATATTGTGGTGATGGAACTTGTGATGCTGGAGAAGAAACTTGTAATGGTTGTCCAGCAGATTGTGAAAATATAACTGGGGCTCCAGCATGTTCTGCAGGTTTAATTTGTGAAGTTGTTTTAGGTTCTGGTGGTTGTGTTGCTCCGGCTCCAAGTACTTGTTCAGATGGAACTGGAGTAAGTAATTGTGTGGCAGGAAATGCTCCTCAATATTGTGATGCTGATGGAAATTTGGTTAATGATTGTGCAAGTTGTCCTTGTGGTTCTGAATTTTCTTGTCAAAGTGATGGACAGTGTTCTAAAATTAGTTCTGGGCCGTCTGGCGAGTCTTATAGCGCAGATGATGCTGTTATCGTAGAGAATGAAGTGGAGATTAATGATCAAATACAAACTAGTTATAGTTCTTTTAATTGGGATGGTTTGAGAAGGAATGATGAAATAACTTTTGATATAACTCAAAATTCAGATAGTAATCAAATGGAAGAACATAGAATAGAAATAGATAGTGTTTCTGGTTCAAGAGGGTATGTGGATGTAATTATTTATTCTGATCCGATAAATGTTAGATTGTATGATGGAATTCCTAGGGAGATTGATTTAGACGGGGATGGAGTTATCGATATTATTGTTACTGCATCTGACATAAGATTAAGTACATTTAATATTAATGTTGAAGAGTATGTTGATCCCTCAATTAATGGATTAATGAAAAATGAAATAGAAGGTTCAAAAGAAGTTTATTTTGAAATCCCATCATTTTCACCTAGAACAGAAGTTGAAGAATATAGTTTAGAAGAATTTTTAGTTTTTGTGGGTGTTATTTTTGGATGTTTAGTGTTTATGTTTACTTATGTTGTTAGAGACTTTAAAAATAGAAAGTAAACTTTATAAATAAAAAGCTCATTTTATCTTTATGAAAGAAAGAGATGTGTTTATTTTAGTATCTTTGTTTTTAGTTAGTGTATTGATGTTTACTAATTTTGGAAATGTATTTACTGGTAAGGCTGGTGGTGCAATAGATGGTGGCGATGGGTGTACTGAGTGTGGAGATGGTACTCCAGCAAACTCTTGTGTTGATGGGAATGAACCAATTTATTGCGAAGAAGATGCTGGTGTTTGTACTTTAGTTTCTGCGTGTACTATTTGTGGCTGTCCTGGTGATACTCCACATTGTAATGAAGAGGGTGGAGCTACGGGTTTGGGTGCTTGTGAGAGTGCAACTTGTGGAGATGGTTTGTGTGAAGGAGATGAAGATTCAAGCAATTGTTGTGATGATTGTGGTTGTGATGCGGGAAGTACTTGTGAGAGTAACGAATGTGTTGAAGAATTATGTGGGAATGGTGTAGTAGATTCTGGAGAAGAATGTGATGGTTCTGCAATTAGTAAAAGTTGTAGTGATTTTGGTCATGATACTGGAAGTATAAGTTGTAATAGTAATTGTGCTTATGACACTAGTGGGTGTGAAAATTATGCAGATGATAGTCCCAGTGGAGCTACTGTACAAGATAATTGTGCAAGTGTAAACGGGGTTTGTACTGATAGTTGTTTGAGTGGATATTCTCATTATGGTGATATTGGATATGACAGAAAGTGTGAAACTAGTTATGGACATGGGTTAATTTGTTGTGTTCCAGATTATAGTGGAACTTCTGGAGATTCTTCTGACAATGATGTAAATGATATTGTTCAGGAAAGTACATCTATAATTGGGGTTGAACAGTTTGTAATTGATGAAAGCGAAGAGAATGGAGTGCAAAAATCTGCTGCCCAAATAAATGAATACCAAGGGGTTGAAAAAATATTGTTATCTCCTAGTTATGCAATGGGTGGAGTTTGGGTTGTTTTTGGATTGACAATACTTGTTGTTGGGATTTCTTTTTATGTTCATGGAAGAATTTACAGAAAGAAGTAAGTTTTATAAATAGATTAAATTCAATAATATTATGAATAGACATTTATTATATGGGGTAATTGTATTGATTTTTGGAATTAGTTTAGTTCAATCTTATGAAGGAATTGATATTGGAGAACTAAATATTAGAGATCCAATAAGAATTACTCCTACTCCTTATGTTGTTGATGGTAGAATACATTTTGTTGTGCATGGTGATACACATGCAGGATATGAGCCTGCAAAACCAATTCATACCGAAATTGTTGAAAGAATTTTAGAATATCAACCAGATATGATTATTAATACTGGAGATGTTGTTCATGGTCAATGGGGTGGACCAGATAATTGGAACATTTTCCATGAAATTGCGGGTGTTTTAGTAAAGAATTATCCTTATTATCCTACGATTGGAAATCATGATGCTGCTATTGGTGTTGAACATTATATGCAATATTTCCCACATTTACCAGATAAACTAGGAAATATGGAATATTATTATATTGAAGAAGATGATTATATTTTTATTGTGTTAGATGCGGATTCTGATTCCGCTGATGCTAATGTTGCAGGATTACAAGAACAAAAAGATTGGCTGAATGCTACATTAAATCAATTTTCAGGTAAAACATATAAATTTGTTATGTTGCACAGACCAGGATATACTTCTGGAAGTCGTGGAGCCGCTATATGGGTTAGAGATTTTGATCAATACTTTATAGATCATGAAGTAGATATTGTTTTTGGCGGACATATACATGCTTATGAGAGATTTTATATTAATGGGATTCATTATTTGAATACTGGGGGATCTGGTGGAGTGCCACATAGATTAGATTTACATCATCATTATCCGTTTGCGACAAGACAGTATTCTGAAGCAACTTATAATTATGTTACAATAACTGGGGATGAAACTTCTTTAACAATACAAGGAAGATATCCAGATGGAACTGTTTTTGATGAGTTTGTTATTGGTCCTGGATTAGTGTATGTTCCGACGCCAGATGAGGAAATGCCTTCTTCTGAAAAGAGAGTTAAACCGGGAAAAAGAAATATAAGATTGCCTGCTATGGCTCCTCTAATTAGTATATTTCCTTTTTTTAGAAAAGCTTATAAATAAGTTATTTTTATATAACTATAACTCATTCTGAGAGGTTAATTTAAATGAACGAGAATA
Organism: Candidatus Woesearchaeota archaeon; assembly: GCA_964344655.1. Taxonomy (GTDB): domain Archaea; phylum Nanobdellota; class Nanobdellia; order SCGC-AAA011-G17; family PNOQ01; genus JABJPM01. The sequence continues at coordinate 115,485 of CAYFOF010000002.1, read as the reverse complement.
TTGAAAAATCGGTTAAGAAGGGAACTACTACTGTAGGTGTTGTATGTAAAGATGGTGTTGTTTTAGCAGCAGATAAGAGAGCAAGTGCTGGTTATTTGGTTGCAAATAATAAAACAGATAAAGTACATAAGATAAATGATGATGCAGCGATTACTATGGCTGGATTAGTTTCTGATGCACAATTAATATTAAAATTATCAAGAGCTGAAATTAGTTTAAAGACAATTAGAAGTGCAAAAAAACCGTCAATGAAAGAAACTGCCAATATGTTGGCGAATATTTTTTACCAAAATATAAGGAAACCTAGTATGGTTCCTGGAATAGTTTCATTTTTATTGGGTGGAAGAGATTCTCATGGATTCCATTTGTATGATATTGGCGTGGATGGATCATTAAGTAGAATGGGTGAATTTGTTTCAACTGGTTCTGGTTCTCCTATTGCGTATGGGGTTTTAGAAACATTGTATAATAAAGATATGACTGTCAAAGAAGGTATTGAATTGGCAAAAAAAGCAATTAATTCAGCAATTCAAAGAGATATGCCTACTGGAGATGGTATTGATATATTTACTATAACTGAAAAAGGAGCTCACAAAGTTGAGACTCAACATTTGGTTAAAAAAATTGAGTAATTCTTAAGAGAATAATGGCTGTAAAAATAATAGAACAAGTAAAAGATATGTTGCCTAAAGATGCAGATGTAACTAATATCTCGTTTGAGGGCGCAAATATTGTAATGTATACGAAGAATAAAGATTTCTTTTTAGATAATAAAGGAATTATTAAAGAAATAGTTTCTACTATTAAGAAAAGGGTTGAATTAAGAGCAGATCCTTCTATTCCTATGCCTGTTGAAAAGGCTGAAGATGAAATTAGAAAAATCATTCCAGAAGAGGCTGGGCAGTTAAATATTATATTTGATCCGCAAAGATCTCAAGTTATTGTTGAGGCTGAAAAACCAGGAATTGCAATTGGGAAATCTGGAGAGACTTTGAAAGAAATTAAATCTAAAGTTTATTGGGTTCCATTGGTTAAGAGAATTCCTTCTATAAGATCAAGATTAATTGAGAATATCAGAACTGTTTTGTATGAGAATGATGATTATAGGAAGAAATTCTTACATAAAATTGGCGAGAGAATTTATGGTTCTAAAAGAAAAGAAGGAAAAACAAATTATGCTAGAGTTTCATTTTTGGGTGCCTCAAGACAGGTTGGAAGATCTTCATTTTTATTGCAAACTGATGAATCTAAAATTTTAATGGATTGTGGGATTAATGTTGCTGCTAGAGGGCAAGATCAATATCCTTACATGGATATTTCAGAATTAAAAATTGAAGAATTAGATGCTGTTGTTTTGAGTCATGCGCATTTAGATCATTGTGGTTTAATTCCATTGTTGTTTAAATATGGTTATCGTGGTCCTGTTTATTGTACTGCTCCAACTAGAGATACTGCAGCTTTGTTATGTTTAGATATGATTTCAATTGGACAAAAAGAGAATAAGGCAGCGTTGTATGGTTCTGCTGATGTTAAAGAAATGGTTAAACATACTGTTGTTTTAGATTATGAAGAGGTTTCAGATATTTCTCCAGATATACGTTTAACGTTTTATAATGCTGGACATACTTTAGGAAGTTCATTATGTCATTTCCATATTGGTGAAGGGTTGCATAACTTTATGTATACTGGTGATATGAATTATGAAGTTTCAAATTTATTAGCTCCTGCTGTAACTAAATTTCCTAGATTAGAGACATTAATGATTGAAGGAACTTATGGTGGAAAAGATGATGTTACTGCAACTAGACAAGAATCTGAAGATTATTTGTTGAATATTGTCAAAACGACTGTTGAACGGGGTGGAAAAGTATTATTGCCAGTTTTAGGGGTTGGTAGGTCACAAGAAATAATGGTTATTGTTGAGAGAGCAATTAGAGAAGGTAAATTACCAAAAATACCTGTTTTTGTTCAAGGTATGGTTTGGGATGTTACTGCTATTCATACTGCTTATCCGAATTTTTTCAATAATAAAGTAAAACAAGCGATATTCCACAAAAATGAAAATCCGTTTTTGTCAGATATTTTTAAACATGTGGGTTCACAAAAAGAAATGAAACAAGTTTTAGATGAGAATGGACCTTGTATTATTATGGCTACTTCTGGTATGATGACTGGTGGAGCTTCTGTTGAGTATTTTAAGAATTTAGCTGAGAGTGACAAACATAGTTTAGTATTAACTTCTTATCAAGGTGAAGGCTCATTAGGTAGAAGGTTACAACAAGGTGAGAAAGAAATTATGTTTATGGAAGGAAGTAAGCAAATGCCTGTAAAAGTTAAAATGGATATTTATTCTATTCATGGATTTACTGGACATTCAGATAGAAATCAATTAATGAATTTTGTTGGAAGAACTTCTCCAAGACCTAAGAAAATGATCGTGGTTCACGGTGAAGTAAGTAAAGTTTTGGATTTAGCTAGTTCTGTTCATAAAGCTTATAGAATGGAGACTGTGGCCCCTAAGAATTTGGAAACTATAAGGTTAGTATAGTTTTTTAAATGATTTATTATTCTCTTTTTTATGTCAAAAGGAAAAGTTTCAGTTTATGCTGTAATTGCTTTAGCGTTAGGTTTTTCAGCTTGGGAATATTTTAAAGAAAGAAATACTGAATATGTTCCTGTTGATGTTGCTGATGTTTGTGAAAGTTCTTTTGAAGAAGGACATTATGAACTATCTGGAGTCCCAGGAAGTGTTAGTTTAGATTTATCAGAAAATAGATCTAGAATTGCTGTTGTTTTGGGCTGTGAAGATGGGGTTGTTTCTGCTTATTCTAGTGAAAGTGGTAGTTATAGGGAAAGATATTTGCAAGCTGAAACTTTGATTAATTATTATATTGATAGAGATGATAGCACTAAAATTAATTTAAGAGGTAAATTAGAAAAAGATGGCACTTTTAAGTTTAAGCTGCCTAGAAATTTAGAAGATTTATTCAACTAAATTCATTAACCCTTTTGTTGCTACAATTAAAGCTGCTAATCCTGTTGCCATAACAGGAGTTAAACTTACAATTGCATGATATACTGGACTAGTCCAATAATGTTCTTCTAATATTGAAGGGTTTCCTTCTTGATCGTCTTTTATTGCTTTGTAAGCGCCGTAAACTGGCAACCATTGTTTTTTATCTGGTGTCATTTTTCTAAAAATAATCTACAACTGCCTTTGCACCTTTTCCCAGTGCATAAGATATAATTGCATCTAATCCTACTTTTGGAATGTTTTTTGCAGTTCTTTTTACAATACTAGTTATTGGAGTATCCCATGGATGATAATTTGGATCTTCGTTTCTTTCTCCGATTCCATTAAGAATTCCTGTAGTTAATACTAATCCTCCAGAAGTATATGGTAATAGGTCTGTATTTTCTCCAGTATATCCGCAGCTAAACGCGAATATAGAATTTGCTAGTGCAGGAACATACATTGCTGTATTATATGCTAATCCTTTCACGTCTTGTATGAATTTTTCCTTGAACTCATCATTATATTTTTTTTGTAATTGATCATCCATTTTTCTAAAATATTACTTTTTTCTTTTATTTATAAATGTTTTGATTATGTTACTTATGCTAAGTAGTTACACATGGAAAGGTTTATAAAGGATTAAATAAAGAAATATTACATGAAACAAGCAATAATTTTGGGGGTTATGCTATTATCAATAGGATGGTTTGCTAATGATGTATTTAGTTCAAACTATGCAATGCCTTCAGTTTTTGTTTCAAAAGAGCTTATTTCACCTGCTGATAGGATAAAAGACAGCCAAGTTTTGATTTATGAAGATAAGGTTGTTATTTATGTTGATAACGCTAATTGGGCAAAATATACAAATACAAATTCAATGGATGGATTCTTAGATGTTGGTTCTACTGGAATTGAATTAAGACCTAAAGATGAGTTTGATGTCCAAATTGGAGATGTTATTACTTATAATGCAGAGTGGAGTGATGCTTTGATTGCTCATAGAGTAATTGATTTGGGATATGACAAGGATGGATGGTATGCAATAGCAAAAGGAGATAATGTTGCATATGCAGATCCTGGAAAAATTAGATTTGAAGATATTGAGTATATACTTGCGGGGGTATTATATTAAAATGACATTTGGACCTGAAACTTACGATAGACAATCTCCATATGCCGGAGATAATGTTGGACAAGAAGTTATTGTGTATTTTAACAGTGCAAACGCTTATGGAATTTTAGAAAGTGTTTCTGATGGTGCAATAAAACTTAATCCTTGTTTGGTTAATCAACCAGATAGAACTGGAGATATGAAATATAAATTAATGGATAGACCCGGAGTTTTTCCTGTTCAAGGGGCAGTAGTCTTGCCTGTTGATATGGGCACTATTGATACTATTTTAGAAGATCAAGAAAAAAGATTGAAGGAAGGAGATGAAAATGGATGTTAAATGTATGAAATGCGATGCAATTTATTGTGTAAATAAAAAAACACCAATAAATATGAAATGTTATTGTAATTCAAAGAAATTTAAGGAATGCTAAAATGGATGTTGCTACAGTTAATGAATTAACTAGAGCTTTAGAAGATAGAGTTGCTAGAGTTGTAGAGGGTTTGGATAGTGATGTTTTTAGTCATTTTAACCATGTAACTAAAAATTGTTTGGCCCCTCTTTCTGGATTTACAGAGTTATATGAAGAGGGAATTTCATCTTGGGGAAAAATTAAAGATGAATATTGTACTACAGCTAGTGTTTTGGCTAGATATTTAGATTTACTAGAATGGTTTCCAGAATTTAAGGAAGCAGAATTTGATACTAAAGAAGGATATTTTCCTGAGATGTTTGATAGACAAAATTTAGATTATGTTTCTTATGCTTGGGAACAATTAAAGAATTAATAAGGATAGGAAATAACCTACAAAACATCCTGCCGAGATAAACGGCATTGCGGGATAGAATTTGTTTTTTTTACTTAATAATAATAGCATGAGTAAAGCAATTGCTGTTATTATTGTTGTAATTATTGCGTGTTGGAATGATTTGTTTAATAGTATTACACTTGAGAATAACAATGGGAATCCAATGTCTCCTCCCCCAAGAATTGCGGCTTTTCTTCCTTTATCGTAAGGAATCATTAATCCAGCAAATACTTTTGATTGTGTTGTGAATTTAGCTAGTTTTACCATATGTTTTGTTTTCCAAACTGCAATTGCGTCGTAAATTGATATGAAAATTAATAAAATACTTGCAGATAATATGTTTAATATTGATGCAAATATTACTGGAATTCCAGCGTAGACAAATAATTCTACAATGTTGTGGGAAATAATTGATAATCTGAATGTTCTTAGTAAAATAAACCCTGTTGCAATTATGAATGCTATGTTTGCTTCGAAAAATCCTCCTAGTGAGAGGGTTAGTAAATATAATGATGCAACAAAAAACCATGCTTTCCAGAGTTTCATAGCTCCAAATTTAACTAAAATTAATGCTAATCCTGTTGCAATTAAAATTGCGAAAATTAATGGAAGATATCCAACTTCTTCTTGTACTTCTGGTCTTTCAATACCTAATGGAAGTTCTTTATCTCCGTATGAATCTACAATTGTTAAACCAATTAATTGGGTTGCTAAAAATAATAATGTTAAAATAATTGTGATTTTGATTGTGTGCTTCATTAGTATAGAATTTCTTTTATCTGTTTAAATACCTTTTCCTTAGTTTTGTTACGTATTCTATTTGAGGGTATTGTAATTTTACTTTTCCTTTTTGAAAAATACTTAATTCATCTATTGTTTTTGGTTCTCCGAAAATTTTTTCAGATATATATCTTTGAGATTCTTCTGAAACTACTAAATCTAATGCATAAATCATTTCTTCGTTTGTTGTTTTTCCATTATTGTCTCCTAGTTTGTCAGCTAGAGTAGAAATTAATTTTTTTGTTCTGGAATTTGATTTTGTTTGTAGAACTTGATCTATTGTGAAATAAACAGATTGGGGCATTTTAGCAAATGTTGTTGTGGAAAGTGCTAGTGTTAATGCTATTGCTGCTAATTTTTTCATAAAAATGGGAAATTATTGTGTTTTTTAAGTGTTTGTAAAATGAGTGAGGACGGAGGGATTTGAACCCCCATCTGGAGGGTTGGAGCCTCCCATACTAACCAGCTTATACTACGTCCCCTCACATTTATTTTGGGTGTTTATTGTTTTTATAAGTTTTGTCCTTTAGAAATCTTTAAATAAAGTATTAATAAAATAATTGTATGGTTAAATCTAGTGTAACTCCTTGGGAAATTAAAGGGGATATAAATTATAGTAAAATAATAAAAGAATTTGGATTAAAACCTTTTAAGACAGTTCCTAAGAAGTTGAATGATTTTTTGTTGTTTAGGAGAGGAATAATTTATTGTCATAGGGATTTTGATAAGATAAATGAATCTATTGAAAAGAAAAAACCCTTTGTGATGATGACTGGATTGATGCCTAGTGGGAAATTTCATTTTGGGCATAAAATTGTTGCTGATCAAATTATTATGTATCAAAAATTAGGAGCAAAAGTTTATGTTGCTGTGGCTGATGTTGAAGCTTATAATTCTAGAATGCCAGATATGGAAGAATTAAAGAAAGTTGCTATTGAAGAATATTTAACTAATTATGTTGCTTTGGGATTAGATTTAAAGAAATGTGATTTTTATTTTCAATCTTCAAGAGATAAAGATGGTGTAAAATCTAGTGCTTATTATTCTTTAGCAAATATGTTGGGAAGACATACAACATTCAACCAAGTAAAAGCAATTTATGGAGATATTTCTCCTGCTAAATTATCTTCTGCTTTATTGCAAGCAGCAGATATGTTACATCCTCAATTAAAAGAGTTTGAAGGAAAAGCTTTGCCAGTTATTGTTCCAGTTGGAATTGATCAAGATCCACATTTAAGATTAGCTAGAGATGTTGCGTATAAGTTTCCAGGGCATAAATTTATGCCTTTGAGTTCTACATGTCATATGTTTTTACCTGGATTGAAGGGTGGGAAGATGAGCAGTTCTGATGAAAATTCTTATATTGCTTTAACAGATTCTCCAGAAGTTGCTGCTAAAAAAATTAAGAAATTTGCTTTCTCTGGTGGTCAAAAAACATTAGAAGAACATAGAAAAAAAGGTGGAAATCCGGATATTGATGTTTCTTTTCAGTTATTGAAATATGGATTAGAAGAAGATGATAAAAAATTACAAGAAATTCATGATTCTTATAAGAAAGGAGAGTTATTAACTGGGGAATTGAAGAAATATACTATTGAGAAGCTTCAAAAGTTTTTGGTTGAACATCAGAAAAAAAGAGTTAAAGCTAAAAAAGAAGTTCAGAAATTCTTATCTAAGTTGTAACTACTTATAAATGGAAAGTTTTAAAAGTAATTAGTTTTATGTATAGTTATGGAAGATAAACAATTTCACAGTGGAAGTTGGAAAGAATTTGCAAGACAACCTTTGAATAGAGTACTTGGCGCTTTTCTAGGAAGTATAATGGCTTTAAGTGCATATTCTAGTCACATGGGATGTTCTCCGACTAGAAATTGTTTAGAAGATTCTATTAATGCGCAATTAGTTCCAATCTCACAAGCTGAAAAAGATAGTTTGTATACTCATTTTGAGGGCCAATCTAGTGGAGTTATTAATCATTATTTTGCTAATGGAGATATATATAGAGCAAATTCCGTAAGTGATTTAGAGAGATTAGGAATTTATGATCCAACTACAGAAAAGTTAGTTGAAGATTATGGAGAAATATATACTCTTGGCGATGGATTATTTTTCTATTTTGATCAAGATGGCGATCCAAATATGTTTTCTAGGCATATTAGAAATTAATCTTCTTTTTTTGGTTTATATTCGTTGAATTGACCGTAAATTAGTGGTGGCGATATTCCTTCAACAAATTCTACTTCGTTTGGTGAGACGTAAACTGTAACTCCTAAACTATCTGCAATTGCTTGTCCATTTATGCAAGTGTCTGTGTGACAAATTGCAAAGATTATTTGTCCATTTGGAGCAAGATATTCATCTGGTAAAGAAAGTAGACTGTTTGTTAATTCTATTTTTGGTTCGCTTGTGCTTGGGAGGGTTCCAGGCATTTCTAGAACTATATTACCTGGAGTGTTTGTTGCACTATGCATGAAAAATATAACGTTTTCTATTGGACCATTTTTACTTACTTCCATTTGAAATAATGTGTTTATTGAGTTTGTTCCGAATAATGGAAGTTTTGTAGATTCTCCGTAACCAGGGATTGAAATTGGAATTCCGTTTTCTAAATCTATTAATATATTTTTTTGATTTGTTGATATTAATGAATCAACAACTGTTGTTCTATAATTATCTACGTCTTGTTGTGTGGGGAAATTTAATATTAATGGTGTTTGAGTGACTTTCATTGCTTCTGAGAATAATATTAAGTTTTGATATTTTTCTTTTGTTTCTCTTCCATCTGGATCTATGAATCTTAATGGGTTATTTCTTACATATTGATAGGGTGGTTCTGTTTTAATTGGATCTACGGAAGTAAATCTTCCTAAGTTTGGATCGTAATATCTTGCTCCGAAATAATATTCTCCTAAATCGAATTCTTTTCCAGAAAATGAAAATCTGTTTTGTATATCTAGTGGTTGTCCAAATGGGAGAGATTTAGAATTTATATCTGAACCTAAATGGTCTTGATAGTGGTATTTTATATTCTCATTATTTTTTGTTGCAATTAATCTATTTCCTGCGTAAAAATAAGTTGTAAAATCTTCTTGGATTGGTGGAGATAATATTATTTCTTCTGGTTTTATTGTAGTGTTTGTTTGATTTATTGTTTCGTTAATTGTTATATTTATTGTTTCGTTAATTGTTATATTTATTGTTTCGTTTCTTGTTATATTTAACTCCGTGAAATTTGTTAAATTTATTGGAATTATGATTATTGTAGTATTATCGGTTATGTTTATTAAGTCTGTTATATTATCTGTTATATTTATTGGTTCTGTAATGTTTATTGTGGTGTTTGTTATGTTAATTGGTTTAATTATTTCAGAAGTTCTTCTATCTAATCCAAATTGTGTACTTTCTGAATCTGCTGCAACAGTAGATATTATCAGTAGAATTATTACTATTGTTAGATAATACTTCATAACTGGGTGAGTGTAACGTATTTTTTAAGTGTTTTTGATTGTGATTTTTTTACTACCTTTGAATGGCAATATATAGAAAGGTTTATAAATGGATGATTTGTTCTAAATATGTGATTAAATATGATTATGAATGAAACATTTTTAAAAAGGTTGAGATCGTCTTTCGATCTTAATGAGTATGAAGCAAAGATCTGGATGGCTTTGTTATCAAAAGGCATAGCTACTGCTGGTGAATTGGCAGATATTAGCGGAGTTCCAAGATCAAGAAGTTATGACGTTTTAGAATCTCTTGAGAAGAGAGGATTTATATTAATGAAATTAGGTAAACCTATAAAATATTTAGCGGTTGAACCTAAAGAAGTTATTTCAAGAGTTAAGAAGTCTGTATTAACTAACGCAGAAACAAAAGTAAAGACTATTTCACAATTAAAAGATACAGAATTCTTTGGTGAATTGGATTTATTGTTCAAAAATGGAGTAGAACATGTTGATCCAACAACTGTTTCTGGTTCAATAAAAGGTAGAAGAAATTTATATGATCATATGGAAACTGTTCTGAAAGATGCTAAAGAATCTGTGATTATTTCAACTACAGAAAAAGGATTGATTAGAAAAGTTGATAGTTTGAAATTTATGTTTAAGAATTTATCTAAGAATGGTGTAAAAATTAAAATTGCTGCACCTTTAAGTGATGATTCAAAAACTATTGTTAATGAATTAAAAGGAATTGCTACAATTAAAAACATTGAAGGAATTGATTCAAGATTTATTTTGGTTGATGGTAGTAATTTGATGTTCATGTTAACAGATGATGAAAAAATTACTGATAAAAATGATATTGGTGTATGGATTAATAGTCCATTTTTTGCTGGTACATTGAATTCATTATTTGAACAAGCATGGGGGAAATAATAAAATGATTCAAGGATTAGGTCCTAATATGTATTTGGGAAAAACTCCGGAAAATACAATTGAAGGAAATAAACAAGGAAATATGGTTGTTGGTCACTTAAATGGAGACTTAAATCAAGAATTAAATAGAGAACTTTTAGCTAAATATCAAGAAGTAACAGGATTAAAAAATACAAATTCAAATGTACCTTTAGTATGCTTCGCTTATAATTTCTTAAAAGAAAGAGGAATAAATGTTCACACCCCAGCAGAGCTAATTAGAGATTGGGATGCACTGCCTCAAGGAAGCTCACACTACTTTGATTCTTGTGGAGTAGCATTATATCCGAATGATGGAGTTAATGAAGATCATAGACAAAGAGTTTTAGGAATTCTAGGAAAAATATCAACAGAAATACCATTAATAGTAACTGGATTAAATGTTTCTAGAAATGGAGACATATTCCAATTTGAAGATTCAGAATACGTACAAGCAACAGAAGCTACATTCTTACAAAAAAATGGAAAAGTTGAATATGATGAAACTTCAGGAAGCTTAGTAAGTACTAAGAAAGGAGTTAAACTTTGGACACCAAATGGTCAAGATGGATTGCGTAGGGTTTATCGTAATGGGAATGGCGGATTGAATGCTGGGAGCGATTATTTGTCTATTGCTGGCTCGAATGGGCGGGTGCCCATTTGGCAAGACACGAAGTGTCTTGACGCAAAAATTTTGGAAGAATTACCAGTAGATTCAGAATTAGCAGGTTTATCTACAGAATATTTAACTAGAATAAATGAATTGACGGGATCTGATGAGGGAGTAAAATACCTTCGAAAAATAACTGAAGTTAAAGGAGAGTAATTATAAATGGCAAGCGAACCTAAAAGATGGGATGGCGGGCCAGATTTTGATGCTGTTTCAGAAGAGTCTAGTGAGGAACTTACTATTGAAGAATTGTGTAGGTTAAAAAGATTATTTTCTCAAGAAGATAGAGAAATTCCTTCTGATTATCATGGTTATTATAATTCTGAAATTGAAAGTTTAGTTGAATCTGTAGATTCCGTTTCTGTTGAACTAAAAGAAGATGTTAAAACTACTCCATATATTGAATTTTTGTTAGAGAATGCTACTACATACGGAAAAATGGTTAAGTCTAAAGATGCATTAGCAAGAAATGATTTTCCAAAGATTAATTATGGACTTTTTTCTGATGAAACAATTGGTATGTTGTATAATTTCAAAGCTAATTATGAAAGTATGGATAATATAGCACAAGATGATGTTGCAGGAATTATTTTCAATATGATGGATAAAGATATAGAAAATTTTAGAAGATATTGTGATAGAAAGGCCCACAGGGTTATGAGGGAAAAATGAATTTGTCTGAATTAATTTGTGCAGATACTAGTGAATGGACAGATGAAGAAGATAATGTTGGTGAGGCTTCAAAAACATGGCTAAATGCTCCTTTGGCCGCAAAGGAATATTCTTCTTCAGAAGAAGATAGAGAAACATTAGAGTACTTTTCTGAAATTTTTAAGTATGTGTGAAACCATTAGTTTTTTAAATAATATTGTTTCTAAAATTGATATGAGTGTTAAAGATCTAGTTGAGGGATTACATCCTTTAGAAAGGAAAGTTTTACCTTATATTTCTAAATGTAAAAGTTTAAAGGAAATTCAAGAGAAATCTAAATTGCAAGAGGTAGAAATTTCTAGAGCATTACAATGGTTTGAGAATAAAGGGGTTGTTAAAGTAAAAAGAGATAATTCTGAATTAGTTAATGTTGGTGAAAATGGAAAGAATTATTTGAAAAAAGGATTGCCTGAAAAACAATTTTTGAAAGCAATTAATGAAAAAGGATTGACTTTGAATGAGATTTCTGAAAAAACTGGATTGTCTAGACAAGAAGTAAATATTTCATTAGGATTATTAAAAAGAAAAAAAGCCATAATTTTTGGAAAAGAGATAGAAATTACTTCAGAAGGAAAGAAAATTTTGAAATCTAAATCTCCTGAAGAGAAATTTTTGGAAAGTTTACCTAAGGATAAAGAAAATTTAAACAAAATTGAGAAAGATTTATTGAAAGATTTGTTGAAGAGAAAAGATTTAGTTGAAATTTCTATTCAAAAAGATAAATTAATTGAAATTACTGCTTTAGGAAAGAAGTTAAGTAAATCAAAAATTACTGGGAGTTTTATTGAGAGTCTTACGCCGGCAATGATTAGAGATGGGTCTTGGGAAAAAAAGAAATTTAGAAAATATGATGTTGAGATTAATGTTCCTAAAATTTATCCAGGAAAAAGACATTTTGTTAATGAAGCTAAGGATTATGCAAAGAAAATTTGGTTGAGTATGGGATTTAAAGAAATGAATGGTCCTATAATTAATAGTGGTTTTTGGAATTTTGATTCTTTGTTTGTTCCACAAGATCATCCTGCAAGAGAAATGCAAGATACTTTTTTCTTGAAAGGAAAATCTAAACTTCCAAGTAAAAAAATAGTTGATGCCGTAAAAAAGCAACACGAAGAAGGGTGGCAATATAAATGGAATCCGGAAATGGCAATGAAGTCAGTTTTAAGAACACACACTACTGTTTTGTCTGCAAGAACTATTGCGGATTTGAAAGAAAAAGATTTGCCAGTAAAATATTTTAGTATTGGAAGGAATTATAGAAATGAAGCTTTAGATTGGAGTCATTTATTTGAGTTTAATCAAAGTGAAGGGATTGTTATTGACCCAAATGCAAATTTCCAACATTTACTGGGGTATTTGAAAGAGTTTTTCTTAAAAATGGGTTATGATGATGTTAGATTTAGGCCAGCGTATTTTCCATATACAGAACCATCTGTTGAGATTGATGTTCATGTTAAGGAAAAAAATACATGGGTTGAACTTGGTGGTGCTGGAATATTTAGACCAGAAGTTGTTAAACCTTTGTTAGGAAAAGATATTCCTGTTTTGGCGTGGGGATTTGGTTTGGGGAGAGTTATTTTGCCCTATTATGGGATTAAAGATTTAAGAGATTTTTATAAAAATGATCTAAAACAATTAAGGGAGATGAAATCTTGGGTGTAAAATGCCAACAATTACATTAGATAAAAAGGATATATTGAACATGCTTGGAAAGAAAGTTTCTGATGCTGAGTTGAAAGATAGAATTTCAATGTTGGGAACTGATTTAGAGAGTATGGATGATAAAGAAATTGTTGTAGAGGTTTTCCCGGATAGACCAGATATGTTAACTGCTGCCGGTTTTGCTAAAGCTTTATCTTCTTTTATGGGAGTAAAAACAGGATTAGAGAAATATAATGTTCATAAAGGTTCATTTAAGGTTAAAGTTGATAAAAAAGTTAACAAAGTTCGTCCACACGTTGTTTGTGCTGTTGTTAAAAATGTTAAACTTAATGAATTAATAATACAATATTTAATGCAAGTTCAAGAAAAATTACATAAAACATTTGGAAGAGATAGAAGAAAGTTATCTATTGGAGTTTACGATTTGGATAAAATTGAATTTCCTTTAACTTATGGAGTTGAATCTAGAAATTTTAAATTTATTCCTTTAGAAATGAGGAAAGAGATGAGTGTGAATGAAATTTTAGAGAAACATCCAAAGGGTGTTGATTATGCACATTTACTTGAAGACTGTAAACAAGTTCCAATGTGGAAAGATAGAAATGGAAAAGTTTTGAGTATGCCTCCGATAATAAATTCTGAGGATACAAAAGTTAATGTGAAAAGTAAGAATTTGTTTATTGATGTTACTGGTTTGGATTTGAAAGCTTGTGAGCAAGCGTTGAATATTTTGGCTACTGGGTTTTCTGAAAGAGGTGCAGACATTTATTCGGTTGATGTTTCAGGTAAATCTTATCCAGATTTAGAACCTAGAAAAGTTAAAATTGATATTAATTATGTGAATAAAGTTTTGGGATTATCTTTGAAGAGTGTGAAACCTTATTTAGAAAAAATGGGTTATGGTGTTGAAAAAGATGTTGTTAAAATACCTTGTTATAGGACTGATGTAATTTCACAGATTGATTTAATTGAAGACATTGCTATTGCTTATGGTTATGAAAACTTTGATGCAACAATTAGTGATTTTGGTGGGGTTGCTGAAGAGAATGAATTTGAAAAGTTTAGAAGTAAAGTTTGTAATATTTTGACCGGTTTTGGATATTTAGAGACTAATACTTATAATTTAGCTAAGAAAGATGATCAAACAAAAAATATGGGTGTTTCTTTGAAGTTGGTTGAGATTGAAAATGCTTTGAATGAAGAATATAATGTTATGCGTTCTTGGATGATTCCTTCTTTATTAGATGTTTTACGTTCAAATAGACAGTATGAGGTTCCTCAAAAAATATTTGAAGCTGGAAATGTTTTTTTGCCTCAGGAGAAAGTTAGAGTTGGTTTATTGTTGACTAATACTAGTGCTTCATATACAGAAGCTAGACAAATTATGGATGCTTTATTTAGTTCTTTAGGAATTGTTGGAAAAGTTAGATCTGTAAGTCATGATTCTTTTATTTCGGGAAGAGTTGGTAGAGTTTCCGTGAAAGGAAAAGACATTGGATATATTGGTGAAATACATCCTTCTGTCCTTAAGAATTTTAGTTTAGAGAATCCTGTTGTTGGATTTGAGTTGAATTTAAGTGATTTATTTGAATTGATGTAGGTATTTTTTTAAATCTACTTTATTATTTTTTATTATTACACCCTCTTTTTCTAACATTTTTATTTTGTTTTTTGTGCCTGAAGCAAATCCACCGACGTTTCCATTTGAATTAATTACTCTATGGCATGGAACTTTTGGAGCGTAAGGATTTTTATTCATTGCATTTCCGACTGCTCTATAAGCTTTAGAATTTAATTTTTTGGCAATTTCTTTGTAGGTTGAAACTTTTCCTCTAGGAATCTGTTGACATATCTTGTACACTTTCTGGTTGAACTTCATCTTCTAATTTTATTTCTCCCTCTTTTTCACGGTCTTTTCTCATTTTTTCAACTATTCTTTCTAAAATATCTGCACCTTTATCTATCCCTTTTATTTGGGTTTTTATCATGTGATAGAATTCTTCGCAATCAGAAGGACATCCTCCTTCCTGTTTACATTCATAGTTGTTTGGAATTCCATCTACACTACATAAATCATTGTAAATGCATGGAATCGGACTTTCTAAAGTAGAATATTCTAAAGTGGTTTGGTCTTCTAATTTTCCACAGGGGTGGTTGTATGCCATAAATTTTTGTGTTTGGTAAGCTTTAAAAAGCTATTAGTTTTTGAAAATATATTATGGAATATGATTTAGAAATTGATAATTTAGTGAAAGAAATAAAGAAAGAAAAAGCTAAATTAGTTTGTTTACAATTACCTGATGGATTAAAACCTAAAGCAACTGAAATAGTTAGAGAATTAAAATCTAAGGTTGATTGTGATTTTGTTATTTGGTGTGGCTCGTGTTGGGGTGCTTGTGATACTCCGCTAGGATTGAAAGAATTAAAATTTGATTTATTAGTTCAATTTGGGCATAGTGCTTGGCCTTTTTATTGATTTGTGAATCCACCGTCTACTACTAGTGTTTGTCCGGTTGTGTATTGTGATTCATCTGATGCTAAGAAAGCTGCAGTTGCTGCAATATCTTCGGGTTTTCCGGTTCTTCCTGCTGGAACTGTGTTTTTTAGAGCTTTAATTGTTTTTGCGTCTAAACCTTTTTTTACTCCGGGGGTGTATATAATTCCAGGAGCTATTGCATTAACTTGAATATTTAATTTTGCTAGTTCTAATGCTAAGCCTCTTGTGAAACCCATTACTCCAGCCTTGGATGCACAATAATGTACTAAATTTGGGTATCCTACTGTTGTTCCAGCAATTGAAGCAGTACTAATTATTTTTCCAGATTTTCTTTTTATCATATGTGGAAGAACTTCATGAGTTACACGATATAAACTTTTTAGATTTACATCAATAACTTGATCCCATTGTTGCTCAGTCATGTTTTTGAATTCAACGAAAGGATAAATTCCTGCATTGTTTACTAGAATGTCAATTTTTTTGTATTTTTTTATTGTTTCTTTTACTAAGTTTTTTACATCTTCAGGGTTTGTAACATCGCATTTTATGAAATGGTGTTTTGTTTTAACTTTTTTTCTTGCAGAAACAACCACTTTTGCACCTTCTTTTTTGAATTTATTTGCAATCCCTTCACCGATTCCACTTGTTCCTCCGGTAACAATTGCAACTTTTCCTTTTAACATAAATGAATTTTGAAATTAGTATTATATAAAATTATCGATAAGATTATATAGTATACTTTCTTTTTTTTATTTATGAAAAGAGCGTATTATAGTGTTATTATTTTTTTAGTTTTGTTTTTAATAATATATTTCTTTGGAGCTCAAAAAGGTCCTCAGCTAGCACCAGAAGATGTTTTCTGTGGAGAGTGTACAGAATGGGAAGAAATTGGGTGTGGTGAAGGAATTTGTGGAGTGCATGAAATGACATATGGAAGAACTTGCGAGATTCCGGATGTTAGAGATATTCCTACAACTGAAGGAGATGGAGTAGATGATTCTCCTCAGCTTAGTCCAAAACTTAGTCCTGCTCCATCACAATGTATGGTTAATTGTATTCCGAATCCAGTATGTAATATTCTTCCTGTTGTTACTAATTTAAATCCTTTAAATGGAGAAATTGATTTACCAATTAGTGGAGTAACTTTAAGTTGGGATGCTAGTGATTTGGATGAAGATACACTTACTTATGATGTTTATTTTGGAGAGAGTTTAGCTTTAGTTTCTAGTGATCAAACTGAAAAAACATTTGATTTGGGTTCATTAAGTCCAGGAACTACTTATTTTTGGCAAATTGTTGCAAAAGATGGTTTTGGAGAATTTTCTGGTGAGATTTGGAGTTTTACAACATTAGATGCTGTTTCAGTTTCAGTTTCATTATCTAATATTATGGCTAATGGGATTGCTTGGGATGTTACTCAATTGCCTGCTACTGATAAAGGTGCTGAAGGGAATAATGGTGGTGGAGTAACAGATTATAATGCTCAAATAGATGCTACTGGAACGAATGTAGATATTTATGCTAAAGCGAATGGAGATTTAATTTCTGGAGGAAATAGTATTTTATTGAGTAATGAGAAATTTAGCTATAGTTTTGTGGATAGTACTGTTCCTTCTGGAGTAAAACATACTTTAACTACAAATTATTTGGATAATTTAATAGGAGAGAATTTACCTAGTGGAACTACAGTTTATTTTAAATTCTTTTTGACTGTTTTGGGTGGTCAATCTCCTGGATTGTATTCTAATCTTGTTGATATAAAGGCAGTTCCTCATGGAGAGTTACCGTAAGGTTTATATATATTAATTAATCATTTTAGATATGCCTAAAAAGAAAGTGGTGAAAAAATCGAATAGGGTTGAAAATATTACTTTATCTGCTCTTATTTTTGTTTTTGCCTTTGCGGTTTTTGGTTTATTTACAAATTTAACTTTTGATGAGAATAATACTGTGCCAATAACTGGGAAAGCTGTTGAGGCTTCTGCCCCATCTTCAGTTACTATTTCTGCTTATCTTGCGTTGTCATTATCAACTGATTTAAGTGGTGGTATTGATTTTGGTACTATTGAAAATTTACCTGTTGTTGCTCAAAGTGCTACTGCAAATTTTGATGTAAGTGATCAAACTGGATATGATATAGCAATAAGTACTGATTCTAATGTAAATGTTGATTTTTGTTTAAGATCTGATGGACCTTTAACAAATCTTGCTTTAGATACAATTCCTTTAACAAATTATGTTTGGGATGATTCTGTTTTAAACGATATTAGTAATCCTACTTTGCCTGGAACTGCTTTAACAACTAATTATGTTTTAGGAAGTACAGATGTTGCTCCAGGAAGTCAGAATAATTATAGATTTTGGTTAGATGTTGATGCTGGACAACCAAAAGGAACATATAGTAATGTTATATGGTTTGAGGGGGTTGAAACAACTACTGGTTGCGTATAATAAAATGAAAAATAAAACTATAATGGCGTTGTTGTTTGTATGTTTATTAGTTTTTACTCAAGGAGTTTCTGCGAGATCTGGTGTGGGGCTTTATTGGGAAGCTGATACTTTATCTGTGCATGAAAACACTGAAGAGTGTGTAGAATATAAAGTTTATAATCCATGGGAAGATCCTGTTAATGTTATGTTGAATCCTTCTGATGAGTTAGAGGAAGTTACAAAATCTACTGGGGATTCTACTTTTGTTCAAGGGGATACATCTCATACTGATGCAATTCCTGTTGAAGTTTGTTTTGAAGTTGGAAATGTGTATGAAGATGATTGTTTATTATTTGGAACTATGTGTAAACAGGTTTGTGGAGATTCTATTGTTAAATATGAGGGTAAAATTTTAGCTTCTGAAGTAAATACAGAAGAATCACAGGCAGCTACAGGTTCTGCAGCAGCTATTGCAGTTGGTGCACCAATGGGAATTTCTGTTCAATGTAGTCCAAGTGGAAGGGATTTTACGTTTGTTTATATTGCAGTTATTGTTGTTGCATTAGCTTTGGTTGGGTTTATATTATATAGAAAAAATAAAAGAAAAAAAGAAATGATGGTTGCCCAAGACCCTGAGCAAAATATTAAACAATGAATATAAAAAATAATTCAATTTGGATTTTTATTGTTCTTTTTGTTATTTTTTTTGTTTTATGTTTATCTGGGAATTTAGTTTTTTCTCCTAGTTCTGAAGCTTCTGTGGGAAGTACACTTGTGATTGGAGAGTCATCTTCTGGCGAAACTCCTTCTGGAGGTTCTTCTGGCGGAAGTATTATTTATGATTGTGATGATGGGATTGATAATGATGAAGATGGATTAATTGATTTTCCATTAGATCCTGGATGTTCTGATGAAAATGATAATAGTGAGGTAGATCCAGTAATTCCGGGAGTTATTAGTTGCGAAGATGAGTGTAATCCGGGGGATTTAGTTTGTTCTGATGATGTTGTGTATAAAAGATGTGGCTATTATGATAGTGATAATTGTTTAGATTGGTCAGAAGATTTGGGTTGTGATGAAGGTTATGTGTGTCAAGATGATGAAGGGTGTTTATTAATAGATGAACCTGGGGAAATTGGTGTAAAAGGATTTAATTATTGTTCAATTACTTGGATTTTGTTATTGGCTATTATTGTTTTGTATATTGTAAATAATTATGGATCGAAAAAGAGATAAGGTTTATATATTTGTATTATTGTGATTTCTTATGGATTTAAAGAAATTTTTTAAGGTGTCATTTTTTGTTATTATTGGTGGAGTTGCAGGTTATTTCGCATCTTTATTTGTTTTATTTTTGTTACTTCCGTTAATTATTGTTTTAATTTTTAAAAATTCTTCTACATTTGAACCAATTTTAGACATAGTAATTCCAATTTTAATGATATTATTTATGTTGGTGGGGGGATTTTTTGGGGGTAGATATTCGTATAAACATAGATAATATTTATATAGTAGTTAAAATTCTGTATTTTAAAGGTGATTAAATGGATGTGATTGATGTAAAAATACCAAAACAATTGATGGACAGCGTAAAAGCTGTTGTTGACAAGACTAAATTATTCGCTGATGAAGAAGATTTTATTTCACAAGCGATAATAAAACAAATATCAAAGTATAAGTGAGGTAAAAATGGTAGAAGAAAAGATGAGTAAAGATGAATTAATTGGTTTTCATAAGGGTGCATTAAACACTTTAGGAAACGAAAGAAATGAATTAGCTAAAATGGTTGGAGTTGTTGATCAGTTAATTCAAGCACATATGAAAGCTTTGAAAGATTTGGGTGTGGATTTAGAGGCTGAAGCAAAAAAAGCTCAAGAAGCTGCACAAAAACAAGCTGAAAATGCCCTTGATGAAAGGGTAGCTTAAATTTTTTATAATTTTATTCCTGTGAGCTGAAAGATTCTAGCTTGGGGCTCTAGCCAAAATATATAATCTAATGGAGAGACTCCTCCCTCTTTCACATGCCCATCGTGGATGTGGTATAGTTCGTGTCTCAATATATCTCTGGTTCTATAATTTTCTCCAATTTCTATTCTATATTTTCCGTTTTCTTTTATTGCTGCTGCTCCGTTTCTGTCATTGATGACTATTTCAATATCCTCGCTACAACCTAATTGTTTTTTTTCAACATTTAGTAATTCTTCTAATTGTGATTTATTGAATTTTTCTTTTTTATTTACCCTAGAAAATATAATCTCATCTGTGCATGCATAAAACAAAAAATATGATATTGGAATGGCTAGTGCCAATCTTTTTACTGTTTTTTCTACAAATTTCATTCCCTTTGCAATTTTTCCTATAAAAGGCAAATCTTTGTATGGTGTTTTTTCTATTAAATTTTCATAGTAATCGCTATCCATATTTTTGAGAATTTTGAATTGTTATTAAAACTTTTTATTCTGGATCAGGAACTTCTTGAGACATTAATCCATGGAATGTTGGAGTTAAGAAGTGAACTATTGAAATTACCAAATATGCTGCTAAAAATATTAATGTTAATGCAACTAATGTTGTTGTGTCTAATGGAATGTCAATGTATACAAATAATATTGCTAAAAATGCTATGAAACTTATTGGGAATTTTGAAGATACTGTAAATGCAAGTTTTTCTGGCAGAGCATGGAAGTAATCCAATAATGTTAATGTAAATCCCAGAATTAACAGTGTGAAAACTACTCCTGCTTTTACTGGATCTGCCCATAAATTATTGTTTATTAAATGATTAATTAAATTTGCAGATACGAAAATTAAAATTAATGAATTTCCGAATGCGGTATTCCAACCAAGTTCTTCTTTTTTGTATCTTCCAAAGTAAAGTTCCATTAAAATTAATGTTAAAAATAATGGAACTAAAATCCACATTAAATTTTCATTGCTTAATGGTTGGCTTAGAATGTAAATTGCTCTTTCAAGTCCGTTGCTCAAGCTTTCTAGAATCATTATTTGGATTTGGATTTTTTGATTTATATAGTTTATCCTCTAGTAAATAGGGATCTAGAACTCTTAATATTTGATCAGGAACCATAAAAGAGATTTGTCCTTGATTTCTTAAGTCGTATAATAATTCTGTTACAGTTGGATATTTTTGTTGAAGGTTTGCCATGGTGGAATTCTTCATTGTCATATTTATATAGATTGTTGTGGTAAAGTTTTTAAATTGAGATAATCCATGATTTGAGATGTCATATATTGTTGTGAGAAAATCAAAAGTACATGGAACTGGAGTTTTTGCTAAAGTAGATATTCCTGCTGGATCTAAAATTATTGAATATGTTGGGAGAAAAATTAGTAAAAAGGAAAGTGATAGAGTTTTTGAAGAAAGATATTCTAAATATAAAGGCAATGAAAAAGAAGTTGCTGGAGTTTATTTATTTGAATTAAATAAGAAATATGATATTGATGGAGATGTTTCTTGGAATGATGCCAAATATATTAATCACTCATGTGATCCAAATGCTGAAACTGTGAATGATGGAAATCATATTTGGATTGTTGCTATAAAAGATATTAAGAAAGGTGATGAAATTACTTATGATTATGGATATGATTTTGAAAATTATAGAGATCATCCGTGTTATTGTGGCTCAAAAAACTGTGTGGGCTATATAGTTGGTGAAGATCATAGGAAAAAATTAAGTTAATGATTGCACCAAGGGCATTTTTCTGGGTTTTTTTGTTTTCTTTTTTTAAGTTCTTTAAAAATATCTAACATTACCCTAGCTTTTGTTTCGGATTCGTCTAAATCTTCTAGGGTTGCTTTGTAATCATAATCTTTTGGAAGAGGAATTTTTGGTTTCATGGGTTTGTTTTTGTTGATTATTTATTTATGTTTTTATAATCTTTATTAAGTGGTAACAAATGGAAAGGTTTATAAAGTAATTTTTGTGTTTTTTATTATGGAAAACGTTGCTATTATGGTTGGAAGATTTGAAACTCCTAATGGAATGGAAGAAAGTTATCAATTAGCTATTGGTGAAGATTTAACTACATATTCAGATTTATCTGCTTTTATTGGGGGTAGAAGATCAACTTATTATGATCATGTGAGTAAAGATTTTGTTCATAAAATATTGAAAGAGAGAAAATTTATGGATCTTAGATTAGTAAATGGTTTTAGATTTAATCCAGATACTCTTGCTACAGAAGGTATTCGAAGATTAGAAACTGAAGTTTTGAAAGAATTTGCTGAAATGATAAATAAAGGACTTTCAGAATCTAATGAAGGTTTGTATGTTAATTAAAAATGTCAAATGATAAAAGTATTAGGGATGTTAAGGATTATCTTAAGAAACATAGAACTCCTAAAAAAATATTAGATCTTTTTGCTAGATTGTCCATGCATGTTGTACTCGGGGTTAATCCTCGATATTGGAAATTCTTATCAGACAGAAGATATAGGCTAGGATTTTTAGAAGGTTCAATCTTACAAAATCCCCTCTATGTTCCATCTCAAGATGGATGTTCTTTGAAAATGGAAAAAACTTTGGCGGGCCAATGGGTTGGATATGATTTTGAAAGAGTTAGAAAATACGGGGAAAAATTTCCTCACTCTGTTAAAGGAAAATTATATACATTTTCAATTGATGAAGTGGAAAATCATCCTTCTGATATGTTTACCTCTTCAGACATTCTTGAATTTTTTGATATTAACCACCTTTTATCGTTAGATGCTCCAGGAATAGAAATTGCCGAAAAAGAAGGGCTAGTAGAGCGTGTCACATATGGTGAAGCCTACGATTCAGCAGGGTTATATGGTCGATATGAATCTGCATTAGGTGTTTTAAATGTATTAGATGATGAAGTGTATAGGATTACACCTAAAGGAAATACTTTGGTATTTTTAGGTGGTGATGGTGGAGATAAAATTAAAAAAGAGAAAAAAGCTAGATTGCCTGTTTGGGCCCCAAGTTAATTGATAGCTTGACAGCTTGCCAAACACGCGAGAAGGATATATAAAGATTTTAATCAAATATTAGCTTACACCTCTTTTTTCCCTTTTTTCATAGATTTTATAAAGGGTCAATTTTGGAGATTTTGCTAGAATAATGATAACTTACGTAGAAAAACCGGATAGTGAAAGTCAAATATTCAAAAAATTGAACCCTTTAGTTGGGGAATGGTTTAAAAAAAAGTTTGGAGGACTTTCTGAAACTCAATTAAATACTGTAATGAGAGTTAATAACAGAGAGAATATTCTTTTGTCTGCTCCAACTGGATCTGGGAAGACATTATCTGCTTTTACTTCTATTTTGAGTAATTTATTGACATTTGCAGAACATGGAAATTTGGAAGATAAAGTGTATGCAATATATGTTTCACCGTTAAAAGCGTTGTCTAGAGATATTGAAGTTAATCTGAATGAACCTTTAAAAGAAATGCAAAAATTGGCTGCTTTGAAAGGTGTCGATTTACAAGATATTAGAATTGGAGTGAGAACTGGAGATACTTCTGTGAGTGAAAAACAGAAAATGTTGAAAAATCCTCCGCATATTTTGATTACAACTCCAGAAAGTTTAGCAATAATGTTGATGAGCTATAAATTTTATGATAAATTACAAGTTGTAGAATGGTTAGTTGTTGATGAGATTCATGCTTTGGCTGAAAACAAACGTGGAGTGCATTTAAATTTATTAATGGAACATTTGCAACATATAAGTCCAGATATGTGTAGAATTGGTTTAAGTGCAACTGTTGAGCCAATAGAAGAAGTTGCTAAGTATTTGGTTGGAAAAGATAAAAAATGTAAAATTGCTAAAGTTAATTTTAAGAAAAAATTCGATTTGAAGGTTTTATCTCCTGTTGATGATTTGATTAATGTTTCTTATGAAAAATATTCTAATAAATTGTATAAAATGTTAGATAAGTTAATTCAAGAACATAAAACAACATTAATTTTTACAAATACTAGGGCAGGAACTGAGAGAGTTGTTCATAATTTGAAAAATAGATTCCCTAAAAAATATTCTGAGAATATTGGAGCACACCACGGAAGTTTAAGTAAAGAAAATAGACATGAATTGGAAAATAAATTGAAAAATGGTGAAATGAAATGTGTTGTTTGTTCTACTTCTTTAGAATTGGGGATTGATATTGGTTCGATTGATTTGGTTTTATCTTTGGGAAGCCCAAAAGGAGTTGCTAGGTTTTTGCAACGGGCTGGTCGTGCTGGACACTCAATGGGCGAAACTGTAAAAGGGAGATTAATTGTTACGGATAGAGATGATTTAATTGAATCTTCTGTTTTATTAAAAAGTGCAATTGAGAAGAGAATTGATAGAATTCATATTCCCGAAAATGCATTAGATGTTTTAGCACAAGTTATGCATAGCATGGCAATAAGTAAAGTTTGGGATATTGATGAATTGTATAAAGTTATTACATCAAGTTATTGTTATAGAGATTTAGATTATTCTGATTTTATGGAAATTATAAAATATTTATCTGGAGAGTATTTTGAACTAGAAGATAGACATATTTATGCAAAAATTTGGTATGATGAGGAATCTAAAGAAGTTGGCAAGAAAGGAAAGATGAGTAGAGTTATTAATATGACTAATGTTGGGACTATTCCTGATCAAACTGGAGTTAAAGTTAAGATTAAAGATCATGTTATTGGAGTTATAGATGAAGGGTTTTTAGAGAAGTTAAAAAGAGGAGATATTTTTGTTATTGGTGGAAATACTTATCAATTTTTATTTAGTAGAGGAATGACAGCTCAAGTTCGGAGTGCCGCTGGTAAGTCTCCAACAATTCCTGCATGGTTTTCAGAAATGTTGCCATTGTCGTTTGATTTGGCAATGGAAATTCAAAGATTTAGAAAATTGATGGATGAAAGGTTTATTTTGAAAGTATCTAAGAAAGAAATAATTGAATTTGTGAATAATTATTTGTATGTTGATGATAATGCGGCTAATGCTATTTACAAATACTTTAAAGAACAACATTTGTATTCTTCTTTCCCGCATCAAAATAAGATTACAGTAGAATATTATAATGATGAAGAAGGGAAAAAATACATTATATTTCATACATTATATGGAAGAAGAGTTAATGATGTTTTGAGTAGAGCGGTCGGATATGTCTTAGGTAAACAACATAAAAGAGATATTGAGATTGGAATTTCTGATAATGGTTTTTATATTGCAAGTAAAAAGAGCATGAATGCTTTGAAAGCTTTTTATTTATTAGAAAAAGATAATTTGTTAGAAATTATGGAAGATGCTATTGAGAAAAGTGAAATTTTAAAACGAAGATTTAGACATTGTGCTGGACGTGCATTAATGATTTTGAGACAGTATAAAGGTAAGAAAAAAAATGTCGGTAGACAGCAAGTAAGTAGTATGATATTGTATAGTGCTTTGAAGAGAATTAGTAATGATTTTTCTATTTTGAAAGAAGCTAGAAGGGAAGTACTTTATGATTTAATGGATATAAATAATGCTAAGAATGTTTTGGGTTGGATCGATGATGGAAAAATAATTGTTGATGAAGTTGAAAATAGAATTCCTTCTCCGTTTGCATTTAATTTGATAACTCAGGGAAAAATGGATATTATGAAAATGGAAGATAGGATGGAGTTCATTAACAGAATGCATAAACAGGTTTTAGCTAAAATTGGTCAGAACAATGATATTAGTGACTTGGTTTCTAGTGCGTAACGTTTTTAAATTGAGTTTAGTTTCTTTTTTTAGGTGATTTGGAGAGAAAAATGACATTAGATTGTAAAAATAGAAATTGGAGATACGATTTATTTGGAAAAGAAAATGAATCTAGAACAGCTAGAGACGAAACGATTAATTATATAAAAAGTCAAAATCCTGGAGGACACTACAGTCCTACTGGTTTATGTGAGAGTGCTTTTAAGGGTACACTTTCTGGAGTAACAATTGGTGCTTTAGAGGGCGTTGTTAGTGCTTTTGCAATCCCTCTTTCATTAAGAAAAATAAAAGATAGGTTACCGCAAAATTTTACGGAAGTTATTGATCCTAGTAAAGTTATAAGTACTAGAGTTTTTATGGGAGCAAAACATATGTCTAGGTTAACAACAAGACTGGGAATTATGGGATTAGCAGCTTATAACATGGTTACTGATGCTGATCCGATTTTGTTGGCCACTAATACTCTTAGTTTAGGTTATGAGCTTTATAGGTCTGGTAGAAAAGGATAATGAGTGATTTATCGGCAAAAGTTGGAGATGTGAATTTGGGAGAAGATGATGCTTTTGAAGATCATTATTTAAATTTAGCGTTTAAAGATCCTAAATCATTGTTACCAGAATCTCCATTTGAAGCTAAAGATTTTGAATTAACACATAGAGAGGCTGTTAAATATATGTTAGAAATTGGTCACTCAGAAGGAAATATTGTCGGAGCATTTGTTGATAAATATGGATTTGAAGCCGGGGTTGAAAGAGCAAGAGATTTTGTATCGGAATAATTATGAAAATTTTGAATAAGTTTGAAATTGTTGATTTAGGAATTTTATATAAAGATATTTTTATTATTGGGGATTTGCAATTGGGGTATGAGGATCAATTGCGCTCTAAGGGAGTGTTAGTTCCTAAATTTCAATATAAAGATATTGTAGATAGATTAAGAAAAATATTTTCAGAAAATGAAATTAATAAAATTGTTTTGAATGGAGATATAAAACATGAATTTGGAAAAATTAATCCTCAAGAGTGGGATGAGGTTTTGGGGTTGTTTGATTTTTTACATGAAAAAGAAGTTATTGTGATAAAGGGAAATCATGATGTTATTTTGGATTCTATTTTAGTTAGGAGAGATATGAAATTATATGATAGGTATGATGTTGATGATATTACAATTGTACATGGAGATAAATTAGTTGATAATTTAAGAGAAAATGTAATTATTGCACACGAACATCCTGCAGTCTCTTTTAAAGAAAAACCTTCTGAAAAATTTAAATGTTTTTTGGTTGGTAAATTTAAGAAAAGTAATTTAATTGTTATGCCTTCTTTTACTTCGATAACTGTTGGAAGTGATATTAGTAGAGGTAAATTTATTTCTCCGTTTTTGGATGATATTTCTAATTTTAGTTGTTTTGTTGTTGGAGATGATGGAAGTGTTAGAAATTTTGGTGAAATTAGTTATTTAGACATATAATGTTTCTTTTGTTTTTCTGATAAACGTTCTAAAGAATAACGTAACATCGTTCTTGGCATTATTTTATGATATTTGTCTAGGAAATTTGTTAAAACTTTTTCTTCTTTTTTTCCTATTTCTCTTAAGGCCCAACCGCAAGCTTTGTGTATTAAATCATGTTTATCATTTAGTAGAATTTCTATAATTTTTATTGAATCTTTGAAATCTTTTTTATCAATAAACGCAAATGTTGATACTATTGAAATTCTTTTTTTCCATAGATGATTGGATTTTGCAAAGTCGTATAGTATTTTTCTGTTTTTTTCCAGTAAATATGCGCCAACTATTCTTGGAGCTGTTACATCTACTAAATCCCAATTGTTTATTCTATCGTAGTTTTTTATGTAGAATTCATATATTTCTTTTTTTTGTTCTGATTTTGGGTATTTGTATGTTAGAATTATTAACCCTACCATTCTGTGTTCATGGTATTTACTATCTATTAATTTTTGAATGTCGCTAAAAGGAAGGTTAACGTATTTTTTTGCAATTGTTCTTTGTTGGGGCATTGTTAATCCAAGAAATTTATCTCCTTCTCCATATTGTCCTGGGCCGGTTTTAAAAAACCATAGAGAATTTTTTGCTCTTTCTGGGTCTGAAGATTCTTTAATTTCTTTTAGTATTTTTCTTATCATTTTTAATGTAATAAAATATAGTAATATAAAAAGATTGTTTTTTAATTTGATTTAATTTAAATAGTTTTAATTTAAAATTTGCATGATGTGTCAAGCTTATGATGGAGAAAGGAGATTTATTGTAAATTCTGAACTTCGTTCTGCTAAAGAGGGATTTAAAGCAGCTTATAGTGGTAAATCTGTTGAGGATAATCCACATACATTGCTGTGGAATAAAGAGGCATGGGATAGGGGTTATTCTTGTTTTATGGATGGAATTATTCCATGGGGTGTTGAAAGGGAATTACGTGAAAAAGTAGGTTATGGAAAAACTTCTGAAATAAGAATTAAGTTTAGAGAGCATAAAGAAATGGAACAAGAGTTAGTTGATTTGTTGAAATAATTATTCGTTTCTAACTCTTTTTGTTAAATAATTAAAAATAATTACTGGAGCATAATATGCCATTATTTCTGCTTTTTTATCTGGATGTTTATCTAATAATTTTAGGAATGCTAAATCTTCTTTTACTCTCATTTCTTGAGTTTTTTTACCTGGTCTTATTCCTGAGGGAGGCAACCATCCATATCTTCCTCTAATTGCTTCACAATATTCTTGAGGTAAATGTTCTTCATCAATTGGAGTTATTGGTCTTGGGCCAACTAATTCAATATCTCCTTTTGTTACACTTAAAATTCCAGGGATTTCATCTAAAGAAGTTCTTCTTAAGATTTTTCCTAGCTCTGTAACTCTTGGATCATCTTTTACATGGCCTGTTCCTTCTAAACCATTTTGTTCAATAACGGCATGTAAATCATTTTCTGCACCAACATACATTGTTCTTAATTTTTTGTATCCAAATGGTTGTGGTACTTGAGTTACTTTTTTTTCGTAAAATGGACCATTTCTTGCTAGATCTACTAAATCTAGAGCTATTCTTTTTGCAACTGAAAGTTTGTAAGAAAATCCTGGAAGTTCTGGTTCAACCTCTGGAAAATCTTCATGATCTTCAATATTTAGGATTGTTGCACCCTCTATTTCTCGTGCTTCCTCTGTTTTATATTTCAATTCTTGAGTCATTTTTTGTTTATTTTACTATTATTTTGTTTATAAATGTTTCTATTTTGTTGTTACTTCTTAGTTGTTATAGAATTAGCTTCACATTTTTGATTCTTTTTTACGTGTTGTTCTAGTAACGAACAGTATAAAACATCGAAAGTTCTGCAGGAATTTGCAGCTCCCCTATCTTCTTTTGGGAATTCTGCGTATCTGCAGTCGTATATTGAACAGTATGTTTTATCTTTCATTTGAATAGTACGCCGAGACTGGGATTTGAACCCAGATGCCTACAAGAGGCCAGGCTTTCCAGGCCTGTGCAATACCAGATTATGCGATCTCGGCATTAATAGATTTAGACTACTAAAATTGTTTATAAAGTTAACTAAATTAGGAAATAAGATTCTCAAAATTTATAAATGAATTAAGGATTTCAATTGTATGTGTGGTATTGGTGCATATATTGGGGATAAAAAAGCTTCTTTAGTTCTTAAAAATATTATAAAAGATTTAGAGTATAGGGGTTATGATTCTTGCGGGGTTGCTACTTATTTTAGTGGAGAAATTTATTGTAAAAAAGATGTTGGAAAAGTTGATGATGTTGATTTTTCTTTTTTAGAAGGAAATGTTGGAATTGCTCATACTCGTTGGGCAACTCATGGAATTGTGAATAAAGAGAATGCACACCCTCATTTTGATTGTGGTAAAAAAATGTATTTAGTTCATAATGGAATTATTGAGAATGCTGAGGAATTAAAAAAAATCTTAAATGATCATGAATTTTCCAGTCAAACCGATAGTGAAGTTATTGTTCATTTAATTGAAGATTTTGTTAATTCTGGGGATTCTATTGATGATGCTTTTGTTAAATGTTTAAATTTACTAGAAGGGGCTTATGCAATTGTTATGGTTTATGAAGGTAAATTATATGTTGCTAGAAAAGGAAGTCCATTAGTTATTGGAGTTGGTGATGGAGAGATGTTTGTGGCTTCTGATTCTATTCCTGTGCAAAAACACACCAGAAATATTATTTTTTTAGAAGATGGTGATTATGGGGTTATTAGTAAAGATAAATATGATATAAATAATTTAGAAAATGTTAATGTTGATAGGGAAATTAAAGTATTAAACAATAATATTGAAGAAATTTCTAAAGGATCTTTTGAACATTTTATGTTGAAAGAGATATATGAACAACCAAAAACAATTGAAAGAGCATTTTTAGGCAGGATTTTTGAAGATGGGGTTAAATTTGGAGGTTTAAATATTGATGAAGATTCTTTGAAAAAAGTTAAAAGAATCGTTTTAATTGGATGTGGAACTTCTTGGCACGCAGGAATTGTTGGAGGGTATTTATTTGAAGATATTTCTAAAATACAAACAAAAGTTGAGTATGCTTCTGAATTTAGGTATAAAAATCCGGTTTTGAATGAAGATGATTTGGTTATTGTTTTATCTCAAAGTGGAGAGACTGCAGATTCTATTGCTGCTATAAAAGAGGCAAAATCAAAAAGAGCTAAAGTTATTGGAGTTGTAAATAGTGTTGGTTCAACTATCTCTAGAATGGTGGATGGGGGAATTTACTTACATGCTGGAACTGAAATTGGGGTTGCTTCTACTAAGACTTTTACTTCGCATTTAGTTGTTTTGTATTTATTATCTGTGTATTTGGGGACGTTAAAAGGAGTTGTTAGTGATTCTAATAAAATGTTGAATGAATTAAGGGAAATTCCTTCTATTGTTTCTTCTTTTTTGGAAGAAAATAATATTGAGGAGATTGCTTCTAAGTATTTTAATTGTAATAATGCATTGTATTTGGGGAGAGATTATAATTTTCCAATTGCTTTAGAAGGTGCATTAAAATTGAAAGAAATTTCTTATATTCATGCTGAAGGTTATCCTGCTGCTGAGATGAAACACGGTCCTATTGCCTTAATTGATGAAAATATGCCTGTTGTGGTGATTGCACCTGAAGGAAGATTGTATTCTAAGATAATAAGTAATATTTCTGAAGTAAAATCTCGTAAAGGAAAAGTAATTGTTGTTACTACAAATGGTTTGGAAAATGGATTTGATGAAGTTATTAAAATTCCAAAAGTTTCTGAATATTTAATGCCGTTAATTTCTGTTATACCGGTGCAGTTGTTATCTTACTATATTGCAAAAAAACGTGGTTGTGATGTGGATAGGCCTAGGAATTTGGCGAAGTCTGTTACAGTTGAATAGTGATTCTCTTAATTACAGATATATATCTGATATGCATAATCTTTTTATATGTGTATTTGTAGGAAATGTATATGACACACGGATTTACAACAAAAATTGTATGTAAAAACTTAGTGTCAATTAGATCTTTCTACAACAAAATTATGTAAGAAAGGTCTGAGAAGATAAATTGGTTCTCGGGTCTTTCGTAATAATAGAGTAGAGAGTCGAGGATCAAAAAATAGGAGGTGGGATTATGCAAGCCCAACATAATTGCGGTTCATGCGGGTATGAAATAACCAGTCCTACCTGTGTAGACTGCCTCAAAAAACAAGTAATTAGCTTTGTAGGTGATAAGGCTAAACAAGACGTGATGGAAATTACTGAATTCAGTAGAGTTTTAGATGAAACAAGTAATTGTGTTCATTGTAATTCTCCGGTTACTATTTGTAATTATTGTTTTAATAAAGAGGTAAAATCTTTGTTGGATGATTCTTCAGAATTTGATAGATTATTTCAGTGTGATGAAGAGTTGCAAGATTATTTTAACCATTATTTTTCTTTTAATTCTTTTGGTAAGGTTTAAATAGGATTCTTTATTTCCTTTTTTATTGGGAGGAAATTATAATGAGTGAAGATACAAATACTAAGGAAAAGATGTATTCGCAAACTAATATGAATTTGAGAGTGACCCTTGCAGGACTTATTTGTGGTTTGAGCGGGATGGCGGGTGGATTATTGTGGGCTCCACATATTATACGTCCAAATATTTATGAAGCTGATTTAAATGATGATGGTGTAAGAGACGTTGTTGTTGGGGCGGCAAATGTTGATCATATATACATTAGAAATACAATAGGTAAATTAGTGCCTTTTAGTGAGTATAAAGCAAATTGGCATGCTGTTGCAGATACGTTAGAAAGCAGAGATTTGACTAGAATAGGCGAACACTATGCTACTGCTAGAGATAGTATTAATGCACACATGAGTGAAATTGAAGAAGCGGCTAGAGAATTGAAATAAATAGTTTTTTAAATTTCTTTTATTTTTTGTTATTATGAAAAGTATGGTGATATTTGTAATTTTACTTATTTTATTTAGTAATGTTGTTATTGCTAAAGATGTTGATATTCTAGAAACTTTTGAGACTGCTGAGAAAGCTGTTGGGGAGAGTGAAACTACTTATTTTTACGTAGGAAATAGATTAATTGCAACAAAAAATAATGAAAATATAAAATATCATTATCAAAATCGTTTAGGTTCAGATATTAATTCTAAATCTTTGCCCTTTGGACAATCGTTGAAAGTTGGTGAAAGATTTTCTTTTACTGGAAAAGAATTAGATGAAGATTTATATTATTTTAATGCTAGATATTACGATCCAAATATTGGAAGATTCACCTCAGTAGATCCTGTTAAAGATAATTTACCTTATGTATATGTTAATAATAATCCAATGAATTTTATTGATCCTACAGGAATGGATGAAGAAGATCCTAGATTAGAAGCGATTCCTGAAGAAGTTCTTTTAGAAGCACAAGAATCAATTTTGAATGAAATTAATAATCCCACTAGTAAAATAGAGATTGATCCAGATAATGCTATAGTTGTTCATGGTGAATCACAAGATCTTTATTTGTTTTCAATAGTTGATGAGAATTTTATTTTAAAGGATGTTTATGATACTTCAACTGGAAAATCTGGATTTGGGAATGTAATTGGGTCTGGAAAAACTCCTTTGGGATTGCATGTTATAAGAGAAAAAATTGGAGAAGGAGTTCCATTGGGGGGAATATTTAAAGCAAGACAGTTTACTGGGAAAATTGCTGAAATATCTAAAGAACGTTGGGGATTGAGATCTATAACAACTAGAATATTACGATTAGATGGGTTGGAAGAAATGAATGATAATTCGTGGGAAAGGTTTATTTATGTTCATGCAGTTAGTAGGGAAGGAACTGTTGAAAAAGAGACAGGACCTTGTTCTGAGGGGTGTGTTTTGATGAGAAATAAAGAGGTTGTTGAAGTATTTGATGAAGTAAAAGAAGGAACTTTAGTTTATATAGTTAGATAATTTTATTCTATCATTTCAATTTCTATGTTAACGCCTTCTGGAATTTGAACTCTCATAACTAATCTTAAAGCTCTTTCGTCTACTCCAAGATCAATTATTCTTTTATGAATTCTCATAGAATATCTTTCCCAAGAAGCCTTTCCTTCACCATCTGGGGATTTTCTTGTTGTTAATTTAAGTTGTTTTGTAGGCAATGTAATTGGGCCAGCTAATGATGTTTTTGTTTTTTCAGCAATGTCTTTAATAGAATCGCAAATTAAATTAAGTGAATCTATATTCGCTGATGCCAGTGATATTCTTGCCTTTTGCATTTTAGTTTTTGAGTATTATATCCTTTTATAAAGTTATCGAAAATAAAAGAAAAAAATTAAGGAAAAAATCCTTATTTCTTTATTAAGTCGGTACACATACCTGCAGCTACTGTTTGTCCAGCGTCTCTAATAGCGAATCTAGACATTTGAGGTATTTCTGTGTTCTTTTCTAATACTAAAGGTTTTGTAGGTACAATCTTAACGATTGCAGCTTCACCGTTCTTTAGCATATCTGGGCTTTCTTCTAGTGTTTCACCTGTAGCTGGGTTGATTTTTTTAATCAATTCAGTTACTCTACATGCCACTTGTGCTGTGTGGATGTGGAAAACGGGTGTGTAACCAACTGTAAGAACACTTGGGTGGTTTAATACTACAATTTGAGCTGTAAATTCATTTACAAGTGTAGGTGCATTATCTGCGTGTCCTAACACGTCTCCTCTTGCAATATCTTTTTTACCAATTCCTCTTACGCTGAAACCAACATTGTCACCAGGTTCTGCTTCGTTTACTTGCTCGTGGTGCATTTCTATAGTTTTAACTTCACCAGTTACACCTTTACCATCTCTAGCAGGTACAACGATAACTTTGTCTCCGATTTTCATAACTCCAGTTTCAATTCTACCTACTGGAACTACACCAATTCCTGCAATGCTATATACATCTTGGATTGGTAATCTTAGAGGTAAATTTGTTGGTTTTTCAGGTTCTTTGAACAAGTCTAGTTGTTCTCTGATTGTTGGACCAGAGTACCAAGACATGTTTTCAGACTTTTTAACAACATTATCTCCTTCAAAAGCACTTATTGGAATAACAGGTACTTCTTCTGGGTTATATCCAACTTGTTTTAGTAATTCTTGGATGTCTGTTTTTACTTTGTTGAAAGTTTCTTCAGACCAGTTTGCTGCATCCATTTTGTTTATTGCAATGGACATTTGACCTACACCTAGTGTTCTTGCTAGGAATAAGTGTTCTCTAGTCTGAGGCATAATACCTTCAGTTGCTGTAACTACTAATACACCAACATCTGCTTGTGAAGCACCAGTAATCATGTTTTTAATGAAATCTGCGTGTCCAGGAGCATCGATAACAGTGTATTCGTATTTATCTGTCATGAACTTTTTGTGAGAAAGATCTATTGTAACTCCTCTTTCTTGTTCTTCTTTTAAGTTATCCATAACGAAAGCAAATTCGAATCCTTTTTTACCTAATTCTTCTGCTTTATCCTTTAATTTTCTCATCTGGTTTTCATCTACGTTACCAGAATCAAACATAAGTCTACCTACAGATGTTGATTTACCTGCATCTACATGACCTATGAATACTATATTTACGTGTGGTTTTTCTTTTGCCATTTTAACTCTTATTTTCCTCCATTTATCATAAGTATGACTGATTTTATGTGTAATTTGAGCTATTTATAAGGTTTTTGGTTGTTTAGTGGCTTATTATTATGTTTATTGATATATTGTTACTACTGCTATATAGTTATTTATAGAAAGATTTATAAGCGGAAAAAATTGTTTAAATTTAAGAAAAATGACAAAATATGAAAAACTAATGGATATGTTAGAAAGTGGTGCAGAGAAAGTTATTGATGATCCGAGCCCTCGTCAAAAAAAGATTTATAAGTCATTATTTTTTGGATTACAAGCTACATATTTATTACTTGGTAGATTTGCTGCAAATCCGATCGTTTCTAATAATTTAAATGATAGTGTTACAGCAGGAGGCTTGTATTTTGGAATAAGAACTGTATCAAGCAAGGGGGCAGCTTTTGCAATATCTTTGGGCTTTTGTACTCTTGCGGAACTTTTACAAGAAACAATTGGTTTTCCTGGATATGATACTAAAGATATAATTGCTTATGCGGCAGGTACTTCATTATGTGCAGGACTAGATCATTTAGTTTTGGATAAAGAAAAAAATAAAGAAAGTTAAGCGTTTTCGCTTAAACCTTTTCTGGTTCTGATTTGTTGAACAATCTTTGGTTGTAAGTTTTGTGGTAATTGTTCAAATTGTTGGTCTACAATGAAGTAAGACCCTCTTCCAGATGTTGTAGAACGTAAATCAGAAGCTAATCCAATCATTTCTGCTACAGGTAACTTTGCTTTAGCAGTTATATGTTCGCCTTGTTGATCTACATTTATTAATTGTCCACGTTTATTTTGAATCA
This sequence comes from Candidatus Woesearchaeota archaeon, assembly GCA_964344655.1. GTDB lineage: Archaea > Nanobdellota > Nanobdellia > SCGC-AAA011-G17 > PNOQ01 > JABJPM01. The sequence goes on along the minus strand of CAYFOF010000002.1, from coordinate 79,743 downwards.
TAGCAGATAGATTTCCTAAATATTCTGCAGGAGATTCAATTTGTAGTATTTGGACTGGTTCTAAGATGAATGGTTTTGCTGCATTCATAGCGTTTTTTATAGATTCTCTTATAGCTGGATAAACCTGTGCGGGACCTCTGTGAATTGCATCTTCGTGTAATTTCATATCATGAAGAGTAATTTTCATTTTTGAACAAGGTTCACGAGCTAAAGGACCAGCATCAATAACTTGTTGTACACCATCCATAATCATTTCTATAACTTCTCCAATGTGTACAATACCTCTAGTTGCATCAACTAAGGCATTTCCTTTGTAGAATTGTTTGTATGATTTTGCAGTTTTAGTATCGATTCCAAGTTCTACTAGTTTTTGTACTGTTGTAGTGTCTTTTTTCTTGATTCTATTTTCTGGAAGATCTCCAGCTTTAATTGCTTCGAAAATTTTATCATCTAAAGGTTCTACTGTTATGTAGAATTTGTTGTGTTTATTTGGAGATTTACCTTCCATTTCTGGAGATAGTGTTGCAACAGTTTCTCGATAAACAACAATTGGTGGAGAAGTTTGTATGTCTAGATTTTTATCAGATTTAATTCTGTTTTCAATAATTTCTAGGTGTAATTCTCCCATACCATGCATTAGGTTTTCACCAGTTTCTTCATTAATTTCAATTTTAATGGATGGATCTTCTTTTCCAACTTCTTTTAAAACTTCAATTAATTTTGGCAAATCTGAAGCTTTTTTTGCTTCAATAGATTTTGTAATAACTGGTTCAAAAATATGTTTAATTGCTTCGAATGGCTCCATTGGTTCTGAAGATACAGTTTCACCAGCGAAAGTATCTTTTAATCCAACTAATCCTACAATATTTCCTGCAGGAATATCATCTATTGCCATTCTTTGAGCACCTTTGTAAATAGAAACTTGTTGTAATCTTGTGCTTTTTTTACTTGCATTAAGATATACTTCTTTTCCTGTTGTTAGTGTTCCGGAAAATAATCTTCCTGTAGCAATTTCTCCTGCGTGTTTATCAACAACAATTTTTGTTACAACAAAAGCAACTGGACCATTAGGATCACAGTTCATTAATGATTTACCAATGTTTGTTTCAATATCTCCATGCCAGATTTTTGGAATTCTGTATTTTTGAGAATCTATTGGATTTGCATGGTGTTTTACAGACATATCTAATACAACTTCATGAATTGGAGCTTTTTTAGCTAGATCTTTGTAATCTCCAGATTCATAAGCGTCAATAATATCTTTGAATGTAATTCCTTTTTTCTGCATATATGGTAAAGAAATTCCCCAATTATGGAATGCAGAACCAAAAGCTACAGAACCTTCTTGGATGTTTACTTTCCATTTTTCTTTAAATTCTTCGGGAGCTTGAACTTCGATAAATTTGTTAACCTTAGCAATAATATCAACGAATTTTTGTTGCATTGCTTCTGGTGTTAATTTAACTTCTTTGATTAATCTATCAACTTTATTTATGAATAAAACAGGTTTTACGTTTTCTCTTAAAGCTTGTTTAAGAACTGTTTCTGTTTGTGGCATGATTCCTTCAACAGCGCAGCATAATACAACTGCACCATCTACTGCTCTCATTGCCCTTGTTACGTCACCACCAAAGTCTACGTGACCTGGAGTGTCTATTAGATTGATTAAATGATCTTGATTATCTACTGTGTGAACCATAGATACAGAAGCAGAGTCTATTGTGATTCCTCTTTCTGTTTCATCTTCATGGAAATCTAGAGCTCTTTGTTTTCCAGCTAGCTCTTCTGAAAGCATTCCAGCACCGGATAATAGGTTGTCGGAGAATGTTGTTTTTCCGTGATCAATATGTGCTGCTATTGCGATATTTCTAATTCTTTTTGGGTCTTTCATAACTTCTTTTATTCTTGTATTTAAATCTGTCATTGTTTATTTATCCTCTTTGAATATGATAGATTTTTAGGCTTTGAACTCCTTTTTAAGCTTTTTGCTTGGAAATGTTTATAAATTTCCTTTAATTCTTATTTTATAATGAGAATTGATAACTATGTTGTTGAAGGAAGGAAGAGATTAGCTTTTTTAGAAGATAATATTGAATTTAGAGATGCTGTTATTGATTCTTTAGGCGAGAAATTGCCTGAAAGCAGATTCAGGGACTGGATTGTTGACCCTTATGGAGAAGCAAGAGATGTTGTTTGTGATAAAACAGCACATTCAATTGGTAGAATTGGGGTAATGCAGGCAGTTGCTAGAGAAATTGAAAGAGTTAGTGATTGGAGTGTTGCAAAACCAGATGATATTTGTAGATATTTTTCAGAATATACAAGTGGAATTTTTGATGAAGAAAATTCTTGTGGAGCTAGATTTTTGCAGACTGATAGTGTATTTGCTGTTCCAAGTTTTTTAAAAGTTGGGGTTGCTCCAGGAGAGTTGGAGAAAAGCATTAAGAAGATAGGTTATGCCCTTAGAGAACCAGAACTAATACATAATTTAGATGCAAAGGAAAATGAAGATGGTTTTGATTTTGTTGGTTCTCCTCATGTTAGTGCTTATGTTAAAGTAGGAGATGTGTTTATTCCTAGAATTGTTGAAAGAGATGGAAGATATACGCCATTCTTTTACAGTGGATCCGGAAGGTTTGAGAATCGTGTAACAAAAAAAATCATTTGGAATACTGATGGAAAGAAATTTTATTTGAATGATGATATTTTGGCTAATCAGAGTTATGAAACTAAAACACCATTAATTGCAGATAGTTAATTTTTTATAGTTTTATTTTCTTTTTCTAGTATGGTTAATTATTTAGATCAATTATATGGGCGTGAAGTTGGTATTGAAAGAAAGAGATTAGAAGACAGACTTTCTAGAGATGAACTTGAAGAATATGCTAAGAATCTTAGTTTTAGTTATCCAACTCTGTTAGAAGTGGAAAGGGCAGTTAGACTTGGAGAATATAAAAACCGAGATGGATCCTCTAATGTACCAAGGTATAAAAATAGGGGATTAACCAATTCATAACTTTTATAAAACAATTATTTTTGATTAGAATATGAAATTTAGTGATGTAGAGATTGAACATTTAATGAAAGCATGGGTTGCTATATCTTTAGCTTTTGCTATTTTGTTAAGTAATGGAAATGTGTTTTCAAATGAATTTGGAATTATGTTGTTAGTTTCTGGATTTACAGTCGGATTGGGATTTTTATTGCATGAATTAGGACATAAATATGTTGCTCAAAAATATCATTGTTATGCTGAATTTAGAGCTTTTAATGGAATGTTAATTTTAGCTGTAGCTATGAGTTTTTTAGGTTTTATTTTTGCAGCTCCTGGGGCTGTAATGATAAATGGGTATGTTAATAGAGAGAAAAATGGAAAAATTAGTGTGGCTGGACCATTAGTCAATTTAGTTTTAGCTGCGGCATTTTTAGGTTTAACTTTGATTGGATTTGTTAATATATTTACTCAATATGGGTTGTTGATTAATGCTTGGTTGGCTGCGTTTAACATGATTCCATTCTGGAATTTGGATGGAAAGAAAATTTTAAGATGGGATAAAAGAGTTTATTTCTCTGTGTTATTTGGAGCTATCGCTTTATTATTAGCTAGTGGTTTTATTTAGAAATATTTAAATAATGGTTTTTCTATTTTTGTTGTTATGACAGTTGACGATTTATGTAAGGATTGTATTGAAACTGATTGTAGAAGTGAAAATTTTCGTTTTAAAGAAATGTTTCCTAATGCTGGAGAAGTTGAAGAAAAAAGAGATAGGATTCGATATCATATCCCAGAATGTTTGAGAGATCCTTCTGAAAATGTCGGATATATCCAAAGAATTATTAATTATTTTAAAAGATAATTATCTTGAAGAATCAGCTTGTCTTTCAAGTTCTAATTTCTTTTGTATTGCTGCACTATCTTGAGAGATTTTAAATGCGTTAAGAATTTCATTTGCTAAAGCTCTTGCAATACTCACTTTGTTGTTAAATGATTTTGCGTAGGCTCCTTGAACCATTAGTCTTAGAGTGTAATCTATTCTACGTAATGGAGAAACTTCTACAGCTTTTGAATATCTTGCACCCCCATATTCTATGGAAGTAACTTCTTCTCTTGGTGCAGCGTTTTCAATTGCTGTTATAAAAACTTGAATGGGGTTTTGTTTTGTTTCTTTTTCTATTAATTGGAAAGCATCAATAACTGTTTTGTAAGCTTTTGTGCTTTTTCCGGTACAATGATAAGAAGTAATTTTATGTTTTTTTCCTCTGTGTCCAGGAACCATAATTTTGTTCATTAATCTTTCAACAATATGAGTTTTTTGTGTCCAAACACGTTGACCTTCTGCAGCTTTTCCGCCAGTTCTAGGAACTAATATTGATTGTAAGTGAATGTAAGGAGCTAACGCTTTTTCTTTGATTACTAATTTGTCAGTTTCCCATCTATTGAATAATTTCATTATCTTCTACCCTTCTCAACTTTTCCTGTTACTAGTGATTTTAATGCTTGATCGTTTACTTTAATTACTTGCCATCTAATTCCGGATAAATCTCCTTTAGAACGTCCTTTTGCTCCACCGATACATTCTACCATAACTTCATCGTGTTCATCAATGAATTTAATTGCGTTGTATCCAGGAACGAAAGCTGTTATTTTTTTACCATTCTTTGAAAGTTGGCATTTTACACATTTTCTTAATGCAGAGTTTGGCTGTTTAGCTTCAATCTCTGTTTTTGATAATACAATTGCTTTTCCTTGAGGGCTTGCTTTTAATGGGTCAGATTTCTTTTTTAAAGAAAGTACTCTTCTTTTGAAAGTTGTATTCTTCCATCTAGCTAAAGCTCGAGTTTTCTTAATTTTCTTCCCTGCTCCAAGTCCTCTGCCTTTTTTTGCCATTTTATTGTATTTTCACGTCTTTTATGTGTACAAAATACTTTTGCACATGCTTTTTAAGGTTTTCTAAATTTTTGGCATTTCTACCTATTAATAAACCTTTGTCTTTTGTTGATTCTACTGTAATTATGATTGTTTCCTCTTCTTGTTCAATATTATCTGCTTTTACAGGGGAAATTAAGCTTTTAACGAAGATTAATGGGTTTTCGTTGAACTCAATTATTTTTATTTTTTTACCTGTTTTTTCGGTGAATTTTTTTACGTTTATTCCTTGTTTTCCAATTGCTAATCTTGCTTGGCCGGGTTGTACTATGAATATTAGTTTATCATCTTCAAAAAAACAATCTTTAACTTTAGATTTTGTAGTTTTCTCAAAGTAATTTATGTATTGTATAAGTTCTAGGTTAATTTTCATTTTAATAACAACATAAATTTATAGAAAAGGGTTTTTTACAAATTGCTCCAATTTCTTCATTACTTTCTTTAAGTTCAGTTACAGGAATGTTTGAAATTTCTGCATAGTTTTTTACTTGTTTTCTAAGTAATTCGGGACAATTTTTTGAAATAAAAACCTCTTTAGCTTCTCCTTTTTTTAGAGCTTTGATTGTTTTCTCAGTTCCAATTGTTAATTTTTTTTCTTTTATTGCTTTTTTTAGATTGTCTAAACTCATTTTTTAGTTTCCTTTTTCTTTTTCTCACCAATTTTTGAAACAAGTCCTGGAAGACCAGTTCCAAGCGGAATTGGTTGATTAACCATAACGTTTTCAATAACACTTTTTAAATTATCTTTTTCACCAGTTAATGATGCACTGATTAAGTGATTTATGGGTGTTTCGAATGAAGCTCTAGCAAGTACGGATTCTTTTTCTCCGCTGATTCCGCCCCTTGTTATTCCTCTAACAATTCCTGTTTGAGTCATAATATCTGCTAAAAACATAACGTGTCTTATGTCAATGTCTAAACCTTGATTTTCTATAACAGATACAGCTTCGTTGATTATTGCTTGTCTTGCAGCTTCTATTCCAAGTGTTGAAGCGATTTCAAAAATATTATTTGATACTGTGAATTTTGCTTCAATTTGGTCCATCTCTAAAACTTTTTTTAGATTTGATCCTGCACATAATATAACATATTTTCCATCTTTTTTAGTTGGAAGAACTTGTGTTATTTTTGGAATTCCTCTAAGTAATATTGCTTTAGCGCTTTCTTTTAATTTGTATAATATTGATAAGTTAATTTCTTCTGATTCTGGTTTTAATGTAAAACCTTTTTTTGTGTCTTTTACAGAAGCATTTTTCAATTCTTTTTTTATTGTTTCAAGAATATCTTCTTTTTTGAATCCGAAATCTCTTACCTTTTTATCATCTAAATCTACTTCTACAGATTCATTCATTATATTTAGTGTGAATTCTTCACTAATTTCTTCTAGTGTCATTTCTTTTAAGAATGATGCAACTTTTCTAATTGATTTTTCAGTTTTTGTGTGTTCAGGTTTTAAGTATACTTCCATACTTGGAGTGGAAGGAACTTTTCTTGCATCGAATAATTCAATTAGTCTTGGAAGACCTCTTGTAACTTGAATCTCTGCAACTCCTGCAAGATGGAATACATCTAAAGTCATTTGAGTTCCAGCTTCTCCGAAAGATTCAGCAGTAACTATACCAATTGATTCTCCTGGTGCGATTAATGAAGCTTCATATTCTGTTACAGCATCATTTAATGCTTTTGTTGTTTCAGCGTCGGTTAATTTATTTTCTTTAGCCTCTGCTTTTAATTCTTCTATTACTCTTCCAGGTAATTTTCCTTCGAATTTTTTGTATACGTCACTCATTTTCCTTTAATTTGTTTTATAATCTTTTTAACATTAATTTTTCCACCATCACTTTTAGCGATGTCTATTCCGTCTTCACCATATTTGAATTGTATGATGCTTTTTTCTGCATCTCTTACTGTTGAATCATATTCTAATCTTATATCTTGTAATGCATTTGCTAATCTTCTATATAGATAACCAGATTTTGGAGTTCTTAATGCTACGTCCATTAATGCATCTCTTCCAGTCATTGCACCGAAGAAATATTCATATGGTTTTAATCCTTGTTTGTAACCTTTTTCTATGAATCCGTGTGCTTCTGGACTTGGATCGTTTTTCTTGAATAATGATAATGCTCTTCCAGAGTAATTTCCTTCTACTCTTTTTCCTCTTATGGCTTGTTGCCCTACACAAGAAGACATCATTGCTACATTTAGTAAGTTACCTTTTGCACCAGAACTTGCCATAATTATTGTTGGATTGTTTTCATCCACAGAATCACTAACTTGTTTTGAAATATCATTTCTAACTTTGTTTAAGATTTCTGTGATTTTTAGTTCTAGTGTTTCTTCAGCAGAATTACCAGGTAATGGTTCAAGCTTTCCTTGTTCGTATTGTTTAATTAACGCTTGAGCATCTTCCTTTGCTTTGTTGATTAAATCATCATTTCTTTTTTCGATTTTTTCTGGAACATCTGAATCTGAAATTCCAATTGTGAAACCAGATCTTAATAATGTTTCAATTCCTAGTTTGAATATTTTTGATAGGAATTCAATTCCTGTTTTTTCGTCGTATTTTGCGTATATTTCCCTGATTAATTGACCGTTGTCTTCTCCGACTAACGCTTTATCGATAACACCCTCAACTAGTTGACCTTTTTTGATTTTTACATCTTCTCCACTCTTTGAAGTTCCAACGAATGTGAAATCTGATGGAAGTAAAATACTGAAAACTTCTTTTCCTGTAACTTCTTTTTTGAAACTTTTCATTTTTTCATCAACTATTCCAGCACTGAATAATAATTTATTAGCGCCTTCTTTTGAAAGTTTCATATCTTTTGTTAATAAATATAAACCTGAAATTGCATCTTCAATAGAACCAATTATATTCAACCCGTTCTTTGGAGAAATTATGTGGTTTTCTACACTCATTAAGATTTCAGCTTCTGCTCTTGCTTCTTCAGTTTGAGGAATGTGCAAATTCATCTCATCACCGTCGAAGTCTGCCCCATATGGAGTACATACAGCAGGGTTTAATCTGAAACTTCTTCCTGGTAAAATCTTGATTTTGTGACACATTATGCTCATTCTGTGAAGACTAGGTTGTCTGTTAAAGATTGAAATGTCTCCGTCTACGATGTGTCTTTCAACTATGTATCCAGGTTGTAGTTCTTCTAGTAATATTTCTTGAGTTTCTTCTGTTATACTTTTCTTTTTACCATCTGGTCTTATAACGTAATTTGCGCCAGGGTAATTTTTTGGTCCTTGTTTGATTAGTTCTTTTAACCATTCAATGTTCCATTCAGTTGCTTTTTCTGGGATTGTTAATTCCATTGCAATAATTTTTGGAACACCAACTTCGTTGAATTTGATTTTTGGATCAGCACTAATAACTGTTCTTGCAGAGAAGTTTACTCTTTTACCTGCTAGATTATGTCTGAATCTACCTTCTTTACTCTTTATTCTTTCATGTAAAGTTTTTAATGGTTGACCAGATCTATGTCTAGCAACAGGAACTTGTGCTACACTATTATCGAAGAATGTTGTTACGTGATATTGAAGTAAATCCCATAAGTCTTCTATGATTATTTCTGGAGCACCAGCATTTATGTTTTCGAATAGTCTTTGATTAATTCTAACAATATCAGAAAGTTTGTGTGTTAGATCATCTTCTGATCTTTCTCCGCTTTGTAATGTGATACTAGGTCTGATTGTTACTGGAGGAACTGCTAAAATATCTAAAACAGTCCATTCAGGTCTTGAATTTTTTGGATCGTTTCCTAGTGCGATTATATCTTCATCGTTGATTTTTTCCAATCTAGCTTTAACTTGGATTGGAGTTAATCTTTTTCCATCTTCTAAAATTGTTGATGGTTTTTCGATTGTGATTTTTTTCTGTTTTGCTTGACAGTGTGGACATTTTTTAATTAATTTTATAGAATTAGCGAAGGCATTGATTAAATTCTTCTTAACCTTATAACGTTTTTCTTGTTCTGCTTTTTGTACATTTTCAAGGTGTTTCTTAACTTTTTCTGCTTCAACTAAAATTCTTCCACAATCTAAACAAGTTGATCTTAAGTATCTTAAAATTATATCTAAGTATTTTATATGTAATACAGGTCTAGCAAGATCCATGTATCCAAAATGACCTGGGCATTCTTTTAATCTTTGTCCGCAAGTTTTACATCTCAAACCAGGATCGATAACTCCCATTCTGATATCCATTAGACCACCATCTACTGGGTATCCTTCTCTATCATAAAGTTCTGGAGTAACAACTTTAGCTACAGACATTCTCTTAACTGCGTTAGGAGAAAGCATGCTAAATTGTATCGATTTTACCTTTTTTGTTATGTTTTCTGTCATTTTTCTAAAATTTTTCTTTTAGTTCTACTCTAGAATCTATTCCTAGAGATCTTATTTCATCTAACAATAGTTTGAATGCGTAACTCATTTCAACAGGTGAAACTTTTGCGTCTCCTCCGCACCTTGTACATATTGCTTGATTTTTGTAATTGTCATATGTTGCAAACATACCACATGTTTCACAAACATGTAATATTGTTTTATCTGAATCGAATCTTTCCTTAAGTAATAGAGATGCACCGTGAGCTACTAAACAATCTTTCTCCATCTCTCCCACTCTTAATCCTCCGCCCATTGCTCTACCTTCTACGGGTTGACGTGTTAATAGTTGGATTCTTCCAGCAGCTCTTGCGTGTAATTTGTTAGCTACCATATGTTTTAGTTTTAAGTAGAATATGTTTCCAGTATATATTTTTGCTTCTAATTTTTCTCCAGTTAATGGGTTGTAGAATGTTTCTTTTCCATCTTCTGAAAATCCTAAGTTTACAAGTTGTTTTCTTAAACTATCTTCTGTTGGTGTATCGAAAGTTGTAGCGTCTATGTATTCTCCAGCTAAAGCTCCAACTTTACCTGAAATTACTTCTAATAAATGTGATACCGTCATTCTTGAAGGTATACTGTGTGGTGAGAAAATTATATCTGGAGTTGTTCCTCTTGAAGAGAATGGCATATCAACATGTGGAACTAATAATCCAATAACACCTTTTTGACCATGTCTTGAAGCGAATTTATCTCCAATCTCTGGAATTCTTTGTTGTCTTAATCTTGTTTGAACAATCCTATTTCCTTCTTCGTTTTCAGTTAAGAATGTCATATCAACTATTCCGTGCATTCCTTCACCTAAAGCGATTGAGGATTCTCTTCTTGTATTAGCATCAATGTTGAATTCTTCTAAGCTTCCCAAGAATCTTGGCGGGGAAGTTTTTCCTATTAATACATCATCTTCATCTAATTTTGCTTCTGTGAAAACAATTCCATCATCTTCAAGGTTTCTATAGTCTCTTTCTGATCTATAACCTTTCATTTCTTTGTCTGGAATTCCTATTTCATCCATTAATCCACCAGAATATCTTAATTCTGTAGCAGAGAATGGCTTAAAGTATGTTGTTCTTCCTAGACCACGTTCAACACTACCTCTGTTTAATATGACTGCGTCCTGCATGTTATATCCTTGGTAGCTCATAACTGCAATAGTTAGGTTTTGACCCATTGCGTGCGCATCGTATTCGAATACATCATGCATGAATGTTTTTGTAATTGGTCTTTGTGGATAATGTAAAATGCTAGCGTCAGTGTCTAGTCTTAATAAGTAATTTTGGGTGTATACTCCTAAACCTTGTTTTTGAAGTTTAGAACCTCTAATTAATCTTGAAGATGAACCAAAATTTGAGAATGGAACTAAAGATGTACAAACACCTAAAATTGTGATTGGTGAAATTTCTATGTGAGTGTGTTCTTTTGATAGTTGTGATTCATCTAAAGCTACTAAAGCATTTTCTTCTTCTCTTGCATCTAGATATTCAATTATTCCATCTTTCAATAAATCATCCCAAGTGATTGTTTTATTTTTTAATTTTTCAAGATGTTCTTCTGTTAGTGTTGGTTCTCCATTTTTTACAACGATTAAAGGTCTTCTAGATCTACCTTTTGTTGTTTCTATGTGGATTTCATTTAATGCATCGTCGTAACCAACGTTTAATTTTTCTGGGATTACTCCTTCTCTTCTTTGAGATTTGATTGAGTTTAGGAATTCATTTTGATCTGCTACAGTTCCTACAAATTTTTCGTTTAAAAATACATCAACCATTTTATTCTACCTTTTTCATCCCATTTGATTCTAATAATTTCACAACTTTTTCTTCAGTTGGTTCTGTGTCTGTTACGTTTGATAATAATGCTAAATTTTTTCTTAATCCAATTGGAGTACCTTCTGGTGTTTCAACAGGGCAAAGTCTTCCCCAATGAGTGCTGTGTAAAGCTCTTGCTTCAAAATTTTCTTGAGATGCAGTTAGTAAAGATGCAACTCTTTGAGTGTGTGAAGTTGTATCTACTGCATTTACTCTTGAAATGTTTTGAGAAATACCTGCTCTTCCACCTGGCCATGATCCAGTTGCCATAGCGCTTTTAATTCTAGAAGATAATAATTGTTCTCGGATGATTATTCTAATTGAAGAGAATTTTCCTCTCTTAACTAGTCTTTGGAAATTGTAAAGCATATCTTGTACCAATGACCTCATGTTTACTTTGAATAAATCATTAAGTAAGTCTCCGCTTTGTTTTAATCTTTTATTTACGTAGTGATCTTGATTAATTGGTTTTGCACCATCTGCTGTGATTTTTAAGAATCTCTTTACTAGTTTACATAAGTTGTATGCTTTGTAAATTCTATCTTTTGAAGTCATACCAATGTGTGGAAGTAAATATCTGTCTAATTGTTCTAGTGTTCTTTCTTCTCTAAGTTCTTTTTGTGGCATTCCTATTTTTTTAGCTAAGAATTCTAGAGCTTCATTTTGAGTTTTTAGATCGATGTTTTCGTATAAGTTCAATATTACATCGTCGTAAACTTTGTTTGGTGAGATGAATTCCATAATTTCTTGATCTTTTGTTAATCCAAGTGCTTTAATTACAGCAATAATTGGAACTCTTTGGAATCTTGCAAAACTAAGTTGTAATGAACCATCTTTCATTTGTTCGAAAGTGTGTGGAATTCTGTAATTTAAGTGTTCAGAGTAAAGTTTTCCAATCCACTTACTTACACCAACTGTTGCTTTCTTAACAAATAATTTGTTTGAAGCTAAATCTTCAACTGTGATTAATACTCTTTCATTACCATTTAATATGAAATATCCTCCCCAATCAACTGGGTCTTCACCTTTTTTTACTAATTCTTTTCTTTTCAAATTTGCAAGGTGACAGAATTTAGATTTTAACATTATTGGAAGTCTACCAACTTCTGTTGTGAATGATTCTCTTTGAATATCGTTAATGTGTGCACTTACTGTTAATGAAATTGGTGCAGAGTAAGTTAATTTTCTTAATCTTGATTCTATTGGGTATAAATCTCTTTTTGAACCATCTGCTTCTGTTATTTGTGGCATTCCAACTTTAATGTCGGATAATTTAATTTTGAAATTTTCAACTTCTTGAGGAATAATTGTTGGAACTATTTCCCCAACGTTGTTAACTATTGTAGGTAAATCTTTTTCAACAAATCTGTTGAAAGATTTTATATTTGATTCAACGAATGAATGATCGTCGAAATAATTTGAGATTATGTCTTTATATCCTTTAACCATTAACGACCACCCTATAGAATATTGTTTGTGTGTTTGTTTGACTGCCCCTTGTAATTTTTATTACGTCTCCGTATTCTGGGGACAAATCTTGAATTGCAGCATCAGAAATCAAAATTTTAGGAATTTCGTCTTTTGTTATATTAAATTCGTCTAGAATTTTTTTAGCCTCTTCTTCTGTAAGTTTAGTGTGCTCAGGTACTAAAGAGTGTTTCTTGATGTCAAATTCTTTTGTCATTTTTTGTCTGTATTATGAAGTGGACCGGACGGGACTTTCACAAAGTTTTTGCTTTGATTTGAACCCGCGACCCCTTGGTTAAAAGCCAAGTGCTCTACCAAGCTGAGCTACCGGTCCCCACGCCCGAACCGGGATTTGAACCCGGGTCAAAGCCGCGACAGGGCTTTATGCTAACCGAACTACACCATCCGGGCATTTTATGGGCATAGCACTCTCTAGTTCATTAACTTTTGAATGTTTATAATTGAACCATTTTAGAGAGGGGCATTTATCTAGTTGAATTTTAGGGCAATCCACTCATTTATAAATGTTTTGTTTTTTCGAGGAGGGGTTTAAAAAGGAATATATCCCGTCACCCGGATTTGAACCGGGAACCTTCCGGGTACGGCTAATTGTTTATCATCCAAGGTTAATACCTAGTCAAACAATATCTACAGCCGAACGCTCTACCGTTGAGCTATGACGGGATTGATTAGAATAGACTATATATTATTTATAAAATTAACTAAAAAAAGAAAAAAATTAATAGCCACAGCCAGCGGCTGCGCTATTTGCTTGTGCAGTTGTACTCCATCCAAATCCTGGTGCTGGAGAACCAGCTTCGAATTCAGTTATTGTACAAGCTTCTGGTGCATCGTTGAATGCTCCACAAATTGTGCTTAGTAGAGAGACAGAGTCTCTTCCAGAACTTGCAGTTTTTCCATTAATAACTAATGTTGGGGATCCACCCACACTGTATTTTTCATTGTCTGATTTATCAGTGTTAAATAATGGGAATCTTCCATTTAACCATAAAGATTTATCTTCTAGGTTTTTAGTTATTTCAAATTCTGCATCTGCGCTTTCATAGCAAGTTTTTAATTTTGCGGTGTCGATATTTGTTTCTGTTAAACATCTTTCTCCGTCACCGTCTTCAAGGAAACAGTATAGATAATCTAGTAATTTATCTTCTTGTTCTTTTTGAATACAGTATTGGTTTAATTGTTCTTCAACTTCACCTTGAGTTGGATGCATTGCATAGTAAACAAATTTCAAATTGAAATCAATATCGTCTTGTAAAACTTTAACAACAGGTAAAATTCCTTTTTCCATTTGAGTTCCGTATGGACAGTGAGACATTACGAATAAGTCTACAACCGGTTTATCTGATTTTGGAACATCTACTGGTTGTGGAGAATTTTGTGTTGGTGTCGCTGTTGTTGCTCCCGTAATTGGAACGGCCTGTAAGAACATTAATTTTCCATCGTTTGATAGATAAATTGGTGTTTGTTGTCCTTCGACATTAATTGTTGCTTTTATTAACCCACTTTCTTTGGTTACGTCTTCTAATGTTGCTGTTGTTTGTCCTTGTAACATTTGATTGTTTATGAACTCAACAGCATCAACTGCTGCAGCATTTCCAGAAATCGATAATAATCCTGTATTTGAAATGATGCTAACTACAAGTAGAATTCCTAGTATGAAACTAGCTATTTTCCAATTGTTTTTTTTAGTAGTTTTAGTAACTGGAACATTTTCTTCTTGTTTATTTTCTATGTTCATGTTTTCTTCCAAATTTTATCCCTCCGTATAATTAGAATATTTTAGTTATTGTTAATTGTTATTTAAATGTTGCGTAGGATTTGCTATTCTTTTTAACATTATTATTGAAATTATAATTAACGGTATTGAGATTATTTGTCCATAAGTTAAGTTTAGGAATGTTGGCATGTCTTTGAAAAATTCTACAGAAAATCTTAGTAATGAATATAATAAAATAAATGTCCAAAATATTGTTCCTCTTTTTAATTTCTTAAATAAGAATAGTTTTAAGGTTATTCCAAAAATTAATAAATTTTTTAGAGATTCATAAATTTGTGAGGGATGTCTTTTTCCTTCAATGTTATCGAAGTATACTCCCCACGGTAATGAAGTTGGTTTGCCGTAAAATTCTTGATTTATGAAATTTCCAATTCTCCCTAAAGCTAAACCTAATGCTGTTGGGATAACCATTATATCTGCAATGTCATAAAAATGAATATTTCTTTTTTTTGAGAAATAATATGTTGCAAGAGCTGCTCCAGCAATTCCCCCGTGGATTGCCATTCCGCCATTCCAAACGGCAAATATTTCTAATATGTTTGTGTAATTTTGATAGTTTAATATTACTGCCCAAAGTCTTGCTCCAACTATTGAAGAGATTATGAAGTAAATGAAATAATCAGACATATCTTGTTTTGAAATATTTCTATACTTGGCTAGTTTTTGAGAAATGAAATATGCTAATAGAAATCCAAAAGCCATTATTATTCCATACCAACGTATTTGGATTGTTCCCAGATTTATAGCTACAGGATCTATCATGTGTTTTTTGAGTTTGTTATTAGTATATAATTATTATGGAAAGATATTTAAAGAATTCATTATTCATCTTTTTTATGTCAGAAATAATAAAACCAGTTGATTTTGATAGAACTTTTGAATATGAAGTAAGACATGAGGGAACTGATTATGCAGTGAAAGGATATAATTGTCGTATCTCTGGTGCTAGAAATATATATGGATCTGTATCTTTACATAGATTGTTTGGTGAAATGCATAGAGTATGGCGACCAACACCACATAGACCTTTTAGATTTGAAGAAGAAAGACATAAAGACTTAATTTTTATGTTAGATAATATTACTATTGGATCTTTATCAATATCTCCCTTGGGAAAAACTGATTTAACTAATTTTGTTGATGGAGTTAGAACGAGTTTGCTTGAAAGGGAATGCGCTGAGATGAGTGATGAACATATAAAACTGTTTTTGGGAAGATTGCATGAACATTATATGGGTTTTTTGAAGGGATTAAAATAGTTAATTGTTATGAAGTATGAAATAAAAGAAGACTGTGTTGAGATTTATGATAGTTTTAGAGATGTTATTGATATATTTGCTGGGGATTCTCATGATTTAGCAGACATTCTTGATCATAATTTTGAATTAAACTTGAATTCTACTGAAAGATTGTTTTTTGATGGAAACCGATTAATTTATATACCAAATGTTTCAGCTGATTCTCGAAAGTTTTGGTTTGAAACAGTTTTATTGCCGAAATTTTTGGAAGTAGAAAAAATGATGCATAGGAAGAAAGAATTTGACGAATATACAAGAAGGATAATTAATCAGCATTTGCCTTATGGGTATAGGGTGAAACCTTGTAAAATAGAAGGTGGAAATATTATTACAACTGGAGGGATTGAGAGTTTATTGACTTTTGATAGAGTTGGCACTTTTGAAGTTACTAGTCCTGTTCCTTTTGGAGAGATTATTGAGCATTTTTGTGATTTATATTTAGAAGGACATCCAGAAATAAGGAAAATTAAGTATGGGTTTAAAGCGAGATAACGTTATATATTGTTTTTATTTATTGTATTTATGAAAAAAGTATATTTTGGGCATCCCATTAATACTTATGACACAACTTTTGAAACGTTATTGATTAATTCTATTAAAAGAGGGTTTCCAGAATGGTATGTTGAAAATCCAAATCAAGAGTGTCATGATGAGGGATATAAAGAATTTGGAATGACTTATTTTTTTGAAGAAGTTTTACCTGAAATGAATGCTGGAGTTTTTTTAGCTTTTGATGATGGAATGTTTAGTTCGGGTGTTTATGAAGAAGCGGAGTTTTTAGTTAAGAAGGGTTTACCAGTGTATGAAATTGATGGAGATGGTGGGCTTACTGATTTAGTTTTAGATGAGTCTAGAAAATTATCTATTGAAGATACACGTAAAAGAGTATATAAAAAAGATTGAACCTACAGAAATCTTTTTAAAGTAAAGTTTTTTGTTTTGTTTTATGATATGCCTATTAAGCTTGATAGTTTTTGGTGTACTTGCAATATTTTCGGCAAGTTATCGACCATTAGCTAAAGAAGCTTTTGATTGTGTTTTTAGAAGAGTTACTTTAAGAAAATGTCAATCTGGTTTAGATGTAAAGGTAAAAAGTAAAATCGTTGGAAAATTAATGGGAAAATCTACTAAGTTAGCGAGAGGAGTGCATAAATATTTTGAAGTAGTTTCTTGGGCTTTTGTTATCTTGTTTTTTGTTTCGTTATTTTTCAGTGGACAGGCTTTGTATAATGTTATAGTTTATGATAATTGTAATGGTCCTCCTGGAGAAGAAGGAGATAATCCTTTCTGTATTTTAACTGGTGAAGGTGGAGAAGTTACTGATGAAGTTGTTGACTGTGGAGACCCTCAATGTGTGAATGGCATGTGTGAAACGTGTGGTACAGAATGTGAATGTGGATCTTGTGAAGGATAGTTTTATAATTAGTTTGTAATTCTCTTTTTTCGATGGTTAATATTTTAGTTCCTGGGGAAAAAAGAAATTATTATGTTGTTGAGGTTGATGAAGATAGTTTTGTTGAGAATTCTAAAGAATTAGTTTATTTTTCAGAAAGATATTCTTCTTTGTTAAGGAGAAATTCTCAAATTGATGCTAGAGAGTTAACTTTTTTTGGTGGAACTTTTGGACATGAGATAAAATTCTATGGAGATACAACCATTTATGATGGGTTAACAGAATTTTTTGATTATGTTGTTTCACGTGCTGAAAAGTGTGGAGTTAATTATGCTTTAATCCAAGATATGGATTTTGAGAATGGTGCTAGTGGTGGAAAAGTTTCTGGGTTAGTTCAATTAATGTTTGATTAGTAATGCAAAACTTTTATTAATGAATTGTTATTTGTTCTTGTGATGAATGTTGAAAAGATTCGAGAGGATTTTCCGGTATTGAAGAAAAAAGCAATATATTTTGATTCTGCTTGTATGACTTTGAGACCTAAACAAGTTGTAGATAAAGTTGTTGAGTATTATAATGAATATCCTGCTTGTGCTGGAAGAAGTATTCATAAATTTGGAAATAAAGTTAATGATGAAGTAAATAATGCTAGAAAATTAGTTAAAGATTTTATTGGTGCAAAGAAAGAGAGTGAAATCGTATTTACTAAAAATACTACTGAGAGTATTAATTTATTAGCTAATTCTTTTGATGGTGAAAGAGTTTTACTAACAGATAGAGAACATAATTCTAATTTAATTCCATGGCAAAGATTTAAACAGGGAATTATGAGATCGAATTTGGATTTTACTTTTAATTTAGAAAGATTTTCTGAGAGTGTAAAAAATTATGAGTTGATTAGTTTTGTTGCAACTTCTAATTTAGATGGGTATACTTTGCCCATAAAAGAGATAATAAAAATTGCACATGAAAATAATGTTAAAGTTCATTTAGATGGTGCTCAATTTGTTCCACATAATGAAATTAATGTTAAAAAATTAGATTTAGATTATTTATCTTTTTCTGGACATAAAATGCTAGGGTCTTCTGGAGTTGGAGTGTTTTATGGGAAAGAAGAATTGTTGAATAATATGAAACAGTTTATTACTGGTGGAGAGACTGTAATGAATAGTACATATAATGATTTTGTTATGGAAAAAATTCCTCATAAATTTGAGGGAGGATTACAAAATTATTCTGGAATTATTGGTCTTGGTGCTGCTGTTAAATATTTATCTAAGATTGGTATGAATGAAATAAAAGAACATGAAATTAAATTAAGAAAGGCTGTTGATGTTTCTGGTTTGAAATTAATTGGAAGAAATAATGGTGGAATTGTTAATTTTAATGTTCCTGGAGTTAATTTCCATGAAGTTGCTACCATTTTAGATACTTCTGATAATATAATGATAAGGAGCGGACAACATTGTATGCATTCTTGGTTTAACGCGAATAATGTTGAGGGAAGTGCTAGAGCTAGTTTTTATTTGTATAATACAATGGAAGAAATTAAAATTTTGAACGAAGCTTTGAATAAATTGAAGAAGTTAGGATAAATTTATAAATTACTTATTGTTTCTTTTTTTATGACATATAATAATATGAACTTTAATGATGGAGTTTCAGTTGGATATTTTACTGCAGGCGCCTTAAAAATTGCTGGAATCGCTGGAACAGCCTATGGGGCAGTTGAATCAATAACAAATGGTGAGATAGATGATACTATGATTATTTTCAGTTCTTTGACTTATATATTTGGAGAATTCATATCAAAATATTTTTCTGAGAAATCCCAAGAAATGTGTTTTAAAGAATTAGAAAAAAGATTAAAAGAAAATTTATCTGATAGCTCTTTGGAAGAAAATGTATAGTTTTTTGTATAGAGTAATTCCAATTATTAGATAAATTGTGTTAATTATTAAGAATATATTTCTAAAGTAGCTTAATGGATATGTTTGTATTAATTTTGAAGATGCTGGAAGAAGCCAATTATCTCCGTTGAAAAATATTAAATGGAAATTGTGAAAGAATTTTTGGAAGAATATTGCTGCTACGAATAAAAATAATGAGGTTAAGATTAGATATTTTCCTATTTGTTTTGTATTTGTTTTTTGTTTTATTAGAAATGTTGAGAATAATAATAAATTAAATATTAATGATGCATTTACTAAGTCTTTAACTTCTTGCATGTGGATTTTTTCTTTGTTTGTGTATTCTTCGGGAAGTTCTTCTCCTTTATAGTAAAAATTGCTTAAATCTTCGTTTTTTGAAATTTCTATTAAGAAAGTTAGATTTAAAATTGAGAGAATTATTAAGATTGTGATTAAGAAATTTTTCATATTTTGTTTATTTTTTCTCAGATTTTTAAAATTTTTGCAAAAAAGAAAGGTTTATATATGTTAATTTCAAGATAATTTATGCATTTGATTTGGGATTTTCTTCGGAATTTCTCTTGTCATTTGCATCGTACTTTCACTTGGATTTACTTTCGGGTACTTCCTTGTGTTTGTACACCTATTTTTGAAAAGTTATTTTTTAGGTTGTTAATGTTTTTATATATTTGAATTATTGTAGTTTTTATGACAGATATTATTCTTGTTGAAGGAACTGATGGATCTGGAAAAGAAACTCAATCTAGATTATTAGAAGGTCGTTTAAATTTAGCTGGAATTCCTGCTGAGAGAATAAATATTCCTGCTTATGATACTCCTACTGGAAAAATTGTTGGCCAGTGTTATTTGGGTAAAGATTTGGGGTTGGGAGAGAATGCAACTATGATGTTTGGGGAGTCTGATTCTGTTGATCCAAAATTAGCTTGTTTGTATTATGCTGCAGATAGATATTTTTCTAAACCAAGAATTGAACGCATGGTTGAAGAGGGAACAATTCCTATTTTAGATCGTTGGACGGAGTCAAACATGGGGCATCAAGGTGGAAAGATTGAAGATCGTAGGGAAAGGTTGAAAATGTTTGAATGGATTGATGATTTAGAATATAATGCTTTAGAATTGCCTGAACCGAATATAAAATTATTTTTGTATATGCCTTTTGGTGTTTCTATGGAACTTAGAAGTCGTAGATCTGAAAAAAATGGGGAAGTATTAGATGGTCATGAGAGTAATCCGGGGCATATGAAAAGGGCTGAAGAGGCTTATTTAGATATGTTAGAATTATATCCTATCGGATGGCATAGAATTGATTGTGCTCCAGATGGAACAATTAAATCTTTAAGAACTCCTGAAGATATTTCTGATGAGGTTTATAGTTATGTTAGTTCTTTACTTAGGTAATTTGGCTAAAAATTCTCTCAACTCTCTTCCCTTTAATCCTTGTTTTTGCCCTGCTTCTTCTGGGTCTGCTTTTCTTGTTAATATCTTTTCTAGCGCATTCATTTCTGGGCCTGAAAAAGTAACCGCATTCAATATATAATCTTCGAAAGCTTCATATGCTGTTGGAACAACATTTTTTACTATTTCAGACATTGCTTCGGCGTATACTCTTATTTCTTTTTGAGCATGAGTATCTAATCTTTGATTTAAAAAATGGAATACATTTCTAAGATCATTTTTCCAATACCATTCAGTGTATGTTCCAACTGGTTTTACTGTTCTAGCTAATTCTCTAGCAATATCTTCTCCTTGAAAGACTTTATACAATTCTGATGATCTTTCATTGTGGTCTGCTATTGCATTTCTTACATCATTTTGTATTCTTGGATCTAATCCTTCATCTGATCTCCCTTGTTTGTTTGTTAAGCTTTGAGCCCTAACATCTTCTAATTCGGGAACATATGATTCTTTAGGAGGCAAAGAGTACCTCATACTTACCTCATTTACATTTGCAGTTCTATATCTTATCCATTGTCTTGCCACAAATATTGGCACTTTTGCGTGTAATTTTAATTCTACCATCTCAAATGGAGAGCTGTGTCCATGCCTTAACATGTATCTTAATAGTCCTTTATCTTCAGATGTTGTTTTTGTTCCTGCACCATAACTTACTCTTGCTGCTTGTACTATTGCTTCATCATTTCCCATATAGTCTACCAATCTAATAAAACCATGATCTAAACAAGGAAAAGTTGTACCAATTATTGCATCTGCTCTTGGATTTTGAGGTTTTTCCATCTTTAGGTTTTTTATTATGCATTTCTTTATAATCATTTATCTAAGAAAAAATATAGTTTGCATTTTCAGTAGTTGTCCATCCAAACATTTATAAATAGATTAAATGTTAAAAAATCATAACAATACCGAAGTTAAATCTTTCAGATATTGTATTAGGAGGAAAAAATGGAAGGAACAGTAAAATGGTATAACATAAGAAAGGGATACGGATTCGTAAAAGGCGAAGACGGAGAAGATTATTTTTTACATCATACAGCTCTAGACAAAAGAGTATTTTTGAGAGAAAATGATCAAGTTTCATTTGAGCCAACTGAAACAGAAAAAGGAAAACAGGCTTTGAATGTACAATTACTTCAAAAAGGCAGTGAAAGAACTGATTTAGAAGAAGCAAACGAAGAAGTTGCTGAAACTAAAGTAGAAGAATTTGGTGGAGAAGAAGATGCTCCTACTGAAGAAGAGCCTGCTGCTGAGGAAGAAGAAACTTCCGAAGAACCAGCTGAGGAAGAAAAAGAAGAATAATTTCTTCTTTATTTTTTTATAATTTTAAACTTCTGATTAAATCGACATGATAGCCAGTTGTTTCGCCGTTTCTGTGTAGAAATAGCTCATAGATTTCATTTTCTGCATTCCATATGGGGGGTTGATTTCTGGTTAAACCAAAACATGTCCCGTCTTTATAAATAGCCACTGGCTTTTGGGAATATATTTGTTCTGGAGTATTATCATGAATATTTTTTTTCGTTTTATGAATAAAAGAAATGTCTTCTGGGGTCATAGTTCTTATTTCTGTGCTTATTAAGTCTTGTAATACATCTGCTATTGTTCTTGATTCTGAATCTTTTAAAAATACTCTTCGATAATCATGATATAATTGTGATTTTGATCTTCCCATATTATTTTTGTGAATCATAATTGATTTATAAAATTTATTAATTTAAGTAGAAATGATTAGGTTTATAAATTGATTAAATGTTTTATAATTATGAATAATATAACCGAAGAAAAACTAAAGAAATACTTTTCTGTTACTGAAGAAGCTTTTAATTTAGCAAAAGAGAATAAAGGTACAAATGTTGAATATTTTGATGATTTTATTGATAT
Organism: Candidatus Woesearchaeota archaeon; assembly: GCA_964344655.1. Classification (GTDB taxonomy): domain Archaea; phylum Nanobdellota; class Nanobdellia; order SCGC-AAA011-G17; family PNOQ01; genus JABJPM01. Next base: position 57,390 of record CAYFOF010000002.1, on the reverse strand, counting down.
GATTTCTAGATATATTAGTGATGCAAAACATTTTTATGAGAAAAAAGATTTTGTGAATGCATTTGCGGCTCTAAATTATGCACATGGTTGGTTAGATGCTGGTGCAAGAAGTAATGTTTTTGATGTTCATGATAGTAGATTATTTACTGTTGATGATTAATCTATTTTATGAAATGGGTGCCATAAATAAATTCCATTAATTATTTCTGGTCCGTATGGTCTTAATTTCCAAGAAGATTCTTCGAATAATAAAAATCCATCTTTCGCACCATACTGTTCAACAAATTGTTTTCTTTGGTTTACTATATCTGTTAATGGTCCGTTTTCTGATTCTAAAACTCTTTTTGGTATGGGAATTCCATGTTGTTCAATAACTTCTTCACAGATTTGTCTGAATTCTTGTTCTAAAGGGTTTATTTTTTCTTTGTATAATTCTACATTTTTTACAATTGTCCCTGCCAAGTATGCAATTCCTAATGTAGTTAGTATTCCTTTAGTTATTGGTTTCATCATTATCTCCCATTATTTTATCAAGATAATTTCTTGTTTCATTTGGTAATCTATCTGTTCTTAATTCAAAATCATGATATTTATATTGTGTTAATGCTCCACCATATAATGGTATTTTTTCTACTTCTCCAGATTTTGGTTTTAATGCTCTAACAACATGTCTTTGTCCAGCATTATATGCTGCTAAACCTTGTTCTAAGTTTCCACCAAATTTATTCGTTAACCATCTTAAATGTTCGCATCCCGCTCCTATATTTTCTGCTGGATCCCGTGGATCTGATACGTTGTATCTTTTTACATTTTCAGGCATTAATTGCATTAATCCCATAGCTCCTGCTCTAGAAACTGCATCTGGAATTCCTCTTGATTCTTGCCATATAATTTTAGCGATATATTCTGGTTCAAAACCATATTTTTCTGCGTTCTCTACAATTAATTGTTCGTATTGTCTTAAGTTTGGGTGTAATTCTAATGTTTCTTTTGGTTGTTCTGGTTCATTTACCCAAACTATTTTGGGATAAGGAATTTTTTGTTCTCTTAATTGCATATGGGGAAGTGTAGCTAAAGCTACTAAAGATAATGCAGATATTGCTGCTTTTCTTAAAATTCTCTTTCTTTTTGTATTTCTTTTAGTAGCTGTTTTTATCATTTTTCTAATATAAATCCCTTAAAAATAGTTTATAAATCTTTCTATTGTTGTTATTTGGTAGTAGTTATATATTTTATCTTTACTCCGGCTTTTTTCATTAAATCTGAAGCGCCTTTATCCACGTAGTTTTTTTGGTTGCATACAACCTCTTTTATCCCGCCATTTATTATTAATTTTGCACAAAAAGTGCAAGGAGTTAATGTCGTGTATAATGTTGCATTCTTTACAGAAATTCCATGGTATGCTGCTTGAATTATTGCATTTTCTTCAGCGTGAGAACATATACATTCTTCTGCAAATCCTTGGCCGGTTAAACTGAATGAATTACAACGTTTACATCCGCCTTCATCACAATTTTTTGTTCCTTTTGGGCTTCCATTATATCCTGTAGAAATAATTCTTTTGTTTCTAACTATTATTGAACCAACTTTTCTTTTCATGCAGTTTGATCTTGTAGAAACGGTTTTTGATATTTCGAAAAAATATTCATCCCATGTTGGTTTTTTTGGGATTAATTTTGGCCACCAATCTTCTAAAAATTTGTCTATTTTTTTATGTAAATCTTCTAATGTTCCATTGTTGTTTATTACTATATCTGCTTTTTTTGTGACTATGTGAAGCTGTTGATTTGTGCTTATATTTGACTCTTCTATTTTTTCTTTCTCTCTAAGTTCTTCAATTGTTTTTGGATCTCCTTCTCTCTTTCTCTTTTTTATTCTTTCAAATCTTTGATTTATTGGTGAATTGACAGAAATTAATATGAAATTATCCAAATTTCTTAATGATTCTAATGCATGTGGATTTCTGATAGAAGTTATTATTTGATGCCTCGAATTGTCTAATTTTTTTATAACTCTTTTTGCTAAAATATCCGGGCCATGTTCTTTTCTTAATTCATTCCCCAAATTGATTAAATTTTCTCTAGTTATTTTTTTCTTTCTTTTTTTGAGTTCTATTCTTATTTCGTCAGAAAGAGAATGATGAATAAAACTTCTTTTTATTAGATAATCTGCAACTTCGTCTTTTCCAGATGCATAATATCCTGTTATTCCTATTATCATGTTTTGAGGGAAATAACTTTGTATTAAAAACATTTATATATTCTTTAGATTATTTTTGTTAATATGAAAAAAGTTGTGATTTCATTAGGCGGCTCTATTATTGTTCCTGATAAGGTTGATTATGAATATTTGAAAAAATTCTCTAAATTTATTAAGAAGTTTTCTAAAAAAAATAAAGTTGTTATAGTTACTGGAGGAGGGAGTACAGCAAGAAAATATATTGAAGGATTGAAAAGAATTAGTTCTAAAGAAGATTTGTTAAGTATTGTTGGAATTGCTTCTACTAGATTAAATGCTAGGTTGGTTTCTGGGGTTTTTGATATTAAAGATGAAATTCCTGAAAAATTGTTAGATGTTAGGAAATTTTTGAGAAAAAGAAATTTAGTTATTTGTGGAGCATTAGGAATGCAAAAAAATATGACTAGTGATGGAAATGCGGCCGAGGTTGCTGAGTTGATTAAAGCTGATTACTTGATTAACATGACTAACGTTGATGGATTGTATGATAAAAATCCAAAAACAAACAAAAATGCTAAGTTTATTCCTGATATTTCTTTTAAAGATTTTATGACTAGAATTAATAAAATTAAGTTTAAAGCTGGACAACACTTTGTTTTAGATCAAAGTGCTGCAAAAATAATTAATAGAAGTAAAATTAAAACGTATATTGTTTCTAATGATTTGAGAAATTTGAATAAGTTGTTAAATGGCAAGAAATTTTTCGGGACTGTGATTAGTTAAATTTTTCTTAATTTTTTAAAACCATCTACGGTTACTATTAATCCAAGAATGAACATTAGTAAAGAGATTATAACTAATGTGAAATTATTTTGTGCAAAATATCCGTTTGTTGAAAATGTTAAATACATTAATGCTGCTAGTGTTGTAATTAACACAAATAATGCAGGAATTATTATGAATTTTATATTTTTCTTTTTTGTTAAGAAAAAGGATGATATTGCTATCATAGATATAGAAGCGATTAGTTGATTTGATGATCCAAATAGTCTCCAAAGAGATTCATATGAATTTGTTATCCCAATTATCCAAGCAGGAATTATTGTTATTAATGTTGCAACATATCTGTTTTTTAGTTTTGGTATTAGATTTTCAGAAATTAAAAATCTCCCAATCCTTGATGAACTATCTACTGTTGTTAAAATAAATTGATTTACCATGAAAGCACCGAATAATGCTGCGATGCTTCCCGTTATTAGGGGTATATTCATTGATCCTACTATGTTTCCGTATCCTGTTGAAAATAAAACTATCCATCCCTTCTCAAGTAGATTAGAAAATTCACCCGCCTGGGCACCCCATTTTACTCCAGATATTACTATTATTGTTACTAATATCGCTAAAATCCCTTCTAATAACATAGATCCATATCCGATTGATCTTGCGTGGGATTCTTTTGATAATTGTTTACTTGTTGTTCCTGATGCAACAAGACCATGAAATCCTGATATTGCTCCACATGCCACAGTAATAAATAATATTGGCCATAATGGGAAGATTCCAGAATTTGAATAAGATGGAGCTGAAATTATTGGTCTTGTGATTATTACTGCAAGTAGTCCTAAAAATAATATTAAAGACATTTGTAATGCACTTAGAAAATCTCTTGGTCTGAGTAAAAACCATACAGGCAATACAGAAGCTAATCCAGCATATAAGATTATTATTGTTACCCATATGTTTTTTAATAAAACAGGATCTGACGTTGGAAAAGATAATGGGAATGTATTTCCTAGCCAAACAAGAAGGAATACAAAAATTAAAGAGATTATACTTGAAATTTTGTAATTCCAATTATATTTTGTTACGCCGATTCCCAAAACTATTGAAATTAGAGTTATTCCAGCGATAGGAATAACTAAATCTGGCTTTTGAACTAAACTATCTGCGGCAGATACGGAAAAAACAGTTATTACTAAAACTAATGTTAACCATATCATTACTCCAAATATATATCCTGATTTTGTGTTGAGGAAATCTTTAGCTATATTTGAAATATTTTTTGCTTTATATCTTACTGAAGCAATTAAAGCTACGTAATCATGCATGGCACCAATCAATACAGAACCTAGAGAAATCCATAAAACTACGGGCAGCCATCCAAAATAACTTACTGCCAATACTGGTCCAATAATGGGTCCTGCTCCAGCGATTGATGCAAAATGATGTCCCATTAAAAATGGTTTTTTTGCTGGAGAATAATCAATATTGTCTTTATATATTGTTGCAGGAGTTTTTATTTTATCATTTGGATTTACTTGTTTTTCTAAATATTTACTATAAAACCTATATCCAAAAAACATCCAGATAAGAACTAATATTAATATCCAAATTGAATTCATAGTTTATAATTATTTTTTACCATTTAAAAATTTTATTAGAAAAAGGTAAATTTAAATATTAGCTTTCTTGTAGAGTTTTATGAAAAGAGGAATAATATTTTTAATTATGTTGGTTTTATTGGTTTCTAGCGTTAGTGCTGTTGTTGAATTTCCAGGAAGTGCTACTGAAAGGAGTACTTTAGCTTATCCTAGATGGAAAGTATTTATGGATGAAAGTGATAATGAGAATTTGTGGGCCATAGTTGCGGGTGATGATGAAAATTGGTACTATTCTATGGATGGAGGATTATCTTGGAATGGTGGATTTGATGTTCATGGATCTAGCAGTGTGATGTTAGATCAACACGTTTCCTTTGATGGTGATTCAGATGGGTTGTATTATATTTATCCTACGTATTATGCTGATGAAGGCAATGGTGGAATTTTTATAAATAAAGTTGATTATCCTGGAACAAGTGTTGGGGATATTGGAACACCTATTCAACTTTTCCCAGTAGATGGAAATAAAAGAAGATCAAATATACAAGTTACTGATAATTATGTTTGGGCATTTATTAGAGATGAGTCAAGTAATGATAATGTTCTTTATAGAAGATATGATAAAAATTTAAATCCGGTTGATGCTGGATGGAGTTATGTTCATCAAACTGATTCTGTTGTAAGAATTGGATCTACTCAATATCAAGGAAATCCAATTGTTGTTGTTCATGATACTAATGACAGAAATGTTGGACAGGCAAAAATTGAATATTTTATTTGGAATCCCGGCACTAGTAGTTTTGAGCAAAGAAGTAATTCTGCAGCTTGGAGATATGGAGATTTTGGGTGTGTTGTGAGTACTTCAAGTGATAGGACTAGAGAATATTCAGCGGTTGTTGCAGGGGATATTTTACATGTAGCTTGGTCTTGTGATATTGATAATGTAAAACATGCATGGTTAGATTTAAGTGTGCCTGGAGCAAGCTGGAATTATAATGATTTAATTAATGGTTATAGTGGTGGAGGAAGTTCTTGGTATTTTACTCCAACATTAACTAGCCATGGAGATGATGTTTATGTATTCTATGCTATTGGTGGAGATATTGATAGTCATACTTCTTCAGCTGGGACTAATGAAATATATTACAATAAATGGGATTCTGTAAGTGGGTGGAATTGGGCTCATAATCCAAATCAGAATTATTTAAGTTGGGATGTTGGGAGAGATTTTAACACTAATTCACTTATGAATGTTAATTTGGGTTCTGATTATATTCCAGTTATTTGGACACACAAAACAAGTTCTTATACGTACAAAGTTTGGTCTGAAAGAGTTCCGATAGTTCCTTCAAATCCTTGTAATAATGATGGGTTTTGTGATGTTGCTGGCGGAGAAACATGTTCAAATTGTGTAAATGATTGTGATGGCGAGCAAGCAGATTGTAGTGCTGGTTTTATTTGTGATTTCGGAGAGTGTATTGAACTTGTTCCTACTTGTTTAGATGGTACACCAACTAACACTTGTTCTAATAGTTTTGATTATGGTAAACCATGGTTTTGTAATAAAAATAATGAGTTAGTTAGAGATTGTTCTAGATGTGGTTGTAATGTTGAAAAACCGGTTTGCGATTCTAGAACAGGAATTTGTGGTGTAAAAATTTTACAAGAGGATTTCCCCAGAGATATTAGATCTCCACAAAGATCTGCAGGACAATCAATATGGTTTACAATTTATAACTTTTTGAAAGAGTTAATTTTTTAAACTTCTTTTTTTATTTTTAATTTATGTCTGTGATAGTTGTTAGTGGTTCTGTTGGTACTGGAAAAACTACTTTGAGTAAAAAGTTGAGTAAAAGTTTAGGTTATTCTTACATTGATGTTTCTAAATTGATAAAAGAAGAAAAATTATCTTCGGGTTATGATGAAAAAAATGAGTGTGAAATTATAGATGTTCAAATATTAAATAAATTTCTTATTTCTTTGATCAAGGAAGGTAAAAATTTAATTATTGATTCTCACTTAAGTCATTATTTGCCTAAAAAATATGTTGGTTTATGTATTGTTACAACTTGCGATATTAATATTTTGAAAGATAGGTTGAAAAAAAGAAAATATAATGCTAAAAAAATAAGAGATAATGTTGAAGCTGAAATTTTTGATACAATTGTTATTGAAGCAAAAGAAAGAAAACATCATTTATTTATTTTGAATACTAGTAAAGGATATAAAATTAAAGATGTAGTAAAATTTATTGAAGATCAAATTTAGCAACTACAGGTCTGTGATCAGAAATTGTTGATAGATATTCTGACCATCCGTTTTCTAGTAAATCTTCAATTTTTAGAGTTTTAGTTTCTACTTCATTGTTAAATAATTCATCTGTTATTAAAATATGATCAATATGACTGGGATAAGTAGGGTAGGACCAATCGTTTTGGTTTAGAGAAATTTCATAGTCTGAGAATTTGTAATGTTCTGGAGAATCTAGAAAGTTTTGGAAAAATTTTATGTCATCATTCCAATCTCCTAAAACTATTACTCTTTTATCTGATAAATTTTCTTGAATGTATTCTTCTAATAATGTACTTGCTTGATCTCTTCTATCTTCGCTTCCATCGCAGCATTTGAAATGGTTATTTATTATTGTTATTGGGATTGAATTGTATTCTATTTCAATTATTAATGGTGGACGAGGGAAAGCATACCAATTATTTTCAAATATTTCGTAAGTATTTGTGATTGTTATTTCATCTGGATTATATAAGAATGCTAGATCATAATTGTACGCTGCAGAATTTGCTTTTATTCCTTCGTATTGTGGAAGACTATCTAGTAATGTTGTAAATGAAGATTGTATTTCTTGTAAAGCAATTATGTCTATTTCTGAATTTCCTATTATTTGTGTTAAGTATGGAATTGTGTTTTCATTTTTTGGAAAGGTTTGTAGATTCCAAGTTAATGTTTCTAATGTTTCTGGAGTTCCATAAGTTAATTCTTGTATTTCTATTGGTTTTTGTTCTTCGGGTTGTGTTATTGTTGACTGTCCGCAACCACTTATTATCAGAGATGCAAGAATTATTGATTTCAGAGTATTTTTCATTAGGTTTTTAAAGGAATTGTTCTATTTATTATTTATGAAACAGTTAAGTTTTGTTCAGGATAAAGCAATTGAAAAATTCTTAGGAATAGAAACAGAATTAATTAGTGTAATTGAGGGTTCTGTAAAAGAGTTAAGAAAAGAAATTATGAATAAGAAAGGGTTAATTGTAGTTCAAGGTGGAGATTTGGATGTAAATAGATTTGCTGTTGAAAATAAAAAAGTGGATATTTTGTTAAGTCCTGAGAAGAATTCAAAAAAGGATTTGATGTTTTCTAGAAGATCTGGATTAAATCAAGTTTTGTGTAAATTGGCTGCTAAGAATAATGTTGCTGTTGGATTTGATTTTTCGTATTTGTTGAACTCTTCAGGGAAACAAAGAGCAAGAATTTTGGGTAGAATGAGACAGAATGTTAAATTTTGCAAAAAATACAAAGTTAAAATGGTTTTTTCATCTTTTGCCAGGAATAAATATGAGTTGAGAAGTGATGATTTTTTAAGAGTTTTTTCCAGAGTTTTGGGAAAGTTTTAAATATATGTTTAAGAATATAAAGAGTTCAGATGGATGAAGTTGTTAAAGTTAATTTTATGAAACCTATGTTGGTGTTGA
>CAYFOF010000002.1:0-49098 GCA_964344655.1 Candidatus Woesearchaeota archaeon | reverse complement strand
TTCTTTAGCTATTTTTAAGAAATTTATGCATCAATTTACAGGAAATTGGTCTTCTGGACCGTATGATATTCAATTTGTAATTCGTGAAGGAGGATTTATGAATCAACCAGTGTATTACACTTTAGTTAGAATAGAAGTTAGAGATGGAAAGATCATCAAAATGGTTAAAGATTCTCCATATACAAAAAAAACTTATCCTATTTGGGAATTATTTGCTGAAACAAGAAGAAAAACAAAAGAATTGAAAGCGAAACAAAAGAAGAAAGTAACTAAGAAAAAAGTTGCAAAGAAAAAAGCTGTGAAAAAGAAAGTAGCTAAGAAGAAAACAGTTAAGAAAAAAGTAGCAAAGAAAAGGGTTGCTAAAAAGAAGAAATAGTTAATTTTATAATTAGTTTTTCATTCACTTTTTTATGACAGAAGTTTATCCAATAAAAGAAGAATTATCTTTTGAGAGTGAAGGAAAACATTATAGGGCAATTGTTACGGATGATAGTATAGTTTTGAAATTTATTTATGGTGATGGAATGATGAGAAATATTGCTGTACATACTAGAACTAATGGTGTTACTAAATGGTATGTTGAACATTCTTGTGGAATAAATGGTCTTGACCCTAAAAAAGAAGATGGTTGTTATAGTTGTGATAATGGGACTTTTCATGAATTTGACCCAGATAATGCAATTCACGAATCGAATAGTAAATATTCAAGTGAATTGGAAGAAGTTATTAGAAATTTAGATGATAGCTCTAGCAAACCCAACTAAATTCTGAAGGATTATCTGATTTTAATTCACATTTTTCTATGTTTTCGCATGAACTACAGATACAAAAATAATTATTTACTCCTTTCAAAGATTCTGCTTGTTTACATTTATCTCCGTTCCAACAAGTTTCGCTACACGGGGCGTGAATTAGACCAGTGTTAGAACTTAATTGTGGTGCTTGATCTTGAATTGTTGGAGATAATCTAGGCTCGTCTTGAACACTAGTGAATAAAGTTGCAAGAATAACTAATGTTGCAACCCCGAATAATATATCAATCTTTTTTCTCATATTCTTTTTTTATTTTAATTTTTTATAAATCTTTTCTTTACGGTAAATTTAAATAGTTTTGAATCGAAAATTGGAGTATGAGACATTGGGTTGCATTTTTATGGATTTTTTTAATTATTGTATTTTTTATCGTTGCTTATTCTATGTCAAATGATCCATATTCTAAAGCTTTGAGAGATAATAATTATTTTGGTAGTGAAAATTCTAGCATTGTTATTTTACAATTTGGAGATTATTTAGATCCTGTTTCTAGACAAAATGAGAATAATATGAAAAGATTAAGAATGGATTATGATGTTAAATTTATTTACAAACATTATGTTAAATCTAATCAATCAAAGTTAGCTGCCTTGGGTGCTGAGTGTGCAGGGAATCAAGGTTATTTTGAAGAAATGCACAATAAATTGTATGCTTTTACTGGTGTTTTTAATAAGAATGTTTTGATTGCAATTGCTGATGAAATTCCGAGATTAAAAATTGAAGAATTTAAGATGTGTGTAGATGCAGATTTGTTTAGTATGCAAATTGAGAAGGATTTTGAGCTTGGTGAAAGGTTAGAGGTTTCTTATTTGCCTGTTGTGTTTATTGATGGAGAGAGATTTAGTGGGTTAAAAAGTTACTCTGAATATTCTAATTTTGTTAAACAAAACTCTTAAAAACAAACTTTTTTCTTAAAATTTTATAATGGCATGTAAAAAATGTAAAGAAAAACCAGTAATTACACTCCCGAATAATAATGTTTCATTGTGTAAAAGCTGTTTTGTAAAATATTTTGAAGCAAAAGTACGTAAAACAGTTAGACAGTATAATTTATTTGAAAAAGGAGAAACAGTTGCTGTCGGGGTTTCTGGAGGAAAGGATTCTTTAGCTACGTTACATGTTTTGAATGATATTATTAGTAAACAGAGAACTACAAAGATTTTGGGAATATTAATTGATGAAGGAATTCATGGATATAGAGATGAATCAATAAAGACTGCTCAAAAATATTGTGATGAGAATGGAATTGATTTGCATATCTTTAGTTTTGAAGATGAATTTGGATATAAACTAGATGTTGCATTAAAAAAATTAGATGTTAATTCTTGTAGTATTTGTGGGGTTTTTAGAAGATATTTATTGAATAAAGCTGCGAGGGAATTAAAAGTCGATAGAATTGCAACTGGACATAATTTGGATGATGAAGCGCAATCAATTGTTATGAATAGTTTTAGAAATACTATGGAAACCTCTGCAAGGTTGGGTCCAATTACTGGGATACAAGATGATAAGAAATTTATTAAGAGAATTAAGCCTTTGTATTTTTTGACTGAGAAAGAAATTATGACTTATGCATTTATTAAAGGATTAACTGATAATTTTAATGAATGTCCTTATGCAAAAGGTTCTTTGAGAACTGAAATTAGAAGTATGATAAATGATTTTGATAAAAAATATCCTTCTACTAAGTATTCTATTGTAAATTCATTTTTAGAAATATTGCCAGCATTAAAGGAAAAGTATAAAGGCGTTAAAATAAAAGTTTGTAAGTGTGGTGAACCGGCTTCAAACGAAACTTGTCAGGCTTGTGAATATGTGGAGAAATTGAAAAATGGTTAAAGTGTATGTAGATAGATTGGGAGATAAAGGAAATTTAGACGTTAAGAGTGTAGAAGAATTAGTTTCTTTGTTGGGAATTAATTTAGAAGAATATATTATTGTGAAAAATGGTGAATTAGTTAATCAAGATGTTAGTTTTAATTCTAAAGATGAAGTGAAATTTTTATCTGTTGTCTCTGGAGGCTAGCTACCAAAAGCTTTTTAATTGATTAATTTATTTTTATGATTATGAATAAATGGTTAATTATTGGATTAGTTGTTATTGCAGGAATAATTATTATAAATAACACTTGCATACTTGGAAATTGTGTTGAGGATACTACCCATCATGATTTTGCACAATATTTAACTTCTGAAGGTATTGCAATGGCAGGTACAGATTGGTGCCATTATTGTAAGAATCAAAAAGAAATGTTTGGAGATTCTTTTCAGTATATAGACTATAAAAATTGCGATAATGAAAGAAGTTGGTGCTTAGATCATGGAGTACAAGGTTATCCAACATGGGTTTTCCCAGATGGTGAGATTTATCCTGGTGTAAGAACTATTGCAGAATTGAAAGATCTTTCTGGTTACGATGGATAGATATAATAGGCAAGTGATTACTTTAGGCAAAGATAATCAGAAAAAGTTAGCGAAGTCTTTTGTTACTATAGTTGGAGTTGGAGCATTGGGTAGTTTGTGTGCAGAACTTTTGACTAGGGCTGGAATTGGTAAATTAAAACTTATAGATTTTGATGTTGTTAAACTAGATAATTTACAAAGGCAACAAATTTATACTGAAAAAGATGTAGATAAATATAAAGTTAAGATTGCTAAAAAATATTTAGAGAAAGTTAATTCTGATGTTGAAATTATTGCTGTGAAAGATGCAATTGATGATACTAATTTAGAAGTATTAAAATCTGATTTAGTTATCGATTGTGCAGATAATTTTGAAGCAAGTTATGCTGCTAGTGATTATTGTAAAAAAATTCCATTGGTTTTTGGATCTGCCATTCGTTTGGAAGGATATGTTTTCAATCAGGTTCCTAAAGGGAAAACTGTTCGAGAGATATTTAACAATGCTCCAACTTTTGAAAGATGTAAAAATGTTGGAGTGATGAATACTATTACTTCTTTGATATCTTCTGTTCAAACAAATGAAGCCATTAAAATTTTAACTGGTGGAAAGTTTGAGAAAAATTTGTTAAGGTTCAATTTGGCTAAGAATGAATTTATGAAGATAAAGGTTTGATGGGCCCGCCCAGATTTGAACTGGGGACCTACACGGTGTAAACGTGTTGCGCTACCAGACTACGCCACGAGCCCATATATCAATTTTAGGTTCTATTTTGTTTTAAAAAGGTTTTGATTTATGTAAACGAAAGGTTTATAAAAATAATAAGGGCATTTAAAAGAAACATGGAACAACCAATCCCTCCTCAAATCCCAAATTTTACTCCAGAACAAATAAAAGAGATGGAGAAAAAACAGGAAGAAATAAAGTTAGTTTTAGATAAATTTCAAAAAAAGGCTTTGAAAACTTATAAAAAACATATTTTGGGAATGTGTTTATTGCCTCCAAAGAAAGAGGAAAAAGATAAATTTAATGTTTTTATTGCTCTAGATGATTCAAAAGCAAAAATTGTTCCTGATTATAAGATGAAGGATAAAGTTTTCCCTGAATTAGTTGAGTTGGCAAAGAAAACTGATGAGAAAATTGTTGTTGAAGCTATGTTGGTTTCTGAAATAAAAGAATCGTTGTATGATGCTAAATATGAATTATTACAATTAATTGCTATGTCTGCAATTTTATATGATCCTATGGATTTTTTGGGTGCTTTGAAAATTTCTGAAGTTCATAAGTCTATGACAATAAAGAAATTTGAGAAATATGTTGTGAGTTATGTTGCAGCAGGTTCTGTTTTTAGAGGAGAACCATCACATGATATTGATGTGTATGTTATTATTGATGATACAGACGTAAAAAGAATGTCTCGTGCCGAGTTGAGAGATAAATTACGTGGATTAATTGTTGAACAAGGTTTCCATGCTGAACAAATTACCGGGGTAAAAAAACAATTCCATGTTCAAGTGTATATTTTAACTGATTTCTGGGAAGCTGTTAAAGATGCTCATCCGGTTATGTTTACATTTTTGAGAGATGGAGTTCCGTTATATGATAGGGGGGTTTACAATCCTTGGAGATTATTATTAAAGATGGGTAGAATTAAGCCTTCTCCCGAATCTATTGATATGTTTATGGATACTGGACATAGGTTATTAGATGCAGCAAAGAAAAAGATGTTAATGATTGCTGGCCAAGATATTTACTATGCTGTTTTGAATCCCGCACAAGCTGCATTGATGTTGTATGGATTGAATCCCCCAACACCAAAAGAAACTTCTAGATTGTTAGAAGAGGTTTTTGTGAAGAAAGAGAAAATCTTAGAACAAAAATATGTTGATAGTTTAGAAAGAATTAGAGTTTTCTTTAAGAAAATTGAACATGGAAAAGTAAAAGAAGTTACCGGTGCAGAAGTTGATAAATTAATTTCTGATAGTGAAGATTTCTTAAAGAGAATTAATAAGTTATTTACTCAAATTGTAGGAAAGAGAGAGAAAGAATCATTTGATCAAATAAATAAAGAAATTACAACTATGATTAAAGATTTGATGAGTGACTCTGGAATTAAATCTACTTCTTTGGAGCTAGGTTTTAAGAAATATTGTATGAAAGAAGGAATTCCTGAAAAATTAGTTAGCGAATTTAAGTTATTCAATAAATCCTATAAAGATTTCAAGGCTAAAAAATTAACTAAAGCAGAATCAGACAGAGTAAAGAGAGAGGTTAGAACTTTTATGAGAGTTTTAGAAGATCATATTCAACGTAAGAAATTCATGGGTGTTGAAAGAGCTAAAGTTAAATTTAAACACGGAAGTAAATTTGGAGAAATTTTATTGTTAAAAGATGTTGCATTTATTGTAAAAGATGTTGGTGCCAAAAACAAAAAAATATTGAAAGTTGAAATTGATAAAAAGGGTCATTTAGTTAATATCCAAGATAGTGATTTAATTGAAATGGATAAAGTTTTAGTTAATACAGAAATTCCTAAGGTTTTATCAGTAAAAGAAACATTGTTTGAAGATTTGAAAAAAATTATTGGAAAGAATATAGAGATAGTTTTTTAAAGAGTTTATTTGTTCTTTTTTTATGTTTAGTGTTATAGATGCAGATCGTCCAGGATATTTAGATTATATTTCTGTTGGATGGGATTATTGGCAGATCGGAAAGGAAAATCAAGTACTTGGAACTACACAATTAGCACCGTGTGTGGGCATTACATTATATGATCCAGTAGGAAAAACTGGAATAATGAGTCATATAACAGGACATTTAAATGTTGATGAAGATTATTCTCCTGGAAGGATTGTTGATACGTTGTTGAAGCATTTATCACGTAATAATAGTTTTGATTTGATGAAGTTAGAGGCAGCAATTTGTGGAGATAAACCAATACGTACTCCAGATCCATTAATAAAGTCTAGAACTATTGAAGATAGGTTGAAAGCTTTGGGGATAAAACTTATTGGAAAAGACGTTGGAGAGTGTTTTTATAGTAGATCTATGTTTTTAGATTGTAATACTGGAAATGTTGAAGTATATAGGCCGAAAACTTTATAATTACTTTTTAATAGTAACATTTATATATGGTTAATTATTGTTTTTATTTAGAAAAATGGATGACAATACTAAAAGAATAGCATATTTGGCAGAAAGATATTTTCAATTGATACAAGATAGTTCATTAGCTCATGAAATTTATGTATCTTATCTAGATTGTAAAGAAAATTATGGAAGAGATCATGCAATGAGGGCTCTTTATTCTCAAGTTGAATCTATATTCAGAAATACAGCCATATTGGGTGAATTAGAGTTTGAATTTAAAGCTGCAGGAGATAACACATGGGAAGATTCTCAGACATATGTTTCATTGAAAAAATGCCATGTGAAGATGAAAAAAAAGCTTAGAGAGATGGGTCGCAAAGTTGATGTAGAAACAGATCCTTTAGAAGCTCAAATTTATCATATTACATTAATGGAAATAGACCACGGTATTTTGGATGATGATGATCCTAGAAAAAAAGAACTTGGTCAAAAATTAGAAGTCTTGAAGGCAAGATATGCACACGATAGAGAATCATTTTTAGAGAAATTATTGTCTGAAGAATAAATAGACACCAAAAAGTTTATAAACCAACATTTAGTGCAGATATAACTATGGAAGGCATTATTATTAATTATCGAGGAAGCCACAAAACTCAAAATACTAATCAAATGATTATGAAAGTTGAAGGCGTTGATAGTAAGGAAAAGGCTTCTGAATTATTGAAAAAAACATTAACATGGGTTACACCAAGCGGTAAAGAGATAAAAGGTACTGTTTTGGCTGAACATGGCAATAATGGTGCTTTAAGAGTTAAATTTGAAAGAGGATTACCTGGTCAAGCAATTGGAACTAAGGTAAAAATTGAATAAAAATGGCAACATTAAGAAAAGCATGCGCATATAGAAAAGTAGTAAGAGCATACACTAGGAAGTCTAAGTATAAGAGAAAAGGTTTCATAAAAGCTGTTCCCGCTTCTAAAATTGTTAGATTTCATATGGGAGATACAAAAAAAGAATTTCCTAAAACTGTTAAATTAGTTGCTACAGAAAAATTTCAAATTAGACATAATGCTTTAGAATCTTGTAGAATTTTAGTTAATAGACAATTACAAAAGAAATTTGGAAATAAAGGTTATCATTTTTACATTAATATTTATCCGCATCATGTTTTAAGGAATAATAAAATGCTTTCGGGTGCTGGGGCTGATAGAATGCAGACTGGTATGAAGCAATCTTTTGGTAAGGTTGAAGGTATGGCTGCTCAAGTTAAGAATAAAACAGTTATATTTACTGCACATGTTCCTGAAGAGGGTGCTGATTTTGCTAGGGAAATGTTGATGAAGACTAAACCTAGAATTCCTGGAAGAACAACTATTGAAATAATTTAGTTACTTTTTGTTAGTAGTTACTTAATAGAAAGCCTTATATATGGATTTATTTTGTCTTTATTTAGAAAAATGGGGAATCAAGTTACATCAAATAAAAAATTGTATCACATTGTTACAGATCGTGAAGCTTTAGATATTCATAAATCTGGATTTATTGAGCCGTGGGAAGCATGGAGTTATATGTCTGTAAATTTGATTGGTGAATTTGATAGTGCTATGCCTCTTGATGGTTCTGGTGAAAGTTGTACAAGAAGAGAAGCAATTGAGGCTGCCGAAAAAGGAAGAGAAGGATGGATTGGTGGAAGAAGTTATGTTCCAAATATATTTCTTACAGATTCTTTAGAAGTACGAATGCCTTTGAGAGGAAGTGCTGAAATTTTAACTCATGCTTATGCTTTTACAGTAAAAGAAATTATGGAACAAGGATTGAGAGTTTTTAAAAATCCTAGTGCAGAATTTCCTAATTTGTATAATGTACCATGTATTGATGAAAGAGGATTAAGAGTTGTAGATTTTAGGGGGAGAGTTATGCATGCTCCTGAAACTGTTACCGAATTATTGAAGAAAGGGAAATTATAACAACAAAAAGTTTATAAAACTCCTAGAGTTATATTTTAAATAAGAGGTGTTTATGATATGACTAATGTTATTTGGTTCAAAGATATTTCTAAAGATGATGTTGGAAAAGTTGGTGGGAAAGGAGCTAATTTAGGAGAGATGTTTAATTCACAGTTTCCGATTCCTAATGGTTTTGTTGTGACTGCAGATGCATATAAATTGTTTTTAGAACAAACGGGGATACAATCACATATTGGAGAAATTTTAAGAGAAACAGATGTAGATAATAATGATCAATTACAAAGTGCCTCTAAAAAAATACAAGATTTAATTTTAAAAACTGAAATGCCTGTAGAAGTTGTTGATGATATAAAAAAAGCATATGAAAATATGAATGTTAATTTAGATTTAGCAAATGTTTCTAAGCAAGCTTTAGATTTTATTCAAACTGGAAGAGATAATCCTTTTGTTGCAGTTAGAAGTAGTGCAACTGCCGAGGATTTGCCTGAGTTTTCTTTTGCTGGTCAGCAAGCAACGTATTTGAATGTAAAAAGGGGAGATAATGTTTCTCAAGCAGTTCATCAGTGCTGGGCTTCATTGTATACTTCTAGAGCCATTTATTATAGAGAGAAAAATAATTTTGATCATAATAAAGTATTTATTGCTGTTGTAGTTCAGAAAATGGTTGATTCTGAGAAGGCTGGGGTGATGTTTAGTATTAATCCTGCAACAAATAATGAAGATGAGATTATAATTGAAGCGGGATTTGGATTTGGTGATTCTGTTGTTTCTGGTGCTATTTCCCCAGATAATTATGTTGTGGATAAACACACTTTTGAGATAAAAAATAAAACAATTAACAATAAGGAATTTATGTTTTATAGAGATCCAAATACTGGACGAACAAATAAGAGAATTTTATCACATGATAAAGCTAAAATGCAGGTTTTGAATGAGAGTGAGATTGTTCAAATTGCGAAATTAGCTAAAAAATCTGAAGAGTATTATCATAATCCTCAAGATATGGAATTTGCGATTGAGGGAAACAAAGTGTATATGGTTCAAACTAGAGCAATAACTACACAAGCTAAAGTTTCCGAGGCTGTTTCTGCTGAAGTTGAGGAAATTGAGGGAGAAGAAATACTAAGTGGAATTGCTGCATCTCCTGGAGTTGGAAAAGGAAAAGTAAAAATCGTAGAAAATGCTGATGAGTTAAGTAAAATTTCTGAAGGTGATGTTTTGGTTGCCAAGATGACTAACCCAGACTATGTTTCTGCTATGCAAAAAGCTAGTGCGATTGTTACGGATGAGGGAGGAGCTACTGCTCACGCTGCAATTGTTTCTAGGGAGATGGGGATTCCTGCAGTTGTTGGAACACAAAAAGCTACTGAATTATTAAAAGAAGATCAGGAAGTTACTGTGGACGGAACCAATGGAAAAGTTTATTCTGGTTCGAAAGACATTGAAGTTCCTGAAGAAGAAAAAGTTGATTCTGAAGAAATTGAGAGATATCAACAAGAACATACTGTTACTGAAATTAAAGTTATTGTGGATATGCCTGATTTAGCAGAAAAGGCTGCAAATACTGGAGCAGATGGAATTGGATTATTAAGGGCAGAGTTTATGATTTTAGGTCAAAAAGAACATCCGATTAAACTAATTAATGAAGGAAGAAAAGAAGAATTAGTTAATAGATTAGAAGAGGATTTAACAAAAATAGTTTCTCCTTTCAAAGAAAAAAGAGTTTGGTATAGGACATTGGATGCTCCGACAGATGAATTTAGACATTTGCCTGGCGGGGAGGATGAACCTAAAGAAGACAATCCTATGATGGGTTGGAGGTCTATAAGAAGAGATTTAGATCAACCTGAACTTTTGAAGGCGCAATTGGAGGCTATAAAACGTGTTCGTGAGAAAGGTTTTGATAGATTAGGGTTGATGATTCCATTGGTTAGTCATGTTGAGCAGATAAAATTAGTTAAGGCTGTATTGAAAGAATTAGAAATGGAAGATATTGAGTTTGGAATAATGGTTGAAACTCCTGCCTCTGTTCAAATGATTGAAGAATTTTGTCAAGAAGGGATAAAATTTGCTTCTATCGGTTCTAATGATTTAACTCAATTTACTTTAGCGGTTGATAGGAATAATGCAAAAATACAAAAATTGTATAATGCGATGCATCCGGCTGTAATGAAGGAAATTGCTCAAGTTATTAAAATTTGTAAAAGATATAAAGTTGAATCTAGTTTGTGTGGTCAAGCTGGTTCTGATCCTGAAATGGCTAGATTTTTAGTTGAGAAGGGTATTGATTCTATTGCCGTGAATATTGATGCTGTTGGGAAAATAAGGCATGTAGTGGCTGAGAAAGAAAAAAGAATGTTATTGGATGTAGCAAGAGGATGAAAAAGGAAATACATAACTGTCCGGAATGTGGGGATTCTTTGCATGAAGGGCAGCACAGGTTTAGTGATGGATTATTTCTTGTAAAATACTGTAAAAAGTGTGGTTTTAGGACTGAAAAACCTGAATAGAAAGGTTTATATATGGGTGTTACCCTTGTAAAGTAATAAATTATGAGGTAAATAATATGACATTTGATTTTACAAAATATGCGGAAGAGGCTGGAGCTTTACAATATTTAGATGTGGCTTCACAAAGATTTGCTGAAAATCCAGATACACAAGATACTAGAGATATGGCTAGTGTGGCTTTATTTGGTAGACCTACTCAAGAGGTTTACAATTGGGCAGCTCCAAAAATTAGTAACTTGTTACAAGGAAAAGAAAGTACTGTTTTGTTTGCTGGAAATCCTGATGCTGGTATAAATCCTTTCGTTGAAACTACTTTTGACAACTTAGATGATTTGTTAAATGGAACTATTGCTCCTTCATGGGATTCTAGTTTAGAAGCAGGATTTGGATTCTTAATGAGTTTACCTGCTATTGAGACTGATAAATATGAATCAGTTAACAAAGCACATTTAGCTTATTCACAAGCCCAAACTAATTTATCAACACAAAATCTTGGTGCTTTAGTTGGAGATATTGCAAATGATTATATGGTACAAGTTCAAGGTGTTTTGAGCTCTGAGGAGATTGCAAGATTATACCAAGAAACTGTTATACCTGCAAGACAATTTGCATTTGCTCAAGAAATAGCTACTGGTGAAAAGAAAGATAAGTTAGATGTAGATAAAACAAGACACTATGCATGGAATTTAGTTGAAACTGCATACGAAGTGGATGAAGATGATAAATATGTAAATCCGCAAAATGTGTCTAAAGCAGCAAAAGCAATAGCTTATAATGCTTTACAAGCTAAAAAGGATTAATTTTCCTTTTTTTATTTTTTAAAATGTCTCAAAATACTGAGAAAAAAATTAAAGATTTAGAATCTATTATTCCTAAAGTGGATGGACATACTAGAAAACATAGAATTATGAATAGATTATATGGTTTGAGTAATGTTGCTTTGGGGGGATTACTTATTTATCAAGTTCCTTATTCAACTCCCCTAAGTTTATGTTTTGTGGTTGAAGGAGTTGGAGATTTGATTACTGGAAAACATCATTATTTATCTTATCGAGCTTTGAATATTCATCCACAAGATGAAATAAATCAATTAAGAAATAGTTGATTATTTTAATTCTTCTTTTATTATTTTTTCTTTATGAATTAATTTAGAAGTAATTTCTCTTAATTTTTTTTCAAATTCAATTGTTCTAGCCATTAACACATCTATATCTTTTCCAGTTAAGTGTTTTACATTACCGTGAACTATGTCATGAGCTAAGTGATACATTTCGTTGTACCATTTTATGTATTTTTTATCTAATGTTTTATTAAATACTTCTTCTAGCATTTCTCCAACATGTTCTGGGGAGGGCGGAATTTGATTTTTGGCCATTAAAGCAGAATGTGCAGAATCTACCATTGCCCAGTATAAATGTTCTATCGAGTTTATTATATCGAATTTAGCTCTAGAAATGTGTAATGGTGCCCTTCTTAAAGTTGTGAATATCGCTTCTGGAGTTGGACGTATTCTTCCTTTAGCTAATAATGATTTTAATGGATCAAAGAATCCTCCAAAATCTATTAATGTTTGACCGTATCTTATTATGTTTATAGCTGCGGGTTCTCCTTCTCTTACATCTTCCCAGAATGTTGATAATGTTACAGTGTTAATATGAAGTTTCTCTGATTGGTTTTCAAGTATTTTTCCCATCTCTTGTCTGTACCAAGCAATTAATTCTTGATCCCATTGAATTGAACAATCATCTACTATTACTAAAATATCTATATCGCTTCCCTTTGTTGATTTCTTTTTAGAAACGCTTCCAAATAGAACTATTGATTTTATTGATTCTTGAAATTTTTTGTAAGCTTTTGTTGCAAAATCGTATGCAATATCATAATCTGTTTTTTGTTTTTTTACTCTTTTTTTAGTTACTTTCTTTTTTGCTGTTTTTTTCTTTGCCATTGTTTTAGATTTTGATTTATTTATTTAAAAGATTATTGGTTTGGTGTTCCTGCAAATCTACTTTGTGCTGTACCACCTTGTTGTCCACCAAGTTCTTTTGGTAAACGTGAAAATCCACCGCCGTAAAAAGTATCAAAGTGTTTTTGAGGTAAAATATCTCCGTATCCAACTAAATAAGAAGCGTATAAATCACGAGCTTCTGCCCAGGAAGGCCCGGCTTCGTAAGTGTAAACTGGAGAATTCATTGCTTCTAGAGAAGGTAGTGTTGGGTTTGCTTTGAATTGTGCAGCATACGCTCCAGATTCTACAATGTTTCTACGTTCTTCATCTGCAGCTTTTTCCATTTCTTTTAGATGTTCTTTAATTGGAACATCTCCCATTCCTAATGCTAGGTGAGAATCTGCATAACCAAAATTATCTGTTAGATGAACGTGTTTTATATCTTTAGCAATTTTTTTAGTTTCTTTAACAATTTCTTCATCAGAAAATCCTTGTTTTCTTAATTGATGGATGTGGCCTACGTCCCAGGTTGCACCAATTATTTTTTCTGCGATTTTTTTTGCTTTTTTGGGTTTTAATTTTTTTTCTTTGGCTAATTCTTTTGCAAATTTATCTCGGGTTTCATCCATTAATTTTTTCATAGAATCTCCACGTGAAAGAACCATAGTTGGCATTACATTTTCTAAAGCAATTATTGGGGCGTTTTCTCCATATTTTTTATATGCATATTTTGCAGCATTTGCAACTGTTTCTACTGTTTTTTTCCTTGCAAATTCGTCTGCTGTTATGAATAATTCTGGAGCGTCTAGATCTGAAAGGTGTGAAAGTATTCTATCATGAATTTCATTTTGTTTTTGGTTTATTTCTTGCATTGCAAGATATCTTTTTGGATCGTTTTTGTCTAGTTTTCCTATTTCTTTCTCTTTTTCTTTAATATAATTTTCAAATTTGTTATATTCACTTTGAGAATTTTTGATTAGTTTTTCATTTGTTTCGTATTCTTGTTGTTCTTCTCTATTTGTTGGTTTTTTTCTATATGAAACATATTTGTGATGTAAAGTATTTAGTCCTGAAGCTAAATGTGTATCATATTCATGAATTTGCTTTTGATTTAATTCAAGTTGAGAACGCATTCTTTCAAATTCTTCTGCTTCCTCTTTTGTCATTGTTTGCACTCCTTTCGCGGCATCTTGAGCTTTCATACTTAACTTTATGAAATCATAACTTTTTGTTATTCTTTCATTCATGTGTTCTAGTTCTTGTTTTGCTTTTTGGTGACTCATTAATTGGAGTTTCTCTTGATCCCATGTAGTTCTATTTATCATGTCTAATCTTTCGTGAACAGAATATTCTTTATCATCTTTAATGTAATGTAATTTTTCCCTTTGAACTGGAGCAAGTTGACCTTTGTCTTGATCTACTATATGCATTGTTCTTATTACTTCATCTCCCTTTTTGTGTAGAACCCCGCCTTCTATTGTGTCTTCTTCGTATCTTAGAGGTTTTCCTTCTTCATCTACGGCAGTTATTGAACCTGGCATTCCAGCAGTAGTGTGCATGTTTATTGGAACATTTCCATCTGGATCTAGTTTGTAAGATCTATCAATTAATGATTTGATGTAATTTTCATTTTCTTGTCTAGTTTCTTCTGCCCATTTTCCTTGTTGATCAAATCCTGCAGGATCTACAATTGGAGCGTGAACTGAAACTTTTGCATCTGTTAATTTTGATAATCTTCTCATTTCGTCAAAGTGTTGTTCTGGAATTGTTTCAAAAACATCTGGTTGGATTGTTCCGACTTCAACATTTTTCATTCCAGAATTTAGAAGTTTTCCCATTTCACCAATTTGATTGGGAGTTTGTGGGGAAGTTGGAGCACCTTGTCTAGCGAAAGATAACATTACGTCAGTGTCCATACTATTATTTCTTCTATCGTGAAATTCTGCCATTTTTATGTAAATTCATATTTTGTATCTTCGTGTTTTAGTTTTTGTCTTTTTATTATTTCTTCTGTTGAAAAATCTTTGGGTGATTCGTCAATTCTTTGTGATTGTATTTCTCTAATGTCTTGTTGAGATTGGTATATTTCATCTGTGTTTTCTTTGTAGGGAGTTACTTCAATCCCGGATTTGTTTGGATTGTCTTGTAGAGGATCTACAACATTTGCTTTTGATTTTACTCCAGTTTGATAATTTTCTTCTCCTTGAAATAGTTTGTAATCAACTTTTTCTGGTTCCTCTTCTTTTCCCCTTACAAATCGAGGTTGTGGAAGTTGTTCTTCTAGTGTTTGTAATCGTATTTGTCTTTTTTTGGTTTGTAATTCTGGTTGTTGTAGTGTTACTCTTTCTTCTAGATTTTCTTGATCTATTACTTGTTGTAATAATATTTCTATTTGTTTTTTTAGTTGTGTATTTTTTGCTTTCTTTAGTTCTTTCATTAAGAAAGCTATTTTTTCTTTTGTTTTTGTTATCTTTTCTAATTGTTTTAATATTTCTTTGATTACCATGTCATCATCCTATGGGATTTTTTGAAAACATCATATAAAGTTAAACAACTATTCATTGCTTCGGTTTTTGCTGCCTTAATTACTAAGGATTTTTGCGTTGAATTTGCTTGTTTTTCTGAAAATAACGAAGATATTGGAGAGAATAATTCTGATAATCCTTTTAATGGATTTGGAGTTGGTTTTTTCTCTTCTTTTTTTTCTTTTGGTTCTTTTCCTTGAACATAATAATCAATGTCTGCTTGCATATCTTTCAAGGAAGATTCTGTTAGAGTTTCAATTAATTCCATGTCTTCAAAGACTTCCAGTTTTTCTATGTCTAGTATATCTGATTCTGATAATCCAAATGCCCTGAAGAAGATATCTATTACTCCCAGATGAGCATAGTGTGTGGATTGTCCTTGTCTGGCAACTTGTGGAGCAGTTCTGAATTTGAATTCTACTTCAACACAAGAATAGAATTTTTCTTTGAATTTGTAATTATCATATGAACCGTGAACTTTCGAGGGTTTTACTTCTTTTTTTCCAAATAATTTTAATTCCATTTGCATGTTGTTGAATGTTGCAACTATATCGGGTGAAGGCATGTTTGCTGAAGTTCTGAATTCTTTCATTCCAAGTTTTTGTGCAGCCCTTAAATATGGTTTTGCCCATTTTGTGTAAAGTCTTAGAGAATCAACTTGAGCTCTTAGGTAATTTTTTTCTACGGAATATCTTTTTCTTAGTTCAACTTCTGAAGCTTTTTTCCAAATATTATACTCTTTTAATTTTTTTAGTAGAATTACTTTTACTCTTTTGTTTAAATCTAGCTTATTTGCTTGTTTTGTTGTATCGGCTTGCATGAATGCATCTCTTAATGTTACAAATTGCAAATCTCCTCTTGATAATTGGTTTATACTTCCAAGTCCTGCTTTGATGTCTACTTGATCCATCCATATAGCTTTTAATGCAAATGACGCTGCTTCTCGCTCTTTAGCGTTTTTTTGTTTGTTTGGATCTAGCTCATCGTAAATTTCTAAACGCATATCATATTCTTTTAAATCGTAAATTAGATTAATTATAGTTCTTAGGATTGCATTGATTGTTTCTAGGATTTTCATAGCTCTATCTTGCATTACGCTTGCTTTTGTTCCTAGTTCTCCGAAGAATCCTCCTCCAGCTGAAGCTTCGAATTCTTCTTCAATTTTATTTACATCAAACCCTAAACCACTTGGAGATTGATTTCTTAAAAAGTCTAAAGTCCAGAAATAAACAGGTTCTAAAGTTCCCCCAAAAGTGTCATAAGTTATATGATATTCTATTTTTTGATTGTTTGATAGTTTTGATTGGC
Organism: Candidatus Woesearchaeota archaeon; assembly: GCA_964344655.1. Classification (GTDB taxonomy): domain Archaea; phylum Nanobdellota; class Nanobdellia; order SCGC-AAA011-G17; family PNOQ01; genus JABJPM01. Next base: position 32,536 of record CAYFOF010000002.1, on the reverse strand, counting down.
CTTTCTCTTTGATTAGTGTGACTAATTTCTTCCTTAAATTAGTTCTTTGGTCTGGAGTTAGCTCTTTATCTTCCAGCTTTTTTCTAAGAGAATTTATAGTATCACCCATAGTAAAAATGTGGGTTATATTGTTTTAAAGGTTTTCGGTAGTTTACAAATCTAATACCCAAGCATCAAGTGATTCATCTAGTTTAAAACCTCTTCTTTTTGCAGTTACATCATATCTCATTTTTAGTCTTAGGTTGTGGGCCTTGTCACTTTTACTTGTGCCCATCTTTATCCAAGTGTTTTTTGTTGAAGGCTGTACTTGAATTTGTGAAAATCCTTGTTCTCTTGCGTAATTTATTCCTGCCTCTAGTAAAGTTCTTTCCCATCTTTTTGGTAAATTCTCTTTTTCTATTCCTAGTCTTGCTTGTAACTGTACAACCATTATTGATTCTAAACCAACACTTTCAAATCCTACCAAAGCAACAGCCTTTCCAGGAATTTCATCATAGAGAACTAAAGATTTATGGCCATCTCGATATATGTTATTTACATATGTTTTGTTAGAATGAGATTCTACTGTAAAATAAAAATCATCAAATCCTTCTGCATTTTCTGGCAAATATAATGCTTTTACTTCATCAGAAGATTTTCTTATTGCTCTATTTCTCTTTATTTCTTTTATTCTTTCTAACATTTTTTATTGGGAATTTTGACTTATTTATAAATGTTATCTTTTATTAGTGGTTAATCTTTCTTAAATAATTCACTTTGTTTTTCGTATATATGAAAGTTAGTAGAAAATTTTTGTTAATTGCTTTATTTATTGTTATTTTAGATCAAATTACTAAGGTTTTGTTTAAAGGAATTGATTATGGAATTTTGAATTATGCAGAGAATACTGGAGCAGCTTTTGGGTTGTTTAAAGGAAATGTTTTTGTTTTAAGTGTTATTTCTTTGTTTGTCATATTTTTGATTGTTTATTATTTTAGAAAATATCCTAAATTGTATTTGCCTTTATCGTTTTTATTGGGTGGAGCAACTGGAAATTTAATTGATAGAGTATTTTTAGGGTTTGTTAGAGATTTTATTGATCTAAAAGTTTGGCCTATTTTTAATGTCGCAGATAGTTTTAATGTAATTGGAGCTGTGATTTTGGGGTGGATTTTAGTTACTGAAAAGGGAAAACACTTATAAAGGGTTTAGAATTCCTTTTTTTATGATAATAAATACATTCTATGAGGGCCCTCACGAGGGACAGTATGAACATCTAAATTTTCTTAGTACATTAACTAATGTTCCTCACGTGACTTTAAAGGGAAAATATAATATTCCAAGTAAAGATGGAAAAGAAGGGGAAATTGGCATAGCATGGCATTTTGGACATGTGCTTTCTGGTGGGAGAGTAATTTATACAGTTAGATATACAAAAAGAACAAATAGAATGGCTTCATTTTTGAAGGGTTCTGAAATTTATGGAGATGTTAGAGTAGAAGTAAGGTCAACAAGAGAGAAAAATGTTGATACTATCGAAACAATATTGGGCAAGATTTTTAGATCTGAGCAATAATATATCCGAAAGTTTTTAATAGTAAACTTTGTTTAATTCTGTTATGGATAAGTTAGAATTAGTAAAACAAAATTGTGCCGAAATTATAAATGAAGAAAAAATATCTGGAATTCTGAAAAAGAAAAAACCAATTGTATATTGTGGTTATGAAACTTCTGGTGAAATCCATTTGGGGCATTTAGTTACTATTACTAAACTTATTGATTTGGCTAAAGCTGGATTCCATGTTAAGGTTTTATTTGCTGACTGGCATACATATTTGAATCAAAAAGGAGATTGGGATTTTATCGAGAAGCAAGTTAAGAATTGGACTGCTGGATTTAAAGCTGCGGGTTTGAAAGATGCTGAATTTGTTTTGGGAACTTCTTTCCAGAGAACTTCAGAATATATGGATGATGTTTTGACAATTGCAACTAAAACTACAATTAATCGATCATTAAGAAGTATGCAACAGGTTGGGAGAGATATTGAAAAAGCTAAAGTTTCTCAAGTTATTTATCCTTTTATGCAAATTGCTGATATAAAACATTTGAATGTTGATGTAGTTCAAAGTGGAATTGAACAAAGAAAGATACATATGTTGGGTACTGAAGTATTGGGAGACATAAAGTTTGATACTCCCGTGTTTTTACATACGCCATTAATTAGTTCATTAAGTGGATCTGGAAAAATGAGCAGTTCTGATAGTGGATCATTTATATCTATACGTGATTCAGATTCAGATATTAGTAAGAAAATAAAGAAAGCACACTGTGTTGCTGGCGAGGTTAAAGATAATCCAGTTTTGCAAATTGTTCAGTTAATTGTTTTCCCTAGGGTTAATACTTTTGTAATTGAGAGACCTGAGAAATTTGGTGGAAATTTAGAGTTTGATGATTATTCTTCTTTAGAGAAAGCTTTTGGGAAAAAAGATGTACATCCATTAGATTTGAAAAATGCTTTATCTAAATATTTAATTGATATTATTACTCCGATAAGAAATAAATTTAAATAGTTTTTTGAATAAATAATTCAACCCAAACATCGTTGGATTCTGAGGATAAAATTTTGAAATTTACGTCATGAACAAGTTCTTCCATGTCTGTTTGTTCGTAGAAATAGTATGTTCTTGGTTCATTATTGTATTTTTCTTTTTTAATTTCTTTTGAGCCTTTTCCTTTTTTTACAGAAATGTAAACTATTCCGTTTTTATCTAGTAATCTATGGAATTCTTTTAACGCTTTTTTTATTTCGGTTTTTGGGAAATGTACAAAACTTGCCATACACCAAATGCCGTCGAAAGAATTATCTTTGAATTTTGTTTTTCTGAAATCTTGTTTTAAAAATTCACCTTTTGGAACACGTTTTTTTGCTTCTTTAACTTGTCCTAGAGAAATATCAACTCCTATTGGTTTGAATCCATCTTCCATGAAGTATTCTACGTCTCTACCAGAGCCAGAACCCGCATCTAAGATTCTTTTTCCGGGTAATAATGATTCAAATCTTGATAGTTGGAACTGCATTAATTTGTCTTCAGTATACTTTGCATAAATTCCAGCAATCTTATTATATGTTTTAATTGCTTGCTTGAATTTTTCTTCTGTTTTCATGTAATATTAACGAGAAATGGAGTTTTTTAAAGGTTTTCTTTTGCCCTTCTAGACTTAGGAATGTAGTTCAATAATACATTATTTGAGACTCTTCCAGAGCCTACAAAATGTTTTTTGTATTTTAGAATTTTGTATGCATTTTCTTGTTTTTTATCAAGCATTAAATTCTCTCCAGCCATGTAAGCTTGGAACTCTTCATCGTTTAATTCTAGTACATTTTTTTTTGGGTTGTCTAATAATTCTGAACCTTCTATTGATAATCTGAATCCGCTTCTTTCTATTTTTCCAAAGTATGAGCCAGTGTTGTTTACTTTTAGATTTTCAGTGTTAATTTCTTGTAGTTTTGGGTTTGTAACATAAACTTTATCGTTTTTTGATATTAGAAATAGGTGTTCTCCTTTTATTCCACAATTAAATTGTTCTTTTATTTGTTTTAAGATATTTTTTATATCTTTATTTCTCATTATTGTTAGCATTGTTTTGATTAGTTAGTAATATTTATAAACCTTATTTTTGTCTTGATTTTATGAGAAAATTTATTCTGAAATTTTTAAGTATGTTAAATCTTGTAAACCCACCCAGTAATTCCATCGCTTGTAACTCTTAATCTATCTCCTGTTTTTATTGGAGGTTCAGGTCTACACTCTGGGAGATTATCTTGGAATTCAAAAAATCCCATTTGTAGAGAATCTTTGCAATTTAAGTACAATATTCCCTTTTTTCTAGCTATTTCAAAGTCATGATGAACTCCAAGATCTTTATATGCTACTACTGCTCTTTTATTTTTGGTTATTTCATCTATAGAGCTGCTGTAAAACTCTATATGGGGTGTAACTAAAACATATCCTTGTGGATGCGATGCATCAAAACTTTCTATTTCATCTGTATTTAGAAATCTACTACCATCTCCTCTGTAATTTGTATATGCAACACAACAATCTCCTTGAAAGTCTCCGGACCCATTTAACATAGACGTACTTGCTATGACTCCATTTTTTTGTAATTCAGGTATTTGTGATTTTTCTGAATCTGAAATTCCTGTTAAGTGTCTTGCTTGGAGAATGTGTGTTTTCCATCGAGGGTATTCTGAAAAATTTTCATTACGTTCATATGAAGACTCTAGGATTATTGGATGTTGAAATTTATTTTCTATCATTATTGCAATATTTGCTAATAAACCTTCTATACTATCTAGGTGATCATTGGTATTACTTAAAATTGGGTGAAACGTATTTGCTGTTATAATTCCTTCATCTAACTCCCTCATAAATACAAAGTTAGAAAAATATGAATTTTCATCATACAATGTTCCTCGAACTATATCATTTGGACAAGGGAATTTTGAATATATAACAGCAGTAGTTTTGTAAGGTGACATTTCTTGTACAACTACTGGCATTCCTTCAACTAATCTTGTTTTAGTTTCTTCTGCATAATCTCTTGCTTTGTCAGATAGTGCACTTTCTCTTACCCCTTGGATAGAATCTAGTAAACTCTCTAAAGAAACGTTTAAATCTGTTCTAAATATGCCATCAAAAGAATGTTCTCCGTTATCTTCTAGAGTTGAAGAAGATCTTACTGCAAATGAAGTTCCTAATCTTTTAGCAGCATCTAATATTTCATCTTTATTGCTTGCCAAAGAAATGTTTGGAGGTATTATATAAAAACTAGGTATGCTAGTCAATGCAAAAAAAGACATTTCTTCTAATGAAGATTCAATTGCTTTTAATTTTAGTAATCCATCTCCTTTTCCTCCGACTAATTCAAAAGGTACATTTTCTTGATTTTGTGCTATAATCGTCATAATTTTTGGTTTAATAATCGCTATTTAAAAGTAACTATTAGATCATCCCCTTCTTCTTAGACTGTTTGAAGGGTTTGTGGATTTCAAATTTTGAGAATTCTTTTTTTTGTTCTTTGATTTTGAATACTTGATCACCTTTTCTCACTTTTTCATCTATTTTTATTGTTACATCATCGCCTTTTTTAGCTTTTTTAGCGGGTTTTTCATTTACCCATAACTCTTTTATTTTTGTTTTGTAGAATCCAGTTAAGTTTCCAGTGAAAGCAATTGTGTCTTTTTCTTTTATTTTATGTTGTTCCATAATTATTTCTGCAACTTTTAGTTTTGGGTAGTATCTATTTACTGTTCCTATTTTTTCTTTTGTTTCTGTTGCTATTGAACCATAAAATTTAGTCCAGGAATCGTTTGTTGGGGTTCCTAGTAAGAAATTTGTTGTAAAATCACGATTGTAGACTTTTTCTAATTCATTTAGTAATTTTAGAATATTCTTTTCTGTGAAAGTATTTTCTTCTATTAATTTTAAAGCATCTTTGTAGGCTTTTGTAACAGTGTAAACATATTCTGGACCTTTAGCACGGCCTTCTATTTTGAATACATCTATTCCTGCTTTGATTAATTGATCTAGGATTGGTAAAGAACAAAGATCTTTTGGAGACATAACTTGTTCTCCTTCTAAAATGAATTCTCTTCTTGGATCTTCTTCATCTGTTATTTTATATTTTCTTCTGCATTCTTGTAAGCATTGTCCACGATTTGCAGAAATTCTGTTGTGGAATTGACTCATGAAACATCTTCCAGAATAAGCTACACACAAAGATCCGTGAATGAATGTTTCTAGTTCTATTTCTCTTCCTTTGTAGTTTAGTTTGTCTTTTTTTATCCTGTTTTTTATGTTTTTTATTTGCTCTAGTGTGCATTCTCTTGCTAAAACTATTCTTGGGGAGAATTTTGCGTAGAATTTTAGTGATTCGTAATTTGAAACGGATAATTGAGTTGAAATATGTACTTCTATGTTTTCTTTGTTACATAATTGTATTATTGCTGCATCTGTTGCTATGATTGCGTCTACGTTTGATTTTTTAACTTCTTTTAGAATTGATTCTACTCTTTCAAGTTCGTGATCGTAAATTAATGTATTTAATGTTAAGTAACCTTTTACTTTATTTTTGTGTAGTGTTTCCATTACTTTATTTAGTTCTTTTAGTTTGAAGTTTCTGGCTGATGCGGAACGCATGTTGATTTGTTCTATTCCAAAATAAACTGCATCTGCTCCCGCTTTTATTGCTGCTTGTAAAGTTTCCCAATCTCCAACTGGAGCTAAAATTTCTGGTTTTTTCATATTATTCTTTCTTCGTCTTTTTCTATGTGGATTACATTTACTGGGCAAGCTTGTGCAACTTCCATGTTTTTATCTATATCATCTTCTGGAAATTCTTTTTCGAATAGTTCGTCATCTATTTCTTTAGAATCTATTAAGCTAGATTTTCCATCTGGCTTCATTTGCCAATTTTTTGGATCTAAGGCAGCACAAGAACCGCAACCTATGCAATTTTCTCTGTCATAAACGAATTTACACTTTTTCATTAAAGATTTTGCTAATAATTAGTTTTTTAAATGTTGTGAATTTGGAGAAAGTTTATAAATTATAATAGGGTTAGATTTCTTATGAATACTTATGAGATTGAGAGGTTTGTATTAGATAATGCTGTTAATTATAATGGAAAAGCTAATTTGGGAAGCGTTATTGGGGCTTTAATGGGTTTACATCCAGAATTAAGGAATAAAGCTAAGGAATTAACTCCTGAAATACAAAAAATTGTTGAGAAAGTGAATTCTATGAGTTTAGAAGAACAAGAAAAATTGTTAAGAGAGTATGGGGCAGTTGAAAAACCTGAAAAGGTTGAGAAAGATAAAACTCCAGAATTGGGAGATGTTAAGAATTTAGTTGTAAGGTTTGCGCCGAATCCTAATGGAGCAATTTCATTTGGACATTGTAGACCGGCATTATGGAATTGGTTTGTAAAAGAGAAATATAAAGGAAAATATATCTTAAGGTTTGATGATACTGATCCTCAAGTTAAACCTCCAGTGAAAGAAGCATATAATTGGTTTAAAGAAGATTTGAAGTGGTTGGGGATAAAACCTAGTAAAACGGTTATTCAGAGTAAAAGATTGAAAACTTATTACAAATATGCTCAAGAATTAATTAACTTAGGTGGTGCTTATGTTTGTACTTGTAAATCCGAAAATAAAAGAGATTTAATTCATAAAGGTTTGAAATGTTCTTGTATGGATGAATATCAAACTGATAGATGGAAAAAGATGTTTGATGGTACATACAAAGCAGGCGAGGCAGTATTACGTGTTAAAACTGATTTAAAGGATCCTAACCCTGCTGTTCGTGATTGGGCTGCGTTTAGGATTGTTTCAGAGAATAAACATCCCTTAGACAAAAAATCAATGGTTTGGCCATTATTGAATTTTGCATCTGCCATTGATGATTATGAATTTGGGGTTACACACATTATTAGAGGAATTGATTTGAGTATTTCTGATGATAGACAAAAATATTTGTATAGATATTTTGGTTGGAGATATCCAGAAACTATGTATCATGGCAAATTATTGGTTGAGGGAATTAAAAGTACTTCTGAAACTGTTAAATTAATGGAAGAAGGGAAAGTTAGTGGTTGGGATGATCCCTCTTTAGGAACAATTAGAGCTTTGAGACGTAGAGGTTTTAGTTCAGAAGCTATTCGTAAATTTATGTATGATGTTGGAATTAAAAAATCAGATATTAATGTTTCATTTGAGGCTTTAGCTTCTTTTAATCGTGAACTTATTGATGCTGAGACTAAAAGATATTTCTTTGTTGAGAATCCGCAAAAAATTAGGGTTTCAGATGCTCCAGATTTGGAAATTGAAGCTCCATTGCATCCGGACTTAAATATGGGTGTACGTAAATTTGATACACATCAGTATTTTTATGTTTCTGATAAAATTGAGAAAGGGGTTTTGTATAGGTTTATGCATTTGTTTAATTTTACTAATGGAAAATATCATTCTGCTGAAATGGATAAAACTTTGAAAGCTAAACTAATACATTGGTTGCCTGTGAATGATAGTAATGTTAATGTTTCTATTTTGATGAATGATGGGACTGTTAAGAAAGGTTTGGGTGAAAGTTCTTTGAAGAAATTGAAGATTGGTTCTGTTATTCAATTTGAGAGATTTGGGTTTGTTAGGTTGGATAGTAAATCTGAGAAAGAATTAGTTTTTGTTTTTGGACATAAGTAGCTTTTATAAATTGCTTATATATTCCATTATTTGATGAAAATTTCTAAAAAAACGAAGATTCGTACTGCTTTGACAGTTGGAACTTTTGTTTTGTATGGTTTTGCAGGAAAATTAGCGAATCATTATGCCATTGGTCGTCCTGGAGAAAAAATAACTGTTGCTGAGGCTGAACAAATAATAAAAGAAGAGCAAGAGAATTTTTATTTATATGGAAGAAAGATAAATTTTGTTCCTTTGAGTGGAGAATCTAGGATTCCAGAAGGAAATGTTGTAAGGGGCTTTACGTATTCTTCAGAGGGCGAATTTTATATTGCTATAAATGAAGATTCAATAGATAAGAAACTTTTGCTACATGAAATAGGGCATGTAATATTAGGAACTCCAAATGTAGTTGAATATCCTCTTGAAAAATCTTTAGAAAGCATTTGTGAAAGGGGAGATCCCAAAAAACGTACAAAGAGTAAGAGGTTGAAGTATTTGTTATCACCAAAAGAATTATTTTGTAATGTTTATGCTTTAATAAAAAATTAAAAAAAGAAAGAAATTAGAAAGCTTTTTTAGCTCCTTCTTCAATTGCTTTTTCAGCGTTATCTTTTGACATCATTGCACACATAACTGTTCCACAATCTGGGCATGCGCCCTTAGCCATGTATCCGCCTTTAGCAGTTTGATTAATTGCTGGTTCTTTCATTTCTTGTCCTTTTTTCTTACATTTAACACAATAAGCTTGTACCATTTTTTTCATTTCCTCCTTGAAAAGTATAATTTTAGGTTAAATTTCCCATATAAAAAGGTATTTGTTTATTTGAGTTTGTGTATTTTTCAGTTAACTTTATAAATGAATTAAATTAACGAGTTTGTATTATGGTAAAAGTTCATACAAGAATGAAGAGAAGATTAGGAATTAGTACTCATAAAAGAGGAAGTGTTTCTACTGCTGTAAAAAAGAAAGGACCTAAAACTTTTCCGAGTGAAGAGAGAGCAAAAGAATATGCTTCTGCACAAGGAATAAAAGATTTTGAGTTGAAAAAAGTTAAGAAAGGTTTAAGATTTCAAATCATTACTAAGTAATTCTATTTTTTATAATATGATCAAATAATACTCTTAGAAATTTCTTTTATTTTTGCTTTTCCAATTGAGATTAAGAATGTTGGTAGTCTTGGCCCAGTTTCTTTGTCTATTAAGAACATATATACATTTTTAAAGAATTGTCTTTGCCTTTTTTTCAATTGTTGTTCTTCTAAATCTTCTTGTTTTGGAACTTCGTAAGCTAAATTTGTTAATTTATCTAAGCTCCAATTATCTTCAACATTTGAAAAGAAAGTTATTAGTTCTTGTTTTTCGTGTTTTGAGAGTTTTTTGAAATATTTTTCATTTCCGTTTTTTAATAATTCTATTTTATTTTCTGGAGAGAATTCTTTAATCCAATTTTGAGAGAGTGTTAATCTTCTTTGTATTGAATTTTTTTTTGATTTATCTCCAGTTTCTTTTAGAATTCTAAGTACTTCTTTTAAATTCCCTTGAGTTATTTGACCTATACTTCCGATTAATCTGAATGAAATGTTGTTTTTAGAGATAAATTTATTTTTTACTTTTGAGAGATCTAAAGCTCTTTTTTTACTTTCTTTCAAATCTTTGTAATTTTTTTGTTCTCTGTCGAATTCATCGTATTGTCTTATTATTTCTGAATCGAAGCAAAAATCAAATTGTTTTGTTGGAAGTGTTCTTAAGAATAACCAACGTAGTAATTCTGGTTCATAGATTTCTAGTAAACTTCCGGGACTTATATTTATTCCTGTAGATCCAGACATTTTTGAAGATAGTCCACTTAAGCCAATGAAATCATAAGGTTGATACATTGGAGGTTCAAATTCAAAAACTTCTTTTGAAATTCTTTTTGCTACTTGATAACTTCCTTGAGGGGAAGAGTGGTCTTTGCCTCCAGGTTCAAAACATACGTCTTCGTATTTCCAACGCATTGCCCAATCTACTTTCCATTGAAGTTTCCCAATGTTTTTTTCTTTTAGATTTACTTTGTTTTTATTTCCACATTTGCAAGAGTATTCAACTTCGTTTGTTTTATCATTGTAAGATTCAATTTTTGTGAAATCTTTTTCACATTTTTCACAATAAATTTCTAAAGGATAATAATTTTCTATTTCTTTTTCTGTAAATCCTTGAGTTCTAAAGTCTGCTAGGATTAGAGCAATTTTTTTTCTTTTTTTCATTGCTTCTATTATTCCTTTTTTGTATTTTCCTGCAGCGTACATCTTTGTTTGATAGATGAATTCTGGATTTACTCCTAGTTTCGGTAGATCTTTTTCTAATTCCTTTTCAAAATGATCTGCATAGCTTCCTTTTTTTTCGAAAGGATTTGGAACTTTAGAGTATGGTAGGCCGATATATTTTTCAAAATTTTTAGAGATGTTTTTGGGGATTTTTCTTAGTCTATCATAGTCATCCCAGGAAAATAGGAATCTAACTTTCTTTCCTTTATCTTTTAATGCTCTAGCAACTGCTTCTGCAGTAATTAAGTCTCTAAAATTTCCAATGTGTACTGTTCCACTGGGAGAGATACCTGCGGCTAAAGTAAATAATTTCTTTTTAGGATTTCTATGTAATAGATTTTCTGCGGCCTTATCTGCCCAGTGAGTATCTTTTGCCATTAAGAAGAAACCTTGTTTTTTGTTTTTAAGGGTTTTGATTTTCGTTTATGGTGCGGGGAAAGGTTTATAAAGTGTTGATTTTCACAAATTGTAACCTAATGATAGGAGGGTTTAGAAATGGCTGAAGTTTCACAAGAAAAAATATCAAAAGCTTATGAGGCTATTGAATTAGCAAAAAAAACTGGTAAGATTAAGAAAGGAGCTAACGAAGTTACTAAAGTTGTAGAAAAAGGAACTGCAAAGTTGGTTGTTGTTGCTCAAGATGTTTCTCCTAAAGAAATTATAATGCACTTAGAACCTTTGTGTAAGGAAAAAAATATTCCATATATTGAAGTTCCTGTGAAGGATGATTTGGGTGCAGCTGCAGGTTTGAGAGTAGGTACTGCTTCCGTTGCTGTAGTTAAAGAAGGAGATTCTAAGAAAGTTATTAAGGAATTATCATAAAGATGGCACCAAAAGACGCTAAAACTAAGGATAAGAAAGGAAAAGAAACTTCCTTATTTACTTATGCTGTTCCAGCTTCTGTTGAAGAAGTAGTTGGAAAGACTGGTATGAGGGGAGAAATTACTCAAGTTAGATGTAAAGTTCTTGAGGGAAGAGATCAAAATAAAATTCTTAGAAGAAATGTAAAGGGTCCAGTAAAGATTGGTGATTTGATAATGCTTAGAGAGACTGAAATAGAAGCAAGAAAGATATCTTCAAAAGGCGGTAGGAGATAAAAATGGCTAATTGTTCATTTTGTACAAAAAATATCGAACCTGGAACTGGGAAGATGTATGTTCAAAAAACTGGAAGAGTTTTGAACTTTTGCTCTATGAAGTGTGAGAAAAATATGCTTAAATTGAAAAGAAATCCGATCAAATTTAAGTGGACTAAACAAAAAGAGGAATAAATTTTTTATTCTGTTATATATTTTTTAGCTGCGAAATATTTTCCAGGACTAAATATTAAACTAGTTGTAGAGACCATTTCTTCTGCTTTTTCTGAAACTTTTGCTCTTGCAACTTTTCCTGCTTGTTCTAAAAATGGTTCAGTTTCTTCAAGAGTCTTAGAATATGGGTGTGTTAATACTTCTAATCTAGTATGTCCATTTTCAACCATTTCTTGTCCTGTTCTTTGATTATCTTCATACCACAATCTACGGTATTCTTCATAAAATATATTGTGAAAATCTCTTCCCAATTCTCTGTTAACGTTGCCATAATCTCGGAAACCATTCCAAGTCAGGAGCAAACCACATAGTCCAGAAATAGTTAAAATCTCTTTTACTTTTTTTCTCATAATTAATTGTAGAAAATGAAGAATATATAAAATTTTTATTCTGTTATATATTCTGTTACATATTTTTTAGCTGCGAATCTTCTACCTGGTTGTAACCATGAAGATGGCGAGTCAATAATTCTTTCTGCATGTCTGGAAATTAAATCATTTGTATCCTCTAATGCTCCCTCATTAAGTTTTTCAGAAATCTCAGGAGTTATTGGATAATCTCTCATTGCTTCTTTTAATAATTTTCTAGTTACGGGAGACTCTGAAGACATATCTCTAAAAGATTCATCAATAAAAGAAAAATCGCTGTCTCTAATCATATTTTGAGCTGTTAATAGTTTATACATATCAACCTCACTTTCGTATCGTTTTTCATGGATTTCTAAATGTAAATCGTCAAAAGAATTGCATGTTTGTTTATATGTTGCAAATTGTGTAGTGAGATAAATAACTAATAAACCTGTAGCTAAACTAAGTTTTTTCATGAAAAATAGAAAACCTAATAAACAATATAAAGTTTTTCATTTGAAAATGATAGAGCAAACATTAATATTGGTTAAGCCTGACGGCGTAAAAAGGGGATTGATTGGAGAGGTTATTGGAAGATTTGAGAAGCGTGGATTGAAAGTTGTTGGGATGAAGATGGTTGAAGTTGATCCTGATTTTTCTAAGAAACATTATGCTGCACATGTTGATAAGCATTTTTATGAGGATTTAGAAAAATATATTGTATCTGGCCCGGTTGCAGCTTTAGTTGTTGAAGGAATTCATGCAGTAGAAGTTGTAAGAAAGATTGTTGGAAGTACAGAACCAAAAGATGCTGCAGTAGGTACAATTCGAGGAGATTTTGCACATACATCAAATGATTATTCTGATGAAAAGAAAAAAGCGACTGCAAATTTAATTCATGCTTCTGGTAATGTAGAAGAAGCAAAACAAGAAGTTGCATTGTGGTTTTCAATTGATGAATTGCATAGTTACAAATCTGCTAACGAAGATCATGTGATGTAAATTTTTTATTCTTTTATTTGTTTTTTTATTATTTTGAAAAAATTTTGTGTTTGTTTATTTTGTTTTGAAGCTTGTTTTTTTGCTTCTTTTGTATATAGTTCATTTTCTTTTATTTTTAGATGAGAAGGAAGATGATCTACTATCCTTTCAGTGTGCCAACCCAGTTGAGATCTTTTCCAGGTTTCTCTGATGATGCCCAAAGGACCAGATTTTTCTAAATTGTTTGCGTCTTTGACTATTTTTGATTCTTCTAACGAAATATCTTCAGAAATACATTTTAAAATTAGTTGTTTATCTTCTGGAGAGATTTCTATTTTGTTGAAGAAATTATTTAGCCTTTCTTGATTTATTGATTTATTTCCAATTATTATGTTTTCAAGTTTTACATCATGTAACCAGGCAGATGCTTCAATTATATCTATTCGTACATCTTTATTTTTTGATAATTCTAGTGCTCTTTTTACAACTCTGAATAAATGTCTGTTTCCTTTTGAATTTCCATTGAAAGCGGCGTTCCAATCTAAATTTAGAGCAAACTTTCTAATTAGAGATAATTGTTCTTGAGATATCATTCTATTATTTTTCCTCGTGAATAATTTATTTTTCTAGATTTTAACATTAGAACTCCATTTTCTCTTCTATCTAGATTTTTACTTATCAATATTGGATAGAAAGAATCTTCTGATAAAATTTTGGAGTTATTTCCCTCTGCAATTATTGTATTTTTTTCAATTATTTGGAAATCTCGTATGCTTTCTGGCAAAATCATATCTTTTTCAGATTCTATTATTGTTCCTTCTGTTTTGAAGAAATTTTGTTCTATGTATTCTGGATTTCCATCTAGAAAATTATAGTGTCTGAAAATATTTTTTATTATTCTTATTCCGTTTTCTAATGTTTCTGGTTTTTTGTGTTGACCACATTCAAATGCAATGGCGGGGACATTTATTGCTTGACATAATGTTTGTCCCTTGTAAGATTTTCCTGGGGTATAAACCATTACATTTTTCAAACCTGTTGATTTTATCATGTCCTTTTCGTCTTTGCCAAATACGCAAATAGCGAAAGGATCTATATCTAATGTGGTTGAATGTATATCTAAAACCATATCTACGTCTTTTAGTTCTTGCATTATTCTGAAGGCTTGTCTTTCTTCATAATTTCCTTCTTCTTTTCCTGGAAAAACCCTGTTTAAATTTTCATGAACAAATCTTGTATCTTTTATGTGAGCAATTGGATTTCCAAAAATAAGTTTTGCCTTACATTTTAATGAATCTTTATTTTGAATTAACCAATTGTGGATATGTTTCCCAACAATTTCATCTCCGTGTAAACATGCTACTACTGCAATGGTTTTTTCTCCTTGTCCAATTATTTTTGTTTTGTATTTTTCCATTTTAGATCCTACAAATTTCTTTTGTCGATTCTCTTACAGATTTTGTATTGTATCCTCTTGAATGAATTATTCTTGATAGGTTATTTGAGGGATTTCCATTTTGTAATCTACTTCTTAGAATTTCAAATTTGTATGGGGAAATTCCTTGAGAGATTAAACCCAGCTCTGCATTTTTTAGTTCTCTTTCTGCAATACTTTTGAATTCTACTAATTTTATTCTGTCTCCCTCGTAAGAATATAATCTTGAATCTAAACCATACTTCATTACTTCTTCTCTGTTATAGTTTACTAGTTGCATTGGAAGAAGTTTTTCTCCAGTTTTTTGAGAGTATAATAATCTACCAACGTAAAATGCCATTAAAGCTATATTTTCTTCAACGGTTGGTTGAGTTGATATTGGTCTAAATTCTACTATTGCGGTTTTTGAATCTCGATTGAATTTTATTCTTGTATCATTCCAGTTTAATCCTATTCCAATTTCAAACGCAGCATCAGTGTGAGATAGGATAAAGGGATGATCAGTTATTCTTGCAAAATATTCTTCGATTGTGCCATCATAATCTTTAGGCAATCCAACTCTAAGTGGAGTTTCATTTAGAACTTCTTCTAAATCTCTTGTATCGTGACTTACTTCCCATGCTTTCATACGTATATCTTCAAATCCAACATCCCTTCCTCCAACAAATTTAGCATTTGAAGCTAGTGCCCAGATGTATGGAGATATGTGGAAAGATCTGTTTTGTTTGTCTACTGCATCTCCAAGACTTTGCGCTTCTAAATTACATTGAACTGAATTTGCAAGACCCATAATTCCTGCATCTCCCAAATCTATTCCGTGTTGGAAAAATTTTCTTACAAGTTCACTTTCGTATTCATTGTGGAAGTTTGGAACTAATTCATATTTTTCTTCCGTTTCGGATCTTTGTGCAGGATTAAATGGGGCTAAAGGGTGGAATCCCATGTTTAAGATTGTATACTTTCCTCCCACTAAAGATATTGCTAATTTTTGGGATGATTTTAGATTTTCACTTAACTCTTCGAAAATATTTTTATGGGTTGTAAGTGGTTCTGTTCTTATTTCTAATTGTGAAGCGCCAAGTTCTTTGCCAAAAGTATTTCCGTGGTCTGTTGTTAAACTATTCCTTACATATTCTGGAGCTAAATCTAATGTTTCTCGGTCTGCAATGTGGCATTCTAGTTCTAAACCGATTTTATCGCCAGGTTTTTGGTAGCTTCTTCTGTCTTCAGAAATTTGAGAGGATTGATCTAAAAATACTCTCTTCATTTCTTTTTCTTGTCCACTTTTTAATACATCTTTGACTGATTTCATTTTGAATATTATCCCCGCCCCCGGATTTGAACCGGGAACCTTCCGGGTACGGCTAACTATTCTTCATTCTTTGTCTGTACGACACAGTCGAATAGTATCTACAGCCGAACGCTCTGCCGTTGAGCTAGACGGGGTTTTTGGATGTGATCAATAGATTTTAGCTACGAAAGATAATACTAATCCAGTAACTACTATTACTAATGGGATCATGCTTGGAAGTTTTACTCCTGCTATCATCAATCCAATTAAGCAAACCGCAACTCCTCCTGCGAATTTCATTATGTTTACATCTATGAATTCGAAAAGTTTTGGACCCATTGTTGCTGCTAGTATTACTGCTACTGTTGCAATTAATCCAGCAACTACAGAAACTATTACTCGTTCCCTTGTTGTGGCATCTATTGTGGCGCTTTGTATGAATGCTCCGGGACCAGACATTACTGTCAATCCGATTAGCATTACATTTTGTAAGCTGAATAGTCCTCCAAGAACAAGCAAAACTATGTTGCCATCAAGTGCAGGCATACTCATTAACATTGCAAGTTGTCCCGCTTTTCCCATTTTTTGAGGTTTCATATAATTAGTATTGTATGTTTGTTATAAAATACATTTTATCATATTTTTTATCATAATGAAAATATTTGTTTTTTATTTGTTGATTTGATAATTAATAATTGTTAATTTTTTATATTGTATGTGTTAAAATTAAGTATTATTGAAATAATTTATTAATTTTTTATCAAAACGAAAATTATATATATTAATTATGCATTATTTTTTATCAAGATGGCAGATTTAGATGTAAAAGATAGAAAAATTTTACAAATCTTGGATATGGATGCACGACAAACATATTCCCAAATAGCTAAAAGGGTTGGATTAAGTAAGGAAGTTGTTAATTATAGATTGAAAAATTTAGAAAATAGGGGAATTGTTAATGGTTACTATGCAATTTTAGATGTTGCTAAATTAGGTTTTGCGCCGTATCGAATTATTATAAAATATAGAGATGTTTCTGAAGAAAAAAAGAAAAAAATGATGGAATATGCAAAAAAACATCCATCATTTGCTTGGGTAGCAAGTTTAGAAGGGACTTGGAATAGTGTTTTTGTTATTTGGTCTAAAAGTATATATGATTTTAAGAAAATTTATGATGATTTAATGTTTAATTTTGGAGAGTTGATACAGGAAAAGGAAGTTACTGTAGCTACCTCCATTGTTCACTTTAAGAAAAATTATTTATATACTTCCAAAGATTATACTTCATTAATAGTTGGTGAAGATAAAGAAGTAGAAAAAATAGATGAGAAAGATTATAAGATATTATTACAACTTTCACAAAATGCAAGATCTTCAATTTTAACTATTGCAAAAAAGGCAGGTTTGACTCCAAATGCTGCGAAGTATAGGATAAAAAATTTAGAAAAGAAAGGAGTTATATTGGGATATAGAGCAATGGTTGATACTAAAAAATTAGGGTATCAACATTTCAAAGTATTTTTGAATTTTTACAATGTTACAAAGGAAGAGAAAAAAAGATTGATTGAGTATTTGAAACATGACTCTAATGTGATTTATGTGACTGATCCAGTTGGTAGAGCAGATTTAGAATTTGAATCAGAATTAGATAATGCTACTAAACTTTATGAATTTATTAAAGAGATGAAAGTTGAGTTTCCAAATTTTATAAGAGATTATGAAGTTATTTTAACTTATCAAGAACATAGGATAAATTATCTTCCTCCTAATTAAGATTGTAAAAATCATCATCAAGTATTTCTATTGCTTCTTGTACTTCATCGGGGATTTTTCCAGCAGTAGCAGATAAGACATACATAGTATCTTCGTCTCTTATCATTTTGTGGTGTGTTGAATATCTTCTCATAAATGTCCTATAATCATCTTTTGCCGCGGTGAAAACTTTTTCTTCAAATTCTGTTGGTTTGAATTTTCCAGAAGTTGCTACTAGAATTCTTTCTCCAGGTCTTATGTTTATTATTCTTTTTCCTCTTTGGGGTTCTTCTGATGGATCATTTGAGATTTCATTTAGATAATTAATAAAATTAAATCCTGTTTCTAATATTCTATTTTCTGATTGTTGTGATAGTATTAATGGTTGTTCACCAGTGTAAATAAATTCTGCCCTAATGCCTTTTTCATCTTCACTTATGTGGTATCTAAATAAATCCATATCGAATCCTGCATTTTCCATGAAACCAACCATAAAACTTTTGTCTTCATATCTTGCAGCGTTTTTAATAATGTCATGGTCGAATAAAATCATGTCTCTACGTGGATTTCTTGTTGAATCCATTAAATTTTTTATCACTAATTTTGGAGAGCTCATGTTGCCAATCGTATTTCCTAGACATAATACTAAATTTCCAATTGACAAATCTGTTTGATAGGTATCTAGTAATCCGCCATTTATGAATATTTGATCCCTTGGAACCACTTCTTCTACGTTTTGTGTGTATTCTACGCCAGCCAATAAACTATTGAAAAATTCATCTAATATTGGATTAATTGGAGCTCTTTTTATGTCTCCTATTCTTGTTGTTGGATTTATTTGTGCATCGTATGCATTCATTCTTGCAATATCTAACATATCTTCACTTGTGTCTACCAAATGTAATCTTGCTTCTGTGTCTGGATATTTTTTTCTCATATATTCCATGATGTGTATTGATTTTCTTCCATCTCCGCAACCAATATCAACAATATTTACTATATCATTTTTTGTGTTGGCCATGTATTCATCAACCATTTCTTCGAGTGGTTTTTCTCTTACAGGTCTGCTTCCGGCACTGACAAAAGTTTGTGCCCCTTGTATTCCAGAATACCATTCATCTGATAATGAAGTTAAATCCCAAATCATTTCTCCCATAGATTCTCTAGAGTGGAATGCATATTCATCATACCTAAATAAAACTTCAAACACTCTTTCTCTGAGATTTTCTAATTTTTCTTTTTGTCTTAGAATTGTTTTATAGACTATTTTACTTTTATCAGACATTGGACTTTTATGGTTTGGAAATCTAAATTTGTGCCGAAGGTGCTCTGCATATTCCTTTAGAAATTCTGGATTAAGTATTTGTAAATCTCCTAAAGATAAGCTAACCATTGCGCCGTAATCTTCTTTGAATTTTTCGTATGCTTCTCCATTAAAATTAATGTGTACTTTGGGTTTATCATCGATAATTTTTCTATCGTGAAGGAAAAATGTACTTTTTGCACGTTCAAACCCTCTCACTGCTGCATTTAATGATTTAATTAGTAGTTTGTTTTTCGATCTTTGATCATATTCAGATAATGGCGTAATTAATATTTTGCTTGGTTGGAGAATTTCTCCTTGTATGTGGGCGAATCCTCCGAAAATTGTGTCTAAGAAGCTTAGAGAATTTAACATCGTTTTTAGTCTTGGGTTGGATAAAATTATTCCCTCAAGTGTTTTAAATACATCTTCATTTCCTATTCTTTCTATAGCTGGGTGAACATCCTTGTTATCTGGGATAACATCTGATGCTCCTCTTGGAGAAAATTCTGCTTTTTCGCTTCTAATTGG
This sequence comes from Candidatus Woesearchaeota archaeon, assembly GCA_964344655.1. GTDB lineage: Archaea > Nanobdellota > Nanobdellia > SCGC-AAA011-G17 > PNOQ01 > JABJPM01. Next base: position 13,054 of record CAYFOF010000002.1, on the reverse strand, counting down.
AAAATGTCCTTCCTGAAAAGTATATGCTAATCTTAACAATCTTGAAAAATCCACTTGATCTAAATTTTCAAGCCTAAATAGCATATAATTGTTAAATTCGTTAAATTCTTCTTCAGGAATTAATCCATCTTCTGGTCCTTTGTCTGAACCTAACTCTGGAAATTTTTGATCTTTAAATAAATAATATGATCTGTGGCTCTCTCTAAATACATCTAATAGATCAATAAAAGTAGAATAATTTATTTGTTCTTCTTCTGTAAATTTTGTGGTGTCTTCTGATCTTATAAATTCTTGATATTCTGGATCTAACAATGTTTGCACTATTATATCTGAACTTTTTAAAATATCAATAAATCGTGTATCAACTTCTGTTGATTTGATGGAATCTTCTATAATTCTTTCCAAATTAGCGTTTGAAGACATATTTTGGAGAAGATAAACGTAATAAAAAGGTTTCGGATTCTATTTATTTCTTAATGTGAACAAGAATGTTAAAATTAAAACAAATAAGGATCCACCTAAAAACCATAAAGCTAGATTTGGATCTAATGTTACTGTTGTTGGTTCTACTATTTGTCCAGGTAAAACTTTTCCAGCTGTAGTTGTGGGGATTTCAATTGTTGTTGGTTTTACAAATAATTTTATTAATCCTGCTCCTACAAAACTTAGTACAGCCACAGGAAGTAAACTTTTTAGTTTTGATAATGTATTTTCTGAAGAATCTGGAGAAATAACTATAAATTTCTTAGCTAGAGTAAATATTTTCATTTTTTTACCTTTTTTACTCCAGAAAAACTCTTTTGATTTGATTAAATTGGCTTTTTTTAATTGTTGGATATTATAATGCACTGTTGGAAGAGGAATTTCTAATTTTTCCGATAGTTCTGACTCGGTTGCTTCTTTTTTTTCAGTTAAATATTGTAATATTTTTTGAGCAGTTTTATTTGAGAGAGCATCAGCTACTGATTTTGAATCTTTCATTGAAACCATCATAAATGTGTTGTCTTCCATGGGATTTTGATAGGTATATTTGTTTATAAAGCTTATTTTATGTTTAATTTTGATAAAACTTATATAGTCTATACTGTTCCTTTTTATATGGCAATCGGCACTAATAAGTATGATACGCTTAAAGATAGGATATGGGATAATACGATTGGAAGGATTCCAGAGAAATTATTTGCTGGAGTTGTGGGTATTGCTCTTGCTGGTGCTTTAACTTTTGTGGGTGTGGATTACAAAAATAGAGAAGTAGAAGATCCTGGAATTGTGACTCTTGCTGAGGCAAGTGGACATGGACCAAGACCAACTATTAATCCTTATAATGGCCCAGGGAGTAGACCAGTAACGCCAGCTTTACATGAAGATTATGTTGCTAGATTGCGAAGATCATTTTCAGACTCATTATATACTGTTAATTATGGGGATACTTTTTTTGATAACTCTTGGGGACCAGGCATAGCTAAAAGACACTGGTATGCAGAATATGGAGAGAGAGTTATTAGTGAAAATGATAAAGAATCACTTGCTTCTAGAACAAGAATGATGATTAATTATTTGAAAGAACAGGGGTTGGACCCTGAGAATTTGAAAGAAGGAGATAGAATAGATCTTCTTCCAGATGGATATGATTCTTTGAATGAAGAAAGATAATTTTTTAGAAATCTTTTTAAAACTGTTAATTTGAGTTATTTCTATGATTAGACAACCAATTTGTGTGCTATTGGCGCATGTGGATCATGGAAAAACTTCTATTTTAGATAGAATTAGGGGGAGCTCTCTTGCAGCAAAAGAAGCTGGGGGAATTACTCAAGCTATTTCTGCTTATACTATTGAATTAGAAAATATTAAGAAAATTTGTGGGGATTTATTGAAAAATATTAATTTGACAATTCCTGGAGTTTTATTCATTGATAGTCCGGGGCACGAAGCGTTTACTACTTTAAGAAAAAGAGGAGGGAATATTGCTGATATTGCTATTTTGGTTATAGATGTTAATGAGGGATTAAAACCTCAAACTATTGAAGCCATCGAAATATTAAAACAATATAAAACTCCTTTTGTTGTTGCAGCGAATAAAATTGATGTTATGGGGGGATGGAAATCTCAACCGGATAAATTAATTTTGCAAAGTTTTAGTGAACAAAGCGATCAAATAAAACAATCTATGGAAATGAAATTGTATGAAATTGTTGGAAAACTATCTGAGTTGGGAATTAATTCTGAAAGATTCGATAGAGTTAATGATTATACAAAACAAGTTGCGATTATTCCTATTTCTGCAAAAACTGGAGAGGGTTTTCCAGAATTATTGATGACTATAACAGGGTTAGCTCAAAAGTTTTTAGAAGATTCTTTGAATATTGATGTAAAGGGTCAAGCCAAAGGAACTATTTTAGAAGTTACTGAAGAAAAAGGAATGGGAAAAACATTAGATACTATAATTTATTCTGGCTCTATAAAACAAAATGATAAAATTTTAGTGGGTTCTATTGGAGAACCTATTGAAAGTAAAGCTAAATGTTTGTTTACTTTGGAGAATAATAAGTGTGTCGCTGTTGATGAGATTCATGCTTCTGCGGCTGTGAAAATTGCTGGTCCGGGCTTGGATGATGTTATTCCAGGAATGCCAATTGCTGTTGCAAATGAGGATAGTGATTCAATTAAAGAAGAATTAATGGCAGAAGTTGAAGAGGTTATGATTGAAACTGATAATGAAGGGATTGTAATAAAAGCAGATACTTTAGGTTCATTAGAAGCTTTGACTAGGTTATTACGTGAAAAAGGAGTTAAGATAAAAAAAGCAGGGATTGGAAATATTACTAAAGGAGATATTATGGAAGCTTCTTCTGAAGAAAATTCTTTGAATCGTTTGGTTTTGGGTTTTAATGTTAAAGAAGTTGAAAAAGATGAAAATGTTCATATTATAACAAATAGAGTTATCTATAAAATAATTGAAGATGCTGAAAAGTGGTTGGCTGAAGAGGCTAGTCGTTTAGAGGGAGCTGAATTGGGTGAGTTAGTTAAACCATTTAAGATTGAGATTTTGAAAGATCATGTTTTTAGGCAAAAAGATCCTGCTATTGTGGGTGTTGAGGTTTTAGCTGGAACTGTAAAGGCAAATACTCCTGTTACTAAAAATGGATCTAAGTTGTGTGTTTTGAAATCTATAAAAGATGGAAAAGATAATGTTAATGAAGCTTTAGAAGGAAAACAAGTTGCGGTTGCTTTGACTGGAGTTACTGTTGGTAGGCAAGTTTCTGAAGGAGATATATTATTTTCAGATGTCCCTGAAGAAGATTTTGTTGCTCTGAAAGGTTTGAAGAAATATTTGAGTGCTAAAGAGAAAGATGTTTTGCGTGAGATTTCTGAGATGAAGCGTAATGATAATCCTACTTGGGGTATATGAGTATATGAGTGAAAAAAAAGAAATGGATGAAAATAAAAAAGTCATTTCTGACAATGAATTATTTTTAATAAATGAATTTGATTTGAATTTGATCAATATTGAATTTGCCAAGATTAAAGAAGAATTAAAGAAAGGGCCAATTGATTGTGGTTTTATAAATATGTTTCTCGAACAAAAAATAGAGTTTAAAACATTTTTAAAATTATGTCATGAAGCAAAGTTAAAACAAATTAAAACTTTTGTTTTATTTAACGATGGTGAGACATATAAGAAAGCCCTCAATCATTATTTTAATAATCCCGATAATTATAGACATGAAATGGAACATTGGAAGAGAGCAAAAAAATACGGCATTATGGGATTTTATGGAATATGTGTAAAATCTATTGGAAGAGGTAATGAGGTGTCATTAAATCCGTCAACTGTTTCCTTGGTTGAAAAAAAAGCCCTCGATGAGGGCTGGACTTTGGAAAAATACCTTGATGTTTCTGATTATATCTCATTAATTAATGGTGCGAGTGATAGCGATAAGTATACTGTTAAAATAAATAATAAGATCAGGAATCTTTTCGGGTTAGAAATAAAGAACCATGTATAAAATAAAATACAATAGAAAGCTTTTTAAAAGAAATATCTTCTCAAAATAAGAAAATGTTTGTTATAAATAATCCAAAAACAGGGAAAAGTTACAAGAAGGAAGGAGATGCCCAAATATATATGGGTAAAAAAGTTGGCGATAAAGTAGATGGCAATGCTATTGGATTAAAAGGTTATGAATTAGAAATAACTGGAGGATCTGATGCTCAAGGTTTTCCTATGAGGGGAGATTTGGATGTTTTAGGAAGAAAAAGACCATTAGTTATTTCTGGTGTTGGCGCTAAAGCAAAAGATAAAGGCGTAAAACAAAGAAAAACTGTTCATGGTAAAACTGTTGATGAAACTATTAATCAATTAAATGTTAAAATTATTAAAGAAGGTTCTGAAGATTTAGAGAAAGCTCTTGGATTAGTAAAAGAAGAAGAGCCAAAAGCTGAAGAAGCTAAAACTGAAGAAAAGCCGGCAGAAGAGGCTCCAAAAGAAGAAGCTCCTGCTGAAGAACCTAAAACTGAAGAAAAATCCAAAGAAGAGTAATTCTTTTATATTTCTAGTTCTTTAGTATTTTATGTCGAAAAAAGTTAGAATTTGTCCAAGGTGTCAAAGTACTAACGTGGACAATGACGGAGAATATGGAAAAGGATTGTTTTCTAATTCATATATTTGTAATGATTGTGGGATGAGAGGAGAATTTTTTCCTGAAGTTGATAAAAAAGCTATGAGCAAGATTAAGAGGTAACGAAACAGTTATAAATGCACTATTTTTAAAGAAATTTACATGGTTAAAGCAAAAAAAGATCCAACAAAAGATATGGTTCCAGAAATTAGTATTGGGCTAGTTGGACATGTAGACCATGGAAAAACTACTTTAACTCAAGCACTGTCTGGAAAATGGACAGATGTTCATTCTGAAGAACTAAAGAGAGGAATTACGATTAGATTAGGATATGCTGATGCGGTTTTCTATAAATGTCCAAAATGTAAAGATGCTGACGCTTATTCTGCTTTACCAAAATGTTCAAAATGCGATTCTGAAGCAATTCCGTTAAGGAAAGTTTCTTTTATTGATGCACCGGGGCATGAAACTTTAATGGCAACGATGTTATCTGGAGCTGCAATTGTTGATGCTGCATTGCTATTAGTTAGTGCAAATGAAGAATGTCCTCAACCACAAACAAGAGAGCATTTAATGGCTTTGGAAATTATTGGCGTAAAAAATATTATTGTTGTACAAAATAAAATTGATATTGTTTCAAAAGAGGATTTGATAAAAAATCATGAACAAATAAAGAAATTTTTGAAAGGGACTATAGCTGAGAATGCTCCGATTATCCCTATTTCTGCTCAGCATAATATTAATATTGATGTTTTGATTCAAACTATTCAAGAGAAATTTAAATCTCCAGAAAGAGAATCTAATGCAGATCCATTATTTTATGTTGCTAGATCTTTTGATGTCAATAAACCTGGAACTTTGATAAAAAACATTAATGGGGGAGTTTTGGGTGGAGCAATGAGTGTTGGGGTTTTGAAAGTTGGAGAAACTGTAGAAATACGTCCTGGAATAAAAAAAGAAAAACAGGGTAAGACATTTTGGGAACCTATAACTACTGAAATATCTGGAATGGTTACTGGTGAAACTGAAGTAAAAGAAATTACCCCTGGCGGGTCTGCTGCAGTACAAACAAAATTAGATCCTGCAATTGTGAAAACAGATAGTTTGGTTGGGAATGTTATTGGATTGCCTGGACATATGCCAGATATATTTGAAGAATTTAAGTTTAAACCTGAATTGTTGAAAAGAGTTGTTGGTGCAAAAGATGATTTAGTTGTTGATCCAATAAAGAAAGGGGAGACTTTAATGTTGAATGTTAATGCAACTGCAACTGTTGGTTTGGTTGTTGATTTAAAAAAAGATTCTATACATGTTAATCTTAAAAAACCTGTTTGTGCTTCAAAAGGAGATAGAGTTACTATTTCTAGAATGGTTGGAGCAAGGTGGAGATTAATTGGATATGGAAATCTGGATTAATTTTATAAATATTGAACAATTAGTTATTGTATAGTGATTTGTATGGATAGAGATCTTGGAGATTTTTTGGAAGAGTATTTGGGAGGAATTTTAGAATTTAATGCAGGAACTTCTGGGTTAGAGGAAATTCCTAAAGATAGAATGCGTCAATTAAAAGCCAGATATGAGACCAGATTTCAGTTAGAAAATTTGATAGATGGTCTTCATGAAGAAGGTATTGATTTAATGGCTGTAAATCTTGACAGAAAATACGAATATTTAGAATTGATGACTAATATTTTTCTATGTTTGGCAGAAGGATATGGATTAAGAAACCAATTTGATTATCAAGTTCAAGAGGGAGAAAAGGATGGAAAATATTTAACATCTTTGATTTTTGAAAAAAGACATATTCCAGAAATTAGAGGATTATTTGATTTTTATGCAACTTTTTTAAGACAACCAAATTTATTTCCGGAGTTTGCCGGTCCGCTTTTAAGAGAATATTTTGATTCTTATTTGTTATTAGAGAAAGATGCATTTGGAATTGTTGAATTGGAGGAAGAGGAAAGAAAAAAATTAACAGACATAGTAAATGAAAAAGACCTTAGAGTTAATGGAATTATAGAAAAACAAGGTGTTGTAATACATGGATATTATAGATTAGATAGTGATGAAGATAGGTATAGTACAGAGGGATATTTGTTAGATAGAGGAGAAGATGAAGAAATATGTTTGGAAACAGATATTTTACAAGAAGATGCTGAAACAATTATTAGAGATTTAAAGTTAAATGTTAGAACTGAATCTCATTCTCAAGAAGATTTTTATATTACAAAATTAATATCAAAAATATCACATGCTGATCAATTAGTGACTGTTGTTGATTCTTATGTTAATTATATTAATTGTCCCCAACAACCTTCGCAACAGAAATAACTTTATCTCCCTCATTTAGTTTCATGATTCTCAATCCTTGGGTGTTTCTTCCTATTGTTGATATATTTTTTGCTGGAGTTCTTATTAAAATTCCTTGTTGGGTTACAAAGATTAAATCATCATTATCAGTTACTGATTTTATTCCGGCAACTTTTCCGTTCCTTGTAGATGTTTTTATGTTTATTACTCCCTTTCCACCACGGTTGATTAATCTGTAATCGTCAACTTTTGTTCTTTTACCGTAACCATTCTCAGTTATTGTTAGTAATGTGTCGTTTGATCTTGTTACTCCAATAACTTCATCTTTAACAAGTTTAATTGCACGTACTCCCATTGAATTTCTTCCAACAGGACGTATTTGATCTCCACTAAACTTAACCGCCATTCCGTTTTTAGAAGCAACTATTAATTGTTCTCCATCTTTTGTTAGTATTACGTCTATTAAGGAATCTTCTTCTCTTAGATTGATTGCAATTATTCCTCCTTTTCTAGGTTTAGAATATGCTTCTAGAGAGGTTTTTTTGATTAACCCATTTTTAGTAATCATGTTTAAGTACCAATCTTTTTTGAATTCGGAAACTGGGATTATTGCTTTAATTCTTTCATCTTTGTTTAAGCTTAGTAAATTAACTAGATTCATTCCTTTGGCATATCTTGATCCGGATGGAATTGCGTAAGCTTTTGACCAATAAACTTTTCCTTTATTTGAAAAGAACATCAAGTAATCGTGAGTGTTAGTTATGAATAGATTTTCAACGAAATCTTCTTCTCTTGTTCCAGTTGCACGTATTCCTTTTCCGCCACGACCTTGTTGTTTGTATGTGTCTATTGGAAGTCTATTTACGTATCCTTTATGGGTAACTGTTACAACACAATCTTCTTTTTCAATTAAATCTTCATCATCTATTGATTCTTCAACATCAATTATTTGTGTTCTTCTTTCGTCACCGTATTTTTGTTTTAATTCTTCAAGTTCTTCTTTTATTATTTTGAATACTTTTGATTCGTTTTCTAGAATTTCTTTTAATTCTTTTATTAATTTTAGTAAATTTTCATACTCTTCAATTATTTTGTTTGTTTCTAGAGAAGTTAATTTAGATAATTTCATTTCTAGAATTGCTTTAGATTGTTCTTCGGAAAGATCGAAGTTTTTTATTAGACTTTCTTTAGCAATATCAACATTTTCGCTTTCTTTTATTGTTTTTACAACAGCGTCAATGTTTTCTAAAGCTTTTTTTAGTCCAAGTAAAATATGAGCACGTTTTTCTGCTTTGTCTAAATCAAATTGTGTTCTTCTTGTTATTATTATTTTTCTATGTTGTATGAAATTAGAAATTATTTCTTTTAGTGGTAGAGTTTTTGGTTGATTGTTTACTAGAGCTAAATTATTTATTCCGAATGTTCCTTCTAATTGTGTGTGACGGTATAATTGATTTAATATTAATTCTCCATTTGTATCTCTTTTTAGTAAAATTACTATTCTCATACCTTTTCTATCAGATTCATCTCTTATGTCTGAAATTCCTGTAACTTTTTTATTTCTTACTAGGTTTGCAATGGCCTCTATTAATGTTGTTTTGTTAACTTGATATGGAATTTCTGTGATTATTATTTTCTTTTCTTGTACTTCACAAACTCCTCTTACTCTGATTATTCCTCTTCCGGTTTTGTATGCTTTTATTATTCCATTTCTTCCAAGGATTTGTCCGCCAGTTGGGAAATCTGGACCAGGAAGAGATTGTATTAGTTCTTCGTCTGTAATTTCTGGATTATCTATTTGAGAAATTGTTGCATTTATTGTTTCTGAAATATTGTGTGGGGGCATATTTGTTGCCATACCTACTGCAATTCCTGAAGAACCATTGATTAATAGGTTTGGTAATTTTGCAGGAAGAACTGAAGGTTCTTTTAATTGATCATCGAAGTTTGGAACAAAATCTACAGTGTCTTTTTCTATATCTCTTAGTAATTCTTCTGCAATTTTGGCTAGTTTTGCTTCTGTATAACGCATTGCTGCAGGAGAATCACCGTCTATAGAACCGAAGTTTCCTTGTCCTTTAATTAATGGATATCTTAGTGAGAAATCTTGAGCCATCCGAACTAGAGAATCGTAAACTGCAGAATCTCCATGAGGGTGGTATTTACCAATAACTTCTCCAACAATTCTTGCAGATTTTTTTGAAGGCCTATTGTGAGTCATGCCAAGATCGTGCATTGCATATAAAATTCTTCTGTGAACTGGTTTTAAACCATCATTTACATTGGGGAGTGCTCTTCCGACTATAACAGACATTGCATAATTTATGTAAGAATCTTTCATTTCTTGTGAAATCATCCTTTGTTTTATTCTGTCAGTCATATTTCAACTCCAAAATTTCTTAAATTTACTATTAATTTTTCATAATCTTTGAATGTTATTGATTTAATTCCAGATTTTGTGTATCTTTCTACCGTATCTTTATTATCATCTATGAAAATTACTTCTTCTTTGTTTACATTTAATTTTTTGATTATTAATTCAATGGCTTCATTTTCTGGTTTGATTACTTTATCCTTGAAACTTACAACTATTTCTCCGACTTCTTCTATGTTCCATAGTTTTAGATTTTTTTCATATAGGTCACCAATATTATTTGTTAGAAACCCAATTTTGTATTTTTCTTTTAGTTTTAATATTAGAGATTTAATTGATTCATCTATCGTCATTTGAGAGTATGATTCTTTTTTTACTTCTTCAACTGTTTTATTTTCCCTTTCAGCAACTATTTTGTAAAATTCTTCGGAAGTTATTTCTCCAATTTTTGTTTTATTCCATTCTTTTCTGTAATGTGTGAAAAATTTATTACTAGAAAAATGTGCATTAAATATTACTCCACCAAGATCAAATATTATTGCTTTAATTTCAGATGTCAAGGTTCGTAACCTCCTTAGCATAGGTTTGTATGAATTCTCTTCTGGGTTCTACTTTGTCTCCCATTAAAGTTGTGAACATTTCATCTGCTAAAATTGCATCTTCAACAGTAACTTGTTTCAATAGTCTGTTTTCTGGTTCCATTGTTGTAACTCTTAATTGTTCTGGATCCATTTCACCAAGACCTTTATATCTTTGAAGAGTATAATTTTCTTCAGAATTTTCTGATATTTCTTTTAATTTCTTTTCAGAATGGCAGTAAATTATTTTTTTACCTTTTTTTAATCCGTAAAGTGGAGGCATTGCTATGTATAAATAACCTGCATCAATTAATGGTTTCATGTATCTGTAAAAGAATGTTAATAATAGTGTTGTAATGTGTGCACCGTCTACGTCTGCATCAGTCATAATTATTACTTTATGATATCTTGTTTTTTCTATGTCAAATTCTTCTCCAACTCCGCACCCTAAAGCTGAAATTATTGTTGTTATTTCGTTATTGGTGAATATTTTATCCATCCCAGCTTTTTCTACGTTTAGAATTTTACCTTTTAGTGGAAGGATTGCTTGAGTTTCTCTTGAACGACCTTGTTTTGCTGAACCACCAGCAGAATCTCCCTCTACTATAAATATTTCAGATTTTGCAGGATCTTTTTCTTGGCAATCTGCAAGTTTTCCAGGTAAAGATCCAGATTCTAATGCGGTTTTTCTTCTGGTTAAATCTCTAGCTTTTCTAGCTGCTTCTCTGGCTTTTGCAGAAAGGATACACTTATCTATGATTCCTAATTTTGTTTTTGTTTGACCTTCAAATTGAGGCTCTGGAACTTTTATAGAAACTATTGCTGCTAAACCTTCTTTTAGATCTTCTCCAGATAACCTTGTATCAGAGATTTTTTTCTTTTTTATGTAATCATTAATTACTCTTGTTAGGGCTGCTTTGAATCCAACTACGTGGGTTCCGCCTTCAATTGTATTTATGTTATTAACAAAACTGAATAATTTCTCTACATATCCATGGTTGTATTGTAGAGCAACTTCTAATTGTATATTTCCTTTTTCTTTGTTAAAATAAATTACATCTTCATGAATATTTTCAGAATTTTTGTTTATGTATTTAACAAAACTAACTATTCCGTCTTCACTGAAAAATTCTTTTTCTCTTTCGTCTTGTTTTAGAGTTATTTTTACGCCCTTGTTTAGATATGAAAGTTCTCTTAATCTGTTTTCTAGAATATTAAATTGAAATTCTGTTTCTTGGAATATTTCATCATCTGGAAAGAATGTTACTTCGGTACCAGTTTCATCTGTTTCTCCAATTGTTTGTAAGTCTGAAGTTGGCTTTCCTCTTTCATATTCTTGTTTGTGTATTTTTCCATCTCTTTTTACAATAACTCTTACTTTTTTTGATAATGCGTTTACAACAGAGATACCAACACCGTGTAAACCCCCAGAAACTTTGTACGTATTTTTGTCAAATTTTCCACCTGCGTGTAAAACTGTCATTACAACCTCCAAAGCGGATTTATTTTGTGTTTTGTGTAAAGCTACAGGAATTCCCCTTCCATTATCTTTTACAGTTACAGAGCCATCTGGGTTGATTAAAACGTTAATTGTATCACAATGGCCAGCCATTGCCTCATCAATTGAATTATCTACAACTTCATAAACTAAATGATGTAAACCTCTTACAGATGTATCTCCTATGTACATTCCTGGACGTTTTCTTACGGCTTCAAGGCCTTCAAGTACCTTGATTTGTGAAGCGCTATACTCACTATTTTGTTTATTTTCCATTGTAAATGTTTTCCATAAATCTAGTAAAAATAATGCTCTTTCCTTTATAAAGGTTTCTGCTCAAATTTGGGGTTTACAGGCCTTGTACTGTCCAAATTTGATTTTTTGTTTTTCTTTTATAAATGAAAATGTGGTACCCAAAAAGTAGTGTTTTTTAGAAAAAAATATAAGCAAGTATGATTATAAAATAATATGTCTGATGGTGGAAATTATTGGGAAAATGAAGCTATTTCTCCTGAAAAATTTTTATCTGATCCAGTAGCATATTTGAAAAAAAGAGGATATGTAGCATCTCATTTGAATGAATATGATGGATCTGGCATGATATGTGTTAAACAGTTTGGTGTCGATCAAGTTAGAGTGATTTTTTCTAATAAAAGGTTTCAAGTTGTGGGGTTGAAAAGTGGAGTTAGATTTGTGAATGTCGAGGGTCCGGCAGAACTTGTTGAAAAAGAGCTAAGTGAGTTGGAATTAAAGTTAAAACCGGTTAGACAATAAATTTAAAAAAGTTAAGAATTATTTAATTATTATGATAATATTAGATACGGATTTTTTGGTGAATAGTATTAAGTATAAAGTTGATGTTATTTCACAAATAAAGGAGAACTATCCTAAAGAAAAAATTGGAGTAATTGATAAAACAATTGATGAGTTAAAAAATGTTAATAACATGAATGCAAGAGCTGCCATTCATTTAATAAAACTGAAAAATTTGAAAATTATAAAAACTAAAAAAGACAAGATAGTAGATGATTTAATTCTTGAAAAAGTAAAAGATAAAGATATTGTTTGTACTCAAGATCAAAGATTTAAAAGAAAACTTAAAGAAAAAGAAATAAAAGTTTTGACTATCAGACAGAAAAAGTATGTAGTATAGATAATTATATAAATACAAAAAATAAGATTTTTTAAAGAGGTGATGTCTGATTAAAAAAATTTTAATTGTAGATGATGATAAAGATGATTTAGAAACTATGAAGTCTGTTCTTCAAGAAGCTAAGTTTGAAGTAGAGACTGTTTCTGATGGAGCAGAATGTTTGGATATTTTTGAAGTATTTAACCCAGATTTAGTATTAATTGATATAAAAATGCCAACTCTTTCTGGGTATGATTTAGCGAGATTATTGAAAGAGAGAGCAAATAAGGGAGTTAAACTAATCTATGTCTCGATTCTACCCGAAGGAAATGTTCCTGTAGGAGAAGTTGATGGTTTTGTTCAAAAACCTTTTTCACCAGAGGGACTAGTGGAGGCAGTTAAATCATTTTAAGATGGAACTGATAAAACAATTAAGACAAGAGCATGTTGAAATACTGAGGTTATTGAATGCATTAGGCTTAGCGTTAAGTAATGGTGGGAGTCATGACGAATTGCTTTTAGATTTGAGAGAATTAAAGA
>CAYFOF010000001.1:250938-296304 GCA_964344655.1 Candidatus Woesearchaeota archaeon | reverse complement strand
AACATCTGAACCCAATCTATCTTGATAATGATAATTCACACCAGAAGAATCTTTAGAAGCAAGTAATTTCGAACCAGCATAGAAATACGTAGTTTCATCAGAAACAGCTTTCTCACCAGTTTCAAAAGTTTCTGGAATATCAACATTCTCAGCTGCATAAACATTACTAAATAAAATAAGTAAAACTACAAATATCACCATACTTTTCATAGTAATAACAAGAAAACATTCTTTAAAAATTTAACCTAACATTTATAAACAAATAAACAAGAACAGTATTATGAAAACATATGTTCCTGATACCTCGGTAATTATAGAAAAAATAGTTTCTAATTTAATAAAAGATAACAAACTAAAAGGCACAATTTTAATGCCAAATGCCGTCGTTGCAGAACTGGAATCTCAAGCAAATAAAAGAAGAGAAACAGGATTTCTTGGACTAGAAGAATTAAAAGAATTGCAAGAACTAAAAAAACAAAATAAAACAGATTTGCAGTTCATTGGAAATAGACCAACAGTAGATCAAATAAAATTCGCAAAATCTGGAGAAATAGATGCATTAATTAGGCAAATCGCATATGAACATTCAGCAACATTAATAACGGCAGATATAGTGCAAGCAGAATCAGCAAGGGTTTACGGGTTAAACGTAGAATTCATAGAACAAACTAAACCAAAAACAAAACTTTCTTTAGAAAAATATTTCGATAAAGAAACAATGTCCGTCCATTTAAAAGAGGGTGCAATTCCTTTTGCAAAACGTGGACTCCCAGGAAATTGGAAATTAGTAAAGCTCACAAAAAAACCAATAAAAAAAGAAACACTTATGGATTTAGCAAAAGAAATTGTTGAAAAAACAAAAATGGATCCAGAATCATTTGTAGAAATTTCTAGACCCGGATCCACAGTAGTACAATACAAAAATTATAGGATAGTAATTGTAAGAACTCCAATTTCAAGTGGATTAGAAATAACCGCAATAAAACCAATAAAAAAACTAACACTAAAAGACTATAAAGTAGACGAACATATTTTAGACAGAATAAAAACTCAAGCAAGGGGCGTATTAATAGCAGGAGAAGTAGGATCTGGAAAATCAACATTCGCTCAAGCAATAGCTGAATTCTATTCAGATCAAGGAAAAATAACAAAAACAGTCGAATCCCCAAGAGATTTACAACTATCTAAAGATATAACCCAATATTCAAAAAATTTCTCAACTTCAGAAGAAATACATGATATATTATTTTTATCAAGGCCGGACAATATCTTATTTGATGAAATAAGAGATACCCCAGACTTCAAATTATTTACAGATTTAAGATTAGGAGGATCAAATTGTTTGGGAGTCATTCATTCAGCTTCAGCAATCGATTCAATACAAAGATTCATCCCAAGGATGGAAACCGGAATGATTCCATCCGTAATTGACACAATAATTTTCATGGAGTCTGGCCAAATAGAATCTGTATTAACTCTAAAAATAACTGTAAAAACTCCTTCTGGAATGACAGAAGCAGATCTAGCACGTCCAGTAATAGAAGTTTATGATTTTCTAGAAAATAAATTATCTTACGAAATATATAGTTACGGTGAAGACACAGTAGTAATCCCCGTTTCAGGAGAAAAATCTTCAACAACAAAATTCGCAGAACAATATTTAGATAAAGAATTTAAACAATACTCAAAAAACGCAAAAGTGGAAATAAAAAATAACAGAGCAACAATTTATGTCCCAGAAAAAGAAATCCCAAAACTAATTGGAGTAAAAGGAAAAAGAATCTCAAACATAGAAGAAAAACTAGGAATAAGAATAACAATAAAAGAATCCAAAACAGAAAAAGAAACAATAAACTATCACGCTTCTGAATCAAAAAAATTTATAACATTTACTGTTCCAAAATCATTAGTTAAAAAACAAGCAGAAACATTTTTAGAGGACAACTTCCTATTTTCATCAATAGTTTCCAATCAAGGAAAAATACAAATACATAAAAAATCTCAACTTGGTAGAACATTGATGGAAGCTTTAGATACAAATAAAAAAATAGAAATTAAAATTTAAAATCCTTCTTCTCTACTCCCCATTCTCTTCCACCACTCAAAAAATGTTTCTTTCGGGTTATAACGTTGAAGATTTCTAGGCCTATAAACTTGATTTTCTGTAGGCTCAAACACATTACGACCAGTAAGTCTTGACCAAAATCTGGAAAATCTACCAACTGTGTTGGCAGTCTCCCCGGCCATATCAGTATATTCCCCCCTAAATGGGAATGGAATTTCTTCTCCAAATCGATTTACATAATTCACAAATTCTTCACCTAACCTTCTTCCATTTACAACAGTATCATAAATGGGATCATCAATCCATTCCCATTCTCCAGCGCCCAAAGATCTTCTAATTCTAGTAGTTCCAACTTGGATAACTTCTATAATATCATCTGTATTTCTACCCATTCTTCCAAGTCCACCCACAAAATTAGAAACTCTTCCAAACAATCCTCTTGCCCCAGCTCCAATAACATTCCCAACTTCATCACCAGGAATTCCTGCCAAATGATCTGCAGCAGGATTTTCATCTAAGGCATTAGCAACCGTACCTCCGATAACAGCAGTTTCAACAGGATGTGAAATTCCCCATCCAAAAGCCCTTGCCAATGAACCCGATAATCCTCCAAATCCAATTCCCAAAGTATTAACCATTCCTCCCAACATAAATCCCCTTGCTACACCCCTATTATATGCATCTCTTCCTTCTTTTGTAGAAAGCATTTCTTGCTCTGCTTTATTTGGAGAAAAAGGCATATCCAAAACAGTTCCAGTAGGATCAACATACTTAATAGGATTATTTGCAACATATTGATAAGCGGGTTGAGAAGGAACAGGATCAACAGAAGTAAACCTTCCTAAAGAAGAATCATAATACCTAGCATTAAAATAATACAAATCTTCATCCAATTCTTTCCCCGTAAATGAAAATCTCTCTCCAATCTTCAATGATTGTCCAAAAGGCAAAGATTTCGAATCAACATCTGAACCCAATCTATCTTGATAATGATAATTCAAACCAGAAGAATCTTTACTAGCTAATAACTTCGAACCAGCATAGAAATACGTAGTTTCACTTTCACCAATAATCTTCTCATCAGTCTCAAATGTTTCAGGAATAATAACATCTTCAGCTGCATAAACATTACTAAACAAAATAAGTAAAACTACAAATATCACCATACTTTTCATAATAATAAAAAACAAAAGAAATTTAAAAGCTTTTCCTCAACAAAAATTTATGAAAATAAAAAAAGTTGCATTCTCTCAAGGGAAAAAATATTACTGGAAAGAAGGAGATTTACACACTTCTAACGGATTAATCAAAGAAAAAGATATGAAAAAGTCAAAAGCAACTTCAAATAAAAATAAAATTTTTCTAATTTCCGATGCAAATTTCTTAGACAATTATGATAAAATAAAACGCGGACCCCAAATCATGACTAAAAAAGACATAGGAACAATAATAACAAACTTAGGAATAGATAAAAATTCAAAAGTTTTAGAAATTGGTTCTGGATCTGGTGCATTAACAATATATCTAGCAAATATTGCAAAAGAAGTTACAACATACGAAATTAGAGAAGATCATGAAAAAATAGTAAAGAAAAACATAGAATCTTTTGGAATAAAAAATGTAAAACAAATAAATAAAGACGCATCAAAAGAAATTAAAGAAAAGGGATTCACAGCAGCCACAATCGATGTAAAAGAACCTTGGACTGTGATTGATAATGTAGAAAAATCGTTAAATTCTGGCTCATTAATTGCATCTTATTCTCCTTCAATAAATCAAGTAACTTTACTTCTAGAAAAAATAAAAGAAAAGAAAAACTTAATTCCAATCAAAACTTTAGAAACATTAGAAAGAGAGTGGGATACATTAAAATTACATCCAAAATTCCAAATGTTGGGCCATACTGCTTTCATAACAATAATAAGAAAAATCTAACAAGTTCTTGAACAGGTAATGAAATTTGTATTAGTATTCCCTTCAAAGCATAGGTGATCTACCCAACTATATGAACCATCTAAATTGAAATCACATAAATTCAAATCAGGACTACCCGATGCACAACTTGAAGCATAAAGGATAGTATCTGTATTATCAACAAACCCATCATCATTAAGATCTCCAATACAATCTCCAAAGCCTGGATAATCATAAGGCTCAATAACAACCAAAGGATTACTATCTGCTCCATAAACATAAGCAGTATGACTCATTTCTCCAGTTGTCTCATCTAATTTAGATTTAACTACTCTTCTACCTAATGAATCATATGTGAAGAACAAATCATAGTCGGATGTATAAACAATACTTAATTGATCATTATTATTATATTTATACAATGTAGCAGGGTCCAATCCACATCTCTTTTTAGTAACTGCTCCAATTGCGTTATACTCATAATTGCAACCATCTGCAAAATCTAATTGATCATCATCACCATACGAATAATCAGATACCGAATTTATAATATCGTTTCCATTTCCAGTAATTAACCTATCAATTCTATTCCCTACTTTATCATAATCATAATCAACATTCAATAAATCCATAAACCCGATAGTGGATTCATCATAATAATTTCCAACATTACTAAATGAGTCTAGTCTATATAATTTATCATAAACAAATGTAGCTGAAGTACCATCTATTTCATTTCTAATTTCCTCTAAGTTACCAACATTATCATAAACTGGATAATTTTCATTGAAAGCCAAACCAACACCGGGCACATTATTTACCAATATACTTTCAATCCAATTCCGATTATTATAAGAATAATCTTGTACAGAGTTATCTGGATAGACAACATAATCTAACATTCCTTCTGGGACATAATTGAAATCAAACTTAGAAACATCGCCATTAATAGAAACTTCCTTCAATTGATTCATTAAGTTATATTTATACTCAATATAGTCCCCATTAGAAATATCAATTCTTTTTACATTTCCAATATCATCATAATCATAAGAAGTTGTATATTGATTAGATCCAATAGTAGAAGTAACCTCAATCATATTTCCTTTAAGATCATATAAATATTTCACAAATCCTTCGCCATCTTTATAGTTCTTTACTTCACATAAAAATCCAACACTACTTCCAGGCCTACATGAAGTTCCATCAGAATAAACATCATAATAACTTTGAGATAAAAGCTCATAATCTTGACAAACTCCATCTGCATTTGAATCTATACATGTTCTCGTTAATCTATAAAGATCATCATACACAAATAAATTAGTTTGTTCTTCATCAGTACCAACTGCCCTAGTTAAGGAAATCATATTTCCTACATCATCATATTCATACTCAACCCAACCATCCATATTTAAATCATATTCTTTAACAACTTGTCCCAATACATTATACTCTATATCATGCAAAGCACCATAATTTGCACTCCTTCCTTCAAAGTCTTCAGAATCAACTAATCTTCCCAAAGCATCATACTTAAATTTAGATTTATCTCCATATGAATTTGTAATTTCTATAACATTTCCAAACATATCTATCTTAGACCTAACAAAGTTCCCTTCAGCATCATAGATTTCATTAAAAGTATACTTAAACTGACAATCTGGAGAATTCATGTGCGTTTCACCACCATTAAGATCACAATACCCATCTCCTAAACAATCATCAGGAGATTGCACATAAGTTTCGCCATAATAATAATCACACTGTCCATCTCCAATATACCATGCTGGAGAAGGAGGATCACAATCGGAAGGAGAATTCATGTAATTTTCACCAGCATCTCCATGACAAACTCCATCCCCTTTACAATAACAAGCAACATAATCATTAGATATTCCACATAAAGGATATCCACTTTCAACTTGACAAACAGGATTTGTTCCTCCACAACCCAAATCTCTTCTTCCACAAACCAATTGATCATTTGGAGGAACTATCGAACCCACACACTCTCCTCTCAAATTACCATCACAATCTAATTGTCCTAATTTCAAAACTTCTGGTTCTATTGGTAAAGCAAATACTCCGCAATCTGAACCTTCACAATCAGGATCAAAAGTTGTTTGAGCAAATCTTGGCTGTTCATCAGAATAAACAACATCTTTTTGAACAACACTTGGACTTTGTTGTATTGCAGTTGAATAAACAGGGTAATAATTAAATTGTGTACAAATTCCACTAGCATGACCACAATCATCTATACCATTCCATTGATCAAACACAGATAATGGGAATTCCTTAGAAACTCTAGCTAGCGGATCATCATAGTAAATATATTTAACATTATTACTTCCACTAGATTTATCTTCGTGATCTGCCGCATTGAATCCTAATAAATAATCATCAGTATCAACAATTTTTGTAATTTCAAACAATTTAAGCAATATATTTAAATCTCTCTCATATGGTACTGTAATTGTATCGACTAATCCTCTTTCATTATAACTAGTATCTACAGAAATTGCATGAGTATCATCCTTTTTAACTGAAGATTGTATGTGTCTTCCAAGTCCGTCTACATAAGATCTAGACTTCATTGTAGTTGAATCATCAATCTTCGTATTAGTTTGAACCCAATTCATGCAATTGTCCCCATTAATACCATCATATCCTAAAGAACCACACTCTTTTGTACCATAATTATAAATATAATCAATTTCAGCCCCACTAACGGAATCTGTAACATTTTTCAATCTATGCAAATCATCATATCCATAATAAACTTCAACCCCATTTGAATCTATCGTTCTACTCAATCTCCCATATTCATCGTAATAATATTCAATTTGGTTTCTATTAGTATCTTCAACACATGTTAATCTAGGACCATTCGTATCTCCACTACAAGCATTTCCAGCAGAAACAGAATAGTGAGACCTTACATCATTGCCCAATGCATCTTCAACAAGAACCGATCTATCGTAGATTCCACCCCTCTCCATAACCTTAGACACATAGGTTTTAAATTCGGAAGGATCTACAAATCCTGGGTTTGTATTGTCTTCTCTCCATACATAAGATGCATCAGAATAACATTTATTAGATGAGTCTAATGTATCTTTACTTGCAGAAACAGCTTCAGTCACACCACTAATTTGAGAAATAACTTGAGAATCGGAAACATAGTTCCAAATGTGATATTCTTTACCAAGTCCAGGCAATTCTCCTCCCACCAAAGCATAACTGTCCGCACCATCTATACAAGTAGTAGATTCTACATAGTTAGTTGTACTAATTAATTTTTCAAAAACCCCATCAGAATTATAATTAGAAGTATTTACAAAATTAACCAATCCATTTTGCGCATATTCGTATGTTTCTGATATTTCTTTTCCATCCAATCCTTCTGTTTTACCTCTCAATGTTATCCAGGCAGAATAAGGTAGAGAGTGCGCATTAGCTAAATAAGTTGGATCAACACTATCAAACATTATATTATAATCCTCAGTAACATACCCTAAGATAGAATTCTTATCTCCTATATTAAATTCACCATCTATCCCATAATCATATTCAGTATAAGCAATCATGTCTCCCTCACTATTATAAACATGCTCTGATTCTTTTAATCCCCTAAACTTATCAAAAGAAAATCCCCCATATCCAGAAGAATCATTTAATTTTAAAACGTCGCAAAATCCAGCCCCCCTAAAATTATTTGAACACCCCAACTCTGAAAATGCTGCTTTTAATTCACAAATAACTCCGTTTGAATGAGTTGGATAAGCATTAGTACAGAATGGAGTATCTGCCAAAATTTTTGATAAAAATTGATCAAGTTCATCATCAACATCCCCAGGATCAAAATGATTAACCGGAATATCTGAAAAATATTTATATAGGGGCTCCTCACTGCCATCTAAGGTTCCCCAATGAAAAACAAAATCTGATTGAAACATTTGACTAGAAGACTCCATTGTTATGAAAGGACATTGATTCCTATTATCTATATCATTTCCAGCTATATTCCAGTGTGTTCCATGGGGCGTACAAGTTCCATCTGGGCCCTCTGGTGTTCTAAACCATTTATGTGAATGATTTGATTCTGCAATTGGTACAAAATGAAATTCACATTCACCCAACCCTAAACTTTTACATTTTGCAGGGTCATTTGAACCAAAAATATTACAGTCTTCTCCTTCTGCAAAATCAATTGTGTTTGAACAATAATATGTATATGAAGGAGGCATGTCTTGTGCATCTTGTATTACTCCCCCAAAGTATACAATTTCCCAAACATCTGGATTCCCCTCTCCAGCATTAGCTGGTGCTTGTAAAGCGATTGAGTTTCCATACCCAGAAGGCAATAAGGTTTCTTTATGAGCAGCAGCGGGAACATCAATTCCAGCAACATAATTATTTCCTACTGGATCCTGATATGCTAATCTTATTCCTCCACCATAATATCCTTTATCAGGGTAATCAATAGCATTAGTAAATCTATTTTCAACATAACCATTATCTCCTTCTGGAGTAACATAAACATTACCATAAATTACAACACTACTTCCAGAAATTCCCAAAGTAGTATCCATAAATTTATTAGATGAATAAGGTCCTGGCTCTCCGGCAATTGCTCCATTTTCATATTCATATAGTGTAGAATAACAAGAATTTAACCCATCACAATTTATCACATTTTTTACCCTAGGCCCTCCCCCAAATCTATCCACGCCAGAATAACCAGGGAAGAAATAGAAATTTTCTCCTATATATTTATCACCAATGTATGAGTATCTATCATCTTCATAAACCCACTCAGTCGAACCACCAGAAGGCCAATTAATCTTAGTCAAACTCCACGCATCGCTTTGATCAGTTTCAATCCCCCTATGATTATGCCAAGAGTAACCATCAGTACAAGAATCACAAAAATATCCCCACCTATCTCTATTATACCAATTATTTTGGAAATTATAAGTTGGATTATAAGAATATTCAAAACTAGTTTCCGGCATACACTCTCCATCTAATCCGCAACTTTGTACACTTTCTAATGTTAGTCCCTTACCCAGTGGACCAACATTTAAAGAATTTGCAGATGAAGAATAAACAAAATCAAAATTTTGTAATGATATATCATCAATACTCCCCCCATCCCAATTTTGATTATCACCCAAATACCATAAAGTTATATTTTCTACTTTTTTAGGTAAAGATCCAGAAACAACTTGAACACCCAATCCATTATCTAAATTATTGAAAACTGCTCTATGTGTTTTTGTTTGAATTGCTTCAACATCTCTCGTATAAACTTCAGAAATAGATTTTGAAATAGTCCCATCAGGATTATATCCACATGTTTCTATTAATTCATTATCACTAATTGGCCAAGTTGTTTTAGTCTCTTTCCAAGGAGAATAAATAAATTCAACATAATCTTCAGAGTTTCTAGTAGATTCTATTCTAGACAAACTCCAAACATTTACGTATGGTTTCTTGAATTCCATCTCCAGATAATTATAATCTTTTTTATTAGCAAATAACTTGCTACAGTCGGGGGTTAAACTAGCGGGCTCTGGGAATTTAGTCTTCATAATTTTAGAAGATTTAATAATCGAACTTGCTTCAAAAATATATTTAATCCCACTAGAATCAACCATTTCAACTTTATTGAATAAAGGAGCATCAGTAATTTCGCCAGCTACAACTAAATCATCATCCAAAATAAATCTTATACTCAAAGGATTATCACAATAATCTTCCCCGGATTGAACCAATTCAAAAGTATCTTTTTGTAAAATTTTCCCAGATGAACTCGTTGGCACCATACATAAATAGGCTTCAGAACTTGTGTGTGCTCTATGGAATCCACCATAGGTTGGATAGGTTATACTTCCAGAGTACATCGGAGAAGACACAAAAAAGGAATCAGGATTATTCACTTCCATTAAAAAATTATCTCCTTGTGGATAATACCCATCTAGATACATAAACCCGTTAATACCGTGATTAGAACCAATACTATTGAATTCAGCCTCAGTAATTACTTCCCTATAATATATGGGAGCATTTCCAGCGCTCATTAAAGTTTTACCAGCATTAAGTAATGCCCAAGGATCTCTTATCTTCTGTACCCCCTCGAGTGGAGGCATCTTGTCTGGCGTTGGCGCAGTTTGAGCAGCAAGAATTTGACCAACAGATTTAGCTAATTCAAACCCAACATTCACCCAATGTGAAACCCAGCCTACTCTTTTCTCATAATGCCTGTAAAAAACACTATCAGAAGCCATATCATAAATATAAGTGTTAACAACTTGTCCTTCATTATAATCATCTGGCACACCCCCAACAGATCTTGAAACAGTGGGTATATTTAATCCCCATCCAACACCAACAACAGAAGCAGATTGATCAACATTAATCCCAGAACTATAACCCAAAGAAATATCATAACTTAAACCCCCATCAACACCCGGAACACTCATAACTGGTAAAGATAATGACATATCACCAGTTGCAAGGTCAACCGAACCACTTTGATCAGAATAATCTGCCATAGCATACGGAGAAGGAGCAACAGTCGCATCAACATAATTTATATTAGAAAAAATTAAACTTAATATTACAAAAACCAATAACGCTCTTTTCATAAATAAAACTAAACCAAAAACAATATTTAAATCTTTCTATCTAAAAGGCTCTGTTGAAAATATCTAAAACTTCCAAACATATCTAAAAGAAGCTTCCTGAATAGAAATTCCATCGTTACCATTTAAACCAATATAAACACTTAAACCCTTTTTATCCCATTTAGCTCCAAATTTTTTAAAATTTTCAAATTGTGGTTCAACTCCATACAACTTATCTTTAACAAAACCAGAATAAAATTCTCTTAAATTCTCTAAAGAACTAGGAGCTTCTTCAACTCGAACAATTTCTTCAACTCTAGGAATTGGTTCAGAAGCAATAACAGGAGAAGTCAATCCAAGGACAATCCCAAATAAAACCTCTTTCATAATTAATAACTAAAAAAAGAACTATAAAAATTTATCTAAAAACAAAAAGATATTTTAACAACAACGCATTCCCAAATATTAAATTGAAAAAAATAGACAAAACTATCGGATTCGCAGCAACAAGAATTGCAAAAGATATAGGAGCAGATAGTATTGTCACAATTGAAAGAATTCATGATGAAAAACTTGAAGACACCGACGATATCGCAATAAAAGTATCCATATTCAAACAAACCTCTCCAGGGATTTTCAAAAAAATAGAATACGAAACCAAAACAAAAAAAATAGAATTTGGTTCTGTTGCACCGATAAAAACAATTTTAGCAGAAGCAATTAATAAAAGATATATAGAAAAAGAAGAAAGATTGGTTTGTGTCCAAGATGCAAATATAGGAACTGGATACAAAGGATTACTATTTGTTATAGATGTTGACGAGGTTTTCTTCAAAATTGGTCAACAAAAACTTTCAGAATATATTTCTTCAGAAATTGTTGAAGCAGTAATTAACATAGCTAAAGAAATAGGAGAAGAAGGAAGAGAAGGAAGAAAAATCGGAACTGCATTTATAATTGGAGACCCAAAAGAAATAAATCCTCATCTAAAACAAATGATAATTAATCCATTTTTCAACTTAGATGAAAAACCAAAAATAACAGATCCAGATTTAAAAGAAACAATAAAAAATTTTGCACAATTAGACGGAGCATTCGTAATAAATAACGACGGAGAAATACTAACTGCGGGAACTTACATAAATATAGATGCTTCAGATTTAGATTTCCCCGACGGATTTGGAACAAAACATAGGTCTGTAGCAGCCTTAACAAAGCATACAAATTCCATTGGAGTAGTAGTTTCAGAATCCGGTGGAAAAGTAAGAGTTATGAAGAAAGGAAGAATCTCAATTAAAGTTTAATTATTCTACAAATAATACAGCATCAATTTCTGCTCTAATATCGGTACCAATTGAACTTCCATCAAAACCTACAGCAAAGATTTTAGATTGAAAAGCATCTAATTCAAAGTTCTCGGGAGAGCAAACCTCGCTTCCGAATTCCCCATTAGTTTTTACAACAAAATTAATCTCTCTATTCTCTTCATTTTCAAGTAAAATACAATAACAATTATTAGATCTACATTTTATATCAGCACTAGGATCACACAAAGCAGCACAATCTGCATTATTCGGATATTTTGCATCAAAACTCAACAAAACCGCATTATCAATTTTTTTATTTTGATCATCAATCAATCCAGAATTTAAATTAAAGGTACTAATCATAACAAAAACACCAATAACAATAGCAAAACCAACTAAAAACACACTAGCAATTAATGGTGAAATCCCTCTCTTATTCATATTATAAAAATAATTTAATACTTTAAATAAGTTTCTAACACGGGCCCGACGGGATTTGAACCCGCGACCTCATCCTTAGGAGGGATGCGCTCTAATCCAAGCTGAGCTACAGGCCCATAAAGAAAAAGATATTAATTTAGTTTAAAAAAGTAACGAATGCGCTGGCCGGGATTTGAACCCGGATCACAAGCTTGGAAGGCTCGTATGCTAACCATTACACTACCAACGCCTAAACAAAAAAGAAAAAATATTAGTTTATAAAATTAACTAATAACAACCATTATGATTAAAGCTGCAATCCAAATTACAACTCAAAATTCCTCCAGAATAACCCAAAGAACTGCAAGTCTCACCATTCAAATCAAACCCATCACATTCTTCTAATAAATAAGGTTCAACAACACCATTACCACACCCACTTCCAGCAGAACAATCCATATGAACACTACATTGACTACTACCAACCCCCTGAACAGCAACACACTCTCCATTTACATTACAAATATTATGAAAATCTTCAACAGGGCCCCCATCATCACAACTACAATCCCAATCAACTGGAGCATTCTCACATCCACTTAATGGAACTTGACATAATTGCCCCACAGGACACAACCCGACGGGTGCTCCAACACATGAAAGTGAAAAATATCCATCCATCAAAGATCCAACACAAGAACCAGCAAGATTATTACACAAAGATTTATCTGCAGAGGCAGGAGAATTTCTACTCACGCCTCCACCAATAAAAACAGATTTTTCAAAATCACTAGAAACTTCATAAAAATCATAAACATTAGCAGATAAACAATTTTCTTCAATAGATTCCTGAACAACACACCCAGAAATAAATAAAACAAACACTAACAATAAAACTAATTTCATAAAAAAGGAAAAATAAAGAAATTTAAAAAGTTAACTAAATTTCCGAACAATCATCTCCATAACAACTTGAGCCAGTCCAAGAATATCCTTTAGCTGTACATAAACTCTCTCTGGCATCTGGATCTATACAAGATGAAACACTTCCACTAGTTGTACAATACCTTCCGGGGATACATTTAAATTCTTTTATTGCTCCAGTAACAGAATCTCTCATTCTAACCGTATTATCATCTACACAACTTTGATCAGCAAAGTAATTTCTTAACTGTCCACAACTTCCAGTCGCGGTTGGATGCCTCAACACCTGTGGATTAGCTCCTCCAGCATAAACTTCGGTCTCGCCATAAACGTCTGCAGAACATGCTAAATCAGCACCACTCACACAAGTTCTAGTTATTCCGACAACTCCAGAACAATCTGGATCACTACAATAAGTAGCTGGAGACGGCGCTTCACAAACTCCATCACAAGGTAATGACTGAACACTACATTTTGCACGGTAACCCATTCCTGCTTCACTAGGAGGATTAGCAATTCCAACATCTAAATAAGCGTCACATCCTCCTCCAGTTCCTCCCCAACCATAAATGGGGTCTAAATTGAAATCATATCCAATAACTGCATTCTCGTATTCAACGTCAACACATGTTGCTCCAAGAATATAATTACATGCTTGAGTACCAGTTGCAAACCACGCAACATCAACAGAAGTTGCATCATCTGTTATACATTGATGAACTCCATCTCCATCTCCACCACATTCTGGTAAATCTTGAGTAACATGCAATAAAGACTCACCCATCTTATTTATAGAAGGATCTTCAACCAATTCAGCATAAATTATATATTCTGGATCTCCTCCAACTATCCCATCATATTGGTCTTCAGTTGTCCAATAAGTAGCAGCATAATCAAACCAAACTAAATCTGAGAAAACCACATTATCTGGATTTACAGCAACAGGATCAGTCCCCACAATTCCGTCATCTTCAAAGATCTGAACAGAAATTTCTTTTCCTGCACATCCATTAGTTCCATAAACATTAACTTTTACATCGACTCCAACCATTCTACTTTCTTCAGTTGCAAACCCTTCCCATGAAACTCCAGTTATCTCACATTGTTGATTGTAAAAACATCCACTAGTGTCAAAACCAGTACAGTCTCCCAAACAATCTAAAACTCCACCATCATACCCTAGCGTAAGGCAAGTTTGTCCACTCAAATCAGTTCCATCACAAACTTCATCTAAACCAGCATCATTAGGAGTTTGGATAATATTATCTCCACAAATAGTTTGCCCAGTATAAAAACACCCACTAGTATCAAATATACAATTATTTAAATCACAATCTAAATTTCCACCGTCAAATCCTAATGTAAGGCAAGTTTGTCCACCAAGATCTCCAATTTCACATTGAGCACCACATGTTGCAATATTACATTCATAACCTGAAAAAATATCTTGAACACATTGGCAATTGCCATTACAATCTCCTAGAGAATCCCTAACACCCAATTTAAATCCAGAACAAGATTCAGTACTTTGAGAACAATAACTATTATCTACTGTACTTGGCAATTCACAAGTTTCGCTTCCTTCAACATCTCCATCTCCACATTCTGAAGCACCTTCACAACTACAACCCCAAATTTGAGGAGCATTTTCACATCCACTTAACGGAACTTGACACATTTGACCAGCAGCACACAATCCACCAGGGGCCGCAGTACAAGTAATTTCATAATATCCTGGAGAAATAAAAGTCACACAACTTCCCCCAAGATTGTTACATAAAGATTTTTCATTCGGACCAGTAATTTCCCCCCCGCCACCAGAAATGGGGCCTTCAATTGCTGCATCTCCCTCTCCTGCAAAATCTTCCATAACCTCATATACTTGAGGAGCAAATTCCGGATTTTCTTCCACTAATTCACAACCAGAAATAAGTAAAACAACACTTAAAATAATAAATAAATTTTTTATCAACATAGTCCAACAACCCCCTGATCAGTTACACATAATGGATGAGATCCTGCAAAGATAGTTCCAATTTTATCATAACAACTTACAGTTCCATCAATATTATCACATAAAACTAATTTAGTATCTAAATTCGGATTACCAACATCTGTTAAAATTCTAACAGGACCTTGGAACATACTATTTCCTTTTACATGAAAAGAATAATCCCAATCCTGTCGAGATAAAGCATTTTCAGTCCAACCCTCATCAACTACATCAAATAAAGTAGGACCATTTACAGAAGAAACAGTTTGCGGTCTATGGACTTTAAAAGATAAAGTATCAGTCGGTTTAAATTCATAAGTTCCTAATCCAACTTCATCAAAACTATGACCCATAATAGAAGGTTCACCACCAGTTCCTCCAGAATTATAAGCGTAAACAAAACTGCCAAACAAACTAATCAATAAAACAAAAGCGTATAAATGTTTTTTTTCAATATTAATTACTATTTGCAAACTTCTCACCTCTTTTATTATTCAATATATTTTGATTTAAATATCTTTCTCTAAAATAAAATCCAAAGATAACAACAAAAAATAACAAAATACTATAAATTCCAACAAATGGTGCATTTATCCCATGTAATACACAAAGAGATGTTCCACTATCTAAAACATTTCCATCTCCATCATATAAATTCCAATCATTAACTCCATATTGATCTCCACTCCCATCATCTATACAAAGACTACCATAAACTAAATACTCATTTGGGCCTGCAGAGGGAGTACTATGGCTACCACAAGAAGTTATATTAAAATCCAAACAATCTACATTACAACCTAAACTTCCTCCAGAAAAACCAAAATCACTACAACTTTTTCCATCTAAATCGCTTCCATCACAAACTTCATTATCTCCATTACTATTCGGAGTATCATACTTGGAGCACCAGTACATCCACTTGTATCATAAATGCAACCAGCTAAACAACCTAAAACTCCACCAGAAAATCCAATTCCTGGAGATGTACAATCTAATCCTCTCAAATCAACACCATCACAAAACTCATTAAAACCAACAGAATTTGGCATTTGTGCAATATTGTCTCCACAAACTCCAACTCCAACGCCAGTAAATTCACAACATAATTTCCAAGAATAATTAGGATCACTACAATCTGAAATATGAGAATTACCTCCAGCACCAGAAGAAAAAACACAAAAATCATCTACACCTGTTGGACAATTTCCTGAAGATACATGGCTACAAGAAGCCCCATCAACCCCAACGTGAATATCATAGGGTCCCCCAAAATATGAAGACCAAGTAGCTAAATCCAAAGCAACATGAGAATTTAAATCATTATACATCAAAAAATGGCCCCCAACAGGAACCTCAGAAACATCTAAATAAGAATAATCGCAACATAATTTATAAGAACCCAAATCATTTAAATTAACATGCGTATTAGAATCAGAATAAAAACTAATTCCTGGCACTTCAGACTTACTAATCGGACAAACTTGTTGGATAATACAATCATCTGCTCCAAAAACATAACTAAAACTAAACAAAAACACTACTAAAACTAACACACCCTTTTTCATAAAATTAAACTCTAATTATCATTTAAATATCTTTCTCTAAAATAAAATCCAAATATAACAATAAAAAACAATAGAATACTATAAGTCCCAACAAAAGGAGCATCAGAATTATATAATAAACAAAGAGAAGTATCACTATTTAAAACATTTCCATCCCCATCATACAAAGTCCAATCATTGACACCATATTGGTCTCCATTTCCATCATCCATACAATCATCATTATAAACTAAATATTCATTAGGTCCAACAGGAGGAGTAGTAATCACAACATTATTACAAGCAGAAGTATTGAAATCACTACAATCTGCTAAACAACCCAATCCGGCAGGATTTAAAAATCCAAAATCTGTACAATCATTTCCATCTAAATTGCTTCCATCACACAATTCATCCAAACCAACATTATTTGGAGTATCAATATTTCCATCTCCACAAATACCCACTGGTGGCAAAGCACCAACACATTCAACTGAAGGAGGAGATAAAACAAAATCTAAATCTTGTGTTATTGGACAACAAAAATTTACAAAACTATTTTGATCACAATGAAATCCATTACATCCTGAAGGTCCACAAATAGTTTCACTTTGAGTATTATAATCGCAAGAATAATCACCAAGAATCAAACTCCAGTCTTGAACTCCAACTAACGTACAATCAGAATCTTCACAATCCGTAAAACCGTCTAAATCATTATCCACTCCGTCTCCGCATTGTCCATTTTTATTTTCCATACAATCATTAAAAGTTGCACAATCAGAATCTTCGCAATCAGTGTCTCCATCAAAATCATCATCAATTCCATTATCACAGGTTTCGGGAGAAATACATCTTCCTAACCCGGCATCCCAGTCCCACCATAAAGGACAACAATATCCAAATCCACCAGAAACACCAGTACAACCATAAGCTTCAGTATTAATCCAATCTAATCCTCCCCACGTTAAAGCTAAAGGTCCCCCATCATAAGCAATATGATCTTCTGCACACATAGAAGGAGAAACAGGTCCCCCAGAAATTTGACCATTACAATCAGGATCTAAACAATCATTAAACCCATCTCTATCTTCATCTTCAAAAGGAAAAGAATCACAAATCTCAACTAAATACGGCTCAATTGGGCCCTCAATAACAGGGTTAAAATAAGGTCTAGAACTTGCACGGATAGCTAAATCAAATTCATACGTAACTCTAATAGAATTAACCTGAGATTTAAAATTAGGATCTAAAATTTGAAACTCGCAAGATTCATCAAAATCATTATCTTCCAACATAATAGAAGAATACGGTGAAATAGCATCAGTTCTATAATTACAACCAGAAGAAATAAATTCAACATCAGGATCAGAAGGTTGAGTATTAGCATCATGAAATTGTAAAACCCCTCCAACCGAATCTAAAAACTGTAATCTAATTCTAGCATCAAGATGTGTATTAAAATCCCCATCACTATTTACTCCTTCAATTGCTGGGTACCAATTTACTGGACCCGAAGATAAAACAAAATTACTAGTAGAAACATCACTAAAATCAAATTCAACAGAACCATCTAATAAATGAGTATAAAGATTTCCTCCACCAACATGATTAACATCACTATCTGGATATAAAAAACCTACAACCGGATCTCTAACTACCCAATTCCATATAGCATCATTATGATGAACACTAAAAGAATAATCTTCAGGATAAGCTCCACTAACAAAACTAACCATAAAAATCAAAATAAAAAATACAAACCATTTCATTTAGTAACTCTCCCAAGTTTCTCTCTCAAATAATTCTCCATGATATGTTCTACTTTCTCAACACTCCACCCTTTTTTCACTAAAGCAGATTTAACTTCTTCTTTACTATGTCCTCTTCCCAAAGAATCATAAATAAATTTATTCAAAATTAATTTTTCTCTTTCACTAACAAATATTTTCTTGCCAGAAATTTTATTTATCAAATCTTTAATACTCCCTGGACCTTTGTAAAATAAAACATACAATAAAAACACAAAAAATACAGAAATTAAAACAATGTAATAAGTTCTAGGAGTTTCTCTAACACAATCTTCAGGACAATAATTACTATTGCCTTCATCACTCTCATCTACAAATAAATAATTAGCAATAGTACATTGATTATCTCCACAATAAAAATCACAAGAAGAATCATCAAAACAATAAGTATCTCCCCCAGTAATATCCACATTAGTAAAAACAATTGTCTTAATATTACTCAATTCATCTGCTTCAACAACATACTCTATAGAATTCAAATTCCCATTCCATGTCAAAACATTAGTATTATTATTAACTCTTCCACCAACAGAATTATCTAAATTAGAAACAATCTCTCTTAAATCTTCAACAATAACAATATTAGTTCCACCAGTTATAGAAATATCTTTTTGTACATGTAAGAAGGTAGATTTTCCTTCAAAAAACTCAACTTCAAACAACGAAGAATCCATATCTACATTAACATTCTTAACATTAAACTTAAACAACTCATCAACATAAGCTGGACCATAATTAGATACACCGCCATAATTAAAAATTTCTTCAGGAGTAAACAATCCCAAATTATCAACATCTCTACTAGACAATCTTGTTATTTCCGCAGGTAATCGAGAAGTAATATCATGCAATTGATTCACAATCACAACATATTTTGCATCTTTATTTATCTCGGCAGAATTTTTTATAGTAGTAAAATTACTTTCTAAAGAATCTATTTCAGAAACACTAGAATCAACTAATAAATCATACCCCATAAAATCATAAAATTCTTTAGAATCTCCAACTAAAGAACTTAAAGATCGTGCACTAATCAATCCAGACTCTAATTCAGAAAATTGATTTTCCAAATGCTCTTCTAAAGGAACAATAAACACATCAATAGAAGTTTCTTCTTCAATTCCTTGAGAATCTCTAACCTTCAAAGTTACAGTGTAATTTCCATCAACTATATATTTGTGAGAAACAACTTCTCCAACACCATTAGTACCATCTCCAAATTCCCAAGAATACGAAACAATACTTCTATTATTACTAACACTAGATCCAGATCCATCAAAAATAATATCAAAATTCTTAGCCATATACAAAGAACTAACATCAATCACAGGAACAGGACCTGCACTAACTCCAAATCCTAATTGTTTTTCATGCAAACCGTAATTTAATTTCAAAGTACAATAATCTTCATCTTGAACAAAAGGAGTTTTCAAATTACTAAAAGCACTTAATGGAATTTCTTTCCCGCTTAAATCTACTTTAAAAGTTTCAGAAACAACTTCATAAAAATCGTCATTACTCGCAGCACCATATTCCAAATATAAATTACCAAAATCAATACTTCCAGCATTTTCAACTTTTACTTCAATGGGGATAAAACAATGTCCCATCACACCATCACAATAACTGTTCATAGAATTAACCAAAACAACATCAGAAACATAAGTAGGAACAACACTCAAAGAAGAATCATAACTCATTTTTTGAACTCCAAAATAATAATATGGAACATCCAAATAAGTTTTACGCGGAACTCTAAAGTTATTAGTTGTAGCTTCTAAACAAACCTGAAATTCAATATTATCATCATAATTGCTAACATCAAATTCAACATTACATTCAACATTCCCATATTCACTAGGAACATTTTCAAAAGTACATCTTTGTCCTTTCACTAATGCTCTTAAATCTCCATCTACTCCAACTTTTTTAGCAACAGCATTAATATTTAACTTTAAATCATTAGTAAATTGATCTAAACTAACATTAAAATCACTACACGCATTTAACACTCTTGGATTATAATCATCATCTCCAGGCAAATCTTGATTTCCTTCATAGTCATGAGGAGAAATAGTTTCACCAAAACCAATTTCATCACCAACAAATTGCCATTCATAATCTCCGTCAGCACCCACATCAAACTTTACACCAGAAGCAGTTCCAGAAACACTAAAATTAATTTCAGAAATTTCATTATCAACTCTTAATCCAATTAACGAAGAACCATTATCTACTAAATTCAAACCATAAACAGTACTTGAAGCACCAGCATTAAAAATTTCTTTCGGACCCAAACTTTCACCAGAATTAATTAATAAATCATATATC
This sequence comes from Candidatus Woesearchaeota archaeon, assembly GCA_964344655.1. Classification (GTDB taxonomy): domain Archaea; phylum Nanobdellota; class Nanobdellia; order SCGC-AAA011-G17; family PNOQ01; genus JABJPM01. The sequence goes on along the minus strand of CAYFOF010000001.1, from coordinate 275,357 downwards.
TCAATTTCTTTTACATCATAATTTCCACAATTTAAAATATCTGCACTTATAACTTCACTAACCAAAACATCATTCTCATCAATTGATAAATTTCCTTGAAATTTTTGATTTACAGAATAATTAAATTTAGTCAATCCAGCCTCAAAAACACCAGCTGCACTAACAAAACCTACAAAAAGAACTATCACTAAAAAAAATAAAGCTTTTTTCAATCAATCACCTCTATTTAAATCTTAAAATTTCTATATTTAAATGTTTTTATAAAACTCTTTTCCTTTTTTACTTGGTTTCACCCTGACTTTCCCATCTTTAAAAGAAGGATACTTACTTTTCACAAAATGATCCATAAAAACTCCTAAAGCCGCAACTTCAGAATGTGGTTGATTAGTCACTCCAACATTAAAATCAGACATTTCATAAACTTCCCCAGGAACTTTCTCTCCCCCAACAACAATTAATAAATCTCCAGAAGGAACTTTAACTTTTCTAAAGTCTTCTCCATACATAGTTAAATGTACAACAGTTTTACCTGAAAACAATTTTTTATACGAAGAAACATATTCAATAGAAAAATCTCCGCCAAACTCTTTTACAATTCTATTAACACTTTCCTCATAAGATTTATCTTTTTGACCAGTATAATAAATTTTAGAAGCACCAAAAGATCTAGCAACCAAAGCAACATGAGTACTAATTCTCTTATCTCTATTGATTCTATGCCCTAATCTTAAAACTTCAATCATAAAAATCAAAATAAAAAAGAATTAATAAAGTTATTCTTTTGATAATTTTGCTTCAAGATCTCTGGCAGCTTTAACTACATTTCTATGATCCCTTATGCTAAGCTTTAAACTATCAATTTCCCATCTTGGCATAGATCTAAGTCTAACTCTTTCTACGGCAACCAATTTTTCTGGTTCTTCTGGAAGACAACTTCCATGAACAGTTTCATAAGCCAGTATTTGTGCAATTTGTTTATCATAGATTCTAGTTGGAACATAAATTCTAATTCTATGTGGTCCATCTCCAACAATAGCTCCAGAATAAAAATGCATTCCTGGTTCATCCCGGTGTTCTAAGGTTTGTCCAGGAAATTCATATCTCCCAATCCCATTAAACTCATCCATCACATTTTTTGTTTTTGTCATAAAAAAGAGAATCAAAGGAAATTAATAAATCTATCTAAACCAGAAAACTTTTAAATAAACCAATATCTCAAAACACTTATGGAAAGTTTCTACATGAAGAACTATAAGAAATTACTTCTTATCCCATTCATACTATTGGCAATAAGTATTTTATTTTTATCAATCCAATACGCAAATAATGGATATTTAATTGATAAAGATGTTTCACTAAAAGGAGGAATTTCCTCAACAATATATTTCAGTGAAGATATAAACATTGAAGAATTAAAAAATAATATACAATCTGAATTTCCAGATGCAGAGATAAACATAAGAGAACTTTCAACTCTAGGATCAAAACAAAGTAATGGAATAATCTTAGAAACAACAAACGTAGAATTACAAGAACTAAAAGATTATCTAAATAATAATTTCCCCGCTGCAGACATTTCAATCCAACAAACTGGAGAAGCTTTAGGAAATTCATTTTTCAATGAAATGATTAAAGCAATAATTTTCGCATTCATATTAATGGGCGTAGTTGTTTTCATAACATTCAGAAAATTCATCCCATCCATTGCAGTAATTCTTTCAGCATTGTTAGATATTGTAATTACATTAGCAATAATAAGTGCACTAGGAATGAAAATTTCAACAGCAGGAATTGCAGCTTTCTTAATGATTATTGGTTATTCAATTGACACAGACATAATGCTAACCACAAAAGTTCTAAAAAGAAAATCAAATGACTTATGGGCAAGATTAAAAGGGGCATTCAAAACCGGAATGACAATGACTGTCACAACAATAATTGCATTATTTATTGCATTCTTAATAACAAATTCAATAATACTAAAACAAATGTTTGGAATCATTTTAATTGCATTACTAGTTGATATGCTTTCAACATGGCTAATGAACACTGGGATGTTAGTGTGGTACTTAGAAAAATGAAAATACTAAAAAAAACAAGAGTAATTGTACTTATTTTCTTTTTACTAGCCACATTAGTAGCAATAAATCCACAATTCAACACTGAAGGAGTTGTAATAAAATCTGTTCATGAAAATTCAGAAGCAGACTTAGCTGGAATAAATAATCCACCAAAAGATATTGCTCCAACAAACTATGAAAAAATTGAAAGAGTAAACGGTGAAAAAATAACAAACCTAGAAGAATATTCACAACTACTAGAAAACATCCCAACAAATGAACAATTAAGAATTCAAACAAATTTAAACACATACGCACTAATAAAAAATTCTAGCGATTTGGGATTATCAATACAAAATATTCCACAAAGTAATATAAGATTGGGCCTAGACCTACAAGGAGGAACAAGAGTATTACTAAAACCAACCGAACAAATTACTGATGAACAAAGAGATAATTTAATCGAAGTAATGCAAGCAAGATTAAACACTTACGGTCTTTCTGACATTGAAATAAGATCTTCAGATGATCTTTCAGGAAATAAATACGTCCTAGTTGAAATTGCAGGAGCAACAAAACAAGAAGTTTCTGATTTAATTGCATCTCAAGGAAAATTCGAAGCAAAAATTGGAGAAGAAACAGTATTTGAGGGCGGAGAAGAAGACATAACTTTTGTTTGTAAAAACGATGGAACCTGTGCAGGAATTAGAGATTGTGTTCCAACTTCCGATGGTTATTATTGTAAATTTGAATTCCAAATTAGATTAAGCAATGCTGCTGCTCAAACACACGCAGACATAACAGAAAATTTAGAGATAGTTACAGATCCATTAAACGGTCAACAATATCTTTCAGAAAAATTAGATTTCTACCTAGATGACACTCAAGTAGATTCATTAAACATTGGTGCAGACCTAAGAGGAAGTCTAGCAACAAGTATTGTTATTTCCGGTCCCGGAGTTGGATTAACTCAAGAAGAAGCAGTACAAGATGCTCTATCCCAAATGAACAAACTTCAAACTGTGCTTTTAACAGGATCATTCCCATTCGAATTAGAAGTTGAAAAAATAGATACAATATCACCAGCACTAGGTTCTGCTTTCATACAAAACGCAATTTTTGCTGGATTATTCGCAATACTTGCTGTAGCAGTAATAATTTTCATAAGATATAGAAGGCTAAAAATTGCAATCCCATTATTAATAACCTCAGTTTCAGAAATAGTTTTAATTTTAGGATTTGCAGCAGTAGCAAAATATAACCTAGACCTGGCAGCAATTGCAGGTATAATCGCCGCAGTTGGAACCGGAGTAGATCACCAAATAATAATCATAGATGAAATAGTTTCAAAAGGTTCAGAATTTGTATATTCTTGGAAACAAAAACTGAAAAGAGCTTTCTCAATAATTATCGCAGCTTACTTAACAACACTTGCAGCAATGTTCCCATTGTTTTCAGCAGGAGCAGGATTACTTCGTGGTTTTGCACTAGTTACAATAATCGGAGTTTCAATAGGAGTATTCATAACACGTCCAGCATTCGCTACAATAGTTGAATCCTTAACACAAGAATAAATTTATTTGTTACTCAATACTTTCCATAAAATATAAATCACTATAATCATCACTATCGCAAATAAAAAAATGCTTGTATTTTGGGCCGGAGCTAATAGTGGACTTGCCATACTAATCTTATAGTTTCTAGGTATATAAATATTACGCCGGGACTGGGATTTGAACCCAGATGCCCAAAGGCCCGGTTCTCACGAAAAGTTTGCTATGAAAAGCTTTTCAAAAGGTTTTCTTCGAGACCGGTGCAATACCAGATTATACGATCCCGGCAATAATAAAGCAAATCACAACAACATTTATAAACATACCCAAATTCAAAAAAACGATGGCAGAAGACTTAGAATTGAAATTCAATTCAAAAAAGGTGAAAGAATTCTGGAAAAAATATTATTTAACATTAGTTATACTACTTTTAATTCCAATGTTCTTGGCTGGGTTCTTTAGAGCTTACACTTATGACTTGCCAATAACTGATGATTGGGCAGAACAAACAATAATGGACAACATCCAATCACAAATAGGAAATAATATTTTACAACAATATCCCGATATAGATCAGCAAACATACAATAATTTAGTATCTCAACAAACAAATTTATACGTTAAAGAAAATTCTAATCAAATAAATCAACAAATTGAAATATTATCTAATCAAATAAAATCAAATTTCCAAGATGACTCTGGACAAACTTATCTTCTAGCAATTGATCCGTATCATTATTACAGACAAGCTCAAAATGTATTGGAAAACGGACATGTTGGAGACGAAATAAGGGATGGCGAATCATACGATAATCATATGATTGCACCAAATGGAAGAATTGTAAAAAACTCTTTACACCCATACATCGGAGCAACAATCCATAGAATTTCTTCAATATTTGGAAACAATTCTTTAATGAGCTCAGTATTCATCATCCCATTAATATTTGGCATACTTTCCGTAATTCCCGCATTTTTTATAACCAGAAAGGTAGCCGGGAATATCGGAGGAGTTATGGCCGCAACACTTTTAGCAATAAGTCCAATTTTCTTAGGAAGAACCCCGGCAGGATTCTCAGATACTGATGTTTATAATATATTTTTCCCATTAACAATCTCATGGTTATTTTTAGAATCATTCGTATTAACTCAAAAAGAAAAAAAGAAAAAGATAATACTATCTAGTTTAGCTGGATTTACAACAGGGATATTTGCATTCGCATGGATAGGGTGGTGGTACATATTCGATTTCATAATAGCATCAATAGGTCTGTATATTTTATACTTACTAATTAAATACAAGAAAAAATTCTATAAATCATTAAAAACAAAAAATGCCCTAACTACTGCAATCCCATATATAATAAGTTCCTCCATTTTTGTAGGAATTTTCGCAGGGTTTAGTAAATTCATAAATACAATTCAGGGTCCAATAGATATCGCGTTTATTAAAAGAGCTGCACATTCGTCTCTTTGGCCAAATGTATATACCACCGTAGCCGAACTTGGTGATACAAACCTAACCAATGCAATTCAATCATTGGGAGGAAATTTACTATTACTATTGGGGATAATTGGAATAGCTACATTCTTCATAAAGAAAAATAAAAAACAATTTGACATAAAATATGGCATATTTTTAACAATCTGGTTAATCGGAACTCTTTACAGCGCAACAAAAGGTTTAAGATTTTCTATGTTTGCAGCCCCAGTATTATCAATAGCCTTAGGAATATTTATTGGTAAATCTTACAAATACCTATCTGAAAAATTAGCTCCTCTTTTAGAGTTAAACAAAAAGTTTGTAAAAATCGTATTAATAATCTTACTAGTTATATTGCTAATTTCCCCAATAAGAATGGCAGATAATACAGCAAAAAATGAAGTGCCTCAAATGAATGATGCATGGCATAATACTTTAACAAAAATAAAAGAAGAAACTCCAGAAAATGCAATAATTAATTCATGGTGGGATTTTGGACATTGGTTTAAAGCAATAGCAGACAGAGCAGTAACATTTGATGGAGCATCACAAAATAATCCTCAAGCCCATTGGATAGGAAAAGTTCTTTTAACAGATAATGAAGAAGAAGCAGTTGCCATCTTACGTATGTTAGATTGTGGGGCAAACAACGCATATGAATTATTATTGGAAGAAACAAACAACCCATTACTAACAAAACAAGTATTAGATGAAATTTTATTATTGAATGAAAATCAAGCAAGAAATAAGTTAAATGAGCATGTAGAAAACCCAGATGAAATATTAAACAAAATATTCTGCAATCCTCCAGAAAATTATTTCATAACTTCAGAAGATATGGTTTCCAAATCAGGTGTGTGGGCTCATTTTGGATCATGGAACTTCGAAAAATCATTAGCATACAACACAATAAAATCAAATACAAAAAATAACGCTATCCAGATATTACAAGATGATTCAGGTTACTCTCAAGAGGAAGCCGAATCAACATACAGGCAATTAAATGGATTAACTGAAAGAGAAGCAAATGTGTGGATTGCCCCATATCCTTCATACATGGATTCAGGAAGATGCCAAGATCAAAATAATACAATAGTATGCACAAATGGTGTAGTAATAGAAGGAAACAAAGCATATGTAACTACAAACGAAGGCCAAATCCCAGTAAAATATTACAGAGATGACTCTAGAATGTACACAAACGAGGAAGGAATTGGAGATATCGCAATAATATATATGGAAGAAAGTTCATCCTCAATTTTACTACATCCAGACCTATTGGGAAGCATGTTTACAGAATTATTCTTTTATCAAGGCAAAAACCTAGAACATTTTGAATTATTCGATCACCAAAAAGGTTTTAATGATTTCGACATTTACACTTGGAAAGTAAAATGGTAGAAATATCCGCAGTTATCCCTACATACAATGAAGAAAGGAATATAATTCCATTATATAAAGAATTAAAAGAAGTTTTAGATAATTCAAAGAAAACATACGAAATTATATTCATTAACGATGGTAGTACAGATAAAACTGAAAAAATTCTAAATTCAATTAAGGATAAAAAACTAAAAGTAGTAAACTTTAGAAAAAATTTTGGACAAACTGCAGCAATAGACGCAGGGTTTAAAGCTTCAAAAGGAGAAATAGTTGTAACCTTAGACGGAGATTTACAAAATGATCCAAGAGACATTCCACGTTTATTAAAAGGAATAGAACAAGGATATGATATAGTTGCGGGCTGGAGAGCAAACAGAAAAGACTCATTCTCAAAAAAATTCATATCAAAAGGAGCAAAATTATTAAGAAAGTTTTTGCTAAAAGATAATCTAAAAGATTCTGGATGTACACTTAGAGCATACAAAAAAGAATGTATAGAAGATCTAAACTTATACGGAGAAATGCACAGATTTATTCACATTCTTCTAAAAAATAAAGGTTTTAAGATAGCACAAATAAAAGTAAACCACAGACCAAGAATCCATGGTCAAACAAAATATAATATGTCAAGAACATTCAAATCATTATTAGACATGGTACTATTAAATTTCTGGTCAAGATTCTCAACCAGACCAATCCACTTATTTGGTGGATGGGGATTGGCATTTGGATTTATTGGATCATTGATAATATTATATCTTGGATTTGTAAGAATAGTATTACAAGAAGGGATTGGAGATAGACAACCATTATTGACTCTCGCTGTACTACTCATAGTTATGGGGATCCAATTTTTAACTTTTGGAGTAATCGCAGACATTATGACAAAGATATACTATAAGGACAACACAAATTACACTATAAAAAATGAAAAAGATATTAATGCTTAATTATGAGTTTCCTCCTGTTGGCGGAGGCGGAGGAGTAGCAGCACACAAATTAGCCAAAGGATTAGTACAAGAAGGCAATCACGTAGATTACATTACAACTTGGTACAAAGGCCTAAAAAAATATGAAATAATAGATGGCATCCACATTCACAGAGTAAAATCAATTGGAAGGAGAAATCTTTCAACAGCCAATTTTATATCTATGGGGACATTTTTGATAGGGGGATATTTCAAAGCACTAAAACTTGCAAAGACAAGAAAATATGATACAATAAAAACATTATTTGCAGTTCCAACCGGGCCTCTAGGAGTAAAACTTTCAAAAAAACTCCAAATTCCAAACTCCCTAACAATCTTAGGAGGAGATATATATGATCCAACCAAAAAAAACTCTCCACATAAATCCCCAATTTTCAAAAGAGTTGTAAAAAAAGTATTAAACACTTCACACACAATAGTTGCAGAATCTTCAGATATAAAAAATAATGCAATAAAATATTACAAACCAAATAAAGAAATAAAAATAATCCCACTAGCTTATGAAAACTATAATTTTAAATCCAAAGAAAGAAAAGAATTAATGTTAAATAAAGATAAAAAATATCTTGTTACCGTCGGTAGATTAGTAAAAAGAAAAGGATATGCATATTTAATAAAAGCACTAAGCCTAATAGAAGATAAAAACGTTGAACTAATAATAATAGGAAACGGTCCAGAAAAAGAAAAATTATCTGATTTTGCTAAAAGACTAGAAATAAGAGAAAGAGTGCATTTAATTGGGAATATTTCAGAGGAAGAAAAATTTCAATACCTAAATTCTTCAGACATTTATGTTCTAAGTTCATTACATGAAGGATTCGGAATAGTTTTACAAGAAGCGATGCAAGTTGGGCTTCCAATAGTATCAACAAACCACGGAGGACAAACAGACTTTTTAAAACAAAATGAAAATGCATTATTAGTTTCTCCAAAAAATTACTTAGAACTAAAAGAAGCGATAAATAAATTACTAAATGATAATAAATTAAGAAGCAAATTATCAAAAAATAATCTCAAAAAAATAAAAGAATTTTCATTAAAAAATATATCAGAACAATATTGCAAAATATTCGAAGAAAGCAAAAACCATCATAACAAAATAAACATAGATTATTACAACAAAACTGCTGAAAAATACGACGAGAAACACATGTTTGGGAGAGAAAATAGAAATCATTTAAAAAAAATAGACAAAATAATAAATTTATTACAATTAAAAGAAGGGGACAAAGTATTAGAAATTGGTGTTGGATCTGGGATACATGCAAAAAGACTATTGCAAAGAAAAAATATACATTTCACTGGATTAGATATCTCTGAAGGAATGATAAATGAATCTAAAAAAAGGTTAAGTGAATTCAAAAACGTTGAATTGGTAGTTTCAAAAGGAGAGAAACTCAACTTTAAAGATAATTCTTTTGACGCTGTGTTTTGCTCGGGAACATTACATCATTTAGATAATCAATTACAAGGATTAAAAGAAATGGCCCGTGTTCTAAAACCTGGCGGGAGAATTACTGTAATGGAACCGAATAAATATTTCTGGAAAAATTATCTCAGAGGGAGATTTTTAGAATTTGAAAGATACAGTCTAAAAATGAGAAAGAAAAATTTTGAAAAATGGGCAAAAAGATTGCCATTAGAAAAATTACAAATAAAAAATTTCATATACACTCCTCCCTTTCCGAAATTCATGATTCCATTTTATAATAAACTAGATAGATTTTTACAAAAAGTTCCATTATTAAAATCAACTTCTATAATGATTTATCTGTCCGGAAAGAAATTCTCCGAGCAAAAAAACTAAACAAAGCTAAAACAGTCAAAAACAAAAACTGAAATACATGTAATACAAACGCTGATGAAACTGCAAATTCTTTAGCAAATCCAAAGAATAAAAGAGTTGCTGCCCACAAAGATTCCATTGTCCCAAAACCGGCAACACCATGGATCGGCAACAAATTAGTAAAAATTGTCATACTTGAAGCAATAATCACAATAGAAACCAAAATAGAAGCATCTAATTCTCTAATAATTAAATAATTGGCAAAATGTAAACTTCCCCACAATAACAAACTAATAAACATTAAATAAAAGTATTTCGAATAAGAAACATTTTTCAAAGATTTATATGCCTTAATTAAAAACTTCAAAAATTTTCCTTTAATTCCTATTTTTTCTAAAATCAAAACATAATATTTCCCAAATTCTCTAAATGAAATAAACACCAATAAAAATACAATTGCAATAACAGAAATAAAATAAACAATTCCTTCAAAAAATTCTGGGACATTTCCTAACATCATTAAAGCAAATAAAAATATTAAAACAATACTAAAAAAATCAAACAGCCTAAACAAGAAAAAATAAGAAACAGATTTAGAAGTTTCAACATTTTTCTTTTTCAAAAAATAAAACAAACTCAACTCCCCCAATCTCATAGGCAATAGATTATTGAAAAAATTATGAAGATTTACAATATTAAATAAGTTAAATTTACCTAAGTTAAACACAGACTGAAACCTCATCATACGTAAAAAATTCGCAAAGGCATAAAAAATAAAGGCGATAAAAACAATTCTCCAAGAAACAAGAGAAAAAGACTGTTTCAAATCCTGAAAACTAACAAAAGATAATAAAATCAACACTAGAATTATACTAACTGCAAAGAAAGATATTATCTTCCAAGGTTTAATCTTAGCCATTTTATTCTATATCAATATACTGAATGCCCATAACCCCACCAGAGAATTCATAAGTCTTTGATTTAACTTCTTTTCCCTCTATTAAGTTATTCAAGCCATTGGGGTCAAAAGAACCACCCCTATTCAATAAAATATAAATTAAACTCTCCCCCTGAGCAGCCACCTGGACAGGCCTATAATTTTGAGATAAATAATCTGAAATATCCTCCTTTTGTAAACTGCTTAATCCCCACTGATACAAAAATACCCATTTTGCATTCAAATTATCTTCAGCATATTTCAAATCTTCTAATGTGGGAATTCCTCCATCTGTCCCTTTTCTATCTGCATGCCATAGAACTCCATAATCTTGATGGCCAGAATGAACAATCCATTCATCTTCTTGTGAATGCTCTTTTATATATTCTCCTGCAACGTCTAATCCCGGAAATTGTGTATCGAATTGTCTATCTTTAGCTTCCATAGAAGGATTATATAACAAGAAAATAAAAAATAAAACAAAAATTAGTCTTAATAATTTAGCTCTCTTTCCTTTCGCTAAAAATTGAGATAAATATATCGAAATAACTAAAACACCATACGCCATTAACATTATTATTAAAGGCGCAATAGGAAATTGATGATAACTATGTCCTTGCATCTTAAATGCCATAATAAAGCAAAATAGTATTATACCAACCACAGAACCTTTCAAGAATCTAGTAGCCAGTGTATTTTTTCCCAAGAATACAACAAATAATGATCCAAATGTGGCCAAAATAAATCCTAAACTAGTATAATTATCTTTTACAAAAGATTTCATAATATCAATCCAATCAGAAGAAAAAACTAATTCGGGCCTAAAGAAGCTTTGTTGAATCGCTGTTCCAGTTCCAGCTGAACTAGCAATAATACCCTCAACATAAAGTATCCACAAAACAACTGGAGACAATATTAAAGCAGAATAAAGTAATTGTTTTGTATATTTTTTAATATTTTTGTATCTTTGTTTTGGAACCATAAACAACATAGGCACAACAACAATTGCAAACCCATACTTAGTCAAAGTAGCCAAAGAAACAAATAAAGCAGATAAATAAAGCAATTTGGGTTTATCATCTTTAACCCATCTCACAAAAAAATACAAAGAAGTTACCATAAAAAACACACCAGGATTCATCAATTGAACATTATGTGAAAAAAATATAAATAAAGGAAGCATAGCAGTAAAAAATGCTGCAACCCATGCAACTAATTCATTTTTAAAAAGCCTCTTTGCAAATAAAAACATCATAACTATTGTACCAAGACTAAAAGCAATTCCCACCAATCTTGCTAAAGTTAAAGAAATTCCAAAAATACTAAATAGAGACCCCACAATAATAGAAATCACCGGAAAAGTATCTGGGTGTTTTCCACTTGGATCCTCATATATCCCTGGATAATCTACAGCCGGAACAAAAAACCCATGAGCAAAAAATCCATCTCTAGCAAAATTTCTAGATTCAGTAAGATAATGAACTTCTTTCCAGTTGTGATACCCAACAACAGGATAATCCACATGATAAATTCTTAAGAAAAAAGCAAATAATAAAATCCCTACAAATAATAAAATTCTCCAATTTTTCTTTAGAAAAGCTAAAGCTTGCTTAAATTCAAATTCCTCTTTTTTATTTTCCTGCATCTTTAATTGAAGTTTCAGTTATGTATATAAAGGTTATTAAAAAATATCTTTCCACAAAAGAACAATCTTCAACAAAATATTTAAACCAAATAAAAACACCAGAATTTAATGGATCCATATATAATAATTCCAGCGTATAACGAAGAAAAATCAATAAGACAAGTTATCCAAACTCTAAAAGAGCACAATTACAATAACATTATAGTTATAGATGACGGTTCTAAAGATAAAACCGAAGAGATTGCAAAACAAGAAAACATAACAGTATTAAAACACATAATAAATAGGGGCCAAGGTGCAGCATTGCAAACCGGAATGACTTATGCATTAAGAGAGGGAGCAGATATAATTGTCCATTTCGACGCGGATGGGCAACACGATGCAAAACAAATACAAAACCTAACCAAACCAATATTAAACAATGAAACAGAAATTTCATTAGGATCAAGATTCCTATCAAAACAAAATATTCCCAAAAAAAGAAAAATAGTTCTTCAAGGCGCAAAAATAATAATCAGACTAATGTACGGCATAAAACTAACAGATGTACACAATGGATTTAGGGCATTATCTAAAGAAGCAGCAAGCAAAATAAATCTAAGAGGAGATGGAATGGAACATGCATCCGAAATCCTAGAGCAAATTAAGAAAAAGAATATAAAGTATAAAGAAATCCCCGTAACTATCAAATACACGAAAGAAACGTTAGAAAAAGGCCAAAAAAATAGTAATGCAATAAAAATACTAGCAAAAATGATTTCAGCAAAATTAGGCGGATAAAAATGGAAATAATACAAATAGCAATTTTACTTTTCAGCACTTTTGCATTAAGCAGAGTATTCATAAATATAAAAAATAAAACAATTGGAAGGCTTGAAGCAATTTTTTGGTTAATCTTTTGGACAGCAGTTATTCTAGCTTCAATAATACCAAATACAATAGAATTAGTTGCAAACACTTTTGGAGTAGAAAGAGGAGTAGATTTAGCAATGTATGCAGGAATGATTTTACTCTCATATATGATTTTCAGACTATACGCAAAACTAGAAAATACAGAGAAAAAAATAACAAAAATAATAAGAACAATTGCAATAAAAAAATGAATATAACCTACATAACAGAATACTTCCCATATGAAGATGAAAATGATATTTCTGGAGGAGTAGAAGCTAGGTGCATAAACATAACAAAAAGATTAGCAAAAAAACATAATGTAACTGTAATCACATCTTGGAAAAAAGGCCAAGAAAGAAAACATAAAATAAAAAACATAAGAATTCTAAGAGTTGGTCCCCATCATGAATATTCTAATGAAAAAAACGTAAAATCTAGACTTGATTTTGCAAAAGCAGCATACAATCTAGCAAAAAAAGTAAAATCAGACATAATAGAAGGATACAATTTCATAACATATCTTCCCGCATACTATGCAGCAAAAGAACAAAATGCAAAAAAAATTGCAACTTACCACGAAGTATGGAAGGGAGAATGGATAAAAAACAAAGGATTAATAACCGGGATTCTTGGTGAAGTATGGGAAAGAAAAACATTAAACTTAAAGTGGGATAAAATATTTGCAGTAAGTGAAACAACTGCAAAAAAAATCAAAAATCAAAAAGTAAAAATAATATACAACGGAATAAATTTAAACGAATACAAAAAGAAAGAGACAAAATATAAAACCCCAACAATAATTTCTATTTCAAGATTAACTCCAAAAAAAAGAGTTGAAGATTTAATAAAAGCTACCTATCTAATAAAAAAACAAGTTCCAAAAATTAAATTAATAATTGTTGGAAAAGGAGAAGAATACAAAAAATTAAGAGCATTAGCAAATAGATTAAGGTTAAAAGATAATGTAAAATTTACAGGATACGTAGATGATAAAACAAAACTAAAACTCTTGAAAAAATCTCACATTTTCTGCCTTCCATCGATTCTAGAGGGTTTCGGGATATCATTAGTAGAAGCAATGGCAGCACAAACCCCATATGTATGTTCAGACATAGAGGTATTACAAGAAGTAACCGAAAATCAAAAAGGGGGATTAATATTTAAACAAAAAAATTACAAAGATTTAACGAACAAAATTTTATTCCTTCTAAAAAATAAAAAATTATATACAAAAAAACAAGAACAGGCAAGAGCATTATTAAAAAAATATAACTGGGACACAATAGCTAAACAAGTTGAAAAGGAATACACTTATTAATGCAACATAATTCTAAAAAATAATGAAATTAAAAAAAAGAGATTTAATTCATCTAATAATATTAATCCTATTCTTTATTGGACTTGGAATAAGAGTTGAATCTATGGGCATGCCCCAAGAACACCCAGGAAACTTAAAAGCGGGAAATGCATTCTACCATACAATTGCAGCCAGTGAAGTTGCAAATGGTGCTCCCCCATTTTCATACCCTAATTTTTTAGCAGGAGGATACTCAGATATTTTAAACATAGTCTCCCAACATCAAGCATTTACTATAGGATCTCTAATAAATTTAACAGGAATAGAAGATTGGAAACTTGCTATATTAATAGTTTCCTTAATAAGTGCACTTTCGATCCCGTTAATGTATTTACTTACAAAAAAATTATTTAAGATAGAATCAATAGCAATATTATCTGCAGCATTAATAGCAATCCCTTTTAATTTAAATCACTGGCTCTACACAACATACATTGGAATCTGGCTTCAATCTTCTGCAATGACTTTCATAGTAGCTTCATTATTATTCGCATACATATCTTATGAAAATCCAAAAACATGGAAGATATTATCACTAGGGTTAATAAGTGCGGCATTATTTTTATTATTTCCAATAGCATTGATAATAACACTCCCTGCATTAATTGCAGTGTTGATAAAATTAATAAAAAAGAAAAATTTCAAAAAAATTTTACTCTACACTTTATTCCCAGTAATCGCAGTAATCGTTGCTATGCCGTTTTATTACATAGGATATTTCACAAATGAAGGATATACAACAGTAGACAACACAACGCTAGAAGAAAAACTACAAACACTTCCATTCGTCGTACACTTCGATGGATTTCCATTAATAATAACAATACTTTTTGGAATTGGAACACTAGCTCTACTTTCTAATTTTAAAAAAAATAAGATCCCAATATACTATTTAGCATATTATTTCACATTGATTTTCCTAATAGTTAGATTTGTACCTCCAGGGATAATGACATATATTTTAAGGATGTGGTCAACATTGCCATATTTCGTACTCCCCATAGTGGCATATGGAATCATACTAATAATAACAGCAATATCAAAAAACACAAAGATAAATCAAAAACATTTAATTGGAATAGTGTTATTATCTTTTCTAATTTTGGGGCTAGTGCAATCAACAAACTTAAGTAAAGCAATCAGTAACGAACATATGCATTCAGAAAAATATGAAGCAATGTTATGGATCCAAGAAAATACAGAAGAAGATGATAAAATATTCATGCTGGAGGGATCCTATCAAGGCGAAGCAGTATATACAAAAAGATTAACATATGCGGTTCCAATCCAAGAATTACAAAACAAAGTGTCTAAACTTGGCAATACAAATCAACTAGATTTTGTATTTGATAGTGAATGGTCTGATGTAGGGAGATGGAGCAAATTCAGATATAAAACAGGATACTTGAGTTACGATTCGTATGATGCACCAAACAATACTCAAGATATAAGAGATTTTGATTATATCTACTTAGAAAACTTAAACGAAGTTGTTGCACAATACAATCAAATAATGGCAGAAGCATTAATATCAAATAATAATTTCAAATTAGTATATGGAGAAGGAACTATAGTAATATTAGAAAAATGAAAGAACTATTGATGTGGGGATTTGGAATAAACCTTATAATTGGATTTTTCCTGGGGAATATAGGAGATGCCATTTTATTCTCACTAGTTTTTACAATAATTTTCTATACTCCAATTTTATTTTGGATAAATGATATAAAAACAACAAAATTCAATAAATTAATCATAACTAATATCCTAGCACTATCTTTAATTCCGCTAATCTTGGCGATAATTGGATCTTTTACATCCTTTAATAAAGTTCTATTTATCCTTCCTTCCATTATAATAATACTAACAAAAATAGGGTACAAAAAGTTTTTAAAAAAGGAGTAATTTGAAGAAAAATGGAAAACGAAAATAAACCAAGTATTTCAGCTTTTTTTCCAATGTATAATGATGAAGGAACTGTAAAGTTAATGGTTTCCAAATTAAAAGAAGTTCTATCAAAACTAACTGATGATTATGAAATAATAATGGTAAATGATTGTTCTCCAGACAAATCTGGTGAAATAGCAGATTCCTTAGCAAAAGACGATCCACGATTAAAAGTAATTCACCACCCAAAAAACAGAGGATATGGTGGAGCGTTAAAATCTGGATTCAAAAATGCAACAAAAAACTTAATTTTCTACACAGATGGTGATGCTCAATATGATGTTTATGAATTAGAAAAACTCTATCCTCACATAAAAGAATACGACGTAGTAAACGGCTATAAAACAAACAGGGCTGACGGGAAAGTTAGAAAAATAATTGGAGCATTATACAATCAAGGAATAAAATTTGCATTTAGATTAAAAGTAAAAGATGTTGACTGTGATTTCAGATTAATGAAAAGAGAAGTTTTTGACAATATAAAGCTAAAAACAGACACTGGAATGATTTGTGTAGAAATGATGAAAAAAATTGAAAACAATAAACACACAATAAAAGATATTCCAGTAACGCACTATGATAGAATCCATGGTAAATCTCAATTCTTCAAACCTAGAAGAGTTCTCAAAACTTTCGGAGGATTAATAAATCTTTGGGCATTCCTCTTTTTACTGAAAAAAAAGGATGATAATGATGACAAGTGAATACGAAGGAAAAAAAGTTTTAATCACGGGTGGTGCAGGATTTATAGGAAGTAATTTAGCACACAGATTAGTAAATCTTGGAGCAGAAGTTACTGTCGTAGATGCATTAATTCCAGATTATGGTGGAAACGAATTTAATTTACATGGAATAAGGGATCAAATAGAATTCTCAACAGCAGACATAAGAAACTCACACGTAATGAAAGATTTTGTAAAAGGACAAGATTACATATTCAACGTAGCTGGACAAATAAGCCACATAGATAGCATGACAGATCCATTCACAGATGCAGAAATAAATTACATGAGTCAATTAAAATTATTAGAAACTTGTAGAGAACACAATCCTGATGCAAAAATAATTTACACTGGAACCAGACAAGTTTATGGAAAACCACAAGAACTTCCAATTCATGAATCTCATCCAGTTAATCCAACGGATGTAAATGGGATAAATAAACTAGCAGGAGAATGGCTACATATTATGTACAACAACGTACATGGATTAAGATCATGTTCACTAAGATTAACAAACACTTTTGGACCAAGACAATTAATGAAACATAACAGACAAGGATTTATTCCATTTTTTATAAGGCAAGCAATGGAAGATAATGAAATCTCAATATATGAAGGAGACCAATTAAGAGACATAAATTACGTAGAAGATGTAGTCGATGCATTATTATTGGCCGGAGAAGGAGATACAGAAGGGAACATCTACAATCTTGGCCATCACGAACCCGTTACATTGGGGCAATTCACAGATATACTAATAGAAGTTTGCGGAAGTGGAGGTTACACAGTAGTTCCATTTCCTGAAGAAAAAAAGAAAATAGATGTTGGAAGTACATATTGCGATTATAGTAAAATAAAAAAAGAGTTGGGGTGGGTACCCAGAACCCCATTAGAACAAGGATTAGAACAAACAATAGACTTTTATAGGGAACACGGCTCCCACTATTATTAATATGGAAATCCCAATATTTGATTTAAATGCGCAATATAAAAGCATAAAAGATGATATAGATTCTGCTGTAGCTAGAGTTTTAGATTCTGGATGGTTTGTTTTAGGAAAAGAAGGTAAAGCTTTTGAACAAGAATTTGCAGAGTATAACGGTTCAGAATATGCTATTGGCGTTAATTCTGGCACAGATGCATTACACTTAGCTTTAAGAGCATTAGATATAGGACCAGGAGATGAAGTAATAACAGTTCCAAATACTGCAATTCCAACAATAAACGCAATTTCATTAGCAAATGCCAATCCAGTCTTTGTAGATATAGATCCATTATCATATAATTTAGATCCTAAAAAACTAAAGGAATCAATAAACCCAAAAACAAAAGCAATAATGCCTGTCCATTTATACGGTCAACCTGCAACCCTAGATGAAATAATTTCAATTTCTGAGGAACATGGGATTCCAATAATAGAAGATTGTGCTCAAGCGCATGGGGCAACATACAAAAATAGAAAAGTTGGAACATTCGGTGCGATGGGTTGTTTCAGTTTCTACCCAAGTAAAAACCTTGGAGCATATGGAGATGGAGGGCTGATAACAACAGATAATAAAAACTTAAGAGATAAATTAATCTCTTTAAGAAATTATGGACAAACATCAAGATACGTTCATGAAGAAACAGGAACAAATTCAAGACTAGATGAGATCCAAGCTGCAATTCTTAGAGCAAAATTAACCCACTTAGATGAATGGACTTCAAAAAGAAGAGAATTAGCAGAAACATATTCTAGAAGTTTAACCAATGTAGAAGTTCCACAAGAATTAAAAGATAGAAATCATGTTTATCATCTTTACGTAATTATAACAGATAATCGAGACGAACTAAGGGAACACTTAACAGAAAATGGAGTAGGAACTCAAATACATTATCCAATACCTGCCCATTTACAACAAGCATATCAAGATTTAAACAAAGGAGAAGGATCATTTCCAATTTCAGAAATATTTTCCAATCAAATACTCTCTTTACCCTTATATCCAGAATTAGAAAAAGAAAAAGTACAAAAAGTTATAGAACTAGTAAACGATTTTACAAAATGAAAGGTGTAATTTTAGCAGGCGGAATGGGAACCAGATTAAGTCCATTAACAAATGTTACAAATAAACACCTTCTACCAATTTATGATAAACCAATGGTTTATTATCCTCTAGAAACACTAAAGAAAGGAGGAATCGAAGATATTCTTTTAGTAACTGGACCAGAACATGCAGGAGACTTCACTAATTTATTAGGCTCAGGAAGAGAACTTGGAATAGACCTAACATATAAAGTTCAAGATCAACCAGATGGGATTGCTGGCGCATTATCTCTAGCAGAAGATTACTCTAATGGGGAACCAATTACAGTAATTCTCGGAGACAATATATTCACAGAAAAATTTAACTTAACTAATTTCGAAACAGGAGCAAGAGTTTTCTTAAAAATAGTTCCAACTCCAACAAGATATGGTGTAGCAGAAATAGGCAAAGATAAAAAAATAATTGGAATTGAAGAAAAACCAGAAAAACCAAAATCAAATTATGCTGTAACCGGGCTTTATCAATATGATAATAAAGTTTTTGATATAATAAAAAGAGTAAACCCCTCAGAAAGAGGAGAATTGGAAATAAGTGATGTAAACAATGCATACATAGAATTAAATGCATTAAATTCAGAACTAGTAACTGGATACTGGATAGATGCGGGAACAATAAAATCATTAGCTAAAGCAACATCATTATTAAGCAGACTACAAAATGAAAGTTGAAGAGTATGAAAAACTATACAAATTAGAAAACAATTTGTGGTGGTTTAAAGGGATGAGAAGAATTCTTTTCACACTATTAAACAAATATGACAAAAGAAGAAATATAAAAATTTTAGATGCGGGATGTGGCACAGGGAGAATACTTCAATCATTACAACACAAAGGAGAAGCTACAGGATTGGATATTTCAGATGAAGCAATAAGATTTAGTAAAATTAGGAACCTAAAAGTGAAAAAAGGTAGTGTTGAATCTATACCCCTTGAAGATAATTCTTTTGATTTAGTAACATCAATAGACGTAATCTATCATAAATGGGTAAAATCAGATAAAAGGGCAATATCAGAGATAAATAGAATTCTAAAAAAAGATGGAACACTATTATTACAAGTTGCCGCATATAATTTTATGCATAGCAATCATGATGGTGCTGTTATGACGGGAAGAAGATACACAAAAAAACAATTAAAAAATATTTTAGAAGAAAATAACTTCAAAATAGAAAAAATCACTTACGCCAACACGCTATTATTTCCATTTGCTTTGATAAAAAGATTAACTGAAAAAAAACAAAATAATTCAGAAATAAAATCAATCTCAAAAATAACAAACAACATATTATTGAATTTCCTTTACTTAGAAGCTAAATTATTAAAAAAAATAAACTTTCCATTTGGTCTTTCGATAATAGCTATAGCTAAGAAAAACTAACCAATCTTTTTTTCACAATAATTACTAAAACAACAAACACAAATAATGCTACAAAATAAGTTATATTATCTTTACTTTCAATAAATTCTTCAACAGTTACAACGGCTCCAGTAATAAAATTAGAAGATTTTTCAATTTCATCCTCTTCCACAATAATCTCTTCACTAACCTCAGAGATATCTTCCCCCATGTCCTCTTCCATAATTTCATCAATAATGCATCTGTCTTCTACCAAAATATATCCTTCATTACAGGTAATTTCAATTCTTCTTCCACCTCCGCCCCCTCCGCCAGAAGAAGGATTTGAAACAGGATTATCTTCTTGAATGGGAGGAACTTCATTAACAATAAATGTATGATTTTCAGAAATATAATAATTTTCTACTCCTTCACTTAAAACATAGGCTTCTACTTGAAAGACATATTCTCCAATCAACAAATTATTTCCAGTAACAAAAGATAAATCCCCTTCCACCATAATTAAGTCAATTTCTTCACATCCTTCTCCCAAAGATTGATTAACAACACTACAGATTAATTCTTCTTCATTGGGCTGTAAAAAATTTAAAGTTAGATTATTAATTTGTTCTTCTTCATTTAAATTAAGAACAACATCAAAAGAATACGTTTCTCCAAAATTCAAATCATTTTCTCCAACAATAGAAACAGTATTTGGTTGACAAATCCCTTGAATACAATCATTTCCCCCACAATCATCATTTGACTGGCAAGCAGGAGTTCCATCCCAACCAGCCATTCTAGCAGACATCCACCATATTGCTTTAGCTTTCGCAATGCCCAATTCAATTTTTCCATGGGGGCCAGTTGATCCATCCCACTCGGGGTGTCGAACTTGCAAAATATTTTCGTTATATGTTGGCTGATAAGGATTTAACATATTCATATCATAATTTTCTATATCTGCTTGATCAAATAAAATTCCATCATTACTAATTGCTTCTTCTCTGATCATTTGATTATATTGTGTTACTCGCAAACCATCCGCTCCAAGTTTATCTATAAATGTTCCAGAATCATCATCTGTTGGGGCTGTTGCATATATGTATTTAGTTTCAGGAGCGTTTATTGAAAACAAATCCATTGCGTTAAAATACGCATCTCTTCTTTCATCATTAAAAGTAATTAAAACAGAATTTTCATCGTGAACACTATTTGTACGTATTATATGAAAAGACCATCCAAAAATGCTTCCATCAATTGGATCTCCTTGTGCAATTGCCTCATTAGCACTATCAATTGTGTGATTTCTTCCAGATTCGATAGACCAATAATGATCATCATCGTTCCTACACTCATAGTCATATCCTTTCCACGAAGTTCCACTAAATTGTCCTTTCAAAATCCTCAAAGAATTATTAGAAATTAAATCATTATAATGGCAGTCTATTTGGACATTATATTTTGAATCTAAAAACATCAATTCCCTTAGTCCTCCCTCATATTGGATAATATCCCCATCCAAGTCTCCTACAATTTGTTGAGCATGAGATCTTCCAGGAATTTGCAACAAAATTCCTTGATCTTTTACTTGTTCTATCCAATAATCTGGTATATTTCCTTGATCAAAATCAATAACAGCGTTATGATCTGCTATAATTGCTGCACTAGCAAAATCAATATACAAGCACAATACAATCAATAATACTAATTTTTTCATAAGAAAAAAAATATGAAACTCTTTAAAAAATTAACCATAATGAATAGAACCGCAATGTTTAAATAAAAAATAGAAATAACTCCTAAATATGAAGAAAACAACTCAAACAATAATTTCATTTCTATTAGTTTTTGTAATTTTAGTATTATTATTATCTAAAGTAAATATATATCAAATAATTGAACACTTAAACAAAATAAACATAGTATACTACATTTTAGGATTAATAGTTTTTTACCTATCTTTTTTCCCCAGGGGATTGCGATGGAATTTATTATTGAGAAATATAAAAATATACAAAAAAACAAAAGATATTTCAGAAATATATTTTCTATCTTGGTTTGCAAATTTAATTCTTCCTGCAAAATTAGGAGACTTATACAGAGGATACCTATTCAAAAAAAATTACAATCGTTCAAAATCGGAAATTATGGGCACAGTATTCATGGAAAGATTCATAGATATAATATTCTTAATTCTTTTCCTAACATTATCAGGATTCATAATATTCAAAGACAAATTTTCAAAAACAATACAAGAGTATTTAATTCTAGCATACATATTGCTGATAATTATAATAATATCTTTCATTTTAATAAAAAAATTTAGAATAAAACTATCAAAACTTTTACCAAAAAAATTTCAACACATAATTCCAGAATTTGAAAAAAGTGCTTCAAGTTGTGTAAAAAAAGACAACATACTAAGTTTGATTTTTGTAACTCTTGTTTATTGGGCATTAGAAGCAGGGACATTATATTTTTCAGCAAAAGCATTAAACATAGATTTACCATTCACAATAATAATATTCGTAACACTAATTGCAGCATTAATAAGTACAATCCCAATAACTCCTTCCGGAGCAGGATTTGCAGAAGCGGGAGTAACAGGAATATTAGTAGCAATAGGACTAAATTATGACATAGCATTAACACTTGCATTGGTACATAGAAGCATAGATTATTGGTCTGGATTAATCATAGGAACCACAGTATACACTAAATCTAAACTAAAATAGTTAAAAAGAAAGACTTTTAAGTAAATTCTCATTCCCAAACTTAAAATGGATATACAAAGATTAGGTCAACAAGGATACGATGCATACCTTTCAATATTGGATGCACAAGCTACAATTGGAAAATACCCTATGGAAGCCCCAGAAGCTGTAGAATTAGCAAGGGCTAAATTAACATATGGAATAGATTCAGAAGAAATGATTGGACTATATAATGCAGTTCTAGATGCAGCAAGAGAGGGAACAAGAAAACTACCTACCAATACAGATGCAGCAAAAATAGCAACAGGATTAGCAAGTATCCTACATGAATCTGGAACAATAAAAGATTACTTAGATTCTCTAGAATCTTAATTTTTCTTTTTTAATACAAAAACAGTATAATCCCACATTCCACTTTTTATAGGATATTTTTTCTCGATATCAAAGTATTTCTCAAATAAAGAAGAATACTCTGAAGCATCTCTAATATTTGCTCCAACATCATATTTTTGCAATCTACGAACTGCATAAGATCTTCCAGGAGAATCTTCAATAATTAAAACCTTGCCTTCAGAAGACAAAACTCTATTAATTTCAAATATAGATTTCTTAACTTGATTCAAATCTAAATGATGAAAAAAACCACTAACAAAAATAAAATTAAAATACCCATCATCAAAAACTAGATTTAAAGCATCTCCAACAACAAATATTCTGCCATATTTCTTCTTAGCATAATCAACATAAGTTTTAGATAAATCAACCCCAATATAATTTTCTTTATCAAAAAACACAGAAAATTCACCAATACCACAAGGGATATCCAATATTTTTCCATTAACACCAGAAACTTCTTGAGAAATAACTTTGCGTTGTGCCTTAAAATTATTCTCTATTATTTTTCTCAAAAATGTATATATTCCTGGATATTCTGACAATTTATTGGAGATTTTCTTAAGCATGAAATCAACTGTTCCATTAGATATTTAAAGCTTCACTTTTTCCAAAAAACATGAAAGTTTTACTAATAACAGAATATTTCCCACCAATAATACATGGAGGAGGAGAACTTAGTGCCCAAACATTAGCACAAGAATTAACAAAAAACAATATAGAAGTACATATATTGACATCAAAAGTAAAAAATTTAAAAAAATATGAAATAAAAGATAACGTAAAAATCCATAGACTTCTAAAAACAGGTGAAAATCCAAGAAGTTTATTAGATAATATAAAAAGATCCATATTCTTGCCAAAATCAATAAAAGAAGAATTTAGAAAATTAAACAAAAAAGAAAAATTTGATGTAATCCACTTCTTAAATACAACCTCAATAACAGAATTAAAAACTAAAATAAAAAAAATAGCAACAATAAACAATTATACAAATTTTTGCCCCAAATCAAATTTATACCACAAATCAAATTTCAAACCCGGAGAAAAAAACTTCATAAAATATCTGAAATGTATGTTCAATTCAAATTACATAGGAAAGCAAAAATTAAAGCCATATTTGAAATACAA
>CAYFOF010000001.1:226600-250928 GCA_964344655.1 Candidatus Woesearchaeota archaeon | reverse complement strand
CAATCCACTATTCCTAATAACTTTGTACATAAACTATCTAAATCGAAGAAAACAAATAAAATTTGTAGATAAATTCATAGTACTAAACGATTTAATCCCATTAAAAAATTCTAAAAAAATATACAACCCTGTAAATATACAGAATAAATTAAAAAAATATCCAATAACAAAAAACAAAGTAACATTTACATACATAGGAGAATTAGAAGAAATAAAGGGGATGGACAGAATAATAAAGGCATTTCCAAAAATACAAGATATTCAACTATTAATAGTAGGCTCAGGATCAGAAGAATTGAATCTTAAAAAAATTGCTAATAATAACACAATATTTATGGGAAAAATAGACCCTTCATACATCCCCCACATCTATTCCCAAACAGATGTTATGGTTCTTCCCACAAGATGGCCAGAACCATTATCAAGAACATTAACAGAATCACTATACTTTGGAAAACCAATAATTGCAACAAATAAAGGCGGAAACAAAGAACAGGTGAAAGACAATTTAAATGGGTTCATAGTAAAAAACCAAAAAGACCTAAGGGAAAAAATAAATACCCTCGCAAAAGGTAAAAGATTAAGGGAAAAGATGGGAAAAGAATCAAAAAAACTCTATAATGAAAAATTTTCTAAAAATAAAATAATCAAACAAATAATAGAATTATACAAAGAAACAATTACACAAGATTTATAATATAATCTCCATTCCCAAATTTAATGAAAAGAGCTTTAATCACGGGAATAACAGGTCAAGACGGTTCCTATTTAGCAGAATTATTATTAGAAAAGGGGTATGATGTTCATGGATTAATCAGAAGAACAAGCACCCCCAATAAAACCAATATAAAACACTTAGAGCACCACATAAACCTAATACCTGGGGATTTATTAGATCAAGGTTCAATAAGAAAAGCATTAAAAGAATCAAATCCTGATGAAGTATACAATCTTGCAGCACAATCTTTTGTCGGGGAATCTTGGAATCAACCAATTTTGACATCAGAAGTAACCGGTGTTGGAGTAGCAAGAATATTAGAGGAAATAAGAAATTTTAATAGGGGAATAAAATTTTATCAAGCATCTACAAGTGAATTATTTGGAAATTCAAAAATTTCCCCACAAAACGAAGACACACCTTTTACACCACGAAGCCCATATGGAGTTTCAAAATTATTTGGGCATCACATGACAATAAATTACAGAGAAAGTTATGATATGTTTGCAGTTGCTGGAATCTTATTCAATCACGAATCTCCAAGAAGAGGAGTAGAATTTGTAACTAGAAAAATAACAGATGCAGTTGCAAAAATAAAGTTAGGATTGGATGACAAACTAGAGCTTGGAAATTTAGAGGCCAAAAGAGATTGGGGGCATGCTAGAGATTATGTAGAAGCAATGTGGTTAATGTTACAACAAGAAACCCCAAGAGATTATATAGTAGCAACCGGAAGTACACATTCTGTAAGAGATTTCACTAAAATGGCGTTTGATCATGTTGGATTAAACTATGAGGATTTCACCCAAAGAAACCCAGTATACATGAGGCCCGCAGAAGTAAATGTTTTAGTTGGAGATCCCAGAAG
This sequence comes from Candidatus Woesearchaeota archaeon, assembly GCA_964344655.1. Lineage (GTDB taxonomy): Archaea > Nanobdellota > Nanobdellia > SCGC-AAA011-G17 > PNOQ01 > JABJPM01. The sequence continues at coordinate 249,342 of CAYFOF010000001.1, read as the reverse complement.
AATAGAAGAAGACCTTGATTGGACAGCAAAAACCTCTCTTCAAGAACTAATATCAGAAATGGTAGAAAATGATTTACAAAAACTTTCTTCCCCAAACAGATAAATTATAAAGTCTCCACATAAATAAATTATCTCTATTATTTTTCATCATTACATTAACTTTTTTTATATCTAAATATTTAGAAAGAAATTCTTTATTTTCATCAATAACACTATCTACCTTATCTCTTAAACAAGAATTAAACCATGATTCAACCGGAACATCGAAACCATGTTTTTTTCTATTAATAATTTTAGAAGGAATAAAATCAGAAAATGCTTTCTTTAAAATATGTTTTCCATTTTTGTATTTAGGGTGTAAAAATGATGTGAATTCAACAAATTTATGATCTAAAAAAGGCACCCTTGCCTCCAAAGAATTTGCCATAGTCATTTTATCCACTTTCATCAGCAAATCATCCGGAAGCCAAATATTAGTATCCCAATTCAACATCTGATTTTTGAAATTGCCTTTAGAAAAATATCCATTTATTAATTTTTTTTCGATATAATTATTAGAGTTTTTTAAAATAAAACTATTAAATCTATTATAAACAAATATTTTTTTTCTATAAATCATATTTTTTGAAACAAAAGGAATTTTATTCAACGTAGAAAAAGTATTATAATAATTATATCCTCCAAAATTCTCATCTCCTCCCTCGCCTGTCAAAACAACCTTAACTTTTTTCCTAGCTTCTTTAGATAAAAGATACGTCGGTAAAGAAGCAAAATCAGATAAAGGCTCATCCAGATGATAAATACACCTATCCAAATATTTTATAGAGTCAGATCCCAAAATTATTTCTTTATGGTCTGTATTTAATTTTCTTGACATCAATCTAGCATAATTTGTTTCATCATAATCCGAATCTTCAAATCCAACAGAAAAGGTTTTCAAACCGTCTACAATATATTTATCCATCAAACTAACAATAATCGAAGAATCAACCCCCCCACTTAAAAAAGCTCCAATTGGAACGTCAGAAATTAATCTTCTCTTTACAGAATCTTCCAATATTCTTCTAAGATGATAAATTACTTTTCTCTCACTATTAAATTTAGGAGAATAATTCAATTCCCAATATTTTTGTTTCTCAAAAGTCCCTTCTTTCAAAAAGATATAATGCCCTTGCTCTAATTTAAATACATTCTCAAATATAGTATCCGGAGCAGAAATATATTGTCTTAAAAAAAATTCATGAATAGAACTTTCTTTAATGGCTTTATTTAACTCTGGATATTTCAACAAAGATTTTATCTCTGATGCAAAAATAAACTTATTTCCAACATTCGAATAATACACGGGTTTTATTCCTAACCTATCCCTAGCAATAAATAAAGATTTCCCTACACAATCATATACAGAAAAAGCAAACATACCATTAAAATATTTTAAACAATCTTTTCCATATTGGATATACATATTTAATACAACTTCAGTATCTGAATTGGTTTTGAATTTAAATCCTTTTTTTACTAAATTAACCTTTAAATCTTGGAAATTATACAACTCTCCATTAAAAACAATAACATATCTTTTATCACTTGAAAACATGGGTTGAGAACCCCCCTCCAAATCAATTATACTCAATCTTTTATGGCCTAATCCAACATTATCATCAATAAAAATTCCATCTCCATCGGGACCTCTATGTGAAATCTCATTCATCATAGATAATAAAATTTTTTTATCTATATTCCCAAAGCATCCAACAATACCGCACATAAAAATGCAAAATAAAGTCTATTTATAAAATTTGTTTAATCTAAACTCTTCACATGTTCCCATAAAAGTCTTGTATATTCGGGCATGGGAAAAGATCCTTTTGATCTATAATATTTTCCTTCTATTGCATCAAATATAGAATTATCATCAGATCCCAAATAGTCTTTTATCTTTTGTAAAGTCTTTTCATTCTTATTTAACAAATCATTATACAATACTAAAGGGCCCCCAAATTTTATTTTATAGTTCAAGATATTCAAAACACATTCATTCCATAAATTAAAAGCTTTGATTGGAGAACTGCCGCCCCCCGTTACCTCACTTATAACAACCTCAACGGGATCTCTCACTATATAGATTGGCTTAAAACCCTCAAAATAATTGTAAAGTCTTCTAAATGTGATGCATAATGCTGGATCTTTTATTCCCCACTTATCCTTTGTCTCTTTATTTAATTTAGCTAAAGCAAATTTAACTTTATTCATAAGAAAAATTTCTTTCATCCTTTCCTTATTGTCTCTAGCTAAAAAAAATCCAAAATCAGAATAATTTCCATGTTGAGTCATGAATCTCATTAATTTATTGTTATTATGCTGCAAATCTTTATTTTCAAAAAAACCTTTGGGATTTTGAATGTTAGCTTGTATCAAATTATTTCCAAAATCAATCCCCCCTTTACTAAGAACATTAGACAAAACACTAGTCCCAGATCTTGGAGGGCCAATAACAACATGACATCCCTTCAAATTTCCCTTAACAAGCCTATCCTTTATAAAAGACATAGAAATGTCATTATAATAAGATTAATAAGGTTTTTGAATGAAACACCCATACCAAAAAAATGACAGATAGTATAAAATCGGAGATATGGAATTTTGATAAACAAACAATCCTTGAAAATAAAAAAATAGGAGAAATTCCCATTTGGTGGTTTGTAAAGCCTTCACTCCTCTTGAATACCCTACCAAAACCATTCTTTAATTTAGAATCTATAGAAACAAAGAAACAAAGAAACAAAATAAATAACACAAAAACAGAAATCTTCTCCAAAATACTAAGAAAATATATACTCTTCAATGAAAAAAATAAAATAAAAATCAGAAAAAAACAAATCATAAATTCAAAAGAAGAAAAACTGCTTTTATTGGGTTACTCAAATCATGTAGATAAAAACAATATACAAAGGATTAAACCAATAGTAGGACAATTAAAAAAAGAAAACAAAATAACTCCATTCATACTTATACAAGATTTACTATCAAACAAATCCTCAAAAAAAATAAATCAATATGAAAATACAATATATGAATACATAAATGACAAAACCCTAAATTTATCAAAAAAATTATCAAAAAAATTAAACAAAAACATAAAAATAAAGAACAAAAAACTTTACGAAATAATATCTAACGAAATAAATTTCTTAACTTCTCAAGAAATTTTAGAGTTAATCCTAATGTATTATTTTGCTGCAATAAAAATGATTAAAATTCAAAATATAAAAGGGATTGTTATAACTGCGGATACAAGTTTTTTAGATAGGGCAATCATAGCGGCAGCAAATAAAACTAACATCCCCGTAATATGCGTTCATCATGGAAATCCTGGAACAGTCCCAATAGAAAAGATTGACAAAATTTGTCTAAAAGGTAGAATATTTAAAAAAAATTTAGAAAAATCAAATTTTAAAGGAGAAATGATAATCACTGGATCTGCAGATTACGACATAGTTAAGAAATATAAAAAAGAAAATAAAAATTCAATAAAAAAAATAGTAATATCAACCTCTCCTTTAGTAGAAGATAATTTCCTAAAAAAAGAAACATATTTCAAAAGAATAAACAGAATAATAAAAGAAATAAATAAAGAAAAAAATCTGGAAATAATAATAAATTTACATCCTAGAGAAAAACAGAAAGAAACATATGAAAACATAGCAAAAAAATACAAAAATGTTAAGGTTATAAAAAAAATAGGAATAAATTTTCTTTTCAAATTATTAAACGATACAGACATCCTAATATCTTTTGGATCTTTCGTAGCAACAGATGCTATGACTCTGGATAAACCATGCATATATTTTGATTTATTTGGTGAATCAAATCCTTACATTAAATTTTACAATAACACAGAAGCAGTAATAAAAATTAATAAAGAAGGAGAAATTCCAAATAAAATTAAAAAAATATTGACAGACAAAAAATTACAAAAAACAATGAAAAATGCAAGGGAAGAATTCATTAGAGATTATTGTTATAAAATAGACGGAAAATCTAAACAAAGAATAACTGCAGAGATATATAAAACACTAGAAAATGGAAGAAAAAATATTAAGTAAATTAAAAAATTGGGCAGATCCATTAGAAAACATACTAGTTCACGACTCTATACCCTTTTGGATAATTTACAGACAAATGTTTTTAACAAATAATTTTCCAAATCGTTTTTTTAAATACTCAATAAAAAATCTAGAGAAAGATTATAAAGAAAACAAAATCAAAAATAAAAAGATAATATCATTTTTAACCAGGAAAGCAATAAAAACAAACGAAATAATAAAAAGAACATTAAGAAAAAAAACAAAAAACAAAAAAACAAAATCTTCAAAAGTATTGTTTTACACTCAATCCGATAAAATAAAAGGAAATAATATAGGCAAAATAGGGAATTTGATTAATGAAACAAAATATCCTTCCTACACTTTATCTTATGAGCCAATAGAAAAGAATTCATTCTTCAAAATAAATAATCAACCAAATATGATCTATGAATACATAGATAAAAATATTCTAAAAATATCAAAAGAAAAATCAAAAATAATAAACTACCGATGGAAAAAAATATCAGAAAAACAAAAAACAAATCTACTGACAATAGACGGAAAATCGATATACCCATTTATAAAAAATGAATTAGATTTCTTATTCTCCAAGGAATTTTTAGAATTAATTATTTCTTACTATGAAACTCACAAAAAAATACTGAAAGAAGAAAATATAAAAACAGTTTGTGCAATAGGGACAGGCACATTTTATCCTAAAACACTATTTGCTGCAGCCAATAAATTAGATATAATAACATTCATCCTCCAACACGGAATTTGTTTTGGATATTTAGAAGAAGAATTACTAAAAAATACAAAATTTGCCGTATTCGGGAAACATAGTATAAGGGAATTAGAGGAAGAAAAAATAAATAAAAAAAATGCAAAAATAGTTGGTGCATCGATATTCGAAGAAATAATTCCATACTTAAATAAGCAAAAATTAAACAAAAATAAAATAGTTACAATATTAACAGATGGATTTTACATATATGGATTAGTAAATGAAAAAGAATATTTTAATCAAATAGAAAAATGGATAAAACAAATCAAAAAAATAAAAGACATAAAGATAATAATAAAAACCCATCCTGAAGAAAAGGAGCATCTAGAAAAATATCAAAATATAATAAAAAACTACAAAAATATAAAATTAATCAGCACTCCCGGCAAAAATATACTCTACAGCGTGTTAAAAGAATCAAATGTTACAATAAATTTTGGATCTACTGTTGCTTTAGAATCTATGATCTTAAATAAACCGGTCATAACCATAACAAATTTTCATGATTCTAAGATAGTAGAATTTGATAAAGTAATTCAAAGAATAAAAAATAGTGGTGCATCAATAAATCTAAAAAAAGAAGAAGATATTTCTATTCCAATAGAGAAAGTATTAAAAAATAATAATCTAAAAAATAAGATGGAAAAATTCATTCAAGATTCTTGTTACAAAATAGACAATAAATCTTCAAAAAGGGCTGCAGAATTTTTAGAAAAAACAGTTACACAAGATATATAAACATAACAAAATTACTCATCCTAAAATGAAAATAGGCGATAAAGACATAGGATTAAATCATCCAACATATTTTATAGCAGACATTGGTTCTAACCACGAAGGAAGTTTAGAAAGAGCATTATATTTAATAGAATTAGCTGCAGAATCTGGTGCAGATGCGGCTAAATTTCAACATCACAGAGCAGACATGAGAGATTCAGATTTTGGATACAGATCTTTAGGAGGACAACTTTCCCATCAAGCAAACTGGAATGGATCAGTATATGATGTATGTAAAAAAGCAGAAACCCCCTGGGAGTGGACTCCACAATTAGCAAAGAAATGTGAAGAAACAGGAATTCATTTTTTCTCAACACCATATGATCTTGAAGCAATCGATATGTTAGACCCATTTTCCCCAGCACACAAAATTGGATCAGGAGATATAACCTATACTGCAATGTTAAAAGAAGTTGCAAAAAAAGGAAAACCAGTATTATTAGCAACTGGTGCATCAACAATGCAAGAAGTAAAAAGAGCAGTAGATACAATTCTACCAATAAATGAAGACCTAATACTAATGCAGTGTAATACAAATTATACGGCTTCAGATGAAAATTACGATAATTTAAACATAAAAGTTTTAGAGACATACGGAAGAGAATTTCCAGGATTAGTATTCGGATTATCAGACCATACTCAAGATGAAAGCGTAATAGTTGGCGCTGTAGCTCTCGGAGCAAGAACCATAGAAAGACATTTTACAGACGATACAACAAGATCTGGCCCAGATCATCCATTCGCTATGGATCCAAAAAATTGGAAAAGAATGGTTGATGCAACTAGAACTCTTGAAAGAGCACTAGGAAACGGAGAAAAAACATTACAAGAAAATGAAAGAGAAACAGTTGTAGTACAAAGAAGGTGTCTAAGGCTAGCATATGATATTCCAGCAGGAACAAAAATAACAGAAGATATGTTAATACCAAAAAGGCCTGCCCCAGAAGGTTCAATAAAACCATTCGATTTAGAACTAGTATTGGAGACAGAAACAACAACAGATATCTCTAAGGGAGATTATTTAACTCCAGAAAAATTATTGGCTAAAAAATACCCAAAAACAGATTAATAATCTCTCATAGGGAATTTTCCCCATTTTTCAAATAACTGTTTTCTTCCCATTTCTACTCTTTCTTTTGCACCAGTAGCACTAGCAGGATGCCTAATATATCTAAAAAGAGGTTTAGGTATATGTTCCCTGACTGCACCAGATTTCAGTACACGATGAAGCAAGTCATATTCTGCAAAGAAAAAGGAAGGATCATAAATCCCTGTTTTAGCAAGAAGACTTCTTCTATACATCATGCCATCTGCAATACTGTTAAATATATTTTCCCCACTATCAACCTCTACCAATTCACCCGTGTTTATAAAAAATTCTTCATAATTACTATGTACAAAATCTATAGAAGGATTATAATCTAAAATAGTCTTAGTTGCAGCAATGTATCCTGGCAAAAAATGATCTCCATCAGAATCCATCCTTACAACATAATCTCCATCAGAATGCAAAATTCCATAATTATTTGCACTATGTCCGGGATTTCCAGCATTTGGAGAATTTAATAATTTAACTCTAGAATCAACTTTTGCAAGTTCTCTAACAATCTCTGAAGTATTATCCCTACCCCCATCATCTACAACCAAAATTTCCAATTCATCAGGACCATATGGTTTTCCCATAGGATTTCTTTGTTCTAATACACTACCAATAACTTTACCAACAGTTTTTCCAGTATTAAATGCTGGGCTAATAACACTAACTTTAGTCATAGGTTTAGGAAAAATAAATATATTATAAATCTTATGAATACCAAGAATATGTAGACTTTAGTCCCTCTTCTAAACTCATTAGTTGTTTCCATCCAAGAATATTAGAAATTTTTTCTATATTGGCACATGAGTGTAAAATATCTCCTTCTCTTGGATCTAAATAATTAATGCTTACCTGTTTCCCAGAAATTTTTATTATACTTTCCGCCAATTCTTTTACAGAAACAGATTCTCCACCTCCAACATTAAATACAAAAGAATCATTTCCTAATTTTTTTTCTTCAAATCGGGACAAGGCTATTCCAGATGATAAGGTCAAAGCATTAACAATATCCGAAACATGTATAAAATCTCTTGTTTGAGAACCATCTCCAAAAATATTTAGGTTATCTTCACTCTTAGTCAAATCAAAAAATTTAGAAATAACACCACTATATGGGCTACTAGGATCTTGCCTAGAACCATATACATTAAAAAACCTTAAAACAACAGTCCTAAAATTATCCGAACAATTATCTAAAAGAAACTTTGTTGCCAAATATTTAGATTTGCCATAAGGGCTCAACTGTTTAACACTATCATTAGCAAACTCTTCTCTTAGTGGAATCTCTTCACAATCTCCATACTCTGCAGAAGATCCTGCATGAACTATGCCTTTCACTCCAAACTCTTTCGCTAATTCGACAACATTTTTAACAGCACGATAGTTTACATCCATAGTTTCTTCTTCATTTTTCATTGAATAAGGAACACTGACAATCGCTGCAAGATTAAACACAAAATCTACATTCCCAACAGAACTGAAAACTTTTCTAAGAGATTCAAAATCTCTTATATCACATTTAAAAAAAATCAAATTTTCTGATAATTCATATCTCTTAAATTCAGAATTTACATTAAGATTTTTAATATCTTCCCAAACATCATTAGAGATATGTTTTCTTAAATTTTTAATTTTGCCAGAAAAAAGGCTATCTGCAACAATAACTTTATGACCCAATGAAATTAATTTATCAACTAAATGCCCTCCAATAAAACCAAATCCACCAGTAACAATATACAATCCCATAAAACAAAAAAACAGAAGTTACTTTTAAACTTTACTGCTTTCCATAAAACTTATATATAGTCCTAAAATTTCCAAAATAATGAATAATAAAAAAATCCACATAATTGCTGCTCACACAGATGACGAAGTTCTCGGTGCAGGCGGAACAGCATCAGAATTAATAAAAAAAGGATATGAAATATATATTACTATTCTAGGAAAACCAATAGAAGGCAAATATAATCTAAAAAAAACAAAAAAAGAGATAGAAGAAATAAAAAAGAAAACAAAAATAGTGGAAGAATCAATAAAAAAAGTAAAGAAAATAATAGGAATCAAAAAAATAAGTGTGCATAATTTACCAAATTGTCAATATGATTCTATAAAACAACTACAAATAACTCAATTAATAGAAAAAGACATGAGAGAATTTGATGCAAGCATAATTTTAACACACCACCCAGGGGATTCAAACACAGACCATGGAATGGTTTTCAAATCTGCGGTAATAGCAACAAGATCCCTGCCAAATTCAAAAATATCAAAAGTTTTGTTATTTGAAATACCTTCTAGTACAACATATAATAGAACAGACAATCAATTTAAACCAGACACATATATTGAAATAAGTGAAAAATCGTTAAATAAAAAAATCCAAGCAATGGAAGCATACTCAACAGAATCAGCAAAATATCCTCACCCAAGATCCAAAGAAGCACTAAAAGCATTAGCAATGTTGCGAGGATCTGAAGCGGGTATTAAATACGCCGAAGCATTTCAAACTCTTTGGAGGAAAGGATTGTAGTATAATCTCTCACAAGATATATAAACAGATAAAAAATCCCCAAATTAGAGATGGATTCATTTTTTAGAAATAAAACAATACTCATTACTGGAGGTGCTGGATCATTAGGTCAAGGATTGACAAAAAAACTCATAGAATTAAATCCAAAAACAATAAGAATTTTTGATAACCGAGAATCTGAATTATTTTTCATGGAAGAAAAATTCAAAAAACACAAAAACTTAAGATTTCTAATAGGAGACATAAGGGATAAAGAACGTTTAAACCTTGCATTTGAAGACGTAGATATAGTTCTCCATTGTGCTGCACTAAAACATGTAAAATCTTCAGAATTTAATCCTTTTGAAACAATAAAAACAAATATAGACGGAACTCAAAATGTGGTAGACGCTGCATTAAAAAATAATATTGAAAAAGTAATTTATACAAGTAGCGACAAAGCAGTAAATCCTCATAATTTAATGGGTGCAACCAAATTAATAGGGGAAAAAATAATAACCGCAGCTAACAATTATCGTGGAAAAAAAAGAACAATATTTTCTTCTGTAAGATTTGGGAACGTTATGGGAAGTAACGGATCAGTAATTCCATTATGGAAAAAGCAAATTGAAAAAAATAAAGAAATTACAATCACAAATCCAGAAATGACAAGATATATGATGTCAATGGATGATGCGATAAATTTAGTTTTAAAATGCGCCAAAGACTCTCAAGGAGGAGAGATATTTATTCTAAAGATGCCTGTAGTAAAACTAAAAGATCTTGCAGACATAATGATTGAAAAATATGATAAAAATGCAAAACAAAAAATAATAGGATTAAAAGAAGGAGAAACAACCTATGAAGAATTAATGACTTCTGAAGAAATTCAAAGATCAATAGAAACAAAAAGCATGTATATAATTACTCCTCAAAACAGAGATCTAATAGAAGAATTAGAACAGAATAGAGAAGAATATCCAGATATAATAAAAACAGAAACAGGACATTATGATTCAAGAAACCAAAATCCAATTACAAAAGAAGAACTTCAAGAAATGCTAAACAAAAAAGAAAAGGTTGTTGCAATAATTCAAGCAAGAATGGGATCTGAAAGACTCCCAAATAAAACACTAGAATTAATAGAAAACAAACCTATGTTGCAACACATAATAGAGAGAATCAAAAAAAGTAAATTTATAGATCAAATTTTAATTGCTACCACCACAAATCCCAAAGACGACAAAATAGAAGAATTTTCTAGAACAAACAACATAGATATTTACAGGGGAGATGAAAATGATGTTTTAGACAGATACTATCAGGCAGCAAAATTATCCAATGCATCCATAATAGTAAGGGTAACCGCAGACGACCCATTTAAAGATCCACTAGTAACAGATGAAACAATTGAAGCAATATTATCAAATAAAGAAATAGATTACGTAAGTAATACAATCTATCCAACCTATCCAGAAGGAATAGATATAGAAACATTCAGATTTAGAGCATTAGAAAAAGCATGGAAAGAAGCAAAAGAAAAACAAGAAAGAGAACATGTAACTCCCTATATCTGGAAAAATCCATATATATTCAAAATTCAAAATATGAAATACAAAGAAAACATTTCAAACTTAAGATGGACAGTAGATTACGAAGAAGATTTAGAATTCACTAGAGAGATTTATAGAAAATTATACAACGGAGAAAACATATTTTTAATGCAAGATATACTAGACTTGCTAGAGAGAGAACCAAATTTATCAGAAATAAATAAAAAAATACCTCAAAGGAGTTGGTATCAATGAAAAATTTATGGAGAGTGGGAAAAAAAGAGATAGAGTATGTATCTCAAGCAATTGAAAAAGGATTAACAGGAGAATTTAATCAAAGATTAGAAACTGAATTTGCAAAAAGATTCGATTCAAAATACGCCATAGGTGTAAATTCTGGAACATCTGCCCTCCACACTGCATTATATGCAATGGGGGTTGAAAAGGGAGATGAAGTAATAACAACACCGCTAACATTTTCATCAACAGGATTTTCCCCAATCTATCTTGGAGCAACACCGATATTTGTAGATATTGATAGAGAAACGTTTAACATTGATCCAAAAAAAATAGAAGAAGCAATAACACAAAAAACAAAAGTAATTATGCCTGTCTCATTATATGGTCTTCCAGCTAATCTTGAAGAAATAGTTAAAATAGCAAATTCACATGGGATCAGTGTTTTAGAAGATAATGCACAATGCTATCTTGGAACTATAAATGGAAAAATAGCAGGAACATTTGGAGATGCCGCAATATTCAGCTTCGAAAGATCAAAACATATGACTTCTGGAAACGGAGGAATAATAATCACAAGTAACGAAGAAATAGCAGAAAAAGCAAGACAGTTCAGTATTCTGGGTTATTCAACTTTTAAAGCAGATACACATGCTACAAAACCCTCAAAAAGCGTTATACAAAATCCAAATTTTGAAAGACATTTGATGGTTGCTCCAAATTATAGATTGCCTGAAGTATGTGCAGCAATGGCATTGGCACAATTAGAAAATATAGATCACCTTGTGGGAATGAGAAAAAAATGTGGAGAAGCATATAGCAATGCAGTAGAAGGAACAGAATGGATACATCCCCAAAAAACACCAGAGGAATATGAAAATTCTTACTTTGCCTATACATTCGCATTGGATACAAACAAAATAAGTTGGGATGAATTCAGACAAATATTCCTAGAAGAAGGAGGGGAACCCTTTTACGCGTCTTGGAAATTAACATATGACGAACCGGCATTCAAAGAAATGACTCCAAAAACACCAAATTGGGGGCACCACATATCGACAGATTGTCCAATTGCAGAAGATCTTCAACCAAGACTAATCCAATTAAAAACAAACTTCGGAAGTAATGAAAAAATAGAAGAACAAGCCAGAGCATTAAAAAGAACAATTGAAAGGTTAAAATGAAAAAAAGAATTCTAGCAATAATTCCTGCAAGAGGAGGGTCAAAGAGTGTCCCAGGAAAAAATATAAAAGTACTTGGAGGAAGACCATTAATTGCACATACCATCAAAGCCGCATTAGAATCAAAATATATAGATAGAACAATAGTATCCACAGATGATGAAGAAATAGCAAAAGTTGCAAGAACATATGGCGCTGAAACACCTTATCTTCAACCAAAAAAAATAGCTCAATACGAAAGCTCAGCGTTATCTGCAGTTTTATACGCAATAAATTATGTTGAAAAAAAAGAAAAATATTTCCCAGAACTCATAGTATATCTTCAACCAACCTCTCCTTTTAGAAATTCAAAACACATAGACGAAACAATAAAACTAATGCTAAAAAATGAAAATTTAGAAGGAGCATTCGCATTAACTGAAGTAGAACAACACCCATACATGATGTTTAAAAAAGATGAAGAGGGATTCATGATACCATTAGTAAAAAAAGAAAATAGACCATTAAGAAGGCAAGAATTACCCGAAGCATATGTAACAAACGCCTCGATATATGTAACAAGAAGAGAATACTTCAACGATGCAGAAGATCCAAAACCGGTTTGCCCAATTTTTAATGGAAAAGTAAAAGGAATAATAATAGATAGAGAATCTTCGGCAGACATAAATGACCAAATAGATTTCCATGCATGTGAATCTATAATTAAATTTACAGAAAAAGAAAAGACAATAAAAATTGGAAATTCAGAGTTAAAAGAATTTGGAAAAACATTCGTTATTGCTGAAATGGCCGGAGGACATAATGGAAATTTCGAAAATGCATTAAAATTAATAGACATTGCTGGAAATTCCAAAGCAGATGCAATTAAATTGCATATGTACAAATTAAAAGATTATATAGTTCCATCACATAAACTATACAACGACATAAAAAGACTTGAATTTAATAAGGAAGAATGGTCAAAAATATTCAAAAAAGCTAAAGAAAAAAAATTAGTAACAGCAGATAAAGGAAGTCTAGAAATGGCTTCAAAATTAGGAACTGATGCCTATTTTCTCTACCCTGCATGTATTGATGATTCTACCTTAATAAAAAATATGGCGCAAAAACAAAAACCAATTTTAATACAAGTTGGGGGAATAAAAGCTGAAGAAGCTGAAGAAACAATAGAAAAAATAAAATCAGAAAATAACAATAACATAATGCTTGTCCATGGTTTTCAATCATTTCCAACAAGACTAGAGGACATAAAATTAAATAATTTAAAATCATTAAAAAAAAGATTCAATCTTCCTGTGATATTAGAAGATCATACTGATGCAAACACAAAATACGCCTCAATAATTCCATTTTTAGGGATAACATATGGAATTCACGGAATAATAAAACATTTTACGATAGATAGAGAATTAAAATTCATAGACTACGAATCTGCATTGAATCCAGAAGAATTTAAGGAGTTTATATCAGATTTAAGAGAAATAGAAAAATCACTAGGAAATCAAGAATTATCTAAATTCAGCAAATATGAAGAGGAATATAGAAGCTATGTAAGAAAAAGAATAGTAGCAGAAAAAGAAATAAAAAAAGGAGAATTAATAACACAAGAGAATATATCCTTCAAAAGATCTGAAAAGGGAATATTTCCTTCTGAAAAAGATTTAATCATAGGAAAAAAAGCAATTAAAGATATAAAAAAAGATGAACCATTATCAAAGAAAGTTGTAGGATAAGAAACAAATTGCACAAGATTTATAAGTTTAATTTCAAAAAAACAAAAAATGGCAAAAAGAGTCAGACCTTACATAACTCCAACAGTAGAATTAGTAGGAAGAAAAGAAGGAGAAATATATCACTATAACGCTGCAGATAATCAAGAAATGTTAAGAAGGTGGAATGAGTATCCTCAAGGAGATATTGTAAACAAAGTCCCAATTCAATTAGATATAGAAACAACAACAATTTGCAATCTAGAATGTCCTATGTGTTTTCAAGCATATGATGAAACAAAACCCACTCCAATAAATATGACCAGAGATTTGTACAATCATATAATAGACGAATTCTCAGAAAAAGGAGGAATGTCTATAAAAATGATGTACAGAGGAGAACCCTTAGTAACAAGAGATCTTCATGAGTGGGTTGGATACGCTTCTGATAGAGGAATTCAAACATGCTTCAATACAAATGGGGTTTTACTAACAGAAGAACGATCAAGAGAACTAATAGATGCTGGATTACATCAATTAATATTTTCTATAGACAGTCACATAGCAGAAGAATATGAACAAATTAGAAGACCTAATGCAAACAGTTTAGGCAACTTCCAAAGAACATTAAGTCATGTTCAAGGATTAGCAAGATTGCGTGATGAAATGGGTTCAAAATACCCAATAATAGAAGTTTCAAGAGTAGATCTCCCAAAAACAAAAGATAGCAAACCCGATTTCAGAGATTTTTGGTTAAAAAATGGAGCAGACTTCGTTTCTTTCGTCGGATTAAATGATTATAGTATGGGAAAGGGCGGAAATATGTTAGTATCAGATGACTTCTGCTGTGAAATGCCATGGCAAAGAATGTTTATATTAGCAGATGGGCTAGTAACTCAATGCTGTGGAGACCTTTACCAAAAATTCCCTCTTGCTCAAATGGCTTTACCTTCTAAAATAGAAGAATACAACGAAAAATTAGAAGAATTAGTTACTTCTGAAAAGTCTCCTGGAGATAGAGTAGAATTAGAAATTCTCTCTGCAAAAAATTTAGAAAAAGTTGTAATTGGAGAAATACAAGAAGATGGCAGCATAAAAGCTACAAAAATGAAAGTAAAGGGGATTAGCGGAAATACCAATGTTGTTCCAATAACATCTAGTGTTGAAGAGGCATGGACAGGAAAATTATCTAGCCATATGAGGGAGATGAACAGAAGAGGTTGCGCTCATAAAATCAATGCCTGTGCAGACTGTGGATATAGAGAAACAACAATAGTAAAATCAGGTATGCCAAGTAGAATGGAACCAAGAAAAAAACATGTAAAAACAGGACAAATAAAATATTTAGATGAATAAAGATTCAATTCCATATGTTTTATAAATGCCCCAATTTTCTCATTTTTAATGTACGAAATAGAGATAAATGGAAGAAAAATAGGTGAAAATTTTTCCCCATATTTTATTGCTGAGGCAGGCGTAAATCATGAAGGAAATTTGTTTTTAGCCAAAGCACTAGCAAATGTAGGAATATGGGCAGGCATAGACGCTTTAAAATTTCAAACATTTAAAACAGATTCAATAGTAACAAAAAAAGCAAATAAAGCAGATTATCAACAAGAAAATTTAGGGAACGCAGATTCTCAATATGAGATGTTAAAAAAATTAGAGTTAAGTGATACAAATCATGAAATTTTGATGAGGATATGCCAAGAAAATGGAATGACTTTTTTATCTACCCCCCATTCAGGGGAAGAAAGTATTGACTATTTAACATCCTTGGGAGTCTCAGCTTACAAAGTGGGTTCAGGAGATTTAACAAACATTCCTTTCTTAACATACATGGCAAAAAAACAAAAACCAATCATATTATCTACCGGCATGGCAACATTAGAAGAAACATTAGAGGCAATAGAAACAATAAGAAAAGCAGGAAATAGCGATATAGTTGCATTACATTGTACCACTAATTATCCTTGTCCACTAGACGAAGTAAATTTAAATGCTATGAACACAATAAGAAGGGAAGGGAATGTTTTAGTAGGATATTCTGATCACACTCAAGGAATAGAAATCCCAATTATGGCAACTGCATTAGGAGCAACCGTATTTGAAAAACATTTTACATTAGATCAATTAATCAAAGGGAATAGCCCAGATCATACAAGCTCATTAACCCCCAGTCAATTAAAAGAAACAGTTGAAGCAATAAAACTCATAAAAGAAAAAGGAATAACAGATCCCATTGATGCAGTAGCAGAATATAGAATACATAAACAATTCAAATTAGAAGATTCTCCAGATTACAACACTTTAATTACAGCACTAGGAAACGGAGAAAAAATTCCTACTGAATCAGAACTTAAAATTATGGGAGAAATAAGGAAAAGCTTATTTGCTGCAGGAAATATATCTACAGGAACAAGATTAACCTCAGAAAATACAACAATAAAAAGACCGATGGGGGGAATTCACCCCAGACACTATAATTTTGTAACCACCAATTGCATTGCAACAGAAAACATAAAAGAAGACGACCCAATTACTCCCAAAAATTGTAATTTTGAAAAATGAAAACTATTTGGTTATCCGCAAATGTATTAGGATATGAACTCCTAAAAGAAGGATTATCATTAAAAGATCCTCAAGTACAAATAACAGATTTAATCACTTTATCTTCTAATTCAAAAACAGTAATGTACGATTCCGTAAGCCAAGAAGATTGGCTAAGATTAGGTGTAAAAACACATCTAATTGATAGAATAGAATTAAGTCCAGACTTAGTAGTAATGAGTGGATGGAGACAGATAATCCCAAATGAAGTTTTAACAATCCCAAAAAAAGGATTTATAGCCACACATCCAAGTTTACTTCCGTATGGAAGGGGGCCAGCAGCAATAATAAACCAAATTATGAATGGAACTAAGAATTCAGGGATCACACTCTTATACACATCAGAAGGAACAGACGAAGGAGATATAATAACTCAAGAAAGTTATACAATAGAAGATAATGATCATGCAGAAGATGTCTACAATAAGAGTGTTTTAGCAGCAAGAAAAATGATAAGAGATCAATTACCATTAATTGCAAAAGGGTTAGAATCTAGAATATCTCAAAATAATTCTGAAGCAGTAGTATTTGAATCACCAAAAAAACTAAACAAAATAACCCCACAAGACAACCTAGAAACAATTTACAATAAAATAAGAGCCGTCTCACGACCATATAAAGGAGCATTCATACAAGACATAGACAAAAGAAAATTAATAATTTGGAGAGCCCAACCAACCCCACAAAAGCCCCCAGGAATCCCTTACTCTGAAAATCTAAATTTAGAAGATTTAGCATCAAATCCAACAAGTCTTTATTTTGAACAAGAGGGGAGATATTTATCTGTTACAGAAGGAGAAATAAAGTGACAAGAAAAATAGCAGTATTTACTGGAACAAGAGCAGAGTTTGGCATACTAACTCCAGTAATGGATGCAATAGAAAAACATCCAAATTTAAATCTAGACATAATAATGACTGGAATGCACATGTCTAAAGAATTTGGACAAACATCAAAGCTAGTAAGAGAGAGATACCCAAACGTACACAGTTTTCCATTAAAAACGTCAAAAGATACATCAAATGCAACCATAGAAAACATGGCAGAATGCATGTTAAACACATCAAAAATAATCACTGAAACAAATCCAGATATTTTTTTATTTTTGGGAGATAGATTCGAAACATACGCTGCAGCAACTACCGCAATGATGTATAAAATCCCTCTTGCCCACGTACATGGAGGAGATAAAACAAAAGCAGGACTAGATGAATCTTTCAGACATGCATTAACAAAAATTTCTAACGTACATTTTCCTGCAACTCAAACAAGTGCATCAAGGATAGAATCAATGGGAGAAAACCCAGAACATATTTTCAATGTAGGAAGTCCAAGTTTGGACACAATTCTTAGTCAATCTATTCCTCCAAAAAAAGAAATATTAGAGGAATATGGAATAAAGGGGGCATATCCCCTAGCATTAATGATACAACATCCAATCACAACTCAAACAGAATCAGCAGAATTTCAAATACAAGAAACATTAGAAGGATTAAAATCAAGAGATCTAGAAGTTATTATAATATATCCTAACAACGATCAAGGATATAAATCAATAATAAGAGAAATAAATGAAAATAAAAAAAATCCAAATTTTCATCTTTTCAAAAATATCCCTCATAACGACTACATAGCATTACTCTCTTACGCAGATTTAATGATAGGAAATTCAAGTTCGGGAATGATAGATGCGTCTACATTTTCAACCCCCGTAATAAACATAGGAATAAGACAAGAAGGAAGAGAAAGAGGAAATAATGTCATAGACTGTATTCATGATAGAAAAGCAATAACAGAATCAATAGATACCGCACTTTATGATCCTGATTTCAGAGAAACAATTAGCAATCCAAATTCTCCATATGGAAACGGAAATGCTGGAAAAAAAATAGCAGAAATACTATCAACAATAGAAATAGATCATAATTTAATACAAAAACAAATTTCATATTAAAAATGGTAAAAAAAATATTAGTAATGGCCCCCCATCCAGACGACGAAGTACTTGGTTGTGGAGGAACAATCGCAAAAAATATAGAAAGAGGAAATGAAGTATATTTGTGTGTTGCAACAGAACCATACACCCCAGATTGGTCAGAAACATACATAAAAAGAAAAAGAGAAGAAATACAAGCATCTAATAATATTTTAGGAATAACAGATACACATTTTCTTGGATATCCAACCGTAAAATTAGATACAATTTCTCAAAAAAGAATAAATGATGATATCGCAACATTAGTTAGAGAAATTAATCCTTCAGAAGTATACATTCCACATAGAGGAGACATAAACAAAGATCATGGAATAATCCACGATGCAACACTAGTGGCAACAAGACCCCTAAATCAAAATATAGAAAACATACTTGCTTATGAAACTTTATCAGAGACCGAATGGGGGACAATCCCATTTATACCAACAGTTTATGAAAAATTAAGTAATGAACACATACAAACGAAAATTCAAGCAATGGAAGCATTTGCAAGTGAACTAAAAGAATATCCTCATCCAAGATCGACAAGATCTATGCTTGCCCTCTCTCAAAAAAGAGGATCAGAAATATCTTCAGAATATGCTGAGGCATTTTCATTAGTAAGGCAAATAAGAAAATGAAAAATATAGTGGTAATTGGATCTGGCGGACACGGAAAAGTAATACTAGATATATTAGAAAAACAAGGAATCTATAACATATTAGGAACAATAGATGATAATAAGGAAAAAGGAACCACAGCCTGGCAAGATTACAAAGTAATAGGAAACCTAAGTACAATAAGAGGAATTCAAAATCTATACGGGGGAATAATTGCAATCGGAGACAACTGGATAAGATCACAAGTTGCTAAAAAAATAATCTCAGAATATCCTAATTTTAATTTTGTAAACGCTGTCCATCCTTCTTCAAGTATGGCTAAAGATGTAAAAATGGGAGATGGAAACGTAATAATGGCAAATACATCGATAAATAGTAGTACAGAAATAGGAGACCATTGTATAATAAATACTAGTTCTTCAGTAGATCATGACAATACATTAGAAAATTATGTTACAATTTCTCCTGGCGCAATAACAGGAGGAAATGTAAAAATTGGAGAATATTCTACCGTAAGTTTAGGCGCGAATATAATTCACGGAATAGAAATCGGAAAACACACAGTTATTGGAGCTGGATCTACGGTAGTAAATAATATACAATCATTTGTTATTGCATATGGAGTGCCTGCAAAAATAATAAGAGAAAGAAAAATAGGAGAAAGATATTTATGATTCCAATAGCAAAACCCCACATCGATGAAAAAGATATACAAGAAGTAGTAAAAGTATTAAAATCCGGAAATCTTAGTCTAGGACCAAAATTAGAAGAATTTGAAAAAAAATTTTCTAAATACATTGGAACAAAATATGCTGTAGCAGTTAGTTCAGGCACTGCAGGATTGCATTTATGTATAAAAGCATTAAACATAAAAGAAGGAGACGAAGTAATTACCTCTCCATTTAGCTTTATAGCTTCTTCAAATTGTATAATCTATGAAAAAGGAAAACCCGTATTTGTAGACATAAATGAAAAAACAAAAAATATAGATCCGGAAAAAATAGAAGAAGTAATAACTCCAAAAACAAAAGCGATTCTTCCAGTCCATATCTTTGGCGAGTCTTGCGATATGGAAAAAATAAAAAAAATATCAGAAAAGCATAACATTCCAATAATAGAAGATGCATGCGAATCTTTAGGAACAGAATATAATGGCCAAAAAGTGGGAAGTTTTGGACTTGCCTCTGTATTTGCTTTCTACCCCAACAAACAAATGACAACAGGAGAGGGAGGAATAATTTGCACAAATGATAAAATATTATACGATGAACTAAGAAGTTTAAGAAATCAAGGAAGATCAACAGACATGCAATGGCTAGATCATGACAAAATTGGATACAACTATAGGTTAAGCGATATAAATTGCTCTCTTGGGATAACTCAATTAAATAAAATAGACTTTATAATCAAAGAAAGAGAAAAAATTGCAAAGATATACAATGAAAAACTAAGTATTATAAAGGGAATAAAATTACCAAATCCAGGCAAGAAAAGCTGGTTTGTATACGCAATAAACATTGATGAAAAACACGATAGAGATAAGATAATCAAAGAATTAAACAAGAGGGGAATCAGCACAAAACCATATCTCCCATCTATTCATCTACAAAGTGCTTACAAAAAAATGTTCAGATACAAAGAAGGAAATTACCCCATATCAGAAAAAATAAGCAACACAAGTATTGCATTACCTTTTTTCATAGGAATAAAAGAAGAAGAGATAGAATACATAAAAGATAACTTGATGGACATCTTAAAATGAAATATTTCAAAAATAAAGATATATTGATAACTGGGGGGGCAGGTTCAATAGGAAGAGCCATTGTAAAAAAATTATCAACTTTCCAAACTAAAAGAATTAGAGTTCTAGATCAAAACGAAAATGCATTATTTTACCTACAACAAACACTAAAAGATAAAAAAGAAGTAAGATTTTTAGTAGGAGATATAAAAAACAAAGAAAAAATTATGCTCGCAGCAAAAGGAGTTGACATAATAATTCATTGTGCTGCATTAAAACATGTTCCCTCTTGCGAATACAACACTCAAGAAGCAATAGAAACAAATATTTTAGGATTAAAAAATGTAATATGTGCAGCAAGAGATCAAGAAGTAGAAAAATGCATATACATAAGCACAGACAAAGCAGTAAACCCCAACAACACAATGGGCATAACAAAATTACTTGGTGAAAAATTAATTGAAAATGCATCTATGGGTGAAACAAAAACAAAATTTTCAACAGTAAGGTTTGGTAACGTTCTTAATTCAAATGGATCTGTAATCCCTTTATTCAAAAAACAAATAAAAAAGAAAATCCCAGTTACAATAACAGATCCAAATATGACTAGATTTTTCATGACAATAAATGATGCAGTAGATTTAGTTTTAGGCGTTGTTTCCGAAACTAAAGGAAAAGAAATGCGAATATTAAAAATGAATGCTATGAAAATAATAGATCTAGCAGAAGTGTTAATTGAAGAACTCTCTCCCAAAAAAATGCCAATAAAAATAATTGGAGCAAGACCTGGAGAAAGACTATATGAGTGTTTGTTAACTCAAGAAGAAGCAAGGGAAGCAGAAGAAAAAAAGAAATCTTTCAAGATAAGTCAAAATATATGGGTTCCTCACTATATGACTCCAAAAAAACAAAGAAAAACAACAATATCGCCAAATCAATATGATTCTAGGTATACAAGATATTTAAATAAAGAAGAAATAAGATCAATTCTAAAGAAAGAAAGAATCATTTAGTTAAAGATTTGTTAATTATTTTTTTAAATCCGGAAATAGAAAATATTCTAAATAAAAAAAGAAGAATAACATATATTCCTAAAATGAATATGCTAGATAGAATAATTTCAAATAAGGATTCTACACTTGCGAAAAAACTAGCAATAAAAAATGTTATAACACCAGAAATAATTAATCTGAAAAATACAGAATATTCAATTTTCAAATTTAAATATCTCCTTAAGTAAATAGTAGATATTAATAATGAAAATATATAGCTAGCGGAGGTCATTATTGCTGCACCCAAGATTCCTAAATAAGGTATCAAAATAATATTACCCACAAAATTAAAAATAGCGGCCAATAATATCACTTTAGCAGTTATTCTTGGTCTGCCTATTCCCGCCAAGATATAATGATTTACATTTGCCAGGGTGTAAAATACAACCCCCACAATCAATATTTTCATGGCAAGTGCACCAACAACATATTGTTCGCCAAAAAATATTTTTAAAAGAGGAGAAGCAAAAACAAATAAAATTAATCCAACAGGCAAAACAAACATAATAGAATACTTATAAATCTCTTTTATTATAGAAATTAAATTATGAACATCTCTTTTAGCCCAATACTCAGAACATAATGGATAAAGTACAACAGAAACAGCAGAACTAAATTGTAATAGTAATAATGAAACCGGAAGAACTACATTATAGATACCAACTTCTTCCAAAGATCTAAAATAAGTTAACAAAAGGGTATCTACTTGGGAAACAACAATCGCAGATAAACTAACAAATACGAAAGGCAACCCAAACAAAAAGAATTTCTTTATCAATCCTTTAGAAAAATTTATCCTATATTTTG
>CAYFOF010000001.1:159547-226590 GCA_964344655.1 Candidatus Woesearchaeota archaeon | reverse complement strand
TTGAAAAATCAAAAAGTTTCAAAATAAATGGAAAAAACACAATAGGAACTAAAATTGCCATCAAAAGGTAAGCAAAAACAGGAGTAAGTACACGAAATCCCAAAGAAAAGAATACCAAAATAAATATTAAAATAAATCCATTTTTCAAAAAGTCAACAAATGGAAATAAAAAAGGTTTTTGAAATGACTCAAACAAATTTCGAGTTATATCTATGAAAATAGAAACAAAAAAGAATATTGAAAGTAATTTTAAAATAATTGATGCATCAGAACTATGAAAATAATTATTAGCAAGAAAATCAGATAAGAAGTAAAAAACAAACGCAAGAACCAAAGATATTAAGATTCTTATTGAACTTGTTATAAATATTGTAGATTTTATCAAATTCAATTTCCCTTTAGCTTTAAATTCAGGAATATGCTTAATCATAGAAGCTCCCAATCCAAAATTTCTAAATAAAGCAAAAAAACTAACAAAAACAAAAACAGCATAAAACAAACCATACTCTTCAACACTCAAATTTTTTGCAAGTACAATTCTAATAAAAAAAGCTAAAATCGCAGAAAATAACCCTATAATAAATATAAAAAAAGAACCCTGGAAAACTCTCCCAATATTACTAACCATCATTAAAAAACAAATAATCTCTTTTTAAAACTTATTAAAAAGAAAAAAAGAAAAAGTTATTTTCTATTTTTATTTATAAAATACACTAATAGCGCTAAAATAACAATTCCCAATAAAACCCACCAGAATGTGTAATTTATTCCTTCATCCGATGTTTCTGGTGCTTGTAATGGTTCTTCAGCTACAACAAGATCTTTTACATTAGGTTCATCCTTGACAGGTTCATCTACAACAACAATCCCTTCATATTTTATTATAGCTTTCGCAGCACTTAGTATATCTACAACAGTAACTCTCAAATCATCTGTTCCATCTGCATTTGCATCAACAACAATAGATTCTCCTTCTGAAACCATAAACTCTTGAGGATCAGAACTAACTGTTAAAACAACTTGCTTTAAATCATAGTCCACACTAGTCAACTTTACAGAATGATCCGATCCACTCACTTCAAAATTAAATCTATCTCCAACATACGTTGTTTCCGATTGAACAAATTCCTCTTCTACAGAAAATACTTCTACATCGTTATTACTAGATCCTGACGAAGAAGAATCCCCACTTGGGGGCGGAGACATTGTAGTAAAGTTAATTGGTCCACTCTTATTACAATTTCCTGCCCTATCACATGATGTAACATTCACATAATATGTAGTATCCCCAGACAATCCATTTAAGACAACAGACGGAGACAATGCATAAGTTGTACTAGTCCCATTATTTGTTGTAGGTATAATCTCTAAAGAAGTACCATAGTTAACTGTCGCATTTCCATCTTCACTCAAACTCCATGTAATCGTTGCAGAGGTATCAGTAACAGACTGTGCCTCAATATTAGATATACTCGCATTTGTAGTGTCAATAGTAATATTATTAGCCGCATTTACAATAGAATTCGCCTCAGAAGCATTAGTTTGATTAAATCCAACTACAGTAATATTATAAGTCCCTTCTGGGAAAGTCCCATTAGTAGTGTTCCATATAAAAATATGCGTAGTATTTAAATTAGACGTAAAATGAGATATATTCAACCCATTGCTAGCATTCATAATACTAACTGTAATGTTCGAAGATACACTAGTCGTCACATTTATTGTATAATTTCCATCATTTGCACCATTAATATATGTTCCATTTGCAGGAGCATTTACGGTGTAAGAAGGAGAAGAAGCATAAACAAATATAACAACAAAAAACATCAAAAGTAAAATACTAAATCCAACTTTTTTCTTCAAAATTATCACCCCTTAAATTTATATATATATATACTCAACAACAAATCATATATAAATGTTAGTATTTAATAATCATTAACTAAAAAACAAAGGAGTAACATAAACTTCTAATAAGGCAGCCAATACTAAAATAACAATTGCAATTAAACATAAGTCGATTACATCTAAAACAATTCTTCTAAATTTACCAGTTTCTAAATCCCTATTAATCATTGCTACTGAGATTATTCCACCTGCCAACCCCGCAACAAAATATGCTGCAATTTCAGGGATTCCATGAATAGCATACCTTAAAATTGCTAACGGCACAGCACCCGCAATATGTGTACCTGCCGCAACAGTCTTTTGTATGAACGTTCCTGCTGCTGCTGCAATTACGGAAGCATTCCATGTTAAAATAAATATCGCTCCCGCCCCATAAAAGAATGAGAAAAATAAAGCAAATAATAAAACCTTAAAATTATTCAAAAATATTTGAAGGAACATATTCCCAGATCCTGTTGCAGCACCAGAAACTACTTTCCCAGAAACTTGATTATTAATCCCTTCAATTGTTTGTAGTTGAGTAGAAAACAAATTTTCAGTTACTTCTCCTGGTAATATTCCGAACCAAAAAGTATAAGCCACAACAAATCCTAAAAACAAAAACATAAGATATTCAACAACCCTTGCATGTCTTTTCAAAATAGAAATTTCATCTTTTAATTTAACAGTAACATTTTCTTCCATTTTCATAGTTGAATACATTATAGGAACAGAAGCCAATACTGTCAAAAAAACCATAATTAAACTTGCAGAATCTCTAAATACCCAATTGCTTAAAAAAACTGCCAAGCTAGCATAGATCAATCCGGTAAAAAACATATGTCCTGGTTTCTCTACAGCAGAGAAAGGACTAACTATTGATTCTAATGCCATATAATAAAAATCGCTTCTCAAATTTATATACTTTTTGGTAAAGTTTATATAACTAAAAAATAAAAATCAAAACATGGACGAGTTCAAAAAAATAATTTCAGATATAAAGTCATTAAAAATACAAGGAGCAACAAATATAGCATTATCTGGATTAAAAGCAATGCGATTAAAACAAGACTATAATTCTATAAAAACAATATTAAAAACCAGACCAACAGAGCCTTGCCTACAAAATGCAATAAAATATGCAAAGGAAGTAGGAAATCCAAAAATATCTTATAATTTCTTAAGAAACATGGATAAAAGAGTTGAACTAATTGCCTCAAAAATAATAAAAAACAATTCAAAAGTATTTACTCATTGTCATTCTTCAACTGTAATTGGAGCATTAAAATTAACAAAAAATAAATTTTCAGTAAACAACACTGAAACCAGACCATTATATCAAGGAAGAAAAACTGCAAAAGAACTTGCAAACATAGGAATAAAAGTGAATCATTACGTAGATTCCGCTGCAGAAAATGCAATAAAAGAATCAGATATCATATTATTGGGGGCAGATTACATCGATGAAAAAGGAAATGTATACAATAAAATAGGTAGCTATACAATTTCAGAATTATCTAAAAAACATAAAACACCATTATTCATAGTAACAAACTCTTGGAAATATTTTTCAAAAAAATTAAAAATAGAAGAAAGAGATTCAAAAGAAGTTTGGGACACATCAATAAAAAACATAACGATAAATAATCCAGCATTTGATATGGTGCCAAACAATAATATTAAAAAAATAATTTCAGAACTTGGAGTTTTATCTCCAAAAAAATTCGTGAAAAAAGTTAAAAAAGAATATTCTTGGATAAAATGATAATTTGCTTTGACTTAGATGGGACTTTGATAAATACAGAAGAATGGATAGTAGATGCACAGATAAAAGCATTAAAAAAATATGGAATAACTCAAACAAAAAAACAAATATATAATTTTTGGGGATTAACACTTTCAGATCAAATAAAAAAACTAAAACCAAAAGCAACACAAGAAGAAATAAAAAACATAAATAAAGAATTTAATAAAATTAGATTTTCCAATTCTTCAAAATTGAAACCATATCCAAATACAAAAAGAACATTAAAATCCCTATCAAAAAAATATTCTCTTTGCCTTCTAAGCAATAACAGTCATAAATCAATAATAAAAGCATTAAACGCTACAAAGATAGATAAAAAACTATTTGCAGCAATTGTTGGGGCAGATGAAGTAAAACATCCAAAGCCTTTCCCAGATGAAATATACAAAACAGAAAAGAAATTAAAAAAGAAAGTTAAGTTCATGGTAGGAGATACAGTTCAAGACATAAAAACTGCTAAAGCAGCAAAAGTAAAATCCATAATAATAAAAACAGGTCCAAAGCAAATCTGGAAAACCTTAAATAAAGCAGATTTCATAATTGAAGATATAAAAGATATCCATTCAATAATAAAAAAAGAGGGAAATAAATGAGCCAATACTTAAATTTTGTAGATTTGAAATACAAACCAAAAAAATCTGATTTAATAGTTTTATTTAGGGTAGAACCTGCCAAAGGAATTTCAAAAAAAGAAGCAATAGGAAGAATAGCTGCAGAATCCTCAAACGGAACTTGGACTACATTATCGACCTTAAAACCCCATATAAACAAAATAAGAGCAAGAGCATATGAAATGAACGGCCCATACGTAAAAGTTGCTTATCCGTTAGAATTATTCGAACTAGGAAGCATACCTCAATTAATGAGTTCTATTGCAGGAAATATCTTTGGAATGAAAGCAGTAAATAATCTAAGAATAATAGACATACAATTCCCAAAAGATTATATCAAATCATTCAGAGGTCCACAATTTGGAATAAAAAAAATAAGGAAATATATGAAAATAAAAAATAGACCCCTAACTGCTACAGTTCCAAAACCAAAAGTTGGTTTAACAACAAAAGAACACACAAAAGTAATTTATAATTCTTGGGTTGGCGGAATAGATTTCGCAAAAGATGATGAAAATTTAACTTCTCAAAAATTTAATAGATTTTCAGCAAGAGTAAAAGCCGCAGCAAAAGCAAGAGATAAAGCAGAAAAAGAAACAGGAGAAGTAAAAGACTATTTCATTAACGTAACTGCCGAAACAAAAGAAATGATAAAACGAGCAAAAATCGTTAAAGATCATGGATTCAAATACATAATGGCAGATATTATGACAATTGGTTGGTCTGGATTGCAAACACTAAGAAACGAAGCAGAAAAACTAAAACTAGCCATACATGCCCATAGAGCATTCCATGCAGCAATAGATAGAAATCCAAAACACGGGATGACAATGCTTTCTCTTGCAAAAATATCTAGATTAATTGGAGTAGATAATATCCACATAGGTACGGCAATAGGAAAATTGGTCGGCGGAAGAAACGAAATAATAGAAATAAAAGATCAAATAACACTCCAAAAAACAAAATCTCCATTAAAACAAAATTGGCACAACATAAAAGATACCATTCCTGTTTCTTCTGGCGGATTACATCCTGGAATAATGCCTCAAATAATAAAAATGCTTGGCAGAGATATTGCAGTACAAGCAGGAGGAGGAATTCACGGCCATCCAAATGGATCAAAAGAAGGAGCTACAGCACTAAGACAATCTCTAGAATCAGAAGAAAAAAACATATCATTAACTAAATATGCAAACTCCCATAAAGAACTAAAAATAGCCTTAAATCGATGGGGAAACGAAAAACCAATTTAAAGTAATAAATATATTTATAAAGAATTAATCCTAAAAAACATTATGGAACAATTTACATTTTCAAAATATTCAAAATTCATAGTAATTACATTAATTTTAGTATTATTATACCTATCATACAGAATAATTGCTCCTTTTATTGTTCCATTATTGGGGGCAGCAGTGGTAGCAATAGCAGTTTATCCATTATACAAAAAGATCCATAAAAAAACGAATAAAAAAACAATTTCAAGCCTTTTAGTTATTCTATTAATATTTATATTTATTATAATTCCCTTAATTTTTTTCACAAACCGATTACTAGATGAAACAATAAGTCTTTACAATACTGCTAGCGCCCTAGAACTTGAAGGTTTCTCAAATAATTTAAAAGAAATAACCGGATTAGATATAAACTTTGAAAGACACATAAAAGAATCCATACAAGAAATTTCAAATATATTTATATTATCTAGTGCAAGTTTACTAGAAACATTAGTCAGAGGATTCTTAAATTTCTTCATATTCTTCTTCACATTATTCTTTTTCCTAAAAGATGGACGAAGATTTGTAAATAAATTAAGAAAATTCCTTCCAATAAGAGATGATCTAGAAAAGAAACTATTCAAAGAAATAAACAACGTTATTAGAGGATTACTTTCTGGAATCTTAATAGTTGCAATACTTGAAGGAATAGTCGCATTCATAGGATTTTACTTATTTAATATTCCAAATCCATTAATTTGGTCATTCGTAATACTCTTAGCAGCATATTTCCCAATAATAGGGCCTGCAACGGTATATGTTCCTGCAGCAATTTACCTGGCAATAATTGGAGATATAACCAATGCCATATTCCTATTAATTTATTCATTTGGATTAATCTCATACTTAGATAATATTGTAAAACCCAAAATGATGGGTAGGGGATCTAATATTAACCCGATGATAATACTTCTAGGAGTATTAGGTGGAATAAGTTTCATGGGAATTCCAGGAATAATTGTAGGACCATTAATACTATCTATACTATTTGTAATCTATAGAATTTACGAAGAAGAAAATGCAACTAACTCCTAAAAAATTAAATATCTCCTCCGGGGGACCATTGATTGTAGTCTTAAATGAAAAAGACGCGGAAGAATTAAAAACACATGCATTTGATAGAATAAAAATAATAAATAGAAAAAAAATAATCCATGCATTAATAGATATATCTCCAGACATTCCTAAAGGAAAGATAGGATTATTCAATGAAACACAAAAAAAACTAAATACAAAAAACAAACTAAATGTGTTTCCTGCTGAAACTCCAAAATCTGTAAAAGCAATAAAAAATAAACTGGACGGAAAAGAATTAACAAAAAAAGAAATAGATTCTATAATAAATGATTTAACATCAAACAATCTTTCAGAAGTTGAGATTGCATATTTCGTAGCAGGATGTTATGATAACAATTTAACAGATAAAGAAGTTATATACTTAACAAAAGCTACCTTAAAAGAAGGAACAAAACTAAAATTAAATAAAAGATTAATAGCAGATAAGCACTGTATAGGGGGGGTTCCAAACAACAGAACATCAATTCTAATTACTCCAATAATTGCAGCAGCAGGATTAACAATTCCAAAAACTTCTTCCAGAGCAATTACAAGTCCCGCAGGAACAGCAGACACAATGGAAGTTCTATCAAAAGTAAGTTTCAACACAACCCAAATGAAGCAAATAGTAAAAAAAACAAATGCTTGCATGGTTTGGAATGAGGGGATGGAAATTACAGGAGCAGATTCAAAATTAATTAAAATAAGACACCCATTGAGATTAGATCCTCCAGGATTAATGATTGCATCCATATTAGCAAAAAAACATGCAGTTGGAGCAACACATTTATTATTAGACATCCCAATTGGAAAAAATGCAAAAGTTAAAACAAAAAAAGAAGCTAAAATATTAAAAAGAAGATTTGAAAAAATATCAAAAGTTCTAAATATAAAAACAAAAGTAATAATCACAAATGGAAATCAACCAATAGGAAACGGAATTGGCCCCGCATTAGAAGCAAGAGATATTCTAAAAATACTAAGACAAGAGGAAGATGCTCCAAAAGATTTAGAAAAAAAAGCTATAATGATGGCAGATAAAATATTCAAATTAACAAAAACAAAAGCATCTGCCAAGAAAATATTAGAATCTGGAAAAGCATATAAAAAATTCAAAGAAATAATAAAAGCTCAAAAGGGAAATCCTTCTATAAAACCAGAAAAAATCAGCATAGGAAAATATTCTTGTGATTATAAATCCCCAAAATCTGGGAAAATAAAAGAAATAGATAATAAAAAAATCTCAAATTTAGCCAGAATTGCTGGAGCACCCAACAATAAGGGAGCCGGAGTTTATTTACATAAAAAATTAAATGACAAAATAAAAAAAGGAGAAAAAATATTAACAATATATGCGGAAAATAAAGAAAAACTAACTTACGCAAGAAAGGAAATCTCTCAAATATTCAATATAAAGTAACTTTCAAAAGGTTTTTAAAGCAATTTCTAATTCCAATTCTATGATATATCTAAAGCATACTTTAGATTGGTTTCAATTTCCATCATTAATAATAGATCTATTCAGTTTTATAGTGTTATTTATGATTGGAGTAGTAAGTCTAAAGTATTATAAATTAAACAAAAATAGAAAATCACTATATTTATCTATTTCATTTGGATTTATTGCATTGTCTTTTTTATTTAAATTACTAACAAATGCAGCATTATTCTATGATAAATTTATTAATCCAACAAACACCCAAATAGTTGTACAAACATTACAAACAATTAGAACATACAACGTATTTTCAAACTTAACATTCACTGTGTTTGCATTTTTAAATTTAATAGGACTTTATTTGCTCTATAAACTATATCAAGGAAAACAAAACTATTCTAATGTATTATTAATGAGTTATTTTATATTAATCTCAACATATTTCAGTAATTCAAACTATTACATATTCCACTTAACATCCTTAATATTTTTAATGGCAATATCTTCATATTACTGGAAAGAATATTCAAAAAATAAATTCATAAATACAAAATTACTTGCGTACAGCTTTTCAACCATAACTGTAAGTCAAATATTCTTTATATTCACTACATTTGGTAAATTATTCTATCTAACTGGAGAAATAATTCAATTAGGAGGATATGCTTTACTTTTACTAATAATCACACATATTCAAAAAAATGGAAAGAAAAAGATCTAGAATCGACATAATACATGATATTATGCTATCAATTCAAAATAAAAGCGGAAGAATGAAACCAACTCATCTAATGTACAAAGCTAATTTATCATATAATCAAATGAACTCATATTTAGAAGAATTACTAGAAAAAGAATTTATAACAAAAGCAACAGAAAAAAGATCTACTTATATTTTAATGACAGAAAAAGGATTTAATTTCACTCAAAAAATAATGGAAATGAAGAATTTTGAAAAAACATTTGGATTATAATAAAAATATAAAAGTCCAATTATATGCATCCACTATAAGTACTAACCTTTACTTTTCTTCCTGTAGCTTGATGATATAATATTGCATATCTTTTGGCTTTAGTTTCAAATTCAGGTTCTACGATCAACTCAGATCCGTCTTCTTGCAAAAAAGATCCAATTTGGTAATGATGTTGAAAAAAAGATAAAATTCCTGGTAAAGGCTTCTTACCTATCCCTATTTTTCCAGAAGATTTTTCATTAAGAACCAAAAAATCACTTTCTTCCCAAACAAATCCAGATCCTGGAACTATGCCAGTACTCAAATTAGGAATATATCTTGATCCAAAAGACTCCTTTACTAATCTCTTAACTAAATCAATATGTTCTGTCATAAATTTTAAAAAAATAAATCATTTATAAAACTATCGTTTTCAAAATATAGTTTAAAGAATATACGCCGAGACTGGGATTTGAACCCAGACGCCCTTTCGGGCCCGGCTTTCAAGGCCGGTGCAATACCAGGTTATGCGATCTCGGCATAAAAAATAAAAGAAAAAGTTTATTCTTAAAGCTTTACATTATCCCCAAAACATGGTAAGCCAATTTTGTAGCAACTTTTATAGAATCATCATACCCTTTCGACTCCACAATGACACACTCTCCCTCAGCATAGATTTTATTTTCATCACCATGTCTAAATTCAATAACTGTTCTTTCCGGAGTAGATTGACCACAAGATATCACTGGCAAATCTTCATAAGGCATCGCAACTGTAGATGCTAAACCAGTAGGAATCTCAAACAAACTCAAAGAAGTATCCCACTCAGAATCCAAGATTCTTCCAATAGTAGGTATAGCTACAGGACTTATTTCAGTTCCCTCTAAATTTTTATCCCTTGTAACATATATTACTTCTGAGAATAATATATCTCTTCTAACATACTCCATTGATATTTTTTCCAATTCTTCTGGGCCATATCTAAATGGAATTTTTGCTGTTTTTATTACACTACGGCCATTATCAGAAATTTTCTTCATCTCAAAAGAAAGTATATGTCTAAGATTTTGTCCAATTCTAGTTTTATCAAAAGTATAAGATTCTCCACTAACACCAGTATACTCATACTCCCCTATTCCTTGAACCTTATCATAAATAACCATGCCAACAGGACTGCCATTTATAACAGGAACAAACATAGCTACCAAAAAAACAAGTCCAACAACCAATATTATATTTCTATTCATTCTTAAATCACTCCAAATATTTTGTATGTAATACCATCAACAAATTTATTAAGGTTTCCATTAATATAAACGCAATTTTCTTCAGAAGTAATCGAAACATCGTCATACGAATGTTTTAAAACCAACATCATCCTATCTCCATTACATTCTTTTTCTTCCAAAGAATCCACAACAACACCAGAATAAAGCATTATAAATTTAAGCTTATCTTCATATTGTTTAGATGTTTCATCTTCTGAATATACATTAAAATCATAAAAACCTACATCAAAATTTATCTCATTAGGTAAATAAGTAAACAACCAATAAGATTCTATTTCTTCAATATAGGTTTGCCAACCCCCATCAACCCTAGTAAATTTATAACCATTAATCTTTTTAGTTTCCGCACCACCACCATACATAAAACCTATGGTGCTACTCACCATCAAAAAAGCAATAAAAATACCAAAATAAACTTTACTATTATTTTTCTTCTTAGCCATAAAAATAAAAAAACACTTTCAATTAAAAAGCTTTTGGATTAATCATCCAGAAATCAAAAAGAAAAAAAGAAAAAAGTTGATTGTGTGTTTACACAATCGCTGCTGCTTCTCCAGCAGCTATCTTTGTTGCTGCTCTTTGTGTGTCAGCTTTTTCCCATCCAGCAACAACCAAAGCAGTTTGAGATCCCATATCTACGAACTCAATAATTGCTTTATCTTGTGCAATTCCGGATGCAGCTTCACAAGCAGGGAATGTTAATCCCATGAACTCCGCAGTCAAGCTATTTACACATGGTCCACCAACTAAGATTAAGTTAGTATAGCCAGTTGTACTCTCTGTAGCATCTAATAAGTCAGCTGAAGTTGTTGTTGCAGCTCCACCTTCATAAATGGCTACATTAGCTTTCACTTGGTCACCAGGAACTTTGATAGTGAAACTATCATCATCTCCAGATGAGTCAGTGTCTGAAATTTGAAGTCCATATCCTGTCAACAAGTCATATTTCTTAGCACCAGCAAAGATGTTTGTAGTACCAGTTGTAGCAGATGTTGTTGTTGGAGTTAATGTTGCTCCCCAAATTACTTCATCAGATTCTGCATCATCAGTGTCACCAAATCCTAAGTAGTTACCATCTGTAGCATTCGCAGATTGTATTCTGAACCATAGGTTGTCGTTTGCATCACTAGAGTTGTCAGGCACAAATCCAACATAGTATCCATCATCAGTTCCAGGTTTTCCGTAAGATGACAGAAGTACATCAGTAGATTTAGTGTTCTTGTAGTTCAAGTAACCCCAATTAACTGTAGCTGCTGCATGATAACTTATGTTTCCTGCATGTTGCACCGCATTGTTTGAATCTTTATAGAAGAACAATGTAGCGTTATTAGCTGTACCTGCAAATGTTGTGTTTGTCCATACATAAATTTCATCTGTCTTTGTGTCACCAGTTAAAATTTCAGATGTAAATCCACTTTCATCAAGAACCAATCCTTCACTCTCACTTGCAGTTATTGTTAAAACAATAGCTGAAGTAGGGAAAGCTCCTGCATTAGATAGATCTTCAGTATTTCCAGTTTCTGTGAACATTTCAACAGTCATATAGTCATCACTAGCTACGTTAAGGCTATCTACACCAACATAAGCATATCCGCCTGGCAATCCATAGTATTCACCAATTCCGGCAGGATCTTTATTGAAATTATATGCTTCAAAGTCGTTTTCTACACAAATATCGTTTACTGCACCAGAAACAGCATTATCAGTTAATCCACCAAAGTTCCATACCCAGTCAGGATTATTCTTGTCACAATCTGGATCTCCATGTCCGTCTGCTGGAGAACAGTAGTCAGTATATTTGTCACCAGAGTTAACCGTTAATCTAGCATCTTCACCAATGATAAATGTAGCTACAGCCTCACTAGCTGAACCAACACCAGCAATTGCAGTGTCTAAGTAAACATCTATTTCCCCTTTAGAAACTGTTCCTGCTTCAGCAATAGTTCTTTGATCTCCACCGAAATCAATAATAGCACTAGTACCATCTACAGAAATAACTTCCATCGTAATTCCATTTCCAGTGTACATTTCACCAGGGTGTCCAGACCAAGAATCTCCAACTTGTGCAATGAACGTATCGTTGTCAGAAACTGTGTCTATTCTAACACTTTTTCCTAAGAATTGCATATCAAATGGATTTGAAGTACTTACTTGTGCACTAATGTTAATAGCTTCATCAAATACATAACAATATCTTATTGCATCCTTCTTGATTTCCAATTTAGGATCTAATTCATATTTATCATCGCTACTAGTCAAACTAGTTTCCATGTCGAAATTATTAGCAGTGTTTGTTATTTGTAATTCAGTATGGTAATCATAACTTGACCCACCAACACTCACTTCACCATCATCGAAAATAGTTGAATCACTATCATCATAAACAGTGTCTAATCCACTACTTGTTGCAACATTTTCTTGCAACTTAATTTCTTCTGTAACTATTTGAGTACCCAATCCTGCAGCAGTTTCAACCATGCCGTCAAAATAGTTTACTAAAGTCGTCCTTGCGGCAGCGTCTTCTGAGCTACCAATAACCATTGCAGTGCTTGCATATTGACCATTACTTCCAATAAATGGACTAGGCAAGTCTGCCAAATCTGCAGCTAATGCACCACCAAATGTTGAACCTAACATTGCAACACCAGCACCAACAGCTGCTACTTTTCTAATAAATTTTTTCATCTGAAATCTACACCTCCGTATCAGATTATTATTTTTTCCTCTTTTTTCAAAACGTTCACCGAAATCACTGCTTTAAACTATTACTACGTCGTCAACTAAGTTTTATTAGAATAAAATCAAAATTTTTCATTTATAAACATTTATAGCCCAGAGTATATAAAATTCCCTCAAAACCCCCAAATTCAAGCAATACGAGCCTATTTAGCACAAATCCTAGCAAAAAAACTATGTCCCGACGATAAAGAAATATCTTCAGACACAATTCCCGTCGGACAATCGCCAAAAACCAAAGAACGCCCATCAAAACACTCAAAAACTAATGAAACATCCTCATCAATCATCTCAAATCCAGGCAAAATCATCTCTTCAATCTCATCCTCTTTAGAACTATCTCCATTACACCAATCCACAAAAAGACTACCAACTCCAACAGATTTCAAAGAATTTGCTAAATTTCCTGCTTTCACACCCAAAAACACCCTATCTTCTGGAGAAACCTCTCCTCGAAGATTAAAAGCTAAAAAAAACACCCCCAACAATACTATTAAAACAACAATTATCACCAACCCCATAGTTTCAACCTGTCCTAGTTTTCCCATTTTACCTCCAACTCTGCCAAACTAAACAATCCACTTCGAGGATCAAAAACGCAAACAGGACTATTGACTACACGAATAGACGTTGCACGAGAAGAAATCTTATCATACAAAACAATATTTTCTGAAGAAAACAGACTTATTCTCTTTCTTCCAAAATCATAAGAATCACTAATTGAAGAAAATGCACGGGCTTTCAATAAATCAATACACCATTCATCTTCAACACCCAATTTAGAATATTTTAATTCATTCATCGACGGAACAACACTAATTAATTGCTTAAATTTAAACTCTTGATATTCTTCAATTTCTTTACGAGAATTATTCATATTAAATTGGAAAAATAAAACCATCCCTAACATCAATATAACAAAAAACACAAACATAACTAATATTGTTTCATTAATCCCTACTTGTCCTCGACGATTCATTAAAATAACACCCCACAACCAGAATCACTCAACCTATAATTTAAATCAACTAAATTAGAAACATCAATATCATAATTTCCTAAAACTAAAGAAGAACGTAAAGCTCTCAACTCAACATCAATAGAATATCTAACTCCAGAACAATCATTCATCACAGAATTTTTACTAATATAAATATCAAACAAGTTAATCCACTTAGAAACAATCCTAGAATAACTACATTCAAATTGTTCTAAATCAGAAAATGCGGCCCCATAAATCAAAGAATCATCAAATAAAGAATAACTCTCTCCGTCTACTAAATCTTGATCAACACAAATTATTTTTTTCCCAGAAACAGAAGGACATTCTCCAAAATAAACCCCAACATCATAATCAACATTACTTCCAACATCAACCATTTCAGGATTAAAAAACCCAATATTATTAGAATAATATTTCTTATTTAAATCAACTAAATAAAGTAAATTATCAATACTAAATCCATTACTAAGTTCTTGAGACCAAATTAACAAATTATTATCACTTCCAGAACTACCAAAGAAAATAGAATTAATTTCTTGTCCTGGAATTTGATTATTAATAACTATTTCATTACAATTAACATCTAAATTAAAATTATAATTGACATCCAATTCCTTATACTGTGTTTGAGTTTTCAATCCAGTTATTATTCCATCAATACTTCTACTAATTTCAACTGCCTCTTTATGTTCTTCTAACTCCATATACTTAAATAAAAAAAACATAAAAAAAGCAAAGACAATTATCCCAACTATAATAACAAAAACTAAATTAAACTGAACATCTAATTGACCTCTTTTATTCATAAGCTAAAAATGAAAATAACCATTTAAATATATTTTTATTTAACTTCAACATAAGTTCCCATATTTTCTAGAATTAAATTTAATTTCCTATCCCTTGTACTATCACAAATAATTCCATTCACAACAACATCTATTTTATATTTGTGCTTATCAATTTCAACCCCGCCGAAGAACAAATTATCTTCAGAATAATCATCTATTAATTGTATCCTCTGGTCTAATTCAGGATCGCCAACAACATCTTCTTCATAATCTCCAACAAAACAAACTTC
Source organism: Candidatus Woesearchaeota archaeon (assembly GCA_964344655.1). Taxonomy (GTDB): domain Archaea; phylum Nanobdellota; class Nanobdellia; order SCGC-AAA011-G17; family PNOQ01; genus JABJPM01. The sequence goes on along the minus strand of CAYFOF010000001.1, from coordinate 211,455 downwards.
AATTATATCTCTAGGGACAGTAATTCTTTCCAAACCATAAGTACTTCCACTAGCATCATTATAAACAGTCTCAATTGAAGCTTTCAAATCAGAAATAAAACTAGCATATTCAACATCATCCCCAGTATCTTGCAAACCAATAATAACTCTAATCCCAAAAAATAATATCATGGCAGCAACTACCGCATAGAAAATGTATATAATCGGTTGCCCCATAATTTGTCCTTTTTTCATTTTTCTAGTTTGGAATGATAATCCTTCTTAAGGATTATTTTGGGATGATAAACCTTTTCAAAAGGTTTATGGATAGATAGTATAACTTCCTTCATTATCCCATTCATCTCTACATTTAATATAATATTTGAAAGAATCCCATATTGCAGTTTGATGATCTGATAAAATTCTATCATCAACACTATAAACAGGAGGAACTGCATTCATTAAAGTGCCTTCATCTTCAAAATTAAAATCACTTTCAGAAGTATCATATTTACATTCTGCATCTTCATTTAGTTCTATATGTAATTTTCCACTTCCAAATAGACTAGTTGTATAAACTCTTGTAATTGCTGGAGCCGCGGCATCAGACAATACAAAGAAATTTACACTCTTCTCAACAACATCATTTCCTAAATCTCTACAATTAACAACCAAATTATGTGAAACTCCCGCAACACTAGCACTCAAAGAATCTTCCACTTCATTATTATAAAATTCTAATCCAACACCAGCATTCAAATCAGTCCAATTTTCTGCACTATCAAGTTTATACCTACAATAAACCGGAACATCTGAAGTAATATTTATTTCTGGTGTACTGTCATAAATTTGCATTCCTTCTTCCGGATAAACAATATCCATTTCATATCCAGGATAAACTGAAAATGAATACTCAACTAAAGTAGGATTATCATAACTATCTTTACATCCAAATGTGTAAGGGTAAACAACTCCATTTTCTTCATAACCTAAATCTGTTAAATCTATTTCTTGAGATTCTGATTCATCAAATACAATATTTGCTCTAAATTCTGTACAATCATCAGGCAATGAAGATCCAGGACAACTTCTTGTACCAGTTCTTGTAAACAATTGATTTAAATCTTCATAGTTAGCAACATATGTAACCTCTCCACCATCATCGTTATAATTTGTAACATCTGCAACAGCATATTTACATTCAGTAACTTCATCTCTCCTATCTTCAACAATTAGTTTTAATTCAACTTCTGAAGTACCAGCAGGCAAATTCAAAACATCAGCAGGATCTATATCTATTATTTCCGGAGGAACATCATTTGGTTCTTCCCCAAATATCATTTTAATCCAATTGCTATCATCATTCTCACCAGTAGCTGCACCACTTACATCAGTACATTTAATATAAAGAGTATTTTCTCCATCCATTTTTTGTTGAGATGTTAAATTAAACATTATCTCATGACTATTTTCAAAGAATCCATCAAACTTCAATTCTCCACTAGCCATGCTTTCATATGTTAATTCACTTTCAAACGCAGCTGCACATTTTGAAGGCTCATCGGTTGTAAGATTTATTTTAACCTGAACAGCATCAAACCATGCAAAGGAATCTGTAGTCATTTGATTTCCATCAACCTCAAATTCTCCAGTTAAAGAATTATCTAAATCATGCATCTTCAAATTCATATATGTAATTTCTGGAGGAGTTGTATCTGTAGGATCAGAAGGCAAACAAATCCCATCGTCAGTTCCATCTAACTTAGGTTCAAAATGACAATATCCTGCATCACCACCCAAAATATCACACCTATCTCTAGTACAGAAAAATTGTCCTTCAGCACCACCACATTCTCCACAATGATCACTATTAGTATACGCAGTTTCAGGAACACAACTTCCAGTATTCATAGATTCAGAAACAGAGTATATCGTAGAAATACCCGCAACACTTTGCATAGCTTGGAAAAATTTAGCACCAATAGTTCTTGGAATTCCAAACGCAAAAGCAAGATCTTGTATAGATGAACTACCCACATTAAATAATATTTCATCAAAAGTATTAATTTTAGTTAAAGTATATGCAGCAAGATTTAATAACCCTCCAGCAGTTCCAGCAACCCAAGGATTTCCACCATCAATCTCTCCTAAATCTTCTCCTAACTCTACTGACTCTTCATCTCCTAAAGCATACTCTAAAGCACGAGCAAAAGATATCATTGCAGCCAAATCATATTTTCCATTTTCTTTTTCGAAAGAATAACCATACTCATCTAATTCTTGATAATCGCTTTGATCTGCAGCAGCAGTACCTAAAACCATTCCAGCTACTCCCCAATACAAACTACTTCCAAATAACCATTGAGTTACAGTCTGTCCAACAGCAACAGTACAAGTTTCAAAACCAATAAATGCAACAGATTGGCAAAAAGCATATCCTAATGTGGTAACTCCAACTGCACTTCCTAAAGCTAATGCACCAGAAGCTAACAATCCACTACTAAATGCGCCACTCTCTTCAAATTGACAATCTCCTAAAGCATTACATTCTTGTTCAGTACATAAATTTGTGGTACTATCTCCTCCGCCACCACATTTTCCACATTGTTCTTCAGAACTTTTCGCAGGAGGATAAATAGGGTTACAACTTCCTAGCGGAGACCATAAATCAGAATCATAATAACACATTTCAACACCTTGATCATCACCAAAGTCTTCACACTTTTCAGAACCTCCAACATTTCCAGGTACTGAACCAAATAAACCACCATCTTCAGATGCACACCAATCTCCTAACCCTGATAAAATTAATCCACCAGATCCAGGAATATATCCAGACCAATCAAATGTTCCACCCTCTCCACAAGTTAAACATTCTTCCCATCTGTTCTCAATATCAGCACGAGCATACATTCTCTCAACACCATTAAAATCTTTAGAATCATCAATACAAATTCTTTCTGATCTTTCTTCAATTAATTCATCTGCTTGTATCTCTCCATTAACACAAGATAAAATATATTCTCTCAAAGCAGTACTTCTCTTTTCGTTACTATATTGTCCTCCAAAAATATTCAAACAAATAGTTTCTCCATTTTTGAAAGAGGAAGGTTCACAATTCTCACATTCAACAACACACGCAGTTGATTTACAATAAGCATTTTCTTTCCCTCCTTTTGCACCATCGGCATCAAAAGCAATTTCATCAGGATAATCACAATCTCCCTTCAATTGCAATCCTTCTGGCACTCCAGGAATTGGAACTACTTCTCCAGTACGTCTATCAACATCTCCAACTCTTTCTTCCATATTTCCATTAGAGTCATACCAATAAACATCAATATCAGATTCTGGAACAATTCTAGCATCACCTAAATAAGTATACGCATGACTTTCATATCTTTCATTACAAAAATCTCTTTCATAACAAAATTGATCAGGCAAAAATTCTCCACTACAACTATCTTCAGCAGTTTGATAACTACAAGAATTAGATTCAACACAACATCCAGTAGTTTCAGGCCTACATTCTAATAAACAAGCCCCAGGATCAGTTATAGAACTAACAAAATTTCCATTACATTCTTGTTGTTGCATTATTCCACACTCTAAACTATCTGCACAACAACCCAATTGACAAGCAGGAACATCTCTTTCAATTGCATTATAAAATTCTCCACCAATAGAATCACATTGTTCATTGGTATAATCAGATAAACACGCCCCGCCATCAGGAGGAACACAAGTTCCAACATTACACTGAGAAATTAAATCACAAGAACCACTTCTTAAATTTTCAGAAGAACAAACTTCAGGACCTTGGCCATCTTCTAAAGTACTACAAAAATTTCCTTGTCCATCATCTAAACAACAACTAACTGGAATAGGACTATCAGCAGAAACAAAACCTAATGTAGAAAACACTATTAAAAAAGACATAAATACTGAAATCCCTTTTTTATATATTCCTAACATGTTTTCATATTAACATTAAATGAAATATCATCTCCATCCTCAACAGGAATCTTCAAGATATAACATTCTAAACATTCTCCTCCGCAATCTCCTTCTAACATTCCAATCACATTTCTATAATTTAAAAGATTATAAACACTCATTCTAAACGGAACTCCTTCTTGATTACAATATTCATTACTAAATCCATTTCCGTTAAAACAATCTACAATTTCATTCGCAACATTTTGTGCTTGACCCAAAGCGATATCTAGTTCTGCCAAAACTTCGGTTGTTGTTGCTACGCCATTACGTCCTTTAACAGATAAAACTTTGCTAGCAGGATAAATTATTTCTTGTTTAATACTATTTTCAGAAACTCTTGGAACCTTAAACTCAAATTCATTTACATTTTCAAAATCCCAACTATCTTCATAAATTTCTAATTGTTTATCAATACACTCTTCAATCAAAGCACGATTATCAGAATCATCCATATAAATTTTAATTTGTTCTCCCAATCCCGTCAAACTAGGCAACCTTGTACCATAATCAGAAGTCCATGCATAAGTAACTAAAACCCCATAAACATCTCTCGCATAAAAACTAGAATTAATTGGTGAAAAATATCCACCACGATTAGAAACATGATTAACTGCGTCTAATAAAGAACCTTCAACACAAAAAGATATAGAATCTTTAACAGCCTCAATATCTACTGAATCAAACTGCCTTCCAGACTCCCCTCCAAAAAGATCTTCAACAAAATCAACACGCAGAGCAAATAACAAACCAAACACAACTAAAACGATAATTCCCAATACAATAAAAATAGTTACCTGCCCTCTCTTTTTCATAAAAATAAAATCTGAATTAACATTTAAATACCTTTCTATCAATCGTTGCTCACACGAGGGGCTAAAATAGTTGTCAAACTCAATTTATCTTGCACTTTATACTCAATTTGTAATGGATAGTCTTGTCCAAATTTTAAAACAACATTACTAGCAAGTTTGCCACCTTTTGCAATTTTTTTAAGGTATTCAATAGAATATTTTGATTTTATAGGATCGTCTGTGCATGTTAAATCTCCCCCTTCTTTTACAGAAAGATTTGCTTTAGCATCACTAGTGTTCCCAACAGATTCCATCATCAATCCCTCTTTACTCAAATTCAAAATAATAGAATCCGAAATAATATCCATATCATCTATCGCATCATTAAAAACAAAAGTATTCAATTCAACAGAACCCGGAAAATCCAATTCAGGAACTTTTTGATCTCCTGCCGCACTTTCCAATAAAGACAAATTAAAATTTCTTTTCGTTTCTCCTTCAAAACGAATATTTAATTTATTAGTCTCTTCGTTTAATTCAAAAACAACACTATCACTAGCCTTAGATCTACCCAAAACTTGTTTCAAACTATCCAAACTTAAAACAATACTATCTCCTTCTTTAACATCATATTCAATAAAAGAACTACTCAACAATCTAAAAACAACCATTGCAACATTCGCTGGGTCCATCGCAACAATTTCTAATTTATCGGAATCAAATTTTATTTTAACATCACTAACTAAATCAGATATTACTCCAATACTATCCTTCAACAATTTTGGCTCAGATAAAACAAATTTCATTTCAAAAAAGAAAAACAGAATAGATTTTTAACTATTCCTATTCTAAAGAATATATTAATAAGCTCTCCATCTATGAGAACATTTAACACACTCAAAAAATCTAGTCTCAGATTCATCACTTGATCTCGTTTGCAAAGTCCAATAATAAGCAAATTTTCCTTTACATTTAGGGCATTCTTCCTTAATCTTTGGTAAAGTTTCTACTTTTTTATCTTGAACTTCTATTGCTTGATCTTTAGATAATTCAATCTTTTCCTTAAGAATAACATTATCTGGTTTTCCCCTAGGAGAATATCCACAACTACTACACTTTAATTTTTTGCCAGAAGGCAACATCATTGTCCCACACTTTCCACAAAATAAATTCGCTATCATCCTATCAACTCCGTAAAGATTATTTTTACCCACCCCAAAAGAGGTATTCTAAATACTGCTTTCCCAACGATCTTATCTTCAGCAATATCATTCTCTCCAAGTTCCGAAAATACCCGAGGATTATTATCTCCTTTTGTTTGGAAATGCATTTCATCTCCTTGGGACCAAATTTTAACAGTCCTATGTATCACAGGGTACTTCGAATTTGCTTCAAAAACAAGTATATCTCCTTTATTTATATCTTTCGCTTCAGTTCCAAATAAAATCATAATATCTCCTTTATTGAAACCATTCTTAAACGAAAATTCATTAAAATCTTCTTTAGAAATATCATTAGATTCATACCATCTATAATTTTCATCCCACCAAGAATCAAAATCCATCCCTTCATGTTCCATGCTTCCAGAAACTACTGCAACAATAGGAAATCCAGTCCCAAAAATTAATCCAAGACCAACATAAATAACATATTTTACAATTATAAATGCTAAAATAAATGCTACAATCCAACTAAGTAAAGAATCACTATGCCAAATAAAATTCCACGCATCTTTTAAAAATTTTTTAAGCTTCACTTTAAGACTTTGATAAGTTCTGAATTGTTCTTCTTCAACTCAGCAACAGCATTAGACAACATCTTTTTTGGATCATTCCCTTCAACTATCAATACAGGATTACTCACCAATGGATGTTCAATATTATAACCTGCCATTTTAAGGCCAGAATCCTTCCATAATTGATTTCTCAATGCATTCGCCAAAGTATGGTCCTCACCAATCAGCTCAATTTTCAAAGAATCCTTTTCTGATGATAAAATTTTTAGTTCCATTTTAATCGAAAAAAAGGAAAAATAAGCACTTTTAAAGCTTTCTATTTCTTCAACAAATCTCCGATAGTAACAGACTCGTCCTTAAAACTAACATCTTTTTGAACATTTTTACTAGATTCAACACTTTCCACTAAATCTATATTCAAAAACACAGACAATTTCTTAGCTAATTTAAAACTAGGCTTCAATTTACCAGTTTCTAATTGATGGATAACAGATTCTTTTTCTGCCAAAGCTTGAGCCAAATCCTCTTGATTTAATCCCTTTCTCTCTCTAGCACCTTTAATTCTTTTATCAAAATCCCCAACAATAACATCAACATATTCCGGTTTAGATTCCAATTCTTTTTGAAATTCAATTTTTTTATCAACCACTGGCTGATTTATAGCAACAACACTACCATGCTTAGAACACTCCAAACAAACTTGAACAACAGCACCCTCAACAATAGCGTCTACTAATTCCCTCTCTTTTCCACACATATCACAACCTGCCATAAAAAGGGAAATCAAAAGAATTATATTAACTTTTCGATATCTTCCAAACTATGTAATCCTTCAAGCTTAATTTCTTCATTAATCAAAACAGTAGGGAACATAGTGATATCATTCAATTCAACAAAAGCATCAACAACCGAAACCTCTAAATCTGCAGGCAAAGGAATCAACATAATATCTGCCCCATATTTTTCTTTTAACTCTCCCAGAATTCTAGATTGCACATTTTGAGATTGTTTTACATCATCATCTTCAGGGTCATCTAAATAAAAATACACAACAGTTTCATAATCTTCATTACATTTATCTCTTAATAAAATACTATTCAACCAAAATTCAGTTTTCAATAAAGTATATTTTTTCTTCTCTTCAATTAATTTATCTCCCAACCTATTAAACCTTGCATACACTTCAATTTTCTTTCCTTCCTCATAAATCATATCTGAGAATTCTAAATTATCTTGAATAGCAATATCACAAAAATCCTCTCCCATCAATTGATAAAAATTAGTTCTCAACTTGGAATCTAATAATTCAAATTCCAAATCTTCATACTGATCTCGAATAGAACTGCTCCTATAAGATTCTATAAAAATTCCCAAAGATACTCCAACCAAAAACAACACAACAGTCAAAACTAAAGCTTTTCCAAACGCACTTTTTTCATTATGTTCTTTTACCATTTTGAGTATCCTCGCTTCCAGAGATAGAGTGAAATTATTAAAAGTATCGGAAAGGCAGCCAAATAAAATAAAGAGTAAAACACAAAGGCAAAATCTATCTTAATCTTAGCTTCTTTCAAAGTTCTCAAAGAAAAATAAATTGACATTCCAAATAATAATACAACCAATATTGCAAAATAAGTAAACACGCTCGGCAACAAATATATTTCAGACAAATCTAAAATGGCAGAATTTTGTTGTACAGAATATCTACTAAATAAAAACCAATCATAAAGCTTATCCAAAATCACCCAAGAAAAAACAAAAAATCCAGTAAATGAAATAAACAAATGACTCATAAAAAACGGAATAACAAAAATACCAAACATATTATAGTTCTTTTTTCCTAATGCATTCCAATGTTTAACTAAAGTTTGGAACCCCCCGACATTCCACCTAATTCTTTGGTTATACCATGGTTTAAATTTTGAAGGTGCGGAAGTAAATACTTTAGCACGAGTAGCCATCCTAGTTTTCCATTTATGTCTCAAAAGATTCCAAGCAATTTCAATATCTTCAGTCATAATGTTTTTATCAAATCCTCCTCCAATGTCTTTCAACGCTTTTTTTCTATATGCACTTAAAGAACCTGGAGTAACAAAAACACTATGCAATGCGTCTAATGTTTTTCTAGTCCATGCAATTAAAACATATTCCATCGCTTGGCATTTCTCTAAAAGATTATTCGTATTCTTAACCATACAAGCCCCAGTTACCGCTCCAACTTTTTCATCGGCAAAATATTTCATAATTTCTCGCAAAGAATTTTTCATAGGATAAGAATCAGCATCAATAATTGCAACAAATTCATTCTTAGATTTTTGAATCGCCTGATTCACAGAATCTGCTTTTCCAGAATTAGGCTTATCAAATAAAACAACATTTTTGTATCCCTTAACAACTTCTGCAGTCTTGTCGGTGCTCCCATCATTTACTACAATAATTTCTAATTTATCTTCTGGGTACCCATTATCTAACACTGCTTGAATTGTAGCTCCAATTGTTTTCTCTTCATTATAGGCAGGGATTATAACTGTCAATCCTTCATTAAATTCTTCACCAGGATCTGCAAAAAACTCTTTTCTTATACCAAAATACACAATCAACCCTAATAAAGATACATAAATTGTGGTGAGTATATAAAACAAATACACTCCAGTCAAAAATTCCATGGGAAAGGAAATCTAAAAACAGTTATAAATCTTATTGTGGAAGCTCTTCTTGCTTTTCCTTTTCCTCAATAGTTAACTTATCTTTCAACTCGTCCTCAATAACATCAAAGTAATCATAGAACTTTTGAGTCAACTTCAAAATCTTAGTTCTTCCAAATTTTTCAGAAATCAAAAATCCTTCTTCTTTTAGTTTCTTAATATGATCGTAAGATTTATTTCCCCTGGTCTTAATAACATCAGATTGTATGGCTGGCTGTTTATATGCAATAACCGCTAAAGTTTCTTGAGCAGGCAAATCTAACTCTGCATCACTTAATAACTTTTCAGTTAAATGTAAATAATTTTTCCTAATATTTAATTTCCACCTTTCTTTATCACTAACAATTTCTAAAGCACCATTTTTAGAAGCATATTCTTCTTTCAATTCATCAAGAGCTTGTTTAATAAAACCAATACTTCCAATACTGGCCATCTTACTTATTTCTTCAACACTAAGAAATCTTCCAGTTGTAAATAATACCGCCTCAATTTTATTTTTTTCTTCAGTCATATCTTAAACCTCAATATTGCAGCAACCCCACCAAATTCTTTCAATTGTTGACCTTCTGTTGTTTCTACTGAAATTACTTTTACTGTTGCACCTATCGCTTCAGCTTTTTCTTCATACATATCAATTTTTTCATCATCTAATTCTTCAGACAATAAAACAATATCTGCGGCACCACGTTCCAATGCAGTCAATACATCTTTTTCTTTATACACTGCCTTTCCCCCTCCTTTTGCAGAAAGAGCATTAAAAAACTTTTCCATCAATTTTTTTTCTTCAATGACTTCTTCAGCAGCCAACAAATCACTACTTTTCTCGACAAGTTCTTTCAATCCAAATTCACCAGTATAACTTAAATCTTTTAATCCCAAAACTTTATCTTTAACACGAGTATGTAAATAATCTCCATCGAAAAATGTTTCTTTTGTCGGACCCGGACCACCAATTAAAATCCCTTTCAAATCTTTATACTCCCCAAATTCATCATTCATAGCATTTCCAATTCTCTTAAAGAAATTATGGGCAGCTTCCTCTCTAATCCTAGCATATCTTTGCTGAGACTGTCCTCCTTTTGTTGTTTTCCCAGGAACATCTGAAGTAAAACTTGCTAATTTGTTTATCAACTTCCCTTTCAAAATTCCCATAGTTGCTTCCCGAAGATCAACAACCAATAAAGCATAAATTTGAACATCATCCATCATATCTTCTAAAATATCTACAACAAAACTTTGATCACATCTATAAATTCTTATATTCAATGGCTCGGGAGGTTCAACACTAAAAACTTCAATGTTGATTTGACTTTCTTTTTCACTGACATTCCCTGCAAAAATTGCCAAACCATTCTCAGGAGTTTTTTTATACAGTTTTAATTTTCTAATTATCCTCTCTAAAGAATCTTGAACATTTTGTCTTGTTCTTTTATCTTTAATATTGGAAGCAGTATGTTGCTCTTCAGACAAATGGTTAATAATTTTAGTAATATTATAATCTGCAGGAATATAAACACTAACTAATTCTGTATGTCTGCCCCTAATACCTTTTAAAGTATTAATTAAATTTCTCAATTCCCTTTTCTTTTTTACGTCCATTATACCTTAACTTCCAATTTCCTTCCATCTAAAATATCTTTCGATTTAGTTACTGCTTTCAAATCATCAAGACATTCTAATAACAACTCTCTATCTTTCTTTGGTAATATTAAAACAACTTCTTCTTTTAAAGATTTATTTTGTTTAGCTTTCTCTTGCCTTACAAAAGATAAAATTTCTATAAATCTTTCCCAAACTTTCTCGTTCCCAGAATCTTCCAATTTTTTAGAATATTCTGGCCAAGAGGAAACATGAATACTCTCATTATTATTTAACCCATTCACATAAATTTCTTCAGTTATAAAGGGGATTATTGGAGCAAATAATTTCAAAGTATTAACTAAAATATAATTCAAAGCATATTGTGCACTTTTTCTTTCCTCAATTCCCCTAACATCTGGATTATACAATCTATCTTTAGCAATTTCCAAATAATTATCACAAAATTGTCCCCAGAAAAACATCTCCAAAATCATACGGGACTTAGATGCCTCATAATTTTCAAATGATTCAGAAATTTCTTTAATCAAAGAATTAAATTTAGATAATATTCCTCGATCAATTGCTTCAAGTTTAATTTTTCCATCTTTAAAATCTTCTAAATGCATTAATGAAAATTTACTAGCGTTCCATAATTTAGTAACTAATTTTTTTCCATTGTGCAATTCTTGTTCAGAAAATGAAACATCATCTCCCAACTTTGCAGAAGCAGACAAATATCTTAATGGATCAGCACCAAAAGAATCTAAAGTCTCTTGAGGAGAAATTACATTGCCTCTAGATTTAGACATCTTCTTTCCATCTTTACCTAAAATCCAACCATTAATTAACAATTCTTCCCATGGTTTTTTCTTGTAATGCAAATTACTTTTTACAACAGTATTAAAATTCCAAAAAGTTATAATATCGTGCCCACTTCTTCTAACAGAAAAAGGCTTATTCTTAATTTTATCATAAGCTGGAGTTCCTTTTAATAAATCTTTAACAATAGTTGGAGTCAATGCCGAAGTTGCCCAAGTATTCATAATATCTTTTTCAGGAACAAATTCTTTTCCATTACATTTAGGACATTGTTTAACTTTAGGTTTATCAACTAAAGGATCAACAGGCAATTGTTTTTCATCTGCTAAAATAACTTCATCACATTCTCCGCAATACCAAACTGGAAATGGGATACCAAACGGAATTTGTCTTGAAATACTCCAATCCCATTGCAATCCTTTAATCCAATTATCGTATCTATTTTTCATGTAATCAGGGTACCACTTAATTTCTTTACCCCATTTAATCATATCTTTTTTCAAATCTAAATATTTGATAAACCATTGTTTAGAAGTCATAATCTCAACCGGATGTCCACACCTTTCATGAGTATTAACCGCATGATTAATCTTATCCTGTTTCAATAATAATTTATTTTGTTTTAAGTCTTCAATTATTTTTTTTCTTGCTTCTTCTACTTTCAATCCTTCATATTTTCCGGAAATCTTAGTTAGCTTTCCATCTTTACTAATAGCTTCTTTTATAGGTAACTTATATTTTTTTTGCCATTCCATATCTGTTTGATCTCCAAAAGTACAACACATAACAATTCCTGTTCCCTTCTCAGGATCAACTTTATCATCTTCCATAATTGGAACTTCAAAATCAAACAATGGAACCTTCGCCATTTTTCCCTTTAATTTTTTATATCTCTTATCAGAAGGATTATAGAAAACCGCAACGCATGCTGGCAAAAGTTCTGGTCTCGTCGTAGCAATAACCAAATCTTTTCCATCAACACTAAACTTAATATCATTAAAAAAACTTGAAAAATCTTTATCTTCTAATTCAACTTGAGCAATCGTAGTCTGACATTCCGTACACCACAAAGAAGGAGATTCAACCCTATACTCTCTTCCTTTTTTATACAAATCAATAAATGATTCTTGAGAAATTCTTCTTGATCTTTCATCAATGGTAGAATAAAATAAATCCCAGTCTGCAGAAATTCCCAATCGTTTTGCATCTTCCAAAAACATCGGAATAAATTCTTCTTTTATCGTTTTGTTACACAATTCAATAAATTTTTCCCTTCCCATAGATTTTGAATTTACTTTTTTTTCTTTTTCAATTAATCTTAATGTAGGCAACCCATTATTATCAGTTCCAAATGGATTCAAAACATTAAAACCATTCATACGTTTAAATCTAACAAAAAAATCTTGTTGAGAATCACCAAAAGCATGACCCATATGCAATTTTCCAGAAATTGTTGGAGGGGGAATATCTAAAGAATATATTTTCTTCTTCGAATTTATTTGAAACTTATAGATTCCACTCTTTTCCCACTTTTTCATCCATTTTTTTTCAACTTCCTTAAAATCATATTTTTTAGCTAAAGCCATTAGAATCAAACCTAAAAATATGTATATAAAACTTTCTCCTATTCAACATTTATCTTTCTTTTCCTTAAACTAGCTGCCAAACTAATTGGATCAATAACTAGTCCATCTCTAGCAGCAATAGTCTGAACATTTGTTCTTCTTTGAATATCTCTAGCTTGATAAATAGGATTTTCTTCTAAAATTTTCTGTCCAAAATGAGTAAGTATAGCCAATCTAGGACGAATAGCAGAAATTAATCTAACAGAGTCATCAGAAGATAAATGATCATCGCTACGATATCCAAAAGGTTCTAAATTATTTAAAATTAAAATATCCGTGCCCTTCAATTCATCAATTAATTCTGGGAAAAAAGTAGTGTCTCCTGTATAGCCAATAGAAATTTTATCAGATTTTATTTTAAATCCAAGAGAATTAACATCCCTATGTTTTGTTTTTAAGGTTCTTAATTCAATCTCATTGCCAAACTTAACCGTATTTCCTGGCTCCAAAGATAAAAATTTATCCAAATACTTTCTATGAGTTCTGGTAATAAATGGTCTTTCTCCTTCAGCTCCAGCCATAACAGATTTACTTCCAATCAAAATTCCATTTTTATCCAAACCATCATGAGTCATTGCACTAATAACCGCATTTAAATCATTACAATGATCTAAGTGATTATGACTAGCCAAAATAATATTATTTGCTCTTAAACTCACGCCATATTCTCTGGCTTTAACCAAGGCACCCGGACCAGGATCTAAATGAAACTGAACATTTTTCAATCTAATAACAATACCTCCAGATGACCTAAGTTGTTTATTTACTGCAAGTTGACCACCTGCTGTACCTAAAAAAACTATTTCATTGCTATTAATTGATACTCACCCCAATAAAATAGAACTTGACCAGTTTATTAATACTTTGTGTTTTAAACATAATCAAAAGAAAATATTTAAAAAGGAAACATAATACCAACAAGTATCCCGGGGCGGTAGCTCAGCTGGGAGAGCGCTAGACTGAAGATCTAGAGGTCGGGGGTTCAAATCCCCCTCGCCCCATACTTTCTAAACATTTAAATAACCAATAATGATTCCAAAAATTGTATGAGTTTAGAAAAAATAGTAAAATCAGGAAGAAAAAAACTCGGAATTCTTACATTAAGTGCATTAATGACTTTAACAAGTTGTGGAAAAGATGGAAACCCTACAACCCCCACAGAAAATCTTCCAAACGTACATCTTGAACATCAACAAGAGATAACAAATCAAAGTGGATTTTCAACATTTAACGACGATGGATCAAGAGTTGAAATTACAGTAAAAGATCAAAACAATAATCCAATTCCAAACGCAACAATAAACTATGTAAACGGTGAAAACAATTCATATGACATATTCATAGTTTCTGCACCAAATCATCTTCCAACAATAAAATCATTCGATCATAATTCAAAATCATTATCTCATATAATAAATTTGATTTCAACCGAAGTTTCTAATTTTACATTAAATACTATTTTTGGAACATCAGATAAACAAGCATTACTAAATTTCATGGAAAATTATGTTCCTCAAGCATCTGTTAACACAGGAGCAGGAATACTTTACAATGGAACAAAAACAACAAGAGAGTTAACAAATACCTACACAATAGGACTTAATGTAGGACTATTCGCACTATCTCAAGGAACTTCCTCTCCAATCCTAAAAATACTTTCAACCGCATCTGGATTCACACCAACTCAAGAATTATTAGAGGATTTAATCGGTCCAGAAAATACTTGGGATAATTACAAACCATTATGGTTAAACACACAATTAGGAATTAATATTTCAAGCAACAGGCCACGATTAAATCTAAACACCCCAATACTAAACGGCCCCCAACTAATAATAAATGCAACTTCTCAAGATTCAGAAAGTTATTTTGGATTTATTCCAGATCCAACAAATAGAATTTTAGGACCAACACAAAGTTTTGATCCAACATACACAAGAAAGATAATAAAAGTACATCCGAATGGACAAGAAGAATTAATAAGCATAGTACAAAACATTCCAAATTCTCCACCATGGACAATTCCTTTTAATCACGGAGAAGGAAATTATAAATTAGAATTAATTGTTACAGATGATACTAGAATAAACACAACACAAGATCAAAAAAACTTCACAGCAACTAGTGACCCAGGAACAATAACGCTAACTCCAACAGACGATACATTCATCCATAGGCATACAAGGTCTGATGGAGCTGAAGAGTTTTTAGATGAAGTAAATGGAGAAAGAGAAGATTTATTTGTACACCACCATTATGTTGGAGCAGGAGTTTCTTCATGGACAGAAAGACATCCATTACTAAAATTCAACATCCCTCAATCAATATTAAATTCAAACATAACAAATGCAGAATTACAACTTTACGGAGATTTCATGACTGGATCTTTAAGTGACTTTAGAATTTACATTCACAAACTAAATTCAGATTGGACAGAAGAAAGTGCAACCTGGAGAAACGCTCATGGAAAAATAGGAGAACAATTATTTTACATTCCTCTAGATATACTAGATTACGATTTTCAAAACCCAAATAAATTATTTAAAATAAATTTAACCCCCTACATACAAAACATCCCTCACGGAATTGCAATAACCTCTACTGTTTCTGGATTAAATTTACACTCGAAAGAATATCCTGGAGAACAATATGATCCAAAATTAGTTATAGATTACACTCCAAATAATCAATAATTATATAAATAAACAATCTCAGAAATAAAACAGAGGTGATAATTAAATGAAATCAAAAAAAGGTGCAATTGAACTTTCTATGACTACTATCATCGTTATTGTTATTGGAATAACTTTACTTACTTTAGGACTAACATGGGTAAGATCTAGCTTGGGAGATGTTATGGATTTAACAGATAGAGCATTTAAAATGTCTGATCAAGAAATAGAAAATCTATTTTCCGATTCAACAGACTTATTGAAAATAGTTCCAAGTACTGCAACATTGGATACTGATGGCTCTGCAGAAGTAGGAATAATATTTTATAATCTAGAGGGAGAAACCCTCGATTTTCAAGCAAGAACAGCAAGAGTTGAAAATGGAATAGACTTAGATTGTAAATTTGTAGATACAGAATCAACGACATCTGACACATTCACTTTAAGATCTGGTGCAAACGCAAAAATGAAACTAAGGGTAGACACAACAAAAGAAACAACTCTCGGACATGGCGGATGTAAAGTTGAAATTACAAGTTTAACAGTAGCAGATACAGGATATCAATTAAAGAAAACATTATCTGTTGAAGTTGAACCATAAAAACAAAACTTTAAATAACTTCTTTCTTTTTTTAATTTCTAATGAAAATTTATAATACCTTATCCAAGAAACTTGAAGAATTTAAACCAATTAAAAAAGGAGAAGCAGGAATATACTCTTGTGGACCCACAGTTTACTGGTATCAGCATATAGGGAATTTAAGAACATACATTTTTTCAGATATTTTAAGAAGAGTTTTAGAATACAATGGATTAAAAGTAAAGCAAATTATGAATGTTACTGATGTAGGCCATTTAACTTCAGACGCAGACGAAGGCGAAGATAAAATGGAAAAGGCTGCAAAGAAAGAAGGTAAAAAAGCATCAGACATTGCAAATCATTATCTTTCAATTTTCAAAGAAGATTTTAAAAAACTAAATATTCAATCTCCAACAAAATGGACTAAAGCAACAGAACACCTAAAAGAACAAATAAACTTAATAAAAAAACTAGAAAAAAAAGGATTTACATATAAAACTTCAGACGGAATTTATTTTGACACTTCTAAGTTTCCAAATTATGCAAATTTTGCACGATTAAATATTAAAGAATTAGAAGCGGGAAAAAGAATAGAACTAAAAGAGAAAAAAAATAAAACAGATTTTGCTTTATGGAAATTTTCTCAAAAAGAAGAAAAAAGACAACAAGAATGGGATTCTCCATGGGGCACTGGATTTCCAGGATGGCATATTGAATGTTCTGCAATGTCTATGAAATATTTGGGGGAAAATTTTGACATCCACACAGGAGGGGAAGATCACATCCCAATCCATCACACAAACGAAATAGCACAATCAGAAGCAAGTACCGGAAAAAAATTCGTAAACTATTGGATACACGGAGCATTCTTACTATCAAAAGGAAAAAAAGTTTCTAAATCTAAAGGAGGATTATACACTATTTCAGAATTAGAAGAACTAGGATACTCTCCAATGGATTATAGATATCTATGTTTAACAACAAAATATAGAATGCCATTAAACTTCACATTAGATGCATTAAACTCAGCAAAAAATTCACTACAAAAAATAAAGAATAAAATAAAAGAATTAGACAACACTTCAAAAGGCAATACAAAAAAATATCAAAAAGAATTTTTAAATGCAATAAATCAAGATCTGAACATGCCCAAAGCTTTAGCGATATTGCAAGATGTTCTTAAATCCAATTTGGGGGGGAAAGAAAAGTTATCATTAATAAAAGAATTTGATAAGGTTTTAGCATTAGATTTAACTAAAACAAAAAAAAAGCCAATTCCCAAAGAGATAAAAGAACTAACAAAAGAAAGAGAGAAGGCAAGAAAAAATAAAAATTGGGATTTATCTGATAAACTAAGAAAAAAAATTAATTCTCTGGGTTATGAAATAAAAGATACAAAAGAAGGTCAAAAAATAACTAAAATTTAATTTTGAGAAGGGAATCTCGCAAGACCAGAAACTTCATCTTTAACGGGACGTCCCAATGATTTAGTCAAAGATTCTAGTCTATCTTCTGGATTAATCAATCTAATAAAATCTGTTTTAAATGAAGGCCTAAGAGAGGGATCTAAAAGAGGGTTTAATTCTCTAGCTAATTCATCTGATCTTAAAAGTTCTGTTTGCCGCCTTGCCACATTGTGATTCAAATCAGTAAATTCAATATAAACATTGATAGCTCCATCTCCCGCAGGTAATTGACCAGTATCATCTAAATATTTAACAAGAGTCTCAGTGTCTACATCAAATACTCTTTTTCCCGGTTCAGCAGAAGGATCAACAATTCTCCACCAATTAGGATTAATATCCGATGCTAATAAACGAATAGTTTTAGCAGTATCAACTGGATCAGGAAGACCTATCGCGCCAAGAGCTCTCCTAGATAATCCACTAAGACTCCATCCTGCCCCTTTAAATCCGACAGAAGCACCAAGAGCCAATTCAACAGTAAACCATTGTGGTTCAACACCAAGTTTAACATTAGGATCTATTTGATATTCAGTTCTCCCACTTTCATATTTAAGATAATATCCAGAGAGCGGCATACCATATTCATCAAAAGCCACAATATCTACAGGCTCCCTATAAACTACATCATCAACCTTATCTGATTCCCTTAATATTTGCCTATCTCTTGCAGTTTGGTGGGGAGGTTCATCCATAACTGTTCCAGTAGGATCAACATACTTAATAGGATTATTTGCAACATATTGATAGGCAGGTTGAGAAGGAACAGGATCAACTGAAGTAAATCTTCCCAAAGAAGAATCATAATATCTAGCATTAAAATAATATAAATCTTCATCCAATTCTTTCCCTGTAAATGAAAATCTCTCTCCAACTTTCAAAGACTGACCAAAAGGAAGAGACTTACTTTCAATATCACTCTCCAATCTATCTTGATAATGATAATTCAAACCAGAAGAATCTTTACTAGCCAATAACTTTGAACCAGCATAGAAATATGTAGTTTCGCTTTCTCCAATAGTTTTTTGAGTGGTTTCAAAAGTTTCAGGAATATCAACATCCTCAACAGCATAAACATTACTAAACAAAATAAGTAAAACTACAAATATCACCATACTTTTCATAATAATAACAAAAAAATATAATATAAAAACTTAACCAAAACTAAAAATTAAAATAGAAACCTTTTTAAAAAGAATATTGTCACAAAATCTACAGGTTTAAAAAATGAAAATACAAGACACACAAACAAATGTATTAATTGATAATACTGCTAAAAAACTTAAAGAAATTAAGGAAATCACTAAGCCAGAATGGGCAAATTTCGTTAAAACAAGCAGAGCTAGAGAAAGACCTCCTGCAGATGCAAATTGGTGGTACCTAAGAGCTGCTTCAATCTTAAGAAAAATATACTTA
Source organism: Candidatus Woesearchaeota archaeon (assembly GCA_964344655.1). Classification (GTDB taxonomy): domain Archaea; phylum Nanobdellota; class Nanobdellia; order SCGC-AAA011-G17; family PNOQ01; genus JABJPM01. The sequence continues at coordinate 192,090 of CAYFOF010000001.1, read as the reverse complement.
CTAGGACCAATTGGAGTAAATAAATTAAAAGTAAAATATGGCGGAAAAAAGAATAGAGGTCATAAACCAGAAAAATTCTTCAAGGGTTCAGGAAAAATAATCAGAACAATTTTGCAACAACTTGAATCTGCAAAATTAATTGAACAAACAGAAAAAGGAGCCCACAAAGGAAGAATCCTTACTGCAAAAGGAAAATCCTTATTAGATAAAAAATGACAAGATACATAGCACCAGCAAAAAAAAGAAGATTAGGAAAATTAGGAAAAAGATCTAAATGGGCACCATTTTGGATAATTCCAAAAATAGCTGGAGTTGGAAAGAAAATCCACCCTTCAAGATTCAGTGCAGGAAAAAGAAGCTGGAGAAGAACAAAAACTAAAGCGTAAAAATGGAAAGAATTTATAATATCCCTTTAAGAAAAGAATTTCAAAAAGCACCTAGACATAAAAAATCTAGCAAAGCAATCAGAGCAATAAAAGAGTTCTTAACCAAACACATGAAAACTAAGGATATTAAAATTGGAAAATACTTAAACGAATTAATTTGGAAAAACGGACCTAAAAATCCACCTCACAAAGTAAATGTTAAAGCTACAAAAGAAGAAAACACTACAAAAGTAGAATTAGTTGATGCACCAGTTGAAGAAGTTAAAGAAGAACCTAAAAAAGCAATCAAAGAAGAAATTAAAGAGGAAGTAAAAGAAGAACTTCAAGAAGAAGGTATGAAAGAAGAAGTTGCTGAGAAAGTAGCTGAAGAAGTAAAGGAAGAATCAGGTGAAGAACTAGCTAAACAAGCCCCAAAAAAAGAAAAAGTTCCAACTGCAGCTGAACTAGCAAAGAAAAAGAAATAAGATCAAAACAATTATAAACTAATTCTTTAAACAAAAACTTATGAAATTTCCATTTGAAAGAGAAGAAAAAACCATAATCGAAAAACAAAAAGGAACAACAGATAAAAATTATGGAAAAGATCCAAAAACTAGAACAGTAGAAGAATCTCTAGATTATGGAATCATAAACATAAATAAACCTCAAGGACCTTCATCCCATCAAACAACAGATTATGTTAAAAAAATACTTCAAATAAACAAAGCAGGACATTCTGGAACATTAGATCCAAACGTAACTGGGTCATTAATCATAGCACTAGGAAGATCTACAAGAGTTATTCATAATTTACTAAAAGCGGGAAAAGAATATGTATGTTTAATGCATTTACACACAAAACAAGATGAAAATGAAATAAAACAAGCAATAAATTCTTTCATAACAAAAATCGAACAACTCCCCCCAGTAAGATCTGCAGTAAAAAGAAGAAAAAGACAAAGAGAAATTTATTACATAAAAATCCACGAAATAAAAAATAATCAAGATGTTTTATTCACAGTAGGATGCGAAGCAGGAACATACATAAGAAAATTATGCCACGACATAGGATTAAAACTAAAAACAAAAGCACATATGCAACAATTAATAAGAACACGAGTTGGACCTTTCAATCAAAAGACAATGCATTCATTATATGAATTAAAAGATGCATTTGAATTATACAAAGAAGGAAAAGAAAGTGAATTAAAAAAAATAATTCTACCAGTTGAAACCGCAATTGAACATCTACCAAAAATTTGGGTATCAGACAGTACAGTAGACCCATTATGTCACGGAACAGACCTTGCAATTCCCGGAGTTATAAAACTAGAATCAAACATAAATGAAAATGACACAGTTGCAATCCTAACTTTAAAGAATGAATTAATTGCAACGGGAACTACAAAATTAAATTCTGAAAAAATAAAGAATTCTGAGAAAGGAATTGCAGTAATCACTAAAAAAATATTCATGAAAAAAGATACATATCAAAAATATTCCAAATCATAACTTACTTGTGGTTACATAATACTTAAATAAGGAAAAATCGAATTTTATACTATTATTATCAATAAAAGGAGGTAAACTACAAATGGCAAGAAAAAAGAAAAGTCAAAGTGCTTGGGATAAGTGGGCTTTCAATCTTGCATGGATCCTTGCAGTAGTTTTAGCTCTTGGAGGAGCACTAGGTGGAGGATGGGTTACCATGCCTTTCTGGACACTAGTTCTTGTAATCCTTGGGTTAGTAGTAGGTTTCATGTACAAATTAAAAGACGTATCTCTACTAATCCTAGTAACGCTTACTTTAGCATTATTCGGTGGATCTAGTTACACAGTAATACCATATATAGGACCATTCGTTGACAATGCAATAGCATATCTTGTAGCTTTCTTAACACCAGCAACAGTTCTAGTTGCATTAAGAAAAGGTTACGCTATGTTAAAATAAAAAATTTATTTTTTTTATTTTTTTATTAATAAAAAAACTTATAAGTATAAATTAAACAACAAAATCATATTTGGAGGTATTAACAAAAATGTTAGTTGTAAAATCAAAAATAAAAGAATACGTAAAAGACTGTAATGTTTCAGGCGATTTCGCAGATGCACTTAATAAAGAAGTTGAAGCATTAATCGCAAAAGCAGAAGAGAGATGTAAAGCAAACGGTAGAAAAACTGTTCAAGCAAGAGATTTATAAAATCTCTTTTTTATTTCTTTTAACGCTTGCCAAACACCGGCAAGTAATTTATAAATAACAATCAATAATAAAACATTATGAGCAAAATAAAAGGAACAAGAGCAGAAAGAGAATTATTTCATTTATTTTGGAAAAATAATTTTGCCGCAGTAAGAAGTGCAGGTTCCGGCTCAACAACAATGCCTGCACCAGATATTCTAGCAGGGAATAAAAATAAACTTTTAGCAATTGAATGCAAATCTTCAAAAAACAATTCAAGAAACTTACAAAAAGAAGAAATAGAACAACTAATAAATTTTTCAAATAAAATAAACGCAAAACCATTTGTCGGAATGAGATTTGATAATTACGGATGGTTCTTTCTAAATGTAAATAATCTCAAAACAAACAAAAATGGTAATTACACGATTTCTCTAAAACTATGTCAAGAAAAAGGAATAAATTTCAAAGAATTAATTGGGAAGTATAAACAATTAAAACTATAAAAACAAAAAACCTTAAAAATGAAAAATTCAAAAAATACATTATGAAAAGAGGTTTGCTAATAGTTGTATTGATTTTGATTTCATTATTGTCGACTGAATCTGATGCAGTAGATATTTCAACCTGCCAAGCATTATCTTCTAGCACTAACTATGATTTAACATCAGACGTTTATGCAGCATTAGATTCCAATTGCTTTTCAGGAGGATCAAATTCTGTACTTGATTGTAATGGATACACAATTTTTGGGAATACATCAAACACCGCCCCAAATAAATGGGGATATGCTGCAACAGTATCAGACATAACTATTCAAAATTGTATTTTTGAAGATTGGAGTGCATCAAATAATTGGGCACTTTTTGGTTCAGGAGCCAATCTTGCAATGCACAATATAACAGTAAGGTCAAACAGCCAAAAGATTGCATTATTCACAGGAGTTGACGGAACAGTATTTAACAACGTTACATTTGAAGGAACCTCATATCTTCAAGTATATGGGTCTGCTAGCGGACTTACATTAAATAACATAGAAGGAAGATTAAGTTTAGAATCTACAGTAGGAGATATTCGAGTGGAAAATTGGACCTATACTGGATCAACAGCAATCACTTTCCAGGGAGAAGATGTTTATCTTAGTGGATTAAATTTCACAGACTCTACAGGAAAATTGACTTTAAAACCAAACAACATGACAATCAATAATTCATATTTTACAGGCCAAAGTCAAGGATTAGAATTCTGGGGAAACAACACAAACCTAGTAAATACAGAATATGTAAATTCTACTGGAAGAATATATTATTTACCAGACGCACATGATATAAATATAGACAACCTAACAATGATTAATGTAACTGGGTCTGTTTTCTCACTAGGATTCGATTCTCCAAAAAATTTAACAGTTGTAAATTCTAAATTCCGAGACATAGACAAATTTTACGCTTACCATGTTTCAGGAGACGGAGATTCTTACAACTTCAACATATCAAATAATGAATTTAATTCAACTGTATACAATGATTTTGACATTGAAATCTGGGACAACTACAATGCAAACATAAACAACAATGTATTTTTTAATTTATTAATGGATTCAGAACACTACAACTCTACTTACGATGGAAATAATCTTTACAACGTATCAATTACATTAAAAGGTGCAAACAATACTAACTTTTCAAATAATAATCTTTACACATCTTATCTAAAAACAGGACACAACGTTACAGAAAAAACATATAATGTCAATATTTTTAATAATTATCTAGAAGAAGATCTTCTTAACAATGCAATGGATGTTTACTTTACAGAAGATTTTAATGTATTTAACAACACTTGCAATGCAACATATTATTGTATCTCCGTATCTAAAAACACTTCAGATGGATTCATTTATGACAACACAGGAAATAGTACAGTAGCTGCAGCACATGGGATAATGCTTACTGGAAATTCTACAAATGTAACCGTTCATGGCAATACAATGGAAGATATGGACTTTGGATTTTTATTTGAATGGGGTGCATTCAACAACACAATGTATAATAATACAATGAAAGGAGGAATATTTTATTCACTTCACGATACATATAATAACACTGCATATAATAATACCATAATCGGAGATTTAATATTGCACGATAATGTAATGGGAGAAAATTTTTATAGCAATAATGTTACGGGAGATTTAATATTTAGATGGGATTTAGTTCTCGGACCCGAAGGAACTGGAGCATTTAACAACACAATTCAAGATACAACAGTCGGCGGGAATTTACATCTATCTGGAAATTCAACAGGAAATACCCTAATAAATGTTACATTTGATGGAACAGAATTTGTTGATTCCGAGAATATTTCTTCCTACTCCAGAAAATGGTATTTAGACATTGCAACGGGCGTATTGAACACAAACATAACAATAAAAAACTCTACTGACGGAGTGATTTATTCAGACCTTACAAACGATAGTATCCCTCGCCAAACATTGTTAGACTATATAAACACTGGTGGGACAAAAACAAACTATTCAAATTATACAATAACTGCACAAGCATCTGGATATCAAACAAATACTACTCTAATAAATTTAACCGAAAACAAAAACATAAATTTCTCTCTTACAGCAACACCCACTGCCACAGAAGATACATCATCTTCAGGATCCAACAGTTATTCAGTAAGAGATAATTCAGTCGAAGAAGGTTTTGAAAGAACAATGTCTGAAAACCAAAGATTGGAATTTGATATTAACAATGAAAAACATGAATTAAAAATAGAAAACATATACAGAGAAAGAAAGATAGTGGAAGTTTCTGTTTCTTCAGAAAAACAATCAAAAAATATGACTGAAGGAGAAGAATGGAAAGTCGATATCGATTTAGATGGAAAAACATATGATTTATTAGTAAAAGTTGAAAAAATAATTGGAACCAAGGCAGATATATACATTAAATCAATAAATGAAGTTATACAAAAAGCGACAGAGGAGAAAGAGATTCCAATAGAAGAAGAAACCCCAATTAAAGAATTTAAAGACCTTGTAGATAAAACGACTGAAGAATTTAATGAATATTACATCAAACTAATAAAACATTTCGGGCCATTCGTAGTTTCTATACTCTTATTTTTACTAATTTTCTCCATTATAAGAAAGAAAAAAAGGAAAAGAAGAAAAAAGAAGGCATAATCTTATAAAAACACCCTAATTCCCCATTTAATGAAAATAATTTTATTATTGTTCCTTTTAATAATTCCATCAACAAGTGCATTTCTAGAAATCACTGAAATAATGTATAATCCAGAAGGTTCTGATAACAACAAAGAATACCTAGAAATTTATACAGATCTAAACCTAGAAAACTACACAATAAAAGATTCATATTCGGAAGATACTCTAACACTAATAAAACAAACTAATTCAAATTACTCTTTAATTGTAGAAGAAAATTTCAACCACACAAATATAAACGCAACAATATACACTGTTGGAGCAACAATTGGAAACAATTTAAACAATGATGAAGATTTAATTTCCATATATAACAACACAGAACTTTTAGATGCAGTACATTATTACGAACAGTGGGGCGCAAGCAATAATGGAAAATCATTATGCAAAATAAATCAAATATGGCAAGAGTGTACAAAAACCCCCGGATATTCAAATGAGAATATTCAATTAAATGAATACACAATCCAAATAACAGAGTTTCTTCCAGATCCAGAAGGAAATGATGCATCTCCAATGCCAGATGGAGAATGGATAGAATTATTCAACTATGGGAATTTAGAACTAGATTTAACTGGAATAATGCTAAAAGACAAAGCAAATCATAAACTAATAGTCTCCGACACAACAACATACGAACAAATAATCCAGCCAAATAGTTACCTAATAATATATGCAAACAATAAATCTGGATTTCTAAACAATGATGGACTAGAAGAAATAAAACTACTAACTCCAGAAGAAGTTGAAATTGAAAAGATAACATATACAGATTCAAGAGAAGGGAACTCATGGTCAAAAATAAATAATGTATGGCACCAAACAAAACCTTCTCCAGGAGAGGCAAATCCAACTGACGAAGATGAAGGCAAAGAATCAAAGATAGAAATAAAAAATATTTATTTAGGAACAGATAATAAAGCAAAATTTGGAGATAATCTAAGAATAAAAGTAAATATCTACAAAGGAGATGAAACTAAAGAAAGTATAAAAGCATACATCCATAGAAATAATAAAAAGATTAGCAAAACAACTTCATTCAACATAAATCAAAAATTCTCAGATAACACAATAACAATTCCAATACAAATTTTCCCAAACTGCAATCTGAAAGAAAAAGAAGGAAAATACGAACTAGTAGTAGAAGGTTTAGATGAAAAAGATACTGAATCATTCGAAATAAAAGGAATAACTCAAAATCTATGTGAAAAACAAACGTGCACTGAAGAAAATTTAGTTAATTACATGGAAGAAATAAATTTCGAAACAGTTATAAATTCAGAATCTCAACCAAATGAAATAATTTATGAGTCAAAAGGCAAAAAAACTTCCAAAAGTGGAATTTACTTTTTTGCGTTAATACTTGTACTTTTAACAATACACATAATAACAGAAAAATGGAAAAAATAACAGCAAATGCAATAATAGAAATCGTAGGCGCACCAGTTGAACATGTAAAAGAAACTATGGACAAAGTATGTAGTCTTATTGAAGAAAATAAAGATTATGATCTAATAAAAAAAGAAACATCAGAACCAAAAGAATCTGAATTTCCTCATCCTTCAAAAAAAGATGAAAAAGTAAAAGTATTTTCAACATTTACAGAATTTGAAATAAAATTCAATAATTTCGACACATTAACAAATTTCTGTTTTGAATTTATGCCTTCTTCTGTAGAAATTATAGAACCATTAGAATTAAAGATGGATTCACAAGATGTAAATAATAGTTTAAACGATATTCTTGCAAGATTACACCATCAATCAAAAATAATAATGGAATACGCTGCACTAAAAAAGAAAATACAAGAAGCTGCAGCTAAACATTCTTCAGGAAATCCTCAGATTTCCTAGTTTTTTTCTTATATAGTAAAAATAAAACAACACCCAATAAAACAAATATCACCAAAACAATAATCCAAATATTAATTCCACTACTTTCATTATCGCTAGGAATAACAGTGTCATTAACATTAACAGTTTGATTACTAACAACTTCACTAACTTCAATAGAAATCGGAAGTTCAATAGATTCTCCAAGATATTTAATTATTAAATTTCCTTCATACATCCCAATTTCTGCATTTTTTTCTTGGTTAACATAAATATATTCTCTAAATTTATCACCTGAATTGAAATTTTCTAACCTTTCGTCTTGTAAATCAATAATATCCATAACATCCCCTTCTAATTCGAATTCAACTAAATTCAAATTTATTCCATTATTCTGAATTAAAACATATCCAGACTTATCTTCAGACTTAGAAATAACTAAATTAAATCCTTCCAAGCCCTGTAAAACTTCTATTTCTGGTTGAATAGATGGTGTAACATTATCTTCTATTATTGGAACATCAACATTTTCTACATTAATCCAAATAGGGATTTCAAAATTATTTCCATTAAACTCTAAAAATATTTTTCCAAATTCTTCATTATTATAAGTAAATTCACTAAAATACAATTCAACACCCACAAACTCTTCAGGATCAATTTCTACAACTTCAACAACTTCAACAAAACCTAAATCTGAAGAAATTCCTGCATTAATAATTTCATCATTTGGGTTAAACAGGTTTACAGGAATAAAACTTTGTAAATTAAAATCATTAAATACAATTCCTGCAGGATCTACAAAAATAGTAGAATAATTCCCTTCAACAACACTAAAATTGGTTTCAAAATTACTTTGCTTCAAAAACCCTTCTTCATAATAAATAATATCATTAAAAGATAAAACACATTCACCAACAGAAGAATCTTCTAAATTAAAATAAACATAATACATAGAATCATCAATTTTAAACAAATTCGGAACAAATCTTTCAGAACAAGAAATTTCTAAATCATCATTTTTCAAATCTTCCTCCAAAATACCATCAACAGAAACTTCTAATTGTACCGTTTCTCCATTTGAATACTCCAAATCCGAAAATGAGTAGTCTAAAGAAAATCCACTAACACTTCCAATAACTAATAAAAATATAAAAAATAAATATTTTTTCACTTTTTCCTTAGAAGATCTTTAGCTTTTTTCAGTGATCTATCCAATTGCCTTTCGATCCTATCTCCTCTAACATCTTTTCCTTGCACTCTTCCTGCACCAGAAGCAGGAACCCTTTGTCTAGTTACAGGATAATTTGCTGGCTTTTTACCAAATGAAAAAGATTTAGCAGGACCACTAGGCGAAACCGGTTTTTTCTTTCTTTTTGAAAAGTATTGTTTATATACAAAATACCCTCCAGCAGCACCCAAAAGTACAATAACAATTATTATTAACCAAGTTACAAAACTTCCACCTTCATCATCAATAGTAATACACCTTCCACCGATACATTCTTGATCAGATGGACAATCAGAGTTAAAATCACACTCATCATCAACAGATTCTCTTTCACAAACATTTGCAGAAGTACAATAATATCCCAAACCACAATCATCATCTACATCACAACCAGTGTCTAACACACAAACTCCACTAATACAAACATCCCCATCGTCACATTCACTATCAAACTCACATTCTGGCAAACTTACGCAACTACATGCTTCACATATTTTTCCTTCACCACAAACAAGATCAGAACCATCACATTCCTCTCCAACATCTACAACCCCATTATAACAAGAAGCAATATTTGTACTTTGATTTGTGATTGTACTTGCTTCATTAGTTAGAGCATAAAGAACCATTGCAGTAGTCTTTACATCTCCACTCCAAGACCCATCATCTTCTCTCTGTCTAGATTCCAACCAATTTTTAGAAGTAGTTAAGGAAACACTACTTCCATCTCTTAAAGCAATTATAGATAATGCTGTCAATTCTTCATTTCCTTCCCAAGAACCATCATTATTACTCATACTTTCATCTAAATAATCAGAATAAACTCTAGATCCAGTTAACATATACAAAAATGCATTACCACTTACTTCATCATTACATTCAGATCTCAAATAAGGTTTAGTATAAAAACTATCTCCAGTCTTATCTAATACCCAAGAAGCATATTGAGTAGCATCGCAATTACAACTATTTCTCCTAAAGAAACAACCATTTTCTATTTCTAAAGGTTCAACTTGATCAACAATATAATATTCAGTTCCACGATTATACAATAAAGAAGCATCAACACTACTATCACAATCAACACTCATATCTTCATAAACTCCAGCAGTCTCTTGAACACAGCTCTCAAAATTAACCCAATTTTCTCCAACATCGCAACTAGAACCCGCAATAATTTCTGAATCATTTATTAAAAATAATTTATCTTGATCATCATAATACAAATGACATTCAACATCATTCCCAGAAGTTAAAAATTGAATAAACCAAGAACCACTTCTTAAATTTTTTTCCTGTTTATTTTTCAACCATTCAATTTCAACATCAACATTTTCACCAGATTTATACAATGCTAAAGTAGCCAGAGCACTTTTTTTAACGTCTCCATCTTCCCAATGATCAACTTGTCTTAAATCTTTTAATTTATCAACACCAGCAGAAACATCATACCCTGCATTTCTTAAAGCTAAAATAGACCAAGATAATTGTTCAACATTTGTACCCCAATTAGTTTGTCTCATTTCCTCTTCTAACCAATTAAATCCATCTAACAATCCAGTCTCATTAGCACCATAAACATTAGAACTAAACACAACCAACAACAATAACCCTATAAAAATCCCTCTTTTCATAACAATATTAAAAGAAAAGTTATTTAAAAAAATTTCTATTTAATACACTCATGTTTAAAGACATAAAAAACGTAAAATACTTCTCAAAAGGCAAAAGATCCTTGATTTACACAGGAATTTACAAAAATCAAAAAGTTGGTATAAAAACTAAAAATCCAGATTCAGAGGCAAAAAATAGAATACGAAATGAAATGAAATTTCTTAAACTTTTAAACAAACATAAAATTGGGCCAAAATTATTAATAACAAATAAAAAATATTTTGCCTATAAATTTGTAGAAGGAGAATTATTTCCCAAATATCTAAAAAATACAAAAAATAAATACAAAATAATAAAAGAAATTTTAGATCAATGTAGAACATTAGATAAATTAAAAATAAACAAATTAGAATTTACAAGACCCATAAAACATATTTTCATAAAAAACAATAAAGCAACATTAATAGATTTTGAAAGATGTTACAAAACAGATAATCCAAAAAATGTAACACAATTCTGCCAATATATAATAAAAAATTTCAAAACAAAAAAAGAGTTTCAAACTATATTAAAAAATTATAAAGAAAAACAAACTGAAAAAAATTATAAAGAAATATTAAAATACATAAAAACTATTTTTTCTTAAACTTAAACCAAACAAACCATGCAACATTTATCATTATCAATATAACAACTAACCCCATTAATAATTTTGTATCTGTTAAACCTCCGCCAGTGCCATCACTAACTACTGCACCAGTAAATCCACTAAAAGATATTGAATTAAATGAAATCTTTGTCTGCATATCTTTTTCTACAACTTTATCATCGTAGTATAAAGATATTTTAGCATCATAATCTCCTTCTTCGACACCAGCAGTATCCCAGAACGCAGTTAATTCTTCTTTAGCCAATGCAGGAACATCTTCTGCTGCACTTTTAAATCTTCCAATCTCTTGTCCTTTTTCAGAAATTAATAAATCAGTATAAACATCGGAAATTACTTCCGGCCATCCATTTTCAACCAAAATATTAAACCTAGCAATCTCTCCAAGCTTAAAATTTTTCGCAACAATATCTAAAATATCAACCAATCTCATTCCAACATTGAAAACTTTTTCGTATTCAGCAACATCTCCATCGTATAATAAAGTTAATTTGGCATAATATTTTCCAGGATTAACATCTTCATCCCACTTAACATTCATTCCTTTTCTTCCACCAGAATCTACAGAAATTAAAGCAGTTTCTAAAGAAGTTAATTTCTCATTTGTGGGCCCATAAACATCAATAATCCCTTTAGCACTAACAATTTTCTGAGTTCCAAAGTTATTTACATATACAATAAAATCTACTCCGTTTCCAGTATCTTCTCCAATCTTCAATTCGGTAGTAGCGTATTTTCCAGGATAAGGTACATTAATCCTAACCATATGAACAACCGCAACACTAGATCCCACAAAGGTTCCTTCAAATGCTTGATCTAATGGAATTTCTCTTGCAACAATCTTAACTTCATGCTCTCCTGGCTCATCATATTTTTGGGGCAATTTAATTCTATACTTAACGGTTTTCTGAGATTCATCTGAAGAAAAAGATAATTCAGAATTGTCAATAATTATTTCTTCATTAATTTTTTCTCCCTCAACATAGATCACAACTTTCATATCTTTATTTTCACTATTAATAATATTAAATTCAACTTCCTGTTCCAGTCCAGGAGAATATTCAATAATTTTTCTAGCCGGAGAGACCCCCAAAGCAGAAACATCACTAACAACTAAAAGTGTAAAAACTATCAAAACAATACAAATTCCAAATTTTTTTACATTCATCATTCTGCTAACGCTGCCTCAAAATATACTGTTGAACTTTTTGAACCTGCCAACTCATCTGTTGGAACCGTAACTAAAATATCTACTTCCGCAGTATCAGTAGCATCTTCATATTTCAAAGAATCAATTGCCACAACTGCAGCACTTGGCATATTCAACCAATTAATTACTGATGTTAACCAATTAAAAGAACCAGTCTCAGTAGAATTATCTATTTTAAATTGATAAGGATCATTATCCAATGCAGTTTGATCAAATAATTGGCTAGCATTCACACTAATATTAACTAATGAATTTCCATCATTTTGTATAACAAACGGTGCAGGAGAATCATCAGTTGTGTTATCCGTAACTCCAGGACCTAAACTTCCAAAACTTATACTACTTGTAGTAGCGGAAATTGTTACTAAACTATTCACAGTAAAATTCCACAATTCACTCGACGTTCCAAATCCTTCCCCATCATTTGCTCTTACATACCAAAAATAAGTATCATCTAACGTTAAATCTGAACCAAAAGTATAACTTGTAGAAGCAACATCAGTTTGATTATAAATTATTCCTCCAGCACTATCATTAACAAAAACATGGTAAGTTAAACTATCAGAATCATTATCGGTTGGTGCACTCCACGTTAGGGTTGGGGTTCTATCTGTTGTCTCATTTCCATTTTCTGGAGAACTCAAAGTAACTTGTTCAGGTAAACTATTTTGTATAATAACAGAAGTATTTAACCACACGGAAGCATTGTCAGTTCCATCAAATGCCATACAATTAAATGTCCAATTTTCTCCTTTACTTGTCAAAGAACTGCTTAAATTATTAACATTAACTTCAACTCCCGGCAAATGATAAGCTGTAGTTGGAGTATAAGTGACTTCAGCATAAACTTGAGTTGCCCTCACATTTGTCGACCCCCGAGTATTAGTTCTCGCTCTAAGATATGTAACAACATTATTCACTGTAGAATCCGTAGGAATATTTGAAGCAGGAAGATTAAATATATCTGTTTCTGAATTTCCAACACTATCTGTAACATTAAGTCCAATTTGTAAAGCATCTACATCTGTAATAGTCCAAGCCCCATTATCTGAAGGTCTATTATTTCTAGTCCAAGAATCAGTACCATAGCTAGAACTCAACCCCATATTTGAATCATAACTAACTACCGAGTTTTCCTTTATAGTAGTTCTTGCAGTAGGGGTACCAAGACCATCTAATGTAGAAGCAATAAATGAACTATCATCATCTGCACTAGATTCATCAACATTCAAATAATGTGCAACATCGGGAGATGCCGTTGGAAGTTGAGTTAAATCTCCGGCGGAATCTGGTCTCAAAGTCACAGTACAAGTCCCATCCCCATTATCTGTGTGTCCATCCCCACAAGAACCAACTAAGTTTCCACTATTATTCAAAACTCCATCTTTATACCATTCATAATAATAAGTAACATTGTCTGAATTTGAATCTGAAGCATTACAATATCCTAATAGATTATCTGCAGTATACGGTAAAGATGGAGTAATATTTACATTATCAACAACAGGCGCAGAATTTAGTATAGTCAATCCAGCAGAACTAACCCAATTACTATCTACAGTGCCATCATTTAATTTCATACTACAATTCCACGTTTCTCCAGTAGTAGTATTTGCAGAATTTAAAGTTGCATTAAATAAAATTCCGCTAGTATAACTATTATTATAATCCACAGTTAAATTTAGAACATCATCTTTATACCATCTCACAGAAACATCCAATGCATCTGAATCAGGATCGGATATAGTCGCAGAACAATTCAAATCTGAACTTGTTAAATTCAATCCATCAACACTATTCAAAACAGGAGAAGGATCAGACGGAGCAGAATTCAAAGTATTTAATGTAATAAATTCAGCAACATTGGTAGTTAAATTAACTTCTCTACTATCATTTCCATACGTTCCAGAAGGAGAAGTAGTATTAATAGTATAATTACTAAAGTACGTATAAGTAGAAGCATCATAATAATACTCTGTTAAATTAATTCTAGAAACATCTCCAGAAGCATCAGTTAATTCTGAAAACTCCACTAATCCGGTATTATTAAAAACACTTACATTTGCATTTTCCAAATCGCCATCAGAAGTATTTACGTGAACATCCAAATACCATTTACTCCAATAATGATGTCCAATAGTACTCTCTAAAAAAATAGTATCTGGTGTTGAATTAATCAAGGTAGTTCTATTCGAATCCAAATCAAGATATAAATCATTTCCACTTCCAATAATGTTATTATCAATAAGGGTTGTATCTAATGCTCTCAAAATATAAATCCCATTATTTCCTATTCCTCCAGTCGAATCAAGAGTATTGCCTATCCAGGTGTTATTTGCACATCCAGTACTAGGAGTTGATTCACAAAAATAAACTTCCGGATAACTAGTCTGTTGACTATTATTTGCAATAATATTGCTATCCCATGTATTATTTGTATGAGTTCCATAAACTCTTACCCCCATGTGGCCTCCACCACTAATTAAATTCCCCCTAAGTATAGAATCATCTGTATTTGCAATTTGAATGTTGCCTCCATAGGCAGCAGATTCCCAATTATCTGTATGATTATTATACTCAATTATAATCCCACTAACAGCAGCAGTAAAAATTCCTTGTTGAGTGTTTTCATAAATCCTATTGTGACTAATATTTGTTCCAGTAGAATCTGGTCCGGTTCCTTTATAGACATAAATCCCAACTATAGTATTATTATAGATATCATTATTATAAATCAAAGTGTCGGGTGTAACAGTAAAAATTCCCCTTTGAGTATTTTCGTAAATACTATTATTTGCAATAACATTTCCAGACCCAGCAGCAGAGTTCCACAACCCAACAGCAACACCACTTAAAGGGCTCCCATAAATACTATTATTTGCAATAACATTATTTTGAGTATTAGTATGAATAAGATAAATTCCATAACTTGAATCCATGTTAGAAATATCATTATTTTTTAATACATTTTCAGAGGCGGCGGAATAAAAATAAACCCCAATATCTCCGGATCCCGTAATAATATTTGAATCAAAAACACTATTATTTGTACCCTCAATTCTCAATCCATAGTCTGCAGGATTTGTAATATTATTTCCATAGTATGTAACATTTTCATTCCTATATGCTCTAATTCCACTTCCTTGTGAACTAACAGTATCCTCTATCAAATTATATGCAACAGTAGAATTATAGACATAATAATTATAGATTCCATGCAAATCTACATCATAAATATGATTTCCAGAAATGTTATATCCTCTTCCCCGTTGTATTTCTATTCCAGAATTCCCAGTATCAGTATCATAAATAACATTATCAATAATAGAATTATTTTCCATATTAATCCAGTCTCCATCTGTTAAAATAATACCCCGATCTGAATTATTATGGATAGTATTATTAATTATTAAATTTCCATATGCATTTCCATTACTATAAATCCCATATGCAAATTCAGTTATAGTACAATTCTTCAGAGTAACGTTATGTCCATTTTGTAAGAAAAACCCATATCCTGTCTTAGTTCCATCTATAGTAAATCCCGCACAATCAACTGTAAAATCTCCTTGACTAAATTGAACTCCTAATCCTGGATTTCCACAATTAATTAAATCTCCAGTCAAAGTTGTGTCCGAATTGAGATATTGTCCACAAACCGCAGAATTTTGAGCATGAGCAACTTGTCCACCAAAATCAAATTCCAAATAATGTCCTCCAGAAGTTCTTACTCTACTAGATTCAACTCCAGTCTCATTACAAGAATAATTACTCACAACAATAGAACCATTTTCCCAATAAGAATCCATAATAGTATCCCCACAACGAACATCCAAAAACATCAAATCATTAGCATCTCCCACAATCCCCCAAGTAGTATCGTTCACAGGAGTAATTCTCAAATCGGCAACGCCAGTTGTATTAAACATTACAGTCCAATTTAAACCAACAACTGGAAAACTCTGGAAATTCAAAATAGTAATACTAACTGTATAATTATTCTCAGAGGTAGCAGAAATCCATTCGATATAATCAACATTTCCATCTCCATCTAAATCTTCTCCAATGTATGCAATCTCTTTTCCTAAAGAATCTCTAACATTGACATGGCCATCTACATTTCCAATATTAGAATAAACACTAACATTAGTATAATTTATATCACTTGAAATAAAAATCTCCTTAAATCCATTCCCCAAATCATTTTCAATAGAAACTGGACCAGGCAAATAATATTCAACTTTAACTTCTTTCACAGGGTCTTTTATAATAACATTATTATTTTCTTCATAAACGACAAAACCAGTAAATCTAAAAATATCTTTCAAAAAATCTAAGAAAGAGCTTCCTTCAAAATCAAGAGCAACATTTCCTGTAACCAAATTTCCAGAGCCTTCTCTTACTTTTCTTCCATCCAAACCAATTTTAACTTCATCAGAAGTATCTAAAATAGAAATATCAGAAGCTCCAGAAGGTAAATCAATATTAATTCCACTAACAACCTTATCTGCTGTAATTATTTTCTCAACTTTCACAGGTTCATTAATTCTAACTGGAGAAACAATTTCAACAATTTCTAAAGTATAATTTTCTTGAGTAAGATTTAATGGTTTTATTATAATAGAATCATTTATAGATCTACTCTCGTTAATCTCTGTAATATTAACTAAAGTTTTATTGTCTTCAGTTACATTAATCTCAGTTTCATTTATTTGAATTTCTCTATCTTCTTCAATAATAGATTCATTAATATTTTCTTCCGTAACATTTTCTTCAACAACTTCATCTTCAGAAATATTTATTTCAGTTTCATTTACTACTTCAACAACAACTTCTTTTTCAATACTTATTGACTCTTCTTCAATATCAATTATGCCTTCATCAATTAATTCTTCAATAATTTCTTCTTCAGGGGGTTCTTCAACAATTTCTTCCTCAACAACCTCTTCTTCAGGCAATTCTTCTAAAACTTCTTCTTCAACAATTTCTTCTTCCTGTTCAACAACATCAGAAATTCCTTCTTCAGAAATAATTTCATCTGTAACAACAAATGCATTATAAGAAACAAAACCCACTAAAGATAATAATAAAGCAATTCCAATAACTCCAATTAAAACAAATAAATTATAGTTGGGGTGTTTTTTTCCTAAATAAACAGATTTAACAGATCCATCCTTTTCTCTAACACTTTTGAAGTAGTACGGACCAAATTTCTTCCCCTTTCTATAAATATATTTCTTATAAACCAAACAATCCCCTCTTTTTTGTGTTTACCTACAAAAAACATAAGGAAATTTATATAAAAACCTTTCTAAAAAACAGTTTACCTACACTTAAACATCTCTTAATTCTTCTTTAACTTTCTTGAGTTTGTTTATCTTTTCTTTAATCAAGTTAATCTTATTCATAGAATTAGATTTTTTCTTAGATAATTCAGATTCAGCAGCAATTAATTTAGTAATTTTATCTCTCAAAGCACTCTCCCTATATTGTGTAGCTTGAATACTCTTCTCTAAAGAATCAATTTTTTTAATAAAAGACTGTTTCTCTCTTTTTAATCGAGACAATTCTTTTGACAAATCACCTAATGCTTCTCTCAAAACATTTTGTTTAGCTTTTTTCTTTTTCATCACCACTTTACCTATATTTTAATTTAATTATTTATAAATCTTATCTTTTTAAAATATTTTCAATTCTCTTTTTTCCTTTTAAATAAGAAGCTTTACTTACATGTCCTTGTTCATAAGACTCTTTTAGCAAAGATTTTTGTTTCAATAATTTTTCTTTATACTTAGATTTTTCTTCCTTACTACTATCTTTAGATTTATATCCTCTTGATAATTTAGGTATTTTTTTAGATTGTATTTTTTCAACTCTCTTCAACCTATGGTGCTGATAATAAAATATAACTCCTGCCCCAATTAGCATAACAACAAATATAATGATCAAACTTAATACGCTTTCTGGAGAAGAAACTCCCCTTAAAGAAGGAAACGCGACTTTCTCTTTTTTCATAACTGGAGATTTGGCTCCACCCTCTGGCAAAACCTCACTAGTTAAATATGTCCAAACAACATGTTCATTAATAAAACTAATTTTCAAATCATCATTTCCATCTACATCTACATCTAAGTAAGCAACCTCATCCCAATAAACAGTAAATTCCGTTCCTTCATACTCAAAAACCAATTGATTATCAACCAAGACACTAGTAATTTCAAAAGTATATTGTGCATCCGAATCAAAATTCAATATAACTGTATCTCCAGAGTCTAATGCATTAGAATATTGATCTTCTTCCATAAAATTATAAAGATAATTTATAGGAGTGCTAGATGAGCCTCCTCCGCCTCCTCCTCCGCCCCCAGAACCACCAGTATCGCCGGGAGTAGTTGGAGCACAAACACCACAATCAGCAGAACAAGAAGAACAATCTTCACCAGTTTCACAAACTGCATCTCCACATTCAGGTGCAACAGTCAAACTCACTGTTCCAACTGCAGCCAAAGTTACACTCTCCCCAACAGAATATTGAGAAACTTGCAAATATAAAACAGCAGGAGTAATAATAGAAACAAATATCACAAGAATCGATAATCCTCCTAAAAAATCATTCCTATTCATCTATTTTTTACCTCTTTTATTATTTTTAAAGATATGTAGCCCAAACAGAATACCAAGAATCACAACAACTCCAACTCCCAACATAACTAAATAACTATTATTTCCTTTTATTTGTAAAACAAAATCTTCACTATTTGACAATTCTTCATAGAAAACCCCAATAGTTGCATCATACTCTCCAGCAGGCAATTTAGAAATTCCATCATCTAAAGCCACAAACATTTTAATTTCTCTCTCTTCCCAAGCACCCAAATCAAAACTCGTACTTTTAAAATTATATCCTTCCTCTCCAACATTAATCATTAAATTCACATAAACATCTTCAATAACATCATTCCATTCAGAACCAACTTTCACAATGTAATTATTTATTTTTCCAGTAATCAAATTCTTTTGGTAATCCAAAATTTTAACAAAAACATCTCCCATTCTAAATTCAGATTCACTCTCTACTGTTTTTCCATTGTATTCAATTAATAATTTACCAACATAAACTCCAGATTCAATTCCAGAAGAATCCCATAATAACTCAACTTCCTTAAATTCATTCAAACCCAAAGATTCAACAAATGTTATTTCTTTAATTGTTTCTCCCTTAACATTAACAATATCAATTTTTCCCTGAAAATCATTCAAAGGAATGCTTCCTAAATTTTCTAAAAATATTTTCAATTTAACAATTTGACCAACAGAAGAAGAATCTACATTTAATCTTGCCCCCAAATAAGGTCCATCAAAAGGAACCCTAATAAAAACAGGACTAGTAACAGAAGTCACTGCCCCAATAAATGTTCCATCATCTTCTTCAGCAATAGGAATTTCTTGAGCAATTAAATCAACCCTATGGTCTCCAGGAGTATCAAAACTACCGGGCATATTTAACAAAAAATTGAAGTCTTTCTTTTGTCCAGGGTTTAAATCTACCGTTTGCTCATCCCAAACAATTAAATCTTTTAATTCTCCATCAAAAAATATTTTAACCCTGCTATCTATATCTCCCATATTTACCACATAAAAATCAATACTCCTTACACCATTAGGTTCAAAGTAAACAATAGATTTTGGTGGGCTAATTCCAACTGCAGATACAGAACTAACAAAAATTAAAAAAATCAATCCAAATAAAACACCCTTTTTAAACATAATAAAAAATAGAAAGATTTCTTTTTAAAGATTATCATTAAGAACCAACAACACAATTAAAGGTTAAAGTTCCAGATTTCGCCCCAGACAGTTCATCAGAAGGTACAGTTACATTAACACCCACAGTTATTGCATCAGTTGAATCATCAGGGTTAACCAAATAAGCAATTAAATTTCCATCTGCTCCCGGAACATTCCCATAGGTAGTATTACAAGTTCCACTTTCAGAGGTATTACATCTGACTTGCCAATAATCACTAGTTGTTTGATAGGTAGCATCATCCCAAAGTTCTGCAGTAGCATATGCAGTAACATTTATCTGAGTATTTCCATTATTTTCTATAGTAATATAATCATTCACCGTAACACTATCATTACTCGTCCCTCTTTCCATAGTCCCAAATGCAATAGTATTGTCTGAAGCAGTACAACTAGTTACACCAGAAACAGTCAAAGAGGTAGTTCCAGTATCCGTAGCTCTACCAGTTAACAAATCTAAAGAATCAATGTAAGACAAACTGACCCAAGTTCCAAAAACCGAAACCATTATTGCTAATGATAACAAAACCACCAAAGTATTATTCGAAAACTTCATTCTTACCTTCCTCAATTTCATCAACATCTCCAGCAACTTCCAGAGTCACAAACCCAGATCCATAATTAACATTTTTGCCACTAGGCTCTTTCACAGTATCATAAACAATCATTGTTCCCCCAATAGAAAAAATAATTGCTAAAACTAATAAAATAATAACGAACCGACTAGATACCTCTCTTTTCATATAATAAATTAACCATAAACAATATTTAAACTTTTCCCTAGGCAGCAATACAACTAAACGTTAATGTTCCAGATTTTGCACCAGAAGCTTCATCAGAAGGAATAGTAACATTAACACCAACAGTCAACAAATCAGTAGAATCTGCCGAATCTAAATCAATAACAAGCAAATTACCATCAACAGCAGGAATATTTCCATAAGTACTATTACAAGTTCCACTTTCAGAATTATTACATTTTATTTGCCAATAAGAACTTGGTGCTTGATATGTTGCACCATCCCATAATTCAGCAGTAGCATAAACAGAAATATTAATTTGTGAGTTCCCATCATTTTCTACAGTTATATAATCTCCAGTAACAGTACTATCATTACTAGTTCCCCTCTCCATAGTTCCAAATGCAATTGCATTATCAGTTGCTGTACAACTAGCAACTCCAGTAACAGTTAATGTAGTAGTTGCGGTATCTGTAGCTTTTCCAGTCAATAAATCTGAATCAATATAGGATAAAACAGTCCAAGTTCCAAATGTTGAAATAATAATAGAAAAAGCAAGTAAGGTTACCAAAACATTATTAGAAAACTGCATATCAAAATAAAATGGGAAACAATATTTAAACTTTTCCAATAATATTATATAAAAAAGCAAATTCCCCATTTGATGAAAAAAATAATAACATTACTTATTTTCTTAATTTTAATACAAAATACGGTAGCTTTAGACTGGAATAATCACAAATCAATAGTTCAAACACTATATTACTCATCTCCTTACGAAATTCAAAGAAATCTAGACCTAAAACAACTAGAAATAGGTTCAATTGCCCCAGATAAAGATTTTCACGATAATAGACTACATCACTATCCAAAATCTCTTAACTTAACACTACATTGGCTAAACCAAACAAAAAAACACTTAGAAAAACAAGAATATTCAGAAGCAAGTTATGCATTTGGAGTAGCTTCACATTACATTTCTGATTCATTTGTTGCACCACACTACATATCAAAAGAAGATCCAAAATTACACTCAAAATTTGAAAAACAAGCATCAACAAAACTTTCATGTATCGAAAAAGAATACAATTTAAAAGAAAATCTAGAAAAAGCTTCAGAAAATGAAAAAGATTGGGAAGCATGGCTAGAAACTAAAGATCCAAAAATTCCACAAAATGAAATAAAACAAGCAATGGAATTAATTTCTCCACTATTTTTAGAAATATTCAACACAAATTGTGAAACAAGAACCACGAAAGTTCAAAAAGAAAGTGTAAATTTAGGAGAAAAAACTAAAAATTATCTTTATTTCTTATTATTTTTCTTTATAGCAAACATAAGATTAAAGAGATTTAAAAAGAAGTCTTCCTGAAATATTTTCATCCATATATTTTTGAGCTTTTTTATTCAATTCTCCTTGACTCAAAAACAAAACTGGCAATCCTTTTTCCGATCCCTCATCTAAAGCATCTAATAAATCCTTGTCTGTAATATTTTTCTTATTTTTATATTTAACAAAATACCTTAATTTACCCATTCTAGATGGAACATCAATCACAAAATTAAATTCTCTTCCTTTTCTAACAACGTTTTGAGAAATAACATACATTTCATTTGAAGAAAAATAATTCCCAATTAAATCCTCTCCATTCTCAATTGGTTCTTTTTTAACTAGAGTTTCTTGGATAACCTCTTCTTTTTTAGGTTCTTCAATAACTGGTTTTTCTATAGGAGCCTCTTTCTTAGGTTCAATTTTTTTATCACTAAATAAATCTTTAATTAATCCTTTAGCTTCATCATTACTAGTTAAATACCATTTCCAAAAAGTTTCTTGCACTCCTTTATAATTCACATGTACCGGAACAGCAAAATCTTTTAACTCTCTCAAAGCAACCCTTTGCCAAGGTTCCGCACTTGAATCTCTAATAACTAATTTTTCACTCAATAGATCATATGCCTCTTTTGTTTTTCCAGATAAATACTTCGCCAAATCCATTAATTTTTCTTCTTGACCTTGAACATAATAAAAAGGAGATCCTCCTCTTTTAACATGTGTAATTTTAATTTTCTTATTATCGACTAATTCAGAAAGAATTGCACTAGCAAATAATATATTAGTATTAACTGTAGTTGCAATTTGAGATGGTTGTAGTGGACCTTTCTCCATAACAACACTTAAAGCTTCAGATCTATTATCCATAGAAATAGGGTTTAAACCAAATTATAAAAGCCTTATGGCCGAACCCAAGCAATATTATAAAAAGTTACATCCCCCTCATCATCTACAACTCCAATCAATAAATTCTTCTTTGTAGAATGTGCAACCCTATTTTTTGCAGAAAATTCATACCAAGTAGAGGATTCCTTCTCGTTCACACAAAACAATACCCACTTTGCATGATCCTCTCCTGGTTTAACTCCCCTATCATAAACCCTAAAGTCTGCTCCAAACTTCAAAGCGGTCTTTACAATATACCCTCTCTTCCTCATCTCTTTATACACTAAATATCTAATTAATAATCTAGAATCTAACTTTTTAGCTTTTTTAACAAAACTATCAAAATCTAATTTTTTTCCCCTTCCATCTACAACTTCCATCTTTCCATTTTCTAACAAATACAAAGCTTCAACAGAAGAATAGTAAAATTTCTTTCCTTTTGGTTCTCCAAATCTTGATTTTTCATAAATCCTTCTAGCAATATCTCCTTCAGGAGCCATAATCACATCATTAGAAAAAACAGAAGTTATGGTTTCTTTTTTCATAAACAACCTTAATCAAAAACTATTTAAAAACCTTTCTTAAATGGTAATACTATGAAAATAACATTTTTGGGAACTTCATCAATGGTTCCAACAAAAAACAGAAACACCACATCAATGTTAATCAATCATAAATCTGAAAACATTTTAGTTGATTGCGGAGAAGGAACTCAACGCCAATTAAAAATCCAAAAAATCAGTCCAGCAAAAATTACTAAGATACTGATAACCCACTGGCACGGAGATCATATTCTTGGACTTCCAGGATTAATGCAAACATTATCTCATTCAAACTACACAAAAACACTAGAGATATATGGTCCAAAAAACACTAAAAAGTATCTAAATAACTTGCTAAATAGTTTCCAATACCAAGATACAAAAATAAAAATAAAAGTTACAGAAATAAATTCAAATAAAAAATTCTTCGAAAATAAAGATTTTTCTTTACATTCGCAAAAAACAAACCATTCTACTTTCGGATTAGCATATTCAATACAAGAAAAAGAAAAAAGAAGAATAAATCTAACATATACTAAAAAATTCGGATTAACAAAAGATAAAATTCTTGGAAAATTACAACAAGGAAAAACAATAACATTCAAAGGTAAAAAAATAACCCCAGAAAAAGGAACAACTTTAATTCCGGGAAAAAAACTAACAATAATTTTAGATTCTGAATTAACTAAAGATTTAATTAAATTTAGTAACAATTCAGATTTACTAATTTCCGAATCAACATTTTCTAAAGAATTAAAAAAAGAAGCTAAAAAATCAAAACATATGACTTCAGAAGATGCAGCAAATTTAGCAAAAAAATCTAAATCTAAAAAACTAGTATTAACTCATTTCAGTCAAAGATATACATCAACAACAGAAATACAAAAAGAAGCTAAAAAAATATTTCCTAATGTAGTTTGTGCAAAAGATTTTATTTCTTACGAAGTCTAACATAAGATACATACCCAAATATATCTACAAATGTATTCACAACAACCATAAATAATTCTTTCAACACATAAAATCCAACCATAATTACTACTAAATTAGCAACATAATACAAATAATCAGTAACGCTAATTCTAATAAAATCAAATAACAAATTAGCGAAGAATACAATAAACATTGCAATCAACCACGTAGAAAATACGTATTTTGTATATTTCTTGAAAATATTAATTGCTTTATTTAAAGCAGGTATTGCTCTCAATTCATTCTTAACTAATATTGGATATCTAAAGAATAATGTTAACTTAATAACTAATAAAACTAAAATAACTGATAACAAAACAAATATAGAATTTTCTCCAAAGTACCTAGACAATATAAAAAACGGAAAACTCAATAATATAGAAAGAATAACAATTAAAACTAAAACCATTGCTCTCATTTCTACAATTCTCCAATAATATTTTGTCCCCTTAAAAAATGATTTAACTAATGGTGTCTTTTTTCTATTCACTGTATCTTTAATCATACTATACTTCATTCCAATTAAAGAAGATCCGGCCATAAAATTAGCTATAATAAAAACAAACAAACTCAACACAATTTTAACAATTTGAGATTGATTAATTAAAACAGAAGAAACTTTCTTCGCCATAGCAGAAATTCCTCCTGCAATAAATAAACTTGAAGGATCTGTACTAATTAAAGAAATTAAATCATTCATCACGACAAAAACCAAAGCAAACCCCAATGCCATTAACATCCCTAAAAAAGAAGGAACAATTAATTTCCAATTCCTACTCAATAGTTTCCCCGATTGAAGTACATTCTCAAAAAATACCATCTTTAACAATCAATTTTGTATTCAAAATAATTATCATAGGGATTTTCTATTGCCAACATTTCTTTCACAGTCATTTTTTCAAAATATCTTCTAAATGGTCTCATAGAATTTCCATGTGCAGATATTGCAACATTAACCTTATTTTTCTTCATTAATTTCATCAAATCTTTTATGAAAGATTTTACCCTTTTTTCAACATCTTTTATAGATTCCCCACCAGGAGGTTTCGTTTTGTAACCCCTATGAAACTTATCATATTTCTCTGGGGAATTTTTCTTAATATATTGCAAATGAGTTTTACCTTGTAAGTCCCCATAAGATCTTTCAATCATTCTATCATCTGTAATAATAGTCTTACATTCTTTATGGTGTTTTAAAACTTCTTTTAACGTATCTTTAGATCTAATTAATCTTGACTGAAAAGCAACCTCAATTTTTTTATCTTTCAATCTTAATGCTATTATTCTAGCATCATCTTTTCCTCTTTTGTTTAAAGGTGTTTGTCTCCAACCAGAAAATTTTCCAGCAGCATTATCTTCAGTAGTTCCATGCCTGAATAAATAAATAGATCTTTTCATTAAATTAAAATTTAGTTTATAATATTAAAAAGGTTTCTACTTTTTCAACAAATCATAGCAAGTTTCCTTAATAGAATTATATTTAGTATCGTATAAATCTTTCATCATTTTAATGAATGGCTTATCTCTAATTACTAAAGTTCCATTAGATTCAATTAAAGTTATAAAAATTGATTTGTCATCAACAATTTCCATAACAACCCCCTCATTATCAATTGGCTTAAGTTTTTTATCTATTTTAGCCCATTTTTTTATATTTTCTTCAGTTGATTCGTCAAATCTAGTCATGACCTTAACATTAATTTTTTTTCTTCTTTTTTCTTTAAATCTCCTCACTATGTCTGGACGATACTCAGCATTCCATTTTATCGTACGTGTAGATTTTTCAGACTTGGGCAATTTAGAAATAAATTTCCAAAAATTTGACTCTCCGACTGCATACTCAATAGGTTGTTCTGGATTATTTTTGTATATCTGAGACAATTCATCAACAATTTCTTTCGTTTTATCTAACTCCTCTCTCTTTTTATCAATTATCTCCATCAACTCATCTGGAGAAGCAGGAACAAATTGTTTAGTTTTGCCAGGGAAAATATTAACAAACCCTTTTTGGATTAATGAATCGAGATAATCATAAACTCTACTATGGGGAACATCTGCTTTTTTTGCTAAATCTCCAGCCCCAGATTTCTTTAAAACCAATAAAGCCTCATACAATTTAGCTTCATTTTTACTTAATCCCAATAAAGTTAATTCTTTCATAATATAACCACTAGGGTGGTAAGTTATATTTAAATGTATCTTAATTAAGTTACTACTATAAAATAATAAAACAAAATGAAACAAGAATTAAAAAACAAAACAATTGGAGAAAAAGAAAAAGAATACTATATTTGGCAAGAAGTAAAACAATACCTTATAAAAAAATTAAACAAAACAAAACACATCCAAACATACGGAACAATAGGATCTTGTAATATAAATCATGACATAGATTTAATCATAACAAAAAATCCAAAATCAAATCCAAAAGAATTTTACAAAGAATTGCATAAATTACACAATAATCTAAATAAGTACCTTATGAAAAATTATAATAGAAAATTAATATGTTTTGCAAGATTTTCACATCAAGAAGAAGTATTATTAATTGGGAAATATAAAAATAAAGATATAGCATTTCAAGTGATGGTGTATTTTTCATTACCTCATTTATTAAAAAATTGGTCTTCAAGTTTAGCAGAAGGATTAGACATTACAAAAATATTAAAAAAAGAATATGAAATGCTAAAAGGAAATTTTGACGATCTATTTGATTCAAAATTTACTAAAAATGGAAAATATGATAATTTATTAGCATACCTATGCGACAATGATAGATTTGTTTCAAATTATCCAGAAAAATTTTTAGTAAAGGTTATGAACCATCTATTTAAATACGTACTAAAACATGCGGGATTAACAAAAGAATATACAGCAAAAAACAGAGAAGAAGCACTAACATATTATTACGAAATATTAAACTTAATAGAAAAAATAAACAAAAATTCAATCAAACCACTAAAAATCTAGTTAATAAGTTTTATTTTTATTTTTTTATTATCGTCATATTCAAGAACTGCAGCTTTTCCTTCTTTTGCAGCACCAGTGGTTAAAATAAGAGTATCATCTAATTTTTTTACACCTTGATATTCATGCATATGTCCGCAGATAAATAACTTAGGTTTGAATTTTTTAATATATTTTGTATATGGCTTAAAACCAACATGTTTCCCATTCATAGGATTTTCTCCAGGGTAATCGACCTTATCAAAATATCCATAAGGAGGATAATGGGCTAAAAGAATATCAAGATTATTTGATTTTTTACTAAATAAAGATTTTTCTTGTTTTTCATGTTTCTTTCTATATTTAAGTCTCTTTTTTTTTATCAAATTTTTTGTGATTAAGATAAATAGATGCAGTTACTGAACCCCCAAATGCATAAAGTTTCAATCCTCCTACATCAATAATTTTCCTTTTTAAAAAATTCACATTTTTTTTATTTTTAATTATCTCAGAATATTTTTTTAATTTTATTCCTGCTGTTCTCTTATTAACTTCAGAATCTTCAAAATCCCAATTACCATGGATTGTATAAACAGGAACCCTAAGATTATTTAATTTATTAATAATATTTTTACCAGAATTATAATCTTCCATTATATATTTCTTAGCCTTTTTAGGACCAACAATCTCCCACCATTTTCCATAAAAATATTTAAAAACAATTTTTAATAAATTATCACTCCCTCCAAAATCGCCAGTAGACAAAACAAAATCACATGTTTTAGCAATTTTACTTAACTTTACAGGAAACTTTCCATGGAAGTCTCCTACAACTAAAATCTTCATAAATAAACTTCAACAACAACTTTTTATAAACATATCGAAAACAACACAGAAATCTTTTAAAACAGACCAACCTTCTAAAACAACACAAATGGAAGACAACATAATAATTACATATGAAACTCTCTACGACCTTCTAAGAAGAGAAAAAAACAGAGCAGAATTACAAAAACTTCCAGATAATTTCCTAAATGATCTAATAAACTATCTAAACAAAAAACAAGAAATTCTAGAATCTCAAGAAAAGAAAAAATCAATATTTACAAGCACAGAAGTTCACAAAACAAGAAAACAAATAGAATCAATCCAAAGAATAATAAAAGAACTATATGAAAGAAGAGAATCAAAAATAATTCAATCTAGCTTAATATCCTCAAGAACAAGCATAAACACTGAAGAAACCGCATCAATGCTTCCAGAAGAACAAGAATTTTACAAAATTTTAACAAAAAACCTAGATCACTACAGAGAAAATGTTTTATACAAATTAAGCTCTGGACAGCTCCCAAACATAGATATTCCAAAATCTAAACCAAAAGACTTAAAAACGAATGAAAAACCTATCAAAACAGCCAAAAAGCTCAAAATGTTATGTGATATTCCTAAATTTTTAGGAGTAGACATGGAGAGTTACGGGCCATTCAATAATGAACAAATAATAGAAATCCCGAATGAAACTGCGGATTTTTTGATAAAACAAGAAAAGGCTGAAGAAATATGAAATTCCCAAAATCAAAAAAAGCGTTCTGTAAAAAGTGTAAAACACACAAAGAACATAAAGTAGCAGAAAATAAAACTACTGGAAACAGAGGAACTCTAAAGAAAGGATCTATTGCTAGATCTAAAGGAAGAGGCCTAGGTAGAGGATTTGGAAATCTTGGAAAATGGGGTTCAAAACCAGCTATTAGTAAATTTAAAAGAACTGGATCAAAATCATCTAAAAAAATATCATTAAAATTAACTTGTAAAGATTGCAATAAATCAAGTATACTTCCAATGGGAAGAATGAAGAAAGTGGAGTTAGAACAAAAATGAGCCCAAAAAGTAAATTCATAAAAGTACGTTGTAAATGTAAAAACGAACAAATAATTTTCGAAAAAGCTTCATCTGAAGTTAAATGCTTAGTGTGCGGAGAAGTACTAGCAAAATCCACTGGCGGAAAAGCCAAAATAACAGCAAATGTTCTTGAAACTTTATAATTCAAAATGTTCTATAAAAAATCGGGAGTACCCGAACAAGGAGAAATAGTAATTTGTACAGTTACTAAAATCCTTTATCATTCTGTTTTTGCAAAATTAGACGAATATAAAAACCTAGACGGAATGATTCATATTTCTGAAATTTCTCCAGGTAGAATTAGAAACATAAGAGATTATGTAAAAGAAGGGAAAAAAATAGTCTGTAAAGTTTTAAACGTAAAAAAAGATAAAAACCAAATTGATATTTCTATAAGAAGAGTTAACACAATGCAACGTGTTAACAAAATAAATGAATACAAACAAGAACAAAAAGCAGAAAAATTACTAGAATACATTGGAAAACAACTAAAAAAAGATCTAAAAACAATGTATGCAGAAGCCGGATTTAAATTAATCGAAACATACGGTGGAATCTATGATGCATTCCAAAGATTTGTACTAGATGATGAAGCAATAAAAGAATTAAAATTAGAAAAAGAAACTGAAAAATTAATTTTAGAAACTGTAAAAGATAAAATAAAAGCTCCAGAAGTAGAAATTAAAGGAACTTTAAAACTAATATCAGAAGAACCAAATGGAATAGAAGTAATCAAAAAAATATTAATTAATGCACAAAAAGGAGATATAAAAATAAGTTACATAAGTGCTCCAAAATACAGCATTTCTGTAAAAGCTTCAGACTATAAGACTGCTGAAGGAATTCTAAAAAACGCTCAAGAAGAAATAATAGAAAAAATAGAAAAAGCTAAAGGTCACGGCGAATTTAAAAGAGAATGAAACTTCAAATTCTAAAATGTGAAAAATGTAACACATTCACATTAGAAAAAACCTGTCCAAAATGCGGAGAAAAAGCAGAAAATCCAAAACCCGCAAAATATTCTGAAACTGATAAATTAAGCAAATACAGAAACTTAGCTAGAAAAGTCAAATAAATCTTTCTGACTACCTTTACTCTCAACTAATTTCTTAAAATCTTCAATACCACTCATTCCTCTCCTTAAATAAAAAGCAGGATGATAAATAAACCCAATATTATCTTTCCAAGTTAAATTTTTCAAATCCAATCCAACATATTCTAAAGCACTTTTCCCTAAACAAATAATTTTTCCAGGATTAATCACTTTAATCAATTTATCAACATAAGGCCTAAAATAATCAATTTCAGATTTAGTTGGTTTTCTAATCCCTCCTTCTGGAGTTAAAGGAATAATCGGAACTGTATTAATTACAACAAAGTTATTTATTCCAATACTTTCCATCCAACCATCTAATAATTTCCCACTCCTACCAACAAAAGGTTTTCCTTCCCTATTTTCCGTTTGTCCCGGAGCTTCACCAATAAATAAATATTCTGGATTTTCCAAATTCCCACGATAAAAAACTATATTACCTCCAGTAGAAATAACATTTTTATACAATTCATGCTTCTTTGCAGCATCCTCTAATTCTCTTAACTCAATCATAATAAAAAAGAAAGAAATTAAATTTTAAAAGCTTATGCTTCTAAAATTGTTAAATCTTTAGATGTACTTTCTACATACTTGAAATCTAAGTATATTGGAAGTTCAGTAGTATATCCAGATCCACCTTCTTCAACTGGCATTGAACATATTAAAGTCTTCTTACCATTGCTTAATTTCAAATATCCTTCATTAGATTCTACACCATCAAAAGATGTACAAACAACATCCTCTTGATCAATTGTATAGTAAACCTTATCTTTATCTAATGTAGTTCCATCTAAACTAGAACATTCAGCATTGTTTGCATAAACATTACCCATTCCTTTGTTCTCAATTTCTATTCTAAACATAACTTCACTACTTCCACTCAAGGCCTCAGTAAAACTTGTTATTTGAACAGGAGAACTACTTACTCTCGTAGAAGAATATTTCTCTCCAGCAATATCACAAACACTCTCTCCGCCTGCAGCAATTATATTCCTAGATAATGCACATGCACTAATTCTTGCTTCAGTCCTATATGGATAACATACTTTTGCTTTCAAATTCGCTTCTAAACTTGTTGTAACACTTCCAGTATATTTCATTGTTCCCATATCAACTATTCTTTCTGCACCTTCTTCAATGAAATCTTTCTTTATACCTAATAAGCCACCTTCAACAACTTTGTAATCTGAAGTTAATCCATAATCAGACATCTTCAATCCATACAAAGATAATTCAGCAGAATTTAAAGGCAAATCATATTCACCATTATTCTTTAACATAACTTGTACTGGAACTCCTTCTGAAACTGAAAATTCAGAAACAGGTGCTCCTGTAACAAAAGATAATGAAACTCCAGAAGATCCTCCCACAAATGGACCATCCTCAATAACTTCATTATTACTACATCCACTAATTAATAACATCGCTGTAAAAACAAAAAACAACCCTTTCATCTTATTATTCCCTCCTTTAATTGAATATTTCTTATTGGTTGTACGACTTTATAGCCATACACTAAATCTATATTTATAGAATCTTGATAAGCATTCTCATCTAAAGTCATTTGATTAATACATGTAATTTTCTTAGATCCCTCTTTAAACTCAATTAATCCCTCTTGTGTACTCGGAGCACATTCAAAGAAATCTCCAGATTTTCCAACACTAACTTTTACATCTATTAAATTTTGACCTTCATAAGTTTCAGAAACAACTTCCCCTCTAGAATCTCTAACCAAATATATATCTAAAACCACTTGATTACTTCCTTGGCCTAAAGGAACTATATTTTTTTCAACTCTTTGTACATTAACCGGAGAAACATCTGAATTTATTTTATCTCCAGAAAAGCTTTCCTTCAATTCACACGGAAAATCAGTTTCAATTTCTGGTCCTTTCTTAAAACAAACAAAAGAGCTCGGCATCAACAAGACAATATTCAGCACGTCAACCTGCGAAAGTTCTACCTTAACCGAAAACTACGGCACGCT
>CAYFOF010000001.1:0-159537 GCA_964344655.1 Candidatus Woesearchaeota archaeon | reverse complement strand
AATTCAACAAAAATGTTAGTTACTTTTATTCCTTCATGAATCCCTTGATAAGCATAACTTCCAGATTCTGGAAATACGAAAACCTCACTTACTTCAGGAGTTATCTCCCCTTCATATTCTTGGGCTCCAAAAAAATTAACAGTTTTACATTCTTTTCCAGGAATTCCACCAATAGATTCAGACGGAGTATCATAAACACATAAAGAAACATCATTTACTTCTTTCGGCATATTATTAATTAATCTCAAATTAACACTAAATGCTTGTCCTTCATAAATTTCATTTCTTGGAGGGGTTCCTTCCAATATTTGCATATCAATTCCACCCAAATTAGTCTTTATCTCTCCTTGCTGGCATCCAGAAATAACTAAAGAAAACACTACTAAAATAAAAATAAGATAAACACCTCTCATTACTATCAATTATAAAGAACTTCTTTTAAAAACCTTTCTAAACACTTTCGCAAACTTCATTGCCCCAACCACAATCTAACTGACAATAATCTACACTACAAGACTCTTCAGAAGAATAATCAGAACAAAAGTTCTCACTACATGCAACACAATAATCAAATTCATTAATATCGTGAGGAGCACACCCTTTACTACTCTTACATTCTTCCTCTTCTAATGAAGCACAAGGATCATTGTTAGCAGAATTTTCATCTCTTCTAACCACAATAAACTCTTTTTTCTCTTTCTCATAAATAAATTTAGTTTCAGCAATAAAATTAGTTTGAACTATTGGAGACCATTCAGAAGAATATTCTGGTATTTCAAAGAAGCATTGCAAAACAACGCCAGTAGTATCAAAATCTTTTAAACAATTATTCTTAGTTATTCCTGTCCCTTCCAAAGCTTCTTGAGAACAATCTTTATTCACAACATTATAAAATGCATGATCG
The DNA here is from genome assembly GCA_964344655.1 of Candidatus Woesearchaeota archaeon. Lineage (GTDB taxonomy): Archaea > Nanobdellota > Nanobdellia > SCGC-AAA011-G17 > PNOQ01 > JABJPM01. The sequence continues at coordinate 158,633 of CAYFOF010000001.1, read as the reverse complement.
GTTAAAGTATAAACTTTATAATTTCCATCATACTCTCCAGAAAATTGGAAATCACAATTTCTTCTATCTTCATCTAGAGCTATCTCAGAAGGAACTTTTAGGGTTAAACTTTCAACTTTCTTTATCTCTCCTCTCTCTTGTGAAGTTAAAGAAACTTGGAAATAATATTTCTCATTTTCTTGATTCACACCTATTCCCCCAGCAAAAGGTTGTGAAGTATCTGTACCAATAGCCAAATTTACTGGTCCAGGTGTAGTTGTTGAAACCATAACATTTCCAAACCTTAAATGAGGATCAGAAATTCCATAATAATTAAATGGGTCCTCTCCTAATTGATAAACGATTCTCTCAAATTCATTTGCTTCCATTAAATAAACATCATAATTAGCAATAGCATATCCTTCAAAAGTTGCAGTAAATTTCAATTCTAAAGAATTTTTCAATTTAGGCAAAGATAATTTATCTCCATCCAAAAAACTACATCCTACATTTTTCTGTATTGGATTTCCATTTCCAGGATAAATAATTTCTTCAGGTGTAATTAATTTCTCTCCATAATAGTTTTGTAGCTCACAATCAACATCAATTAAAGACCCCTCTCCAGATAATCCCGCAGCTCTAACAACCGCAGTTCCTCTAATTGTTTCTCCTTCAAAATAATCAGAATTTTTATTTGCTTCAAAAGTTAATATTTCAACACCCAATTCTGAATTTTTTTCATTTCTTTCTACAACAGATTTATGAGTATTTAATGAAGCAGGATTAGTTAATTTATTCCATTGGGATTTCAACTGGCTCCATATTCCAGCATCTTCATTTGCCTCTCCAATATTATTAAAAACTTCATCAGTATAAATTTCAGCATTTCCGCTTGAAATTTGAATATATGCAATATAACTAAAAAATCCAACTCCTCCAATAACTAATAATATTAATAATCCTCTTAAAATATGTCCTCCAACAACTCTTGGAGAAAAAGAACTCTCAGAAAATTTCCTATTATAATATCTATCATCTCTTCTTTCTTCAACCATAGAATAAAATTAATATTTCACATTTAAGAATCTTTTTATTTATAATCAATTCTAATTTCATTAATTTTCAATCCATTCTCTGGAATAATCTCAATATGATTATTTCCTTCTCTAACAAATGAAGTAATATCCTTTTCAAAATAAGTACTTTGATCAACTAAATTAAATTCATAATCATTCACAATAACTCTCGCATTCTTTTCACCTTCACTCATCTTAAAAGATAATATATATTCTCTTGCAACATCATAAACATCTTCTTCAATAGAAAAAGAATAAGATGGATAAATTTCTTGATTTAATTTATTAACAACCTTAACAGGAGATAACAAATAATTTCCATCATCAATTACAAATAATAATTCATTTTCTCCAACTTTCAAAGCGTTTTCGTCTAAATCTAAAGATCTCTTGAAACTTTCACATTCAATAGCTTCAGAAGAAATTATATTCCCATTCAAGTAGATCTTCAAAACACTTAATGAACCAGAAGCACTACAAAATACAGAATAATCCAAAGTAGATTCACTTAGGTGATCTTTTTCAATTTCGCTAAGGAAAAAACTTCTTTCTTCTTCATAATGTATTTTTTCATATATTTTCCTCAATCTTAAATCTTTCATTTCATATTTATTTTTATGCCAAAATTTAAGTCCTGGAGAATCAGTATACAATTTTAATTTATTTTTCTCTTTCAAATAAGATGAAGGTAAAGAAACTACAACAGATTTAGGAGCATCAACTTCCAATTGTTCAATCATATGTCCATTCAATTCTACAAACAACTTCCCACTAGCTTCACTAACTCTAGTTAAGAAAGACACTTCTTCTAAATTACCCATATTTTCTAAATTAAAACTTAAATCTTGATCAACATTGCCAAACCATCCTCTATCTACGTACAACGATCCAGCTAAATTTTCCTCTTCAGGTTCAACCCTAATATACAAATTAACTTGTTCCATATCATGAGAAATTTCATCATTTAAATCAACATCTCCAATTTCTTCATAAAATAACACTCCTTCTAAACTAGAAATTTCACAAACATCTTCACAATTTCCCTTATTTAACAATTGGCATTTCTCACAAGGAGGCATAACTAACATATATAATATTATAAATATTGCAATAAGAAATATCAAACCACCTACAGAACTACTCTTACCTCCTTTTGCCATAAACAAAATAGCTAAAGATAATTTAAAAGTTTTTCTATCCCGGCAACCAAGAAAAAAGTTCAGGAAACTCTTTTTTCATAGCTTTTTTAGCCCTATCTTCAGATTTCTTATTTTCCTCTAAAGTATTATCTTTCACCTTCGATTTAAATAAAATATGATAAAATTCATGCATAATCAAAGCTTTAACAAAGTCTTTTTCATCAGATAATTGATTTAAAACATCCACACTCATACAAACTTTATCTTTCTTAGAAGAATGCACAACTAAAGCTCCAATCAAAATTGGCAATCCAGATTTTTCATCTTCTTTAACAATATTACTCTTTCCAGCTAAATCTAAAAACTCTCTAAACTCCAATAATTCAAAATCACATTCAATTTTATGTTTTTTAGAAAATTCTTTAAAACTTTCATCAAAAATAGTTTTTACTTCTTTCTCATCAAACATAAATAAATAAAACAAAAAAACTTTATAAAGATACTTATTAAAAATTAACTATGTTTGATTTTATAATATTAATAATAGTATTAATCACTCTAATTATTGCTTCAATCACAGATTTAAAAACAAAAGAAGTTCCAGATTGGTTAAGTTTTAGTTTAATAGTTATTGGAATTACAACTTTTATCTTTAAATCAATACAACAAAATTCATTTTCGCCAATTTTAAATTCATTACTAGGATTAGCAGTATTTTTTGCAGTAGGATCAGCAATGTACTACACAAAACAATGGGGCGGAGGAGATGCAAAACTTTTAATGGGCCTAGGAGCAATACTAAATCAATATCCTGAAAAATTATTAAATATTTTCTCTCCAAATCTAAATCTTTATTTTCCATTGATATTGTTCATAAATATTTTACTATTTGGAGCAATTTACGGATTAATAATCACAATCTTTCTAATAATAAAAAAAAGAAAAGAATTTCTAAGAAAATTCCAAATAATAAATCTAAAAACAAAAAAAATAAGAAATACTCTATTAATTTTAGCAGGAATTTTAATATTATTTAACTTACTAACTACAAACCAAAAAGCAATAGAGCAACTAATTTACTTTTCAGCTGCATTCCCAATACTATTTTTCTATCTTCTAATATCAATAAAAACAGTAGAAAAAATTTCAATGGAAAAAACAATTCTAACAAGTAAGCTAGTTGAAGGAGATTGGGTTAATGAAGAAGTAAAAATAAATGGAAAATTAATTTATTCTCCAAAATCCCTAGGAGTAAATAAAAATCAAATAGAACTAATAAGGAAACACAAAAAAAATATAAAAATAAGAGAAGGCATTGCTTTTGTACCTTCATTCTTAATCGGAACAATAATAAGTTTAATTTTTGGAAATATTATATTCTTATCCTAAAGCCCTACTAACATCAGTAATCTCAGCTGAATTAACACCTTCAAAAGTAGAAACTTTCTCAGCAAGAGGATCTGGTGAACCTTGACTCTCATCCATCAAAAATATAATATTCAAAGATTTCAAACCAAAAGCAACAGGCTCTATTTTAGATTCCATTTTTCTGTCACCCGCAAAATCTTTAATCTCTTCCTTAACAGTAACTTCCAATTCTTCCAAATTAATTTCAGGAGAAGTTGGCATAACCTTTAATGTAACTATAACAAAAGCCATTTTTAATTAGGTCCCTCGAAACCACATTCGCCACATACATATTTTATACTATTGGCTCTACACTCATTACATCTAACAATCCTACATTTTCCACAATTAGGACAGTTAAATTCTACAGAACCATTCATATTAGTAACATCAATACTACATGAACTACATTTTGTTGTTTTATCCTTAACCATTTTATAAAATTGAGAATTTAGTGCGTTTATAAACCTTTTTATCTTGGCACAATATGATGTGGGGGACATCTGGCCTGGTAAGACCTATTATCTCTCTCATCCCCATCTCCAACAACAATTAAAGGGTCATCATACGGCGCCGGTTCACCATTTAATAATCTTTGAGTTCTAGTTGCAATATCTCCACATTTCTCTCCAATCTCATTTGTATATTCACAAAAAGCTTGTTTTTTTACAACTTTATTTGCCAAAGCCAACAAATAACCCATTGGCCCAAAAGGATTTCCCCTAAAATCTTGGTCTAATCCAGCAGCAAGTATTCTTTTATCTGCCTTCAATAATGCCTTCACAACATCAACTAAAGAATCATCAAAAAAATTCACTTCCTCCATTATAATTATATCTACTCCTTCTCTCAAATTCGCGATTATTTCTCCAGGATTTTCTCTATTTACTGGAGTAGAAGGAAATTTATCTTCATTTCTGCTAACAATATCAACTTCAGAATATCTATCATCAATTGACGGTTTAAATGCTTGACAATCATACTTAGAATATTGTTTAATTTTCTTTGCTATTCTTACTAGGTCATCCGTTTTCCCAGAACCCATCGGTCCAGTTATTATCTGCAAATATGCATTTTGTGAAAATCCGATCATAGAAAAATAGAAATAAAAAATAAATTAAAAAGATTTAGGTTCTCAATCATCCCTTAAACCTTCTTCTTTAACAAAAAACATTGCTTCCGCATCAGGCAAATTAGGAGCATCTACCAATTTAGCAACCCTTGAACCTTTTTTTCCTCTTCTAAGATAAATCCTAAAAGTAGAATTATGTCCAACAATATTTCCTCCAATCGCTTCATTTGGATCTCCAAAGAAAGTATCTGGCTTTGCCATAACTTGATTAGTAACATACACCAATAAATTATGATTTGATGCTAATTTCATTAAACCATGCATATGTTTATTCAGTTTCTGTTGTCTTTCACTTAAAGTTCCTCTGCCAATAAATTCTGCCCTAAAATGTGAAGTTAATGAATCAACAATAACCAATTTAACTGGCAAATTATCTTTTGTAATCATTTCATCAATTTTATCTACTAAAATCATTTGATGATCTGAATTAAAAGCTCGAGCAACCTTAATATTTTTTAAAGCTTCATCAGGATCTAATCCAGCACCCACAGCTAGTTGTTTAATTCTTTCGGGTCTAAAAGATCCCTCTCCATCAATATACACTGCCATTGCACCTGCCCCTCCCTTTTCTTTAGGTAGTTGAACATTTACAGCCAAAGCATTCGCAATTTGAGTTTTACTACTCCCATATTGACCAAAACATTCAGAAATACAACCAGTTTCGAATCCTCCTCCTAAAATTTCATCAAAAGCTTTACTTCCAGTAGTAATCTTAGAAACTTTTTTTCTTTTTTCTAATAAATCCAATCCACTTTCAAAACCCATGTCCATTTCAGATCTTGCAGTTTGAATTATTTTCCTAGCAACACTCTCACTAATACCTGCAGCATCAGCTAATTGACCATTACTAGCCACAGCAATACTCAATAAAGTATCAAAACCGGCATCAGCTAATTTTTCAGCAGTAGCAGGACCAACTCCCGGTAAATCGTTAACAGTAAATTCTTTTTTTTCTTCAACTGGATCTTCAATCACTTCTTCTTGTATATCATCCTCAATTATCATTTCTTCATTACTCATCGTCCACCTCGTCTAATAACAAATCTTCATGTGCCTTTTGTAAAACTAAAATAGCTTTAGCAATATCACTTCTTCTTAAATTCACAGTTGAATCTCTCCAGACATTTTTATCATCCTTCCAAGACTTCCTCAAACTAACAGTCTTAAACTCAACTTTATTTCCATCTATATTTCTCTCATTAGCCCAAATAGAGCTAGAAATCGATCCAGCTTTGTATTGTTTTATTGGTTTATTCATTTATATGACCTCCTTGGTTATCCCATCTTATTTCAAATGGAAGCTAGAATTAGTATATCACAACTTCTTTATAAAATCTCTTTTACTGTTTGGCAAGCTGGCAAGCTTAGTCTTTAACATACAAATACATACGTTGATTATCCCTAACAGCATCTAATTCTTTTCTATACGTTATATCTGGTTCATTAGAAACACTAAAAGTGACAGAATCTGCACCAATAGAAAAATCACGGAGAAATCTTTCAAAATCCACAATTCCTTCTAAACCTTTTGGAACTTCTCCATCAGAAAGAGCTTTGCCATCTGCATAAACATAACAATGCTTACAAACTAAACTTATCCTAAAATCAATCTTATAAGGAACACCGTCTTTTTTCATAAAAAATAGAAATAAAAAATAATATATAAAGTTATTCTTTAACTTCTTCAGCCAAAGATTTAACTTTAGTTTCTAATTCTTCTTCAGTAAACACTTTCTTATCAATTAAAACATCAATAACAGCATTTAATAAAAAATTATTATGTTGAGATAATTCATCTGTACTAATTTTTTCTTCCATTTTAAGACATAACCTCCGCTTTCTCTATAATAACATCTTCCAAAGGTTTATCCATTGGATTAGTTTGAACTTTAGCAATTTTATCAACAACATCCATTCCTTCAATAACTTTTCCAAAAACAGGATGTTTTCCATCTAAAAAGTTATTATTAACTAAATTAATAAAAAACTGACTTGAACCAGTATTTGGACCAGCATTAGCCATCGATATTGTTCCTCTATCATTCTTCAAAGAACCAAATTCATCTTGAATATTTGGAATACTAGGATCTCCATAACCTGTTCCAGTTGGATCTCCACCTTGAATCATAAATCCATCAATTATTCTATGGAAGATAACACCATCATAAGTTCCCTTTTCAACCAAACCTACAAAATTTCCAGTTGTGATTGGCATATCTCCAGCCATCTCTATTTTAATATCTCCCATATTAGTCTTCAATAATACAATTTTATTATTTTCTTCCATTTTATACATACCTACACTTATCACCGCAATTAAAACTAAAACTATTATTAATTTTTTCATAAGAACAAGAAAAATACTTACTATTTAAAGTTTATGCCAACATCAACAACACTGTAACTAAAAACAAAAAGAACAAAATCATTTCAACAATTCCACCACTTCTCACAATTCCATTCAATTTTGGTTTCAAAGGCCAAAATGGACGAATTCCTTTAGGAGTAAATGAATCTAAAAACAGATGACTAGTATATCCAACAAATACTGCTCCAGCATACGTACTCCCAAAAAATAACATAAAGATAAAATAAACCACAAAAGCACCAACTAAACTATGTATCATCCCCCTATGCCCTAAAAGAAAATTAAACAAATAAGCTAAAGGCTTAAACCAGCTTCCAATCTTACTTTTATGAAAATCAATATCTGGTAAACTAGCGCCAATTGCAACAACCAACATAAACAACCATGGATTTTGAATACTAAAAATTTTCAAAATAACTAACCCTGCTAAAATACCAAAAACCAAATGAGTTCTATACATCATATAAAACTAAAAAAGATTTAAATACTTATTAAGGTTTTCATAAATATGGTAGAATTAAATTTAATAGAAATTCTAAACGATCCTAAAAAAGAAAAAGAAATAATAGGATTGGCAAGAAAAATTAAAGATAGAATTTCTTCGAAAAGAGATAGTGAAGAATTAAAAAAAAGAGTAATGGAGGGAAGGGAAAAGATTAAAAAATTACCAAAAAAACCTTCGCCCCTTGAACTTGAATATGTACATGAAACTTATATTCTAAGAGATCAAAATAGATATCATCAAATTAATGTTTCTTAATCATCTCAACAGGATCCATTTCCCTAACAGAAGAAACCATAAATTCTAAACGATCCATCATTGTATTCTTATTTACACGACCACTCATAATCATTTGTTTCCCTAAAACCAATCCCTTCAACTCTTCAAAACCTGCAGCATCAACATCTGCTATTTCAGTAGAAGTTTTCCCAAATAACTGTTCAGCTTGATTAGCAAAACAAACTATTCTAATATTACTAGTCCCATCATCAAAAAACATATTCACAATAGGGGATTTCTTTCCCTCAACAGTACCATGAGTATTACATTTGTGTCCAGATCCTTCTGGTAAAACTTTCCTATTGCATTCCGGACAAGCCACATAATGTCTTGGTTCAAATAATTGAACAATCGTGCCTTGTAATTCAACAAACATTCCCTCTTTTAATTCTGAAATTTCTTTAACTTCTGCACTTGCTCTTTCTGCAGCAACAGTATTTTGTACTTCACCTATTGTTTCCCCTTCAGGATTTATTTCCACCAAAGCCTTTCCCCCAAGATGTAATTCATTTCTACCATTATTTAATTTAGAATAAGCATTTCTAACTTTCAAAATAGTACCTTCATCAATAGCTCCTTCTTCAATCTGAGATATTATTTTTTCATCCCAAACAACTAATCGAATAGTTCCAGTTTCATCACCAACAACCATATTAGCAACTTTGCCTTCCTTTCCATTTCTATTAAAAGTTCTAACTCCAAATAATTGCACAACTTTTCCTAAAGCATTAACAGAACCAACTCCTTTTGGTAATTCATTAATTTTAAAATTCTTATCAGTTAAATTCTCAACAACTCTAACTCCATATTGATTTGCAACAATTTGAGCAGCCCCTTCCTTACTTATTAAGTCAGATAATTGCTTTATTTTCGCTTCAATTTGTTCTTCAACCTCTTCTTTAGAAAGTCCTTTTTCACTAACAATTTTTTCTACAATATCACTATAAGTTAGTCCATACATAAACAAAGAAATCTCAAATTCAATTATAAAGATTTGTATTTTTTAACAATATAATTCAAGAAAAATCAACAGTTGCGCTCAGAACAATCACCCCTTCTTCCCCAAACGCATCTGTTATAACACCAGAAGGTACCTCAACTTTAAATAGATTATTGTTCTCCTCCCAATAGAACGTAGCTACACTCTCCCAACAACTAACATCCTCTTCACATGTAAGAGCCACATCTTTCAAAGTTTCAACAGAATCAGATAATAAACTAAACTGATAATCAAATTCAAATTCAAATTCTCTGTCACTAACTAAACTAATATTATAGTTTTGAGTAGAGTGATTATACATTCCAACTCCCTTCATTTGTAATTTAGTTTTATCAGCATCAAATACATACCCAATATCATACTCTCTTTTTAATTTTCCATTTAAATACAAAGCAAAATTGTCTTTTATTTCATCTAAAGAAGGATATTCTCCATTCCATGTATGTCCCAAACCATTATCAGCAAAATCAACAAGGAAATTCTTCATATTTTGTTGCAGAAAAGCTTTATCGTAAATTATTTCACTCTTTAATTCATTTTCAGCATTCAACAAATCCCAAACAATCTCTCCAACCTCTCCTTTCTGATTGTTTTCTGCTTCACTAGAATAAAACAAAGCCGAACCAATTGCAATTAAAGTAAATATCAAAACCAAAGTAGGCAATATTCCTTTTTTCCCTAGAAACATTGTTGTTCCTCCCCTTTAGCTAATTTCTCATCAAAAGAAGAAAAATCAATACAAATCTTCAAATCCTTTTTATCAAAATTAGGATAATCTATGCATGTTGCTTTATGTCCAATAAAAGAAGCATCTCCCACAAAAAATTCTCCCATATAATTAACAGAATAGCATTTCCCATACGCCCTATCAAATATTAATTCCGTTTCACTAACCAACAAATCTTTACTTCCTCCTTTCAACCAAGAATTAATTAAATCACTAATAACTCCATCCCCATAAGGAGTATTCAAATAAGATTCTAAAACAAAAGAATTTTCATAAGTATACAAAACATCATTAACAATAATAGAACTTTCTTCTCCATCTCCAAAAGTCAAAAATATTACAATAAAAACTGCTAATAAAACAGCAGTAATTATAGAACTAGTGATATCACTTAATACCGTCTCTCCTTTTTTATGCATTTAATATCACCTTCACATCTAAAATTCCTTTCTCAATTCCAAAATCTCCAGAAACTAAAACAAATTTCCTTGTGTCATAACATTCATATCTAGATTCTTTCAAACCACAAACAATCTTCTGAGAAACCATTTGTTTGTTAACTTCAACAATTCTACTCTCATTCAAATATGATAATTTAAGTTCCACTCCACTAGAAGAATCAAAACATTCATTTAATCTAAGTTCATTAAAATTATACAATTCTAAAACTCCATCAACAACCCCTAAACAGTTTTTAGAATTAAGCAGCCTGTGAACTGCAGTATGTTTCTCTAAATCATTTGTATCCACATCAACCTTAACACTTTGGGCAAAAACTAAAACAATAATAACCGCAACAAATAACAATCCTCCAGCATAAGAGATCATTCTCAATTGTTCTGTTTCAAATACCTGTCCTTTTTTTCCAAGCATCATTTAACAACTCCTACAACCAAAAATTTATCTCCTTTCTTTTCTAAAATAACAGAGTTAAATTCGCCTTTCTCTAAAACTTCTTTATCTAAATTAATATCATCTGCACAAAAAGACCTAGATCCACCACTACTTCCAACACTAACTAAAAATTTACAGTCATCTGTAAACTCAACAAAATAATTATCAACTAAAAAATATTCAACTCTAGATTCTCCATTAAACCCAAATAAAACCTCACTAGCCAAACTTAATTCATTAACAACTAACTTTTCATTAAAAGAATCTCCATCAGATAATTTTTCCATCATAAATAACATAGGAATAAATACAACAATTGCAATAATAACATACGCAGACCAGAAATACATCCTCTCTTCAGCCATATCAATAATATCTAAATTAAGTATTTATATTACTTTTCCTGTACAATCAAAGTTCTATTAATGATTTTCATATCCAATTCAACATATTTTCCTTGAACTACAGTAATAATCCCATTATCAGAAGTTGTTTCTATCACATCAAAATCAAAAGTTCTAACCAACTTAGAATTCTTACATGATTCAACTTGATTTCCATCACCACAAATAACTAAACAAGATTTTCCAAAACAAGATGCCGGTCTCTCAAATATTCCAGATTTTGTATTTTGCCCTTTATCAAAACCCACTAAAGAATATCCATTACTCATATAAAATAAGAAAGTAGAATTCTCTCCAGTCACCATATCATTAACAATATCACTCATCTTATCTAAAGATTCTTCAGTTAACTGAGAAACATCCGGAAATAAAAACTCAAAAATAGCTGCACCAATATTAAAAACAAATAATAAGATAATAACTCCCAAAACTAAGCCTACAACAGATTTAATACTCATATTTAGTGCCATTATGATCCTCCCAAATCAGAAGGTCCACTCTCAGAGGCAAGACCTAAAAATTGATTAACACTATCAAAGATAACATTTGACTGGCCACTAAAAATAACAATTAAAAGTAAAGCAACAATTATCACAATTAAAATCTTAATAATAGTTTCTACAGACAATCCTTGCCCTTTCCTATTATTCAAAAAAGAATAAAAAAAATTAAAGTTCATTATCAACAAGTTATAGAAGGACATGAAACTCTTCCGTTTGCAACTAACTCGGCACACGTCAGTTCTATTGGCTCATCTTCAACCCCAGAAACTTCAAGTACACTTGTACAGAATTGTTGTCTCAAAGAACCATCTCCCGTAGTGTCATATCTTGTACATAGTCCATCACACTTCAATACTGCCGCTTGAGCATCTATTGCTTGGGATCCCCAAATTTCGTTCCACCAATCAACAAAATTTCCAGTTCCTCCTGTTAGTGCAACAACTAAAATAACTAAAACAAAGATTGCCAATATGGTAATTATTATAGTATTAATAGAAAGCGTTTGACCTTTTTTATTATCCATCATTTAATCACCTCTAAACCAATATCATCAAATTATTTATTTAAATCTTTTGGTTAATCACATATATTCTCCTTATCTCTTAAATTAGACATTTCCTCACTTACAACACAAATTGAGCCTTGTTCTGGTTTATAAAACATAAAATCCCCATCAACCTCTTTTCTCACATCTTTTCCATTTAAATTAAAAAAAGCTTCAATAATACTAGAAAAAGATAAAGATACTTTTTCATCACTTAATTCAGTAAAAACAAAATTATTATCAACACACGGTTTTACACCACCAATCCATTTCTCTAAAAATTTCCCATTTCTATGATTATAAAAAGTTAACATAGTACTATCATCCTCTCTACTAAATTCAATTTTATAATCTGTAGGCAGAGAAAATTCATTTACTAAACAAAAACATCCTTCTTTTATACTATCTTTACACGTATACAAATTAGGAATTAAATCATTATCAATAGAATCAATTATTTGATCTTGCACTTTTTGCTCTTCAATTGTCAGCCCAACTTGGAATCCTAAAGATTCTCTAATTTTAGTATATGCAGGACCTGCCCAAATCAATATAGCAACGACCAATATTAAAATCAAAATTGGTTTTACAATTTGTACGATACTAAATTCTCCTTTTCTATTCATCCACCAAACCTCAAAATATTTCTTAAGCTATCTAAAGCACTATAAATTCTATCTCTTTGATCTCCAACAATTAATATTATTATAATCAATAAAATTAACAACAAAATCCAATTTCCTAATTTATTCCAAACAATTCCTTTTTTACCGATTTTCATTACACCACTCCTTTAACACTTCTCCAGAACCAATATTCATTCCAGAAACATAATCATCTTTAACAGTAGACATCAAAGCAAAAGACGTACCAGCCAAAGTCAAACCAGAACTACATAACGTCCATGCGGCACCCAATCCTGCTCCTGGTGCAGCAATAGCTCCTGCTACTCCAACACCACACAATAGCACTCCACCAACTCCAGTAACCCACTCAGTTTTGTAAGCTAAATTATGTGCTCTATTCTTATCTATTAAAAATCCAATATACAATGGTTCATCAGTATTAAACACAAAAGAAGGATCCTGTAAGTTTCCATCTATTTGGTTAGGTAAATCAGCCCCATAAAAATATTCATAGAAAGTTGTATCTCTCGCAGATAATGGAATAACCTCATTTGTTAAAAAACTATTAAAATCTACCATATTAATTTCAGGATATTCTTTTTTTACATCTTCACTAAAATCAATTCTTGAACAAACAAAACACCATTCATCACTTCCAGCAAAATCATTATTGTCTAAAAAATCTCTTTTCCCCTCTCCAAATTGATACCAGCAATCATACATCTCATTTGTTATTTCATGGAAAATAACATCTCTATCAGTAGAATCCACTTCAACTAAATTAGTTTCACATTTTACATCACTAATCAAAGACTCCCCAAGAACCTTGGCTCGTTCTTTCAACAAAACACTATTCCTACAAGCCTCCCTATCTACACTATCACTTCCAGATTCTAAAATTTCTGAAACAACAAAAAATAATATTGCAGCCACAATTATAACAGGTATAGCTAAAACAATTGTTCTCATCATCTCTCCTTTTTTATACAATTGAACCCACCTTCCCTGTAATAAACATATATAATAAATAAATGGAAACAATTATCAAAATTAAAATAAATATCTCTTTAAGATAATCTGATAAAATCCCTCTTTTATTCATATTGAACATTTTCATTTATATTTTTATAAATCTTTTTAAACAGCTCCACCAACACTTGACAATACAGTTGCAGCAATTCTTCCAAAGATTAACACAGATATTAAAGAAACTATCAAATAAATTATTGTTCCTTTAATTATATTTTTACCAATACTATTCTTCTCACTTAATTTATCCACCCCAAACTCAATACTGTTTGATAATACAGTCAAAATATAAATTATTTGAACAACATAAATTCCCACAACAATTTGGAACCAATATCCTGGAATTGCTTCTGTTTTACTAAACAATTCTGAAAATGTAGTTAAATCAATTCCTCCTCCGATACTTATTGCAGAATCATCTTGCAATCCTGACAATCTATCACTTAATTTAGAAATAACTCCCACAATCATGCTAGAAATTCCAACAACAATACCAGATATAACTGGAGCCATGAAATTAATTTGACTTTTCATACTTGAAATTATTTCAGATAATAAATCTTTCAACCTCTCATTAACGCTATGGACTTTATTAACATAATTAGAAATACTTGTCAAAGATTGTGCAACAACAGTAGGACCTTTCTTAGAACTCTCAATTAATACTTCCATAGAACTCTCAACTAACGGACTAGGATATTCTACAATTGCTCCTCTTTCAGGATCAAATATTGCATCTCTCATATTCATTCCTGCTTTAGTTAAATTCATATGTACTTTTTCAAAAAATCTTCCAGCAGGAGTTCCACTCATAGTTTTAGCAACATCTTGGAAAGCTAGCTCAGAAGGAATCCCATCTCCTATACGAGTACCCAATTGGAATAATGCAGTAGAAAATTCTTTCTCTAATTTTTTAGTCTCATTTCTAACTTCCATTGCTTTTTTAGTTTTAGATTTATAATACATTCCTACACTTAAAGCAAGACCTAATGGAATAAACATTCCTAAGATTAATGCACCCAATCCAAAAGGACCAATACATCCACTTCCATCACATTCAAAATCCAAGAATGATTCATCTCCCCAGAAAGTAATATCATACGAAGGATTAATTGCATTTATTACAAACGGAGAAATACCTATCAAAAACAATATAATAAATAAAAATACAGAAAATGTTAATATTCCTTTCTTTTTAGGAATTTCAACATTCATTTCCCCATAACTTCCAGGACGTTTAGATAATATATTTATTCCAGCATTATATACAATAATTGGTAAAAAGATATTATAGACTAAAAACAAATAATACCATTTAACACCAGATAAAAACGCACCAATCAAAGGAAATATAACCAATCCTAATATTGGTAGAATTACTCCAAGCATATGTAACATAGTTATTGGATTTTTTAAATCATGCGCATAATGCAACATTCTTTCATAAGTTCCATCCAAAATAACTTTCAAAGATTTATCCAATAATTCTAATCTTCTTTCCTCACTTGGCTCATATAAACTACTCTCAACCAAATGGAATGAATTAACAAACTCTAAATGATGATCTCTCCATTTTACTAAGTAACTTTCTAAAGATTCCTTTAATGTAGAAAATTTCCCAGTTTCAATATCCCAAAATACTTTCTTCAAATCTAAAGATAAAGGATCAGAAATATGATCTGCTGCAAATTTTATTGCATTTTCTAAATTAGATGTATGTCTCATATAAATAACAATATACAACATGCACAAAACCATTTGATTTCCCGCTGATAATCTCCAACTATTGGCAATACGCAATGGATATCTAGTAACCGGACCAATAATCAATACAGATATTAAAATCAAAAATAAAGACAATAATAAAATTCCTAATTGTCCTGTTAAGAAATAAGAAACCCCTCCAATAATTAAACTAACAATAACTAAAATAGAAGCTAAAACCATTGCAAAACTTGCAGCCCCAACAGGAGTAATATTCAAATGAGCAATATCAATACTCTTCTCAATCTTATCAAGATCTTTTTCAGAAGGATTTACTTTAATTATCTCTTCAGAAAAATTACAAAGTTTTTCATAAGTAGAATTAGTTCTACCTAATGCTTCCTTTCTAAAAGATAAATATTGTTTAGAAAATTCAGGATCTGGAACATATTCGCCAATATCTTTTAACTCAACATTCTTATCCAGTTTAGTTTTATACTTATTTAATACTTCTTCAATTTCTTTATTTGATATCGGCATTATTCACCTCTTTTTCAAGCCACTCTCTCCACCTAAATAATATTCTCTTTGTATTTAACTCCCCATATCTTGTTAAAACTTCATCAGAGATTTTATGGAAATTATCATTGGCTGCAATAACAAACGGAGCTTCTAAAATAGATCCTCTTTTTGTTTCTTTATACAAATTTAACAATTCTTCTTTTATAGTTTTCCTAAGCATTATATTTTCCCAAACTGCATCCCAATTGCCTGCCCACTCTTTCACATTACCTGCAATTTGTTTAATAATTTCAGAATCACCATTCAACAAATTATCCGTAGGCTCTAATTCATCTGTTTCTGGATTGTAAACCATTAAATCAACAAACGCTCCTTCTTTTAACGGATCATCTTCCCATTCCTTACGAACTTCTGTTATGCTCAAAACCCTTCTTAATTTTTTTAATCCATCAGGAGATTTAATAGGATTCGAAATAACAATTATATCTGTAGCCTTAAAACTAGTTCTAGGAACTCCCAAATCATTAACAACTCTGTCAAAAATAGAATAAGGACTTCCACCATGAATTGTACCTGCCACAACATTAGCTAATGCACCAACTCTCATCGCCTCGTACAAAGCTAATGCCTCTTTACTCCTTACTTCACCAACAATTAAACTACTATCTCCCATTCTTAAACTAGTTCTAATTCCTTCTTCAGCAGATAATTCAGTTCCTCCCTCTGTTAAAGCCGCACGTACTTTCAATGGTTGAATATTATATCCTAACTTTCTCAATGCTCGAACAGGCAATTCCAAAGTATCTTCAACAGTAATGACTCTAGACTTTCTCATGATCTCAACCATGCTTGCCCCTAATAAAGAAGTTTTACCACTACTTCTAGTTCCAGCAAATAATATTGTTCTCCCCCCATCAATCAAGAAACTTAACAAAGCTGACCCCATCGAATTTATCATTCTTTTTTCCATAAACAAAGGCAAAGTCCATGGATCATCCCTATGTCTTCTAAAAGCATATCCTAATCCAACAGGATTTAATGGATCAGTAATAATTGCTACTCTCGCTCTTGAACCCGGAACTATCAATTCAGTATCTAAAACAGGGTTAGCTTCATCTAATGGTCTACCTGAAATTAATCTGAATTTAGTTGCCCATCCTTCTCCATCACTTTTACTTGGAATTAAATTAGTAGAACATTCCCCATAATCTTGATGCACAATATATATTGGGTTTTCCCCAATTGGGCCATTAACAACTAAATCTTGTATTTTTTCATCACTCAAAACAACTTCTAACAAACCAAAACCCACTGTATATCTAACTAAAATTTTAGCTAACTTTTCAACATCAGCATAATCTAACTCAACACCTTTTCTTTGTGCTAATTCAGTAATTAAATCTCTACCAATATTAAAGAAAGTCTCTCTCATTCTTTCTGGATTCGTAAATTCTTCTGCTACCGGCTCATGTTCAGATAAAACAGTTCTAGCCAAATCTAATAATTCTAAATAATCTTCATTTAAATTAAATTCAGGAGGAGTTATATGATATCTATAATTAACCTCTCCTTCTAAATTAAAAACCATAACATTTGTATCATCATTTAAAAAATAACTATCCACTTCATCTGCATTCAAAGGAGGTTCTGCCATCAACCTAGTATGCATAAAATTAGGCGCAATCAAAGGCCTAAAATAATTTGAATATAAATTTCTATCTCCAATAATAAACCCATCCAATTCATCTTTGGCCAAAGAAATCAATCTAGTTTTCTCTAATAAATCATGCATTTCTTCTAAGGTTTTCAAATAAGTATTTTCTTGAGTTTTCTCAAAATCGGATCTTATTTTTTCTAATTTAATTTTCTGTTCCCTAATCAAACGTTTTATTTCAACATAGGCCCCTAAAGGATCTGACCTAATCAAATTAGTAACAATATATTGCAATTCTCCAAATCTATTAGAAACCGCATTGGAATATCCAGGATCCATCCCGGTAGAATATAAACTAACAATTTTCTTTTGTTTTGTTAAATAAACATAAATATTCGCAATCTCTCTAAGCATTTGGGTTTGTTCAGAATCATATTGATAATTTTTATCAGAAGAAAGAACTAATCTTGTAACATTTGGACTCTCAACAATTCTATCAATAACTGAAGCCATACATAATTTACTATCCTCTACAGATGGAGGATAAGATAAACCAATGAAATTTATCTTCATAATATGTTGGTCTCCCTCTTGTACTATTTCATATTCCCCTGGTTTTAATTTTTTCCTAGAAATTGCCATATCACCACTCCATTTTGACAACATAACTTTTAATATACATTTATATAAATAAGTACATAGTATTATTAAATACTTTTCGATTTAAAATGGCACAACCGATACCAGAGCAGCAACCCTTCGTGAACGAAAATGAACTAAATACACGAATAAGAATTCTAGAAGGAAAGTATAATTTAACAAGAGAACGTATGCTTTTAATCAATCAAAACATGATTGATCATTATAAAACTCTAAATGAAGAAATAAGAACAGTAAAAAAAGACTTAAAAGAAATAAAAGAGATAATGGAAACAATAAAAGAAACAAACAGTTCCATGATAAAAGAAATGTCATTTTTCGCAAGAAAAGAACAACTAAAAGTTTTAGAAAAATATATTAACATGTGGAATCCATTAAACTTTATAACTAAAGAAGAAGTCTTAGATTTAATAAATAAAAAAGGTGATAAACGTGCTTCCAGAAATAAAAGATAACCCAGCAAAAAGAGCTCTTGATTTACAAAAAGAGGGTTTACCAAATAGAGATATAGAAAACACTATGCAAAGAGAAAGATTTAATCCAGCTGACATCTCTTCTGGAATAGATCAAGCAACAGTAAAAAATGAGATTGCTCCTCCTAGAGCACCTTTAAATTTAAATGAAGTACCTTCTCCTCCTGAAGAACCTCAAAACCCAGAAGAAGCTACTCCAGAAATTCCTCAACCAGAACAACAACCAATGGGAATTCCAAGTTCTCCTTCCTTTGCACCAGAGCCTGCCGGAAGAGCAAACTATGAAGCAATAGAAGAAATCGCAGAATCTGTAATTTCAGAAAAATGGGAAGAAATGGTTTCGAACGTTGGAGATTTAAAACTCTGGAAAGAAAAGGTAGAAACAGATTTATCTGGAGTTAAACAAGAAATTCTAAGAATTGAATCAAGATTCGAAAACCTACAAAAGGCCGTTTTAGGGAAAGTGGGTGAATACAGCGAAGGAGTTAATGATCTAACAACAGAGATGAAAGCGATGGAAAAAGTTTTCGAAAAAATATTAGAGCCATTAACTAGAAACGTAAAAGAACTTGATGAAATAACAAAGAAAATTAAAAAATAATTTTTTATTCTTTTAATTTATTTATTAATATTGTAGCTATTAAGAATAAAAATACAACTCCAAAAACTTTTGGATGAAAAATAGTTCTCAAAGCCCACCAATCTGGATTAGCTCCA
The DNA here is from genome assembly GCA_964344655.1 of Candidatus Woesearchaeota archaeon. GTDB lineage: Archaea > Nanobdellota > Nanobdellia > SCGC-AAA011-G17 > PNOQ01 > JABJPM01. Next base: position 139,294 of record CAYFOF010000001.1, on the reverse strand, counting down.
GCAGAATAAGGATTAAATACAGGACCAAATGTTGTAGAAATTACAACCAATAAAACAATTATTCCTACCCAGAGTAAAACTCCTTTCCCAATGGGCATCTCAGTAATCTCTCCTTTAATTCCTGCAGACATCATCAAAGTCATCATAACAACTATAACTGCAATTAAAACATACCAAATACTTAATTCTCCAACAAAATCTGCTGCATTCTCAGAAATTAAAGTCAATAATGAAACAACTAAAGCCACAATAAAATCTAACTTTTGCATTCCTCCAAGAAGTTTACTTTTCTGTAGAAGTCCATAAATAATTGCAAAAATTAAAATAAAAATAAAAACCGGAGCAAGATACTGTAACAAACTAGCATCCCAAAATGTAGCCAACGTTAGTCTCCTCCGCTTCCACCGTCTTTCTTACCTGCAAATGCAACTAACCATATAAAACCAACAAATAGTCCAATAAACAATATTGTTGACAAGTAAGATTCAATATAATAAAACCAGTATGGTGTTGAGACTCCATAAGTTCCAGAAGATAGTGTCCAAAGCAAAGCAACCAAAGCAACAATTATTCCTAAAACAGTTCCTCCTTTTCCAAAACTATCTCCTCCACCAAACATAGAGACCACCAACAGCATCATTATACCTAAAACAATGAAGAATGCCATCCTAGATAAATAACCATTCATCCATGCAACAATCGCGGGATCAGATAAAACTAAAAATCCAATAATTAATGCAACAACAGTATTTATGTTAGTCTTAGGCCCTTTACCTTCAGTACCAAAAATCTTAGTTTTCTCCAAAATTGCAAAAACAATCACAAAAACTAACATAAAAGGCAAAATATACTCATAAAATCCCATACTTTCTAATTCATAAAATATTGATCTTGCATCTACCATTAATCATCATCTCCCTTAGGTTTTTTAGTAACAAAAACAATTATGCCAATTATGACACCTAACACAACTGCACCAATTAATACACTTTGTAAAATTCCTCCACTAATAGAATTAAACGCTTGAGTTAACAAAGAAACTCCTGGAGAAACTTGATAAGCACCCATAAATATTAAAGCTAAAGCAATAAACATTACAATAGAAAAGAAAACATACCATTTTGATTCATTATCTTTAAAATCAAATTCTTCAGTTTTCCAAAAAACTCCTAACATCAACAAGAAAGATACTGCAATAACAATCATTAAAGCTATATTTGGTAAAGCAGTTGAAATAATATTTACTGCCTTATTTGCAGAAACAAATAATAATGCAACAACCAAAGCAACAATTGAGTTTAAATTTTTCTTAGGTGCTCCATCACTTTCCTTACCTAAAATTAAAGTTTTTTCTAAGATTGCAAAAATAATTGCAAATATTAACAAGAAAGGTAACACAACATCAAATAAACCAAAGTCTTGCAAAAATTCTATCGTACCTCTTAAAACTGATGCCATTGAATAAAAAATAAAGATGAGAGTATTTAAAAGTTATGTTTTTACTCCTCTTCTACAGCCGGAGCTTCTTCATTATAAGAAGGCACAGCAGCCTTGCTGATAATCATTATATCTCCAATAGATTTAACGAGTTGATGCGGAACAATAACTCCTTTTGCACCACCCAAAACCTTATTTAAATATGATCTCTTTGTCGCTCTAACTCTCCATCCAAATATCTTATTAGATGCTAAAATTGATTCTTCAATATCACCAAAGTAATCTCCAGAATCTGTATAAACTTCCATACTGTAAACATCACTTATTTTTTTAGTCTTTAACATTATGATAATCCTCCTTTAACGAAATTGAGAAGTCTTTTAAACTTTATATACTTTTCTTTTCTAAAATGCAATATAATGGTTTAACTATAATTGGGACTTCACATATCTCAAAACAGAGTGTGAATGAAGTAAAAGAATTTATTTTAAACGAAAAACCAGAAATAATTGCAATCGAACTAGACAAATTACGTTTACACTCATTATTAAGCAAAAAAAAGAAGTTAAAAACATCAGATTTCAGAAAAATAGGGATAACCGGATTAATTTTTAATTTTATAGGAGCATATATTGAAAAAAAACTAGGAAAACTAGTGGATACAAAACCTGGATCTGAAATGCTAGCTGCAATAAAACTAGCAAAACAAGAAAAAATCCCAATTTCACTAATAGATCAAGATATAAGAATCACATTAAAAAAAATAACTAAAAGAATTACTTGGAAAGAAAAATTTAGATTTCTAAGAGATTTATTTTTCAGTAAACAAAACAAAAAAGAACTAAAAAAAGTAGATTTATCAAAAGTTCCAAGTGAAAAGATAATAGAAGAACTAACAAAGGAATTCAAAAAAAGATATCCAACACTATATCAAGTTTTAGTAATAGAAAGAAATCAAATAATGGCAAAAAACTTAAATAAATTAGTAACAAATAATAAAGATAAGAAAATATTAGCAATTATTGGTGCAGGCCATAAAAAAGAGATAGAAAAAATACTAAAAAATGCAAATATATAACAAAAAGGAAATATTGAATTTATTCTTAGGGGCAGTAATACTTGGATTTATCTTCTCTGCCAGAAATTGGGGATACTCTACTTTTAATGTAGGAATAGGATTAACATATTTCTTTAGGATGTTTATACTCTCTTTGATAATTTTATTAGTTTATCAAACCTCTCACAAATTAATTGCTAAAAAATACCATGCACATTCAACATTCAGATTGTGGCACCTACAAAGATGGTGGTTCACAAAAAGTGCAAAATTCAAAAAACCAATTCCAGCAGGAGTTATACTTCCTTTATTCTTTTCATTAATCACAAACGGATTCATAAAATTTGCAGCAGTAGGTAGCTCAGAAGTAACTTCTATTGAAAGTAAAAGAATACACAAAAAATTCAAACACTTAACTGAAAATGATTTAGCAAGAATTCACTTAGTTGGACCTTTAACTGTATTATTGCTTTCATTAATATTAATACAATTTCCAGGATTTAGTGAAATAGTAACAATCGCTTACACTCTAGCAATCTTTTCTATGATGCCATTCTCAGGATTAGACGGAGGAAAAGTATTTTTTGGATCTTTACCACTATACATATTCGGAACAGGATTTATTGTTTTATCAGCAATACTAATGCAATTTTTAGCACCAATCTGGGTTTTAATACTATCAATAATTACTGCATTAAGTTTGGCTTTAATCTTCTTAGAAAGTAATTTTTAATGCTTGCCAAACACTAGAACTACTTTTATAAACAAAAACAACATCCGGAAATAGATGTATAAAATAAAAAATTTTAAACCTCGATTATATCAAGAAACAATTCTAAACACTTGTATAAATAATAACACATTAGTTGTTTTACCTACAGGACTTGGAAAAACAAAAGTAGGGATTTTAACTGCAATAACAAGATTAAATCAACACCCTAATTCAAAAATACTTTTCTTAACTCCCACAAAACCATTAGCAAATCAAATATATCAAGAATTTAAAGATTCTACGAACATAGAAGAAATTTCTTTATTCACTGGAGCAGTCTCACCAGCAAAAAGAAAAGAACTATACAAAACTTCAAAAATAATAATAAGCACCCCTCAAGGAATTGAAAACGATATAATAAACAATTCAATAAATCTTAATGAAATCTCTCTTTTAGCAATAGATGAAGCACATAGAACTGTTAAAGATTATTCTTACACTTGGATTGCAAAGCAATATCATAAAAATTCAACATATGAAAGAATAATTGGATTAACTGCCTCTCCAGGATCAGAATTAGAAAAAATAAATGAAGTCTGCCAAAATCTTTTCACAAATGAAATAGAATTAAGAACTGAAAAAGATGAAGATGTAAAACCATACATACAAGATATAAATATAGAAAATATAAAAATAGATCTACCCGCGCAATTCCAAGAGATAAAAAAATACTTAGAAGATGCATTCAATCAAAAAAAGGCAAAACTAAAATATTTAGGATATAATTTACAATATACAACAAAAAAAGAAATTCTAAAATTACAATTTTCCTTACAAGGCCAAATAGCAAAAGGAGAAAAAGACTTCCAAGTTTTCCAAGCAATTTCACTAGTAGCAGAATTATTAAAAATAAATCACTCAATAGAAATGCTTGAAACTCAAGGATTAAAAAGTTTAAACAACTATCTAACTCCATTATTTGAAAAATCTTCTTCTCAAAAATCTAAAGCAGTAAAAAATATGATTCTAGATCCAAACATAAAATCTGCATATATGAAAACAAAATTGGCAATTGAGAATAAAATTTCACACCCTAAAAAAATAAAATTGCTTGAAATAGTAAAAGAAGAAATAAAAAAAGACCCTTCAACTAAAATAATTGTATTCAATCAATATAGAGATTCTGCCAAAGAATTAGAATCTGAACTAAATAAAATAAAAGAAGTTAATGCAAAATTATTCGTGGGACAAACAAAAAAGAATGGAACTGGGTTAACACAAAAAAAACAAATAGAGATAATTAAAGATTTTGAACAAAGCATTTACAACTGCATAATATCTACTTCAATAGGAGAAGAAGGCCTAGATATTCCAAAAGTAGATTTAGTTATATTTTATGAACCAGTTCCCTCTGCAATACGTGCAATTCAAAGAAGAGGAAGAACTGCAAGACATTCTAGTGGAAAATTACTTGTATTAATGGCAAAAAACACTAGAGATGAAGCCTATCATTGGACTGCATTCCATAAAGAAAAAAGAATGCACAACTTATTAAACAATATAAAAAACAAAATAAAACTTTCAACACAACCTACATTAGAAAAATATATCAAAGAGGATAAAGAAACATTAATTTTTGCAGATAGTAGAGAAGGAGGATCAAACGTAATCAAAAAAATAAAAGAATTAGGTTTGAACATTCAATTAAAAACCATGACAACTGCAGATTTCGTAGTTTCTTCACGTGTCGGAATAGAAAGAAAAACCCCAAAAGATTTTGTAGATTCTATAATTGATAAAAGATTATTACATCAATTAAAAGATTTAAAACAAAATTATGAAAAACCATTAATTATTATTGAAGGAGAAGAAGATATTTACTCAATAAGAAGAATACATCCAAATGCAATACGTGGAATGTTATCTACAATAGCAATCTCTTATGGAATTCCAATATTACAAACTAAATCACCTTCAGAAACTGCAGAACTAATTAAATCCATAGCAACACGAGAACAAAATTACAAAGAAAAAGATTTTGGAATAAGAACTGAAAGAAAACCATTAACAACAAAAGAACAACAAGAATTCATCGTAGAATCTCTACCTGGAATTGGACCATCCTTAGCAAAATCATTACTTAAAGAATTCAAAACTGTAAAAAAAATAACTAATGCAAAACCCGAAAGATTACAAAAAATTAAACAATTAGGAAAAACAAAAGCTGAAGAAATTAGAAGAATTTTAAATGAAAAATATGAAAATTAAAACACTTCAGGAATATCTACAATCTCACTTCCAAAACCAGAAGAACCCACAATTTTAGAACCACTAACTAAATCATAAGCACTAACGGTCGAACCTCCACTTTTAACAACAATCTTCTCACCAACAGCAGGCAAACTAACAATATATTTAGAACCTTCAACAATAGAAGCATCTTGTAAAGGTTCTCCAGAATCACTATGTCCATCTAAAAATAAAATAGGAGATTTCAAAACAACTCTACCTAAAGACTCACCAGAAGAACCAACAACTTCAACATAATCTCCAGAACCAAATGAACTATCAACAAATCCTTCTGAAAGCTCAACAGAAACAATATCCCAAGATCCAGAAGAATATTCTAACTCAACTAAATTAATAGGAGATTTAACAATTTCAGAATTAACACTACTACTAGAACTCTCAATCACTCCACGCAAAACCTCTTCATTATAATTTCCATAAACTTTAGATTTCCAATAATCTCTCATAATGCCAACATCAATAGATCTCGCATGCCTATCATTAACACAACCTTTAATACAATCATGAAAATCTACAATATCAAATTTAGAACAAGAATTTAAATCACTATCACAATTCGGAGCTTCCCAATTAATATTTCCTCCATATTCATATTCATCAGCAAAATCTGCAAATAAATGTGCAAACTCATGTGTAAAAACCAAAGGATCATCATCTACATTCAAAGAAGCAGTACCCATCCAAGCACTAGATCTTAAATGTTGAAATAATTTTTGAATCCCACTAACATCTACAGCAACAATAGGATAATCATTGGGGCAACTAACTACTGCTTTCTTTATATCACTAGGTTCACACACAATAGCATCTCCCCCATAATTATAATCACATCCATAATCATTTCCTAATTCTTCAATTCTGAAAAAGTTAAATCTATCTCTATATTCATTATAAGGTATTGTCTCAAAAAAAGCATTAGTCATCTCATCAGTAACTTCTCTAAATTTTCCTACATCCTCAAAATTATCTGCTAAAAAAACAATATCAACACTATTTTCATAATTTCCATTATTCTGTATTTCAACACATCCTGGCAAAGGCTGAGCAGGAGATCTACTACTAGAGGAAATTTTATCTCCTAAAAAAATATATCCAAAAATACCTAAAATAATCACAACTAATACTGTAATTGGTATCCAAGATCTTACCATATAACTAAAAACCTCTTCAAGGATATATAAATATTATGCTTTATACTCTTTCAAAACAAAATACTTAGAACCATCTTTTGATAATTTACTTTGCATTAACTGAAAAGAATTAATTTCAAACTCAATTGGTTTTACTTTTATCCCTTTATTAATAAATCCAAAAAATTCTTTCTTCTTCTTAATTGACTTAACACGGCCCAATGTCAAATGAGGAGAAAACTTTTGATAAGTATTTGAAAAACTCAACAACTCAGAATCAACTTTCTGTTGTAATTTAATAACATCTTTAGAAGGTTCCACTCCAACCCAAAAAACATTTACATTTTTCCAACTGGGAAAGGCCCCAAAATCTCCCAATTTAACTTTAAAAGAATCAAAAGAAATATTAGATAATTTTTCATGAATTTCATCAACACTCTCAACTTCTCCAAGAAATTTCAAAGTTAAATGTAAATTTTTTTTAGGAACCCATTTAATTTTAGCCAAAGAAGGAAAAATTAACTTCTGAATTCTGTGCAATTCTTCTTTAACATCCTTATGTAAATCAACTCCAACAAAAACTCTCATAATAAAAATAAAAAATTACAATTACTTAAACATTTCCTTATGTTTATCTTGTCCCCAAATAACCCAATAAACAATAGCCAAAGAAGTCAAACTCATAACTAATAATAACCAATCATTCATTTTCTATCCAAACATCCTTGCGGGATTTTCTTCTCCATCTTCATCTCCTTTTCTAACTTTATCAATAGCAGTTAAAAAATCTTCCTGTCCCACATGAGTTCTTTTATTACGTATAGCAAAATATCCTGCTTCAGTACACACAGATTTAATTTCAGCACCCGAAAATGAATTAGTTAAAGCTGCTATTTTCCTGAAATCTACATTTTTTAGATTCATGGCTTTAGAATGCACATTAAATATCTCAACTCTTCCTCTTTCTTCAGGCAACGGAACATGAACTAACCTGTCTAAACGTCCTGGACGAATTATTGCCTGATCTAAAACATCTATTCTATTTGTAGCTCCAATAATTTTTACATCTCCCAAATGTTTAAACCCATCTATCTCATTCAACAACTGCATAAATGTTCTTTGCACTTCTCTTTCACCACTAGTTCCAATATCCACTCTTTCAGAAGCAATAGAATCTATTTCATCAATAAATATAACAGCTGGAGCATTCTCTCTAGCTAATTTAAAAATATCTTTAACTAATTTAGCGCCCTCTCCAATAAATTTCTGCACCAATTCACTTCCAACAATTTGTATGAAAGAAGCATTAGTACTTGCAGCAATAGCTTTAGCCAAAATTGTTTTTCCTGTACCTGAAGGACCATATAATAACACTCCTTTCGGAGGTTCAATTCCAACTTTCTTAAATAATTCTGGTTTTTTCAGAGGCAATTCAATAACTTCATACAATTCTCTAATTTGATTTTTTAGCCCTCCAATTTCATTCCATTGTACTTTAGGCTTTTCCATTATAACAAAATTTTCAACCCCAAACTGTTTTGACTTTCCTAAAGTATCTACAACAGTCAAAGATTTTTGTTCAGCTAAAACCCTATCGCCAACTTTTATTTTTTCAATTAAATTTGGAGAAACATTAACAAAAAAACTATTTCCATTAGAAAGTCTAACAATAATTTTCTCCTTAAACATCTTCACAACATCACAAACAACCAAAGGAGGTTCTTTTAGAGAATTCACTTCTTTCTTAAGAGCAAAAACTGTCTCTTTTAATTTTTTATTCTCTTCAATGACAGAGTAATCACTATCATCACCTCTTTTCTTGGAAAGAAATTCCATAGTGTAGGTAAACTAATTTTATTTATAAGAATTACCCTCATAAAAAACATAATTTTATATTATAATCAATAAACCCCCTAGAATAATGAAAGATCAAACATTACTCAAAATATCGCTTTGTTGTACATTACTAGGCATATTAGTCATATTATTTATTGTAGAAAATTCAGAAATTCCAGAATCCAATATAGGAAATTTAACAAAAGACAATTTAGAAGAAACAGTTTCTGTTTCAGGACAAATAACTAGAGTAACCGAAACTCCAGGATTAATAATTCTTAATTTAGAAGATAATACAGGAGAAATAACTGCAATTATATTCAAAGAAGAAAATCTAACTCTACAAAAAAATGAAATAATTACAATAGAAGGGAAACTAATAGAATACAATGGGGAACTAGAAATTCAAGCAGATTTACTAAAAACAAGAAAGTTGATTTAGATGATAACAGAGATATTTATTGCAATATTATTGGGATGCACAGCAGGAATAATAACTGGATTGATTCCAGGGATCCACGTGAATTTAATTTCTCTACTAGTCTTATCATTTTCAGGAATGTTATTAGAAATAACATCTCCAATAATAGTTTCAATATTTATTATTTCTATGGCAATAACACACACATTTCTAGACACAATTCCGGCTGTTTTTTTAGGAGCTCCAGAAGCAGATACAGCTCTTTCAGTTTTACCAGGACATAAGTTATTATTAGAAGGAAAAGGGTATCATGCAGTAATACTGACTTTAATTGGAAGTTTATTCAGCATCATGATAGCAATAATCTTCTCTCCAATAATTGCAACAGTAATAAACAAAATATACCCAACATTATCAAAATCAATGGGGTATATATTAATCATAGCCTCTCTATTCTTGATTTCAAAAGATTCAAACTCAAAATACTGGGCATTTATAGTTTTCATACTTGCTGGAACATTAGGAATTGCAACATTAAATCTTCCTAATTTAAAAAATCCATTATTTCCTTTGTTATCTGGTATGTTTGGTATTAGCGGATTATTAATAAGTTTAAATCAAAAAGTGAAAATCCCTAAACAAATAATTTCAGAATTAAAAATAAAAAAGAAAACAATATCTCAGGCAGTAGGTGCCTCGTTTGTTGCAGGAAGTTTATGCTCTTTCATGCCAGGACTTGGCCCCTCACAAGCAGCAATTTTAGGTTCTCAACTAACTAAAAAAATGGAAAGTGAAGGATTTCTAATATTAGTAGGAGGATTAAACACAGTAAACATGATAATGTCTTTTATTGCATTATATATTTTAGACAAAGCAAGAAATGGAGCAATAGTTACTGTTTCAAAAATAATGGAATCTTTTTCACTTTCAAATTTAATATTATTTTTTGGAGTAACTTTGGTAGTAGCAGGAATCGCTACATTCTTAGCAATTAATCTAACAAAAATATTTTCAAAATTAATGTCTAAAATCAATTACACAAAAATTTGTTTATTTATAATATTCTTCATATTTGCTTTAACAATATTTTTATCTGGAAAATATGGAATTTTAGTGTTATTAGTTTCAACATCACTAGGAATAGTCCCTCCATTACTAGGAATTGGAAGAAATCATTTAATGGGTTGTTTGCTTCTACCAGTTATTTTATACTTCATCTAACTAATAAATTCACCCAAACCAGCTTGAACTTCAGGATCTTTCATAAAAACACTATCTATTCTTTTTTTCAACAAATCAATACTTTGTTTAGAGTAAGGAGGCAATTCATACTCTTCCGATAATTTAATCATTTTATCTAAATATTTCACAACAGAACCTTCTGAAATAGTAAATAAAATACGCCCTTTACATTTAGTACAATGTCCACGCAAAGGAACTCTTCTATATTTTTCATTACAATTAACACATCTAAATTGCTGCATACTAAACTTACGTAAGTTACCCTTCAGATCTCTAATAAAATGTCTCTCAATTACCAAACGAGCCACATCATTTTCATCTACAGCACGAATTTTTCTAGCCAAAGACATCTGACCAAAAACTTTTTCTCCCATCGTAGGCAAAGACTTATACGCACTATACACCACTCCTTTATTTATACTTCCAACAGGATGGGTATATCCATAATGAGAAAATTCCTTAGGGGTGCCTAAATTATCATTAACCTGTTCGATCTTAATATCATAAGGTTCCTTAAAATTAGAACAAGCCTCATAAAATTCTAAAGGATAACTCCAAACAACATCCATATTAAAAATCATATCATCTACTTCACTAGGAATCAAATTAGAAGATAAAACTAAACATGCATCTTGAGTTGCTCCTCTATGTGCAGGCAAGAATTTTCTTGAAAAGTTCAAAAACCCATCCATCATCAACATAATACCATTCTCATCACCATCGCAATCTCTTCTCTGAGCACTATGCCATAAAGGATGAGCATAACATCCTTGAGTATCAGAAAAACCCACAATCCTCCCAATAATTCCTGCAGAAGTATGAGGTGCCAAACTAATTATTAACTGTCCAACAAGGTCTTCTTTACTTTTCAAATTATAATAAGGTTCTAATCCATAAAAATTAACCAATAAACTATCTATAAATTTAGTAATTTTATACATAGCAACGTCTGCTCCCTCTTCAGGAGAACCTTTACATCCTGGCAACACAACATCTTGAGGTTTCAACAACAAAATTTGATCTTCATTAACAAGTTCCTTCCCATAGATATCATGAGTATAACCAATTTCTTTTAGTTTATCTACAGAAGTATGAACTTCATTTGGTTTAAATTGTGTTAAAGACATCTCAGACATATCATATCTCACAGTCCCATCTTTATTTACATTCAAATTATGTACTGCTCTCAAAACCCCTTTAGCCAAATGTTCTGGAATATGCTCTTGATTTGAAGTTCCTCTTATTCCTTTCACAATTGGAGGTAATTCTTCCAGCCCTAATTTCTTCTTTACATTCTCTAAATACTCAACAATATTTATTTCCTTAGTATTATAATTTCTAACCCTATCATATTTATTTTCTCCATTTTTATGGATTTTACAAACATCCCCACTAACAGTTTTCTCACATTTAGGGCAATAATATTTTATCTCTGTCTTCGAATTACATTTTTCACAAATAGGATAAACAGTTTCCATATTACAAGAAACACAAAAACGGTTTGGGAATTCTCCAGTAATTTTTCCATTTTCCATTGCCGCTTGAAAAGATCTTAATCTCCCTCCTTCCTCCCCGACAGGAAATAAAGCATGAGGACTTCCAGTTAATTTACGTAATTTAGCTTTTTCAGGTCTTCCCATCCTAGCCCCAATAAATGTTCCTGACTTATCTCTAATAACAACTTCAGAAAATTTATTCAAAATATCTAAAACATCTTTCTTGCCAGAAGTATATTCTACAATTTTCTTAAAATCTACATTATTTTCATAAATTCCAAAACTAACCATCAAAGACTGTGCATAATCTCCATCAATCACAATAAATTCATTATTTGCAATTTTATGTGGAATTCCTAACAATTCCAAAACTCTTTTTGGATTTTCATATTCATCAGCTTTGTAATTCATAGGCAATATAATTTTAGATTCTTCTTTATTTACAACAGAATGCAATAACCAATCAATTAAAATTAAAAATTCTTTAACATCAATTTCTTTCCAGAAGAAAGTATATTTTGGATGTAATGGAACTTTAAGAATTTTAGAAATTTTCAAAGAATCAATTAAAGATATATTTGCTAAAATAGGATCATTAAAAATATTCTTTACTATAATTGAATCTACACCAGTCAACGTACTTATTTCTTCTGGAGTTTTTCCTTTTGATTCAATTTCCTTAAACCACCATTCTTCACAATATCCAGCAGGAACTAATTTATGTGCTCTATCAAAAAAATCCCCATAAGGAACTAAAACATCTCCCAAATAAATAATCTCCTTAATTTTCTCTTTATATTCATCCACATTTTTCTCAGTTAAAATCAAAACATTTCCATTTTCTAATTTAACTATAGGCCCTTCAATACTATCACAAACACTTAATGCTGTACCTTTACTAGGCCTTTCCCATTTCAATTGTGTTCCAACCCCAATATAGTCTTCCAAAACTTTCATAGTAATTGGACTAATAGCCGTAGAACTTAACCCTGTATTTCTAGCGCGACCATATCTTAATCTAAATCCCCCACTCTTCATAGGGTGAGATAAAACAGGTCTACCTGCAACTAAATCTTTGATAAAAGTATAATCTGGTTTAATTAATTCATCAGACTTTCCTTTAGTTTTTTCTTTTGCTTTTATTTTCTTTTGTAACTTAACAAAATCATCTAAAAAACCCCAATGTTCCATATCAAAATCTTTATACCATTTAGAAAATTTACCCCAAAATTTAGCAAACTTTTGTGCCAATCCTTCTGCATACACTAAACAAAATCCATTTCTTAAAATATCTGTGCTAACTCTCGGCAACCCTTTATAGTTTGGAGCTTCCATTTTTTCACTAGGGTCTCCTTCAATTTGAACAGGCAAATTCTTACATAAAAAAACAGCTTCATCTTCTGAAGGCATATACTGTAAATTTGTTATCCTATCATGAAAAAAATCTAATTCAGAAAAAGTTCTACTTATTTCGTCTTGAGTAGGATCATACTCAGCAAATCCCATTTTTTTACGGACATAATCACAAACCGCAACAAATATACAAGTAGCAGTAGTACCCGCACTTCTTATTGGCCCGCCAAAATATAATGAAAAAAATTGACCAGCCCCATCCATTCTATCTTTTAATTCTAATCTAATAAAACCCTCTAAAGGACTAGCCACAACTCCATTTGTAATATATGCCAATCCAACTCTTAATGCAATTTCCATAGCTTCTAACTTATCTTTAAATTTGCAAAATTTTTCCTTAGCTACTTCTTCTGCTATAATAAAACTAATTCTCCAATCTTGAGATCCCCATTTTTTCTCTAATTCTAAAATTCTTTCACTCAATCCCGAACCAATAATTTGAGGAGCAACTACACTAATAAGTCCTTCAACTCTTTCAGCCATATTCTTAGCCAAAGGAATTTCAACTTCACTCATTGGATCATGACCTTTAGATCTAGCTACTTGTGCAACATTGTATCCTTTTTTTACTTCTCTATCCAAAGATTCAAAATATTTTTCCATTTATTCACAAAACTTCATTAATTTTACATCTCTTGTTTTCAAATTTACAATTGGAACTCTACATGGTTCTGGATGGTGTCCTACTTTTTCTTGAAATTTTGTAGTACTTTGCCAACAACTGCCACAGATTAGAGTAGTCTTACCATAATGACTTACGCTTGATTTATGAATATGTCCTGAAACAAAAAAATCCGGGATTTCATCTATAATTAAATCATCCCTTTCAGGATCAACAACAAATAATGTAGAGCCATGAGTGGGAGCTAAATGTCTTTTTTTCATTAAAAACTTCATAACTAAATCTGCCCTATCATACCCTCCATTCTCTCTAATACTATCAACCTTATCAATATAATAATCAAAACTAAATCCATGATACATTAAAACATTAAAACCTTCAAACCCTTCAAATCCGCCAATATTTATCAAAGAAGGGTTACTAACAATATGTACATTCTCTAAATTATATAATTCTTGGGCAACCTCTTCATCCAAAACAGGTTGAGGTTCTGCCAATCTTAAAGCATCATGATTTCCTGGACAAACAATAATTTGTAAATCTTTCCTCATTTTAGAAAAATATTCAGCACATTTATCATACTGTCCTTTTATATCTTTAATTACTAATTCTTCTTCTTGATTAGGATAAATTCCTACCCCATCAACAATATCTCCAATAACAAATAAATATTTAATAGATTTAGCAATTTTCTTTTGTTCTAAACTTCCAGAATTTCCATTTATCCATTCTATAAATTTTTCAAAATCTTTTTCTAAAAACATATCAGAACCAATGTGAATATCAGAAATAAATGCTACATGTTCTTCTCTTTCTGATTTCTTCATATTATTTCCATTTACAGAAACATCAGGAAAAAATAATTCATTAACAAAAACAATTTTATCACCCATATTTCCAACAATACCAATAACTTCATCTAAAACTATATCTTGTGCCATTTCAAAGACTTCTTTCTTAGTAGAATTAATCAAAATCTTTATTTTTCCAGTTGGATCTTCAATTTCTAAAATCAAATTGCCATTTTTAGTAGTTTGTTTATCATAAACTATTCCAATCAGAGATACTTTATCTCTTTGCATTTTAGAAAAAGATCTACTAATAGAAATTGCATCAGCTAATTCAAGTCTACTTTGTAATAATTTACTCATAAATTGATATCTAGTTTTATAATGTTCAACAAAATGGTTAACCTCTATTTTATTTAAAGAATCTTCATATGACTTAACTATATTCACATTATTAGAAATTTCTTCAGAAACAACCTCACTTGATTTAATATATTTGGATTTCAACTCATCCAATAACATTCGATTTAATACTTGCCCTCTAACTTCATTCAAATGGTCATTAATCAAATCAAAAGAAGATTCATCTATCAAACTAACAACTTCAGGATCTAAAAAAACACCTTCATCCATTAAAGATTTTATTTTTTCTTTCATAAACTAAGCCAACCTCTCAATTGAGAAATTAAATTAGGTATACTAGATTGAGGCATAGCTAATCCTATTTCTTTTGTACGCCCATATCTTCCTTTACTCACAACTTTAGCATTAATTATCCCAAGCATATCTAATTCTGCTATTAAATCAGATAATCTTCTCTGAGTTAATGGTTTCAAACCACATTTTACACATAAATCCATATAAATTTCATAAACATCTCCAGTGAAAAATTTTTCATTACCTTTCTTTTCATATAAATCAAAAATTGCCAACAATGTTAATTGAGATTGTTTAGGCAATGTACTAATTACTTCAACAACTAAATCATTTTCAATTTTAGATTCAGCTTCATCAATATGATTTATTTTCAATTTTAAATCATTCTTTCTTTCAGCTAATTCTCCTGCAACCCTTAATAAATCTAAAGCTCTCCTTGCATCTCCATGTTCTCTAGCAGCGTAAGCAGCACATTTTTCTATAACTCCTTCAGAAATAATCTTTTCCTTAAATGCCTCAGACGATCTTTGCACTAAAATATCTTGAAGTTGTAATGCATTATAAGAAGGGAAGTTTAGATCTTCTTCTGCTAATGAGGATTTTACCCTAGGATCTAAATCATTTGCAAATCTCAAATCATTAGAAATACCAATAAAAGTTATTTGAGTATTCTTCAACTCAGTATTAATTCTAGTTAAATTATACAATATTTCATCTCCCGCTTTTTTTACTAATTGATCTATTTCATCCAAAATTAGAATTATTTGATTAGGGCCTTTATCAATATTTTTTATGAACAATCTATATACTTCATCAGTAGGCAACCCTGTAACAGGAATGTTGTCTTGTCCAAACTCTCTAGCTAAACTTGCAATCAACCTATATTCAGTATCTGCCACTCTTTTTAATTTACAATTAACATATACAATATGAAGAGGTAATTCCTTAGATTTAGATATATTTTTCAAATTATTAACTACATGTAACACAGATAATGTTTTTCCTGTTCCTGTTTTTCCATATAAAAATAAATTAGATGGTTTTTCATTTCTTAAAACAGGAGCTAATATCCCTGCTATTTCATTTATTTGATCATCTCTATGAGGTATAGTCTCTGGTGTGTAACTTGTTTGTAAAACTTTTTTATCTTTAAAGATTGATTCTTTACCCAAATAATCTTCGAAGAAATTTTTTATATCACCTTTTACCATTTTAATTTTGAAAACAAAAAATGAATATTTAAACATTATTATAATTCAAAATAGACTCCTAGACCTCTATTTCCTATGGAATTATTATTTAATAAAAACCAACTAACTATATTTCTAATTTCTTATAGAAATTCTCCCCAAAATCAATTTTAATTTATATTATTTATTATATATATTATATTATATTATTATATTTATTAGAAAAATTTAAAAATAAAAATTTAATTTAAATTTTAAAATTCCTTAAAATTCAATAAATACAAGACCTATACTATTAAAATTTTAAAATTAAAAAAAATTAAATAATATTTTATCGATAATAAAACAATAAAACAAGCAAAAAACAAAACAAAACAAAAAACTCCATTTGAAATTTCAAACAATAATATTTTCCACTAGCAATCAAGGTCAGAGAGGGTAAACAATAATTTTATATATTAAATCAAATTAAATTATAATATGAATTTAATAATGTTATTAGTAATAATAGGGATAACAGTATTAGTTCTAGAAATGACAAAACACATTCTTTTCAAATCATTTTCAAAAACAATAATTATGGTTTTACTTGTTTTAACAGTATTTTTTGTTATAATTGCCACATTATATAATGAAAATGATATTGAAACAGATAATCCTATTGTGATAACAGGTGCAGCTATAATAGATTCATTAAAAGATGATGGACTTTTTGAAACAATAGGAGAGAAATTTGAAGAAACAAAACAATCAATAAGTGACTCATTTAGTTAGGAAATTTTTATAAACATACACATAATCACAATATACAATAAGGGGGCTTACTCAAAATGGCTGATGATAAAAAATATGCAAAACAAATACTAGGAAAAGTAGTTGTAAGTAAGGCAGGAAAAAGATTTGGTGAAGTTGGAAATTTAGTTTTCGAAACAAGAACAGGTGAATTATTACAAATTGTTCTAAAAAATCCAACTGGATTTACAGAAGGATTAGATTTAGAAAAAGATACAACTGGAAGTTTATTAATACCTCATAGTTCAGTTATAGCTGTAGGAGACTTTATAGTTGTAGCAGAAGAGGATATAATCTAGAAAGTTTTATAAACTATTTAACAATCTCATGAAGGTGATTAAAAAATGTCTATAGTAGGATTTAACTTCGAAAAAATAATGATAGAGAAAACAGGTAAAGTAAACTCTGACTTAAAAATCAAGAGCAACTTATCTATAACAGACGTAGATCAAGAAAAATTAAATGTCACCAGTTCTGGAGATGTTATAAAATTTAATTTTGAATATACAGCAGATTATGCACCAAGTGTTGGAAAAATACAATTATTAGGCAATTTGCTATATATGGAAGATAAAGAGAAAGTAAAAAAACTTCTAGATGATTGGAAAAAAGATAAAAAACTTCCAAAACCTTTAATGGCACAAATATTTAACACAATATTGGCTAAAAGTAATATAAAGGCACTATCTTTAACACAAGAAGTTAATTTGCCACCCCATATTAAACTACCAATATTAAAAGGTGAATAAAATTTAAAAAAATTCGCTTAAAGATTTTCTTTCTTCTTCTTTTTCTAATGCTTCTTCCCAGCAACATTTCTCGCTGTCCATTATCTTTAAAACATTTATTTCTTTATTCATAACTATAATTTAGATTTTTTATTTATATATATTTTCAGCCTAAATTATATTTTTTCTTATCTATATTTTCAATCCCGATACCACTCTAAAATTATTCATGTAATTTTTCATGACAGTTGTAACAATTTCATAGAAAATTATTTAAAATAAAAAATAAAAATAAAACAATGTTTATTTCAATACTATCTATAATCATAATAATATCAATAGTTTTTATACTTTTCAAACTAACTCATGTAATATGGAAAACAATTCTTTTTTCAATTTTAATCATATTATTGATAACCGGAATAACAGGATATATGATTTACAAAGATGTTCAAAACACAATAAATGAAGAAAAGATAATAATAGTTTCTTATGAAGATGAAGTTTTAACTGGATTAACATTTTCAGAAAATTTAGATGATAAAAAATACTTAACAACAAATCAACTAAATGAATATTCTACATTTCTTTCAGAAGAAGATTTAAAACAAATATTATCGGACAATTATCTATTAATCAATTTCAATATAGTTAAAATAAATAATACAAATGGAGTAGAATACATGAATAATTCATTTACAAAAGATGAAGTCTTTGAAATGATGTTAGCTGAAAATCCTACAGAATTCATACAATCTGCAAGCAAACTATCAGAAGAGATAAGTCTAAATGAAATAATAACAGAAGAAGAGATGATAGAATATAAGATGGGGATTTCAGGACTGTTATTCAAAGAATTATTAATGTCTGATCAAAATACTCTTAAACAAATTGAAATATATCCTGAAAGAATAACAATAAAAATAATAAAAGAATTACCATTCATATTTGATTCAATAAAAAACAAAATTAAGGAGGTGAACTAATTGGCTTTTATTGATATATTTACAACAAATCCAACATGGTTATATTTATTGATGTTATGGACATTACCTTGGAAAGGAATAGCATTATGGAAGTCTTCTAAGAATAATCAAAAATATTGGTTTATTGTATTGTTTTTAGTTAATACTTTGGCAATATTGGAAATACTGTATATATTCTTTTTTCAAAAGAAAAGAAAAAAATAATGGAAGATTCAATAGACATAAATGATTTTGATAAACCTTCAAAATTAAGTAAAATAATAACTATGTCAATTGGAATTTTCCTTCTTCTTTTATTTACTTCTTACTTTTTATTGGGTAGCTCTCTTTTTCCAATATTAGAAAGCATATTTGAATCTACAGAGTCAGAGGGAAATGTAATAAAAATAGACCAAAATACAAGCATAGTATTTGAAGAAAATACTTATGAAGAATTACAAGAAATATATTTTGAAGATCTCTCTAAAGAATTCGCAATTTGTCTTTTTGGAAAAAAAGAATCAAATATATATTCTATAGATGAAATTTTTATTCCTGAAATAATTGAACAATCATTCAATCATGTAAGATTCAAATCTTGTCCTCGAGAAACGCTCATATTATTACATTCTCATCCCTATAGGAAGTGCATTGCATCTGAACAAGATTTGATCACCTTAGATAATGTAAAACAAAATAATAATCAATCTTTAATTGTAATTATGTGCGAACCAAACAGATTTTCTATATATAATTAATAAATCCTTTTAACCGAATAACTTAAATAGTGGCAATATAATAAATGCATATGCCAAAAATAAGCGAAAAAAAGATACAAAGAATCAAAGAAGAAATATTATCTTATCTTTACAATAATCCTGCCAAACCTTTATTTACTTCTCAAATCGCAGAAGAGATGATAAGAGATGAAGAATTTATATTGAGGTTATTAAACGAATTGCATGAATCTAAACTAATAAAAAAAATATCTTCTAATTCTAATGGAAAAATCTTTTTATCGAGGAGAAAATGGACTTTAAGATCTGAAGTTTATTCAAAATATAAAGAGTTAATCAACAATTAAGCACTTATTCAACACTTAATCAATCATTCAACATATCATTTATTTCATAAAACTATAAAAATAGACTATCACTCACTAAGTTGGGGATAAATGGATGAATTAATTCTAAAAAAGGCATTCACCAAGGTGAAAGAAGATATATCTAATCTAAATAATAGGCTAGATAAGCTCGAAAGTGCAATAAATCACTTAATTTTACAAAATAATACTAAAAACCTCTCTTTTTCTAATGAAAATAGCGTAAAAACCCCTCAAAACCCCCAAATTAAGCAAAGTTCCAGTGGAAATGAAGGGGTCCAATCAATCAATCATTCAACAGTTAATCAATCAATCAACAATCAATCACATTCTAAGCACATAATTGAGCAGTATACTCCCCAAATAAGCCCAAATTACAAAGAAGAACAAAAAACTAATCAATCACTGATCAATCATTCAACAAGCATTCAATCACCAATTAAGCACTCACTAAACACTCAATCACTTAATATTCAATCACTAAAAAAAGACCTAGTAGAACGATTTAATACTCTCACTAGTCAAGAATTCCTTATTTTCCTCACTATTTATCAATTAGAGGAAGATTTTGGCAGATCTATCACATATAATGATCTTTCTGAGAAATTAAGTCTCACTACAGGCTGTATTAGGGGGTATGTAAGTGCATTAATACGGAAAAATCTTCCTATAATAAAGTCAAAAATTAATAATAGAACCCTCACTTTATCTATAAATCCTGATTTCAAAGACCTAAATCTAAAACAAAAACTCACAAATCTTTATTATGATCAAGATCCTGATCAAACTAAACTTTTTTAGAAAATATATACTTATTTTTTCATTTTCGACGATAAAAACACCAAAATAACCGTTCGGTACGGTTCGCCGAACGTTCTCCGAACTGTCTATACACGTCTCCGAACGTTTACCGAACGATACAAAACGTTTATATATAAGTAATTTCAAAAAAGAATATGTTTGGTTTTTTCAGAAAAAATAATGGCGATAATAAGTTAACTGAAACAGTTACAGTAATGCAAGAGAGTTTAAAAAAATCTTTCGAAAACATAAAAAAAGACTTCTCAATGATCGATACACATCATAAAGATTTCCATAAAAAACATGAAAAACATGAAGAGTCACATAATGAGCACAGAGATAACATAAATCAACTAAGTGAGAGATTATTAGCACTAGAAAAATCATTAGGAATACTAAAAGAGATAGAAATACACGAAGAAGAAGTGAGAGAAGAACCAGAGATAGAGTTAAATGAAATAGAAGAAATGACAGAGGTTTCTCAAAAAATATGCTATATTTTAGCTGCTTTACAACAAGAAGATAAAGAATTAGTGACACTTAAATTTTTAGCAGAGGAAATGTATCCGGATAAAGACTATTCAAAAATAAGATCAACAATATCCCAATACACAACAGAGTTAGAGGAACTAGGGTATGTTCAAAAAAAGAAAAAAGGAAAGCATGTATACATAAAATCAACGGAAAAAAACCCTTTTTTGAAAGAAAAATCAAAACTTAAACAAATGAAGAAGAAAATAAAGGTGAAAGGAAAATGAAGAAAAAAAGAATCAAGAAAAAAAAGGAACATTATATCTTCTCATTTAATGATACAACGAATCTGACACTACATTTTATAGGGTTAATTATAATAATTTATGGTGCTTGGTTTAATAACATTATTTGGATAATTTTAGGGTTTATACCGATGCTAATAGGAGATTGGTGGTTTAAAATACACAGAAAACACTAAAAGTTTTAATCAATACCAAGATCTTCTAAAGCCAAAGTAATTGAACTATAAGCTCCTGGCCTATTTTCATCAACTAATTTTTGATGTTTCTTTTCTAAAACTAAAAAACCATTCACGGGTTCTCCATAAGTTCTTAAACAATAACCTTCTCCAGCAGAATTTGTATAACAATCTTCACAATTTACGGGAGCTTCACACCCTTCTTTCAATCCTTTAACACAAGCAAATTCTCCAGAACCATTTCTATGGAGTTTTTTATGCCATAATATTGGCCCTTTTCCTTCCAATCCTTCTGAATATTCTTTTATAATATCTCTTATTGTCATTTTTCTAATATAATATTAAAAAATTAATATATAAACCTTTCTATTTTAACTACTTATAAGAAATAACAAATACAATAATAAATATTCTAAACAAAAACTAAAAATTTTAAGCATATACAAAACCAAAATTCAAATTTGAGATACTTTTTTATACACTTTTCTAATAAGGCTATATATTGGTTCCAATAAGGGAACCCATGCTAGAATGGCCATACTACTCTTACATTGACTTTTAGGCCCGATTTAACGATAATTAACTGAAAAATGGCAGAAATTAAACTAAAAACAGCAATATATGTGCGTGTCTCTACCGAAGAACAAGCAAAAGAAGGAATTTCGATATCTGCTCAGATAGATAGATGTCAAAATTACTGCAAAGCAAGATCTTGGAAGGTTGTAAATGTTTATACAGATGCTGGATATTCCGCTGGTTCTATGAAACGTCCTGGAGTTCAACAATTATTAAATGATCTAAAAGAAAATAAATTTGAAAATATCTTAGTTTACAAATTTGATAGATTCTCTAGAAATGTTAGAGATTTAATCACATTCTTAGATCAACTAAAAGAGAAAAAAATCAACTTTACTTCCGTAACCGAAAACATAGATACAACAACTGCAATGGGCGAAGCATTCTTCCAAATGATTGGTGTTTTTGCCCAATTAGAGCGTGGAATGGTAAAAGAACGTGTAAAATTAGCTTTCGATAAGAAAATTAGCGACGGAGAAGCATTAAGTCGTGCTCCTTTAGGGTATATGTACAACAATGGAAAATTAGTAATAGATAAGAGTAATTCAAAGAAAATCCAAACAATATTCGAAATGCGTGCTGCAGGAATACATTATAAGGTAATCTCTGAAAAACTAAATATTCCAATTTCAACATTATATACGATAATAAAAAATCCAACTTATGCTGGAAAAGTAAAGTATAATGGGGAAATTTACGAAGGAACTCATAAACCAATCATCGACGCTGATCTCTTCAATAATTTAAACCCACAACACTCTATAAAGTCTAATACCCTTACAGATTGGGTATCTTGAGAGATATTCGGTTAAACGACAATATGCCTTTATAATAAAGAACAAAGATTATTTCATATTATGTTTGAAATATTTAATCATAAACGAAAAGAATAAGTGCCTAAAATATCTAATCAAAACCCAAATATAATAGATACAATTAATGATTAAAACTTTTAAGCAGACAATTTAACTCTCACTTTTTAGAAAGGAAAATTTATTTTCACCGTCGAGGGAATTAATAAAGTTTATATACTAGTATTTTCAGAATTTAATTAAATCATTCTTATAAAAGGGAGGTGAAATGATTTGGGAAAAATTATAGCAAAAAAAGTTGTTACTAGAAAACCTGGTTACCTTTACTATGTAGATGGTTCCGGTAATGTTTGCGAAGCTAAAATGGCAAGAGGCGGAAAGAAAAAAAAGAAAGCCGCTAAAAAGAAAGTTGTCAAGAAAAAAGTAGCTAAGAAAAAAACAACTAAAAAGAAAAAAAGATAATTTCTTATGATTTACTCTCACTTTTTTTCTAAGTGAGACTTTATTTTTTGAAGTAACTAGTCAGATCTCTCGAAGATCTCTTTGGTAGCTTATGAACTCTCCTCATACCCACAATTTCTATTTTAGAACTCTCACTACAGTTTGGACATTTCTTAGAATATTTTTTATTCGTCACGTTAGACATCCATTCCCAATTACAAGAATGACACAATAAAGTATATCTCAATAAACCTTTCTTATCAAATTTTATCTCTTTTTCTCTTTGATACAATGAAAATGAAAAAACAACTAACAAACTTAAAATTAAACTAATTACAAATATATTTTGAAAAGATTTTACAACAAACAAACTCACAAAAATTAAAGCATAACTAAAAAGAAGAGATTTTAAGTAATTCTTCATGTAAAAGGTAGTAAAAGAAAATATAAAAAACTATCCCATATAGCTAACTTCTTTCTTTTGTTTATCTACTTGAGCAGTACCTGCCTTTTTCATTAAACCCTTTAGCTTATCTTCGAAACCTTCAGCTTTCTTTATCAAAGGCTTAGGATCAACACTTAATCCCAAATAAGAATCTAAAACTTTAATTATTCTCGCACTAGCTCTGCTATCCGGAAGTTTACTATTTGTTTCTGCAAAAATACATGAAAGCGGAGTAGCTTTTTGAAATTTAGATAAAACTGCAGCAGTAACTCCCATTATAATTCCTTCATTTAATTTTTTTGTTCCACATTCTTCCCATCTTTGATTATTATTAGAAATGTAAAATACATTATTACTCACTTTTTGCATTGCACCAATCCCTTCAATACAAACAACTTCCTTTGCCTTCAATAATTTTGAAACTTGAGAAACTGCTTCAGCCAATTTCCATTCTACTCCAGTTATGTTTGTAACAGCATGAAGTAAAACTAAATTATATTTTTTTGAATAAAAAATTCCTAAAGGGTCAACAACACTTCCTTCATGAATTGCAATTAAAGGATTCATTTCATTAAACCATATATACCCTATTTTTTGGACATCTTCAATATGATCCATCAAATATTCAGTAGTAATAGTTCCAACCAATCCAAAACCAGGAAATCCCCCGACAATCGTTACACCTTGAGGTTTTTTTGATAATTCTATTTTCATTTTATTGACTTTAGAAGACGTTGTTTATATAATTTTCCTTTAGTAACATATATAAATACCAAATACAAATTTTCTATATTATGGTTGACTTACAACTTGTGGATTATATCAAACGTCATTTAGCAAAAGGATATACAAAACAAGAAATAGAAAAAATACTTTCTGAAAATAATTGGGAAAAAAAAGAAGTGAAAGACGCTTTCAAAATAATTGAAAATAAAAAGAAAGTTTCAAAACCAGTCAAAAAATCTTCTCTCACTCCTAAAGAAGAAAAGTATCAAGAAAAAGCTGTAACAAATCATGATCAAATTACAACATTAAAAAATTTCATTCTATCAATTCGTGCACGTGGTGTAAAAGATGAAGAAATCAAAAAAGCTCTTCTTACAAAAAGATGGCCTTCAGATTTAATTGATATGGCTTTCAAAGAATTAAAACCAGTAAAAGAAGATAAACCTTCTTCAACATCATTCGTAAAACCAAAAATACAAAAGAAAAAACCAAAAAAACCTTTCAATTTCAAAAAAGTACTTTGGTATATTCTTGGATTCATAATAATGACGGCCGTGTTAACTGGAACATTCTTCGTATATAATTACGTTGTAGGACTATCTTCTTATGAGGTAACAATTAACGGAGTTTCAGAAACTGGAAAATGTATCAATTTAGATTGTTCTGACATGAAAGATCACGCGTTTAATTATGCAAATGATAAATTAATGTTCTACTTGGGAGTTTCTGCAGCCATTGCATTATTGATAACCTCACTATATGCCGTTCCAACAATAAAAAACGGAATTTTATGGGGTGCAAATATTTTATACTTCCTTTTCCTAATCTACATTGGGTATACTTGGATTAGTTTTACTGGAACAATATAATAATTCAAAACTTTTTTAAACAGATTTACTTCTCAAAAACTTATATGGGCTCATAGCTCAGTTTGGCTAGAGCACCTGGCTCTTAACCAGGGGGTCGCGGGTTCAAATCCCGTTGGGCCCATTTCTCTTCAATATATTTTTTAGCTTCATGCACTTTTATATGAAAGGGATATAATTCCAATGCTAGTTCAATATCTTGTCTCGCTCTATCAAAATCAGATAAATCACTAAAAAGACTTGATCTCATAACTAAAGATTCAGAACATATCGGATCTATAGCCAATGAATATCCAAGATATTTTAATGTCAATTCGTTATCTGCGCCATCTATATCTGCAGCACGATTATTATACGTTCTAGATATTAACCATTTTAAACCTCCTTTTTGAAAAACACTACGAATATAATTAAATCCTTTCGGATTAACATTCTCCATTACTAATTTCTCACTCTCAATAAAACTAAAAATATGCCCGGGCGTAACTCCTACAGATAAATCCTGAATTCCAACCCTCAATCCCAATATAGAATATAAAGAAGTTAACGCAACACAATCTCCACAAACAATATCTCTATCTAAATCCAATTTAGAATCTATTGCATCAGTAACTAAAGAACTCTCATCATCTAATTCACGAGTCATTCCCCACATATAATCAAACAACCATTGAGCTTTCTCTCTATTTGACCCATCTCTTTCAATTTTGTCATAATATCCTTGTTGGATAATATCTAATTTTCTTAAATATTCAGAAACCTCTTTTTCATCTCTAATCCCTGAAGCAACAATCAAAGCTTTTTCCAAAGAACACTCATCAACTAATAAATCTTCAATCACCAAATCTTCATCAATCATAAAAAAAGGAATTAACTAACTTTTATTAAATTTCTCATCAAATAATTCTTTACACTTACTCTCTTTCCAATAAACAACATGCGAAGCTCTCTTTTCAAATAAAGAAACAGCAACTCTAACTAAATCACTTTGATAGTCTCTTAAATTAGAATCAGAAAATAACTTTCGAGCATCTTCAATACACTCTCTCATTAATTTAATGTTTTCAGAACGTGCCTCTTGCTCAATAACTTCTTCTTTATCAGAATTTAAAATAATTTCTTCCCAAGTTGGGTACGTGGTTTTACCGTCAGTTCGAGGGAAGCTTTTAGAAAACGTCATAATATATCTCTGATTCTTTCGATATGATCTGCGATTCTCTCACCATTCTCAGTTAATTTAATTGTCTTAATTCTTCCAATTTTTTCAAAAGCAACTAACTTGTTCTTTTCCATTTCTTGGAGAATTTTAACAGCATGAGAGTATGTGCAATCAACTTCTTTCGCTAGAACCGATCCATATTTTGCTTTAGTGTTATTTCGTAAAGCAACCAATATCATCGACGGTTTTCGTCTAAAAAACACCTCAAAAATATCTTTATTATCCATTCATTTCCACCTTTTCTTGTAGTATCAAATCTATATATAAACCTTTATATGTTCTAAAAGTATATTTTCCAGAATATATATTATTCATAAGAAAAGTAAGTAACAAAACATTTATATAACTATTTTTTTTCTAAAAATCATGCTTGACATAAAGTTTGTTAGAGAAAACCCAGATCTAATCAAAAAAAACTTAGAAAAAAGAAATCAAGAAGAAAAAAAAGAGTGGATCGATAAAATTCTTGCTAATGATACTAGATGGAGAAATCTAAAACAGAAATCAGAAAAATTAAGAAACAAAAGAAATGTTTTAACTCAAGAAATAAAAGAATTAAAGAAAAAAGGACAAGATGTTGCTCCAAGATTAAAGCTAGCAAAAGAAATTCCTTCTAAAATCCAAGCAATGGAATCAGAAATGGAAGAGCTTCACAAACAAAATATCTCTTACCAAGAAAAATTACCTAATATTCTGCACGATTCAACACCATTAGGTAAGGCAGAAGAAGATAATGTTCCATTTAACTTTTACATAGAAGAACCAAAAACTCCAAAATTCGAATTAAGATCTCATGTAGATTTATTAGAAATGTCTTCTCTAGCAAATTTTGAAGCCGGAAGAAAAAATGCCGGCCAAGGATTTAATTATTTAATTGGAGATATGGCTCATTTAGACTTAGCACTACAAAGATACGGCGTAGATTATCTAACAAAGAAAGGATTCCAACTAATTGGCACTCCTTTAATGCTAAACAAAGATGCTCTATACGGTGCAGTAAATTTTGAAGACTTTAGAGATGTAATTTACAAAGTAGAAGGGGAAGATTTACATTTAATTGGAACAGGAGAACACCCATTAGTTGCATTATTCAGAAATAAAACATTCAATAAAAAAGATCTTCCAATAAAAGTCTCCACAATAACTCCCTGTTTCAGAAAAGAAATTGGAGGCCACGGTGTAGACTCCAAAGGAATATTTAGAATGCATCAATTCTACAAAGTAGAACAAGTAATAATTTCTAATCAAGAAGATTCATATACTCACTTAGAAGAAATGCAAAAGATTTCAGAAGATTTCTTCAAATCAATGAAAATACCATTCAGAGTTATAAAAATATGTTCCGGAGATTTAGGACCAAAAATGTCAAAACAATATGATATTGAAGCTTGGTTCCCAAGAGAGAAAAAATACAAAGAAGTAACCTCTGCAGGAAACACAACAGAATATCAAGCAGTAAAACTTAATACAAAATACATTGATGAAGACAGAACTAAAAAATATGTTCATATGTTAAATAATACTATGGTAGCAACCTCAAGAGCAATGGTAGCAATACTTGAGAATTTCCAAAATGAAGATGGTACTATCGAAGTGCCAAAACCATTAAGAAAATACATAAATAAAAAGAAAATCGGGGGATTTAAAAATGGATGAAGAATTCAACCAAGACGAACATGAATTTGATGTATATGGAGATGAAGCAAGAGAAGAGCTAACAGCAAACGACGAAATTGAGAGTGATGAAGAAGGATTTATGCAAGGTTACGAAAGCGATGCAAACGCCGCTTATTGTGATAATTGCAGAAAAGTTCTAGAAAGGGATCACATTGAAAAGGATATTTCTGGAGATCATTACACATTTTGCTCTGATGAATGTGTAGATGAATTCGAAAGAAAAAAGAAAACTGAATAACTAATTCTTTATTTTTAATTTTTAAGAAACACTTATAAATAAATCTCCATTTCCCAAATTAAAATGGTAAAAAAATTAGAAGTAATAGCTGCTGAAAAAGTTCACTGCAAAAAATTCAAAGAAGACGCAATAGTTAAAGTAAAAAATGATGGGAGTACAGATGTAGTGTGCGCTAGTTATAGGGTAAGTTCGGCAACTGGAAGGTATGTTTGCTTTAATGAACCAGAGAATGAGTGCCCATATAAAAATCTTTAATTCTTTATTTTTAATTTTTAAGAAACACTTATAAAGTATATTCTAGAGCATATATTTTTATGACCGAATTAATTATCACAGAAAAACCTATGGCAGCACTAAAAATAGCAACAGCTCTAGGGGACTCAAAACCAGTTAAAAAAACAAAAGGAAAATCAGTTTATTACGAAATTATAAGAAACAAAAAAGAAATTATTGTTGGTTGTGCTGTAGGTCATTTATTTGGTCTAGCAGAAAAAGTAAAAACAAAATGGGGAACATATCCAATTTTTGATATTGAGTGGAAACCTAAATCCGACATAGACAAAAATGCAAAATATACTAAATCTTACGTTACTTAACTCGGAAAAAGAGCAGATGAATTCACTGTAGCAACAGATTATGATCTTGAAGGAGCAGTAATTGGTGCAAATGTTATCAAAGAAGCTCTAAAATTAAAAGATGCAAAACGTATGAAGTTCTCAACCCTAACAAAAGACGAATTAAATGATTCTTATACAAATGCTTCAAAACATTTAGATTTCAACATGATTGATGCTGGAGAAACAAGACACTATCTTGATTGGTTTTACGGAATTAATATTACAAGTGCACTTTCAACTTCAGTAAAAACCGCAACTGGAAGATTTAAAATATTATCTTCTGGCCGTGTACAATCTCCAACACTAAAAATAATCGTAGATAAAGAAAAAGAAATTAAAAAATTCAAACCCGAAACATATTGGGAAATTTTTTTAGATGGTTTACACAAAAAATCAAAAATACTAGCTAAGCACAAAGACGATAAAATATTTGACAAAAAAAGAAAAGATGAAATTCTAAAAAACACAAAAAATAAACCTGCCAAAATTTCAAAATTAAATGAAACAAAGAAAAATCAAAACCCTCCAATACCTTTTGATTTAACAACACTACAAATTGAAGCATTTAGACATTTAAAAATTTCTCCAAAAGAATCTGCACAAATTGCTCAAGAACTTTATATTTCTGGATTAATCTCTTATCCAAGAACTTCATCTCAAAAATTACCAAAATCAATTAATTATAAAAAAATCCTAAAAGGATTATCAAAATCTTACAAAAAAGAAACAGAAGAACTCCTTAAGAAAAAAACATTAAAGCCAAATGAAGGAAAAAAATCAGATCCTGCTCACCCAGCAATATATCCAACTGGGGAAAAAGGTTCTCTATCTGGAAAAAATGCAAGATTATATGATTTAATAGTTCACAGATTTTTTGCAGTATTTGGAGAACCCGCAAAAAGATTAACAGTTTCTGCTCAAATAGATGTAAATAAAGAAATTTTTTCTTTATCTGGAACTACAACAATAGAACCGGGATGGCACACTCTTTATGGAAAATACGCAAAGTTCAAAGAAGAAGAACTTCCAAAAATGAAAGAAGGAGACGAAATAAAAGTTAAAAAAATACAAGACGAAGAAAAAGAAACTCAACCTCCTGCAAGATACTCTCAAGCTTCTATAATAAAACAAATGGAAAAATTAGGTTTAGGAACAAAATCAACAAGAGCAATGATCATAGATACATTGTATAATAGAGGATACATAGAAGGAGATCAATTAGAAGCAACAGAATTAGGAATGAATATAGTAGAAGTTCTTGAAAAATACTCTCCAAAAATGTTAGATGAAAAACTAACAAAACACTTTGAAGAAGAAATGAATCAAATTAGAGAAGGAAAAATAAAAAAAGAAAAAGTTATTTCTGAGGCAAAGAAAGTTTTAACAGAAATCCTAAACGAATTCAAGAAAAATGAAAAAGTTCTGGGTGAAGACCTAACAAAAGCCACAATTGAAACAGAAAACAAAATGCGTGAACTTGGAACCTGCCAGGAATGTGGCAAGGGAAAATTAATAATAATACATTCTAAAAAAACAAGAAAAAGATTTGTAGCATGTAACGCTTATCCAGATTGTAAAACAACTTACGGTTTACCTCAACAAGGATTGCTAAAAAAAGAAAAAAATCCTTGTAAACATGATGGTTTTCCACAAATTAAAGTCATAACAAAAGGAAAACGTCCATGGATTTTATGTTTAAACCCAAAATGTCCTGGAAAAGAAGATTGGAAGTCTTCAAAACCAGCATATAAATTCCCTTCAACAGAACAATTAGAGAAAAAGAAGGTTTCTAAGAAAGCTTAACAACACACTTAGATCCTCCAACAACAGCTTCATCCCCAAAAGAATAATCACAAAAAAGCCATAATGAATCTTGCAAAATTTTATGGCTTTTTAACTCTAAATTTCCCTTTATTATTTCAGATGTTTCTAACTCCTTTTTAAATCTAGTATGATGGTCTAAAATAAAAATATTATTTGCCCTCTTTTCTAAAAATTGATCGTATGTTAGGTCAATACAGTTAATCATTCCTCTTGAAATAAACTCTCCAATCCCCACGTAAGCCAGTTGATTAAAACAAAATTGTGCTTCTATAGCAGTAAAATGATTCAAATCTCTGGGAAAATAAAAATTTGGCCCAATTTGAAATTCTCCCTCTAGAAATGGGAAATTATATTCTACAGATTGAAGGAAAATATAATCCTCTTTATAACAATCTAAAGAACTTTTTAATCTTTCTTTGAGAACTCTCATTCTTCAACAAAACAAGTATCCTCCACTGCAATTCTTTCTAAAGGAGAAGATGTTTTTTCAACAGAAGACCTAGATGCAAAATAACCTATGCTCCATATCATCCTAGTATAAAGAATGCCACATAACGCAATCACAGATGTATGCATTATCGCACCCTTTTTGTATTCTCCAATATTTCTCATTTTATCTTGGAAAAGACAAAACTAATATTATTTTTATGGCGATATATATCGTTTATTCAAAAAAGTAAGGAATAAGCTTTTCTTCTGCCTTCCTTAGATGGACTTGATAAGTAGAAAAACTTAATTTGGAGAGTTCAGCTAACTTCTGTAGATCAATATTTCTGGGACTTCTATAATACCCTTTTTTTATTGCCAATTCCATTGCAGATCTTTGTTTATCCGTTAAACTCGGTAAAACAACCTTAAACAAAAAATCACCTACTTTCTCTTTTTTAACTTTAAGCAATTCAACATCATAAATTCCTAAGTAAGTTTTCTTTAATTTTTTAATAAATTTATTAACATCTTCCCTCTCCCACATAGCAATTTCATATATTTCATTTCCATTTTCAATAATAATGGGCTTAAAAAATATTAATTCAGGATTATATACAACTATTGTTTTAGGGCTTTGCTTGTATAATGTAATGAACAAATTTTTATTTCTTTCAACCTTGATTACTCTTTTATCTCGTTTTAGTTCTTCATGAAAGTTATCAATGTTATCCAATTCTCCACTAAGAGAACCTATTGCAGAATAATAATGAATCCCTTTCTTCTCATAATTACTTAAGGGGTACCCACTAATTGAAACATTAAATTTTTTTGCCAAGGGCGCAAAAAGGCTATACTTCTCTACTGGTTTAAACTTTAATTTTACAACCCACATAATAAAACGATATATGTCGTATCTTAATAAGTTTTCTAAAAAATAAATCTTTAAATATTCTTAATTTTTCCTAGTGTTATGACATTTATGCCGCCAATAGCAAATTCTTCCCTTGAGATTATGTCTTGGGGTGCAGTGCCTGGTAGATTAATGGGTAAATTAACAACGTTAGACGAAATAAGAAATGAATTCCCTGAAAATGATTTTACATCTGAGGCAGATATATTAGAAGAAAAGGAAAAGTACTTCACAATTGGAAATTTAATTGATTTGGGAGATAGCACTTGGTCTCAACAAATTGCGTATCAATGCAAAACTTGTAATGAAATAAGATATGGGCCTCCCGAAACATACGACTGGGATGATTTTAGAGACATAAAAAATCTTCCTCCGTTATGCGGCAGTGCAGGTTATAAAATTTCTTGCGGCGGTTGTGGAATAAAATATGAGGAAATCACAACTACAATCTCTTAATTCCAAAATCATTAATCTCAAAATGTATTATTTTTTCAAAAGGTTTCAAAACAACGGCTCTTCTAGGATCAACTTTCAATTCAATTAAATATTTTCCAAAGTTTTTTACTAAATTCCCTCCAACTCCAACATTTTCGCCATTCATTTTAGTATAAATCTGATTCAAAATCAATATAGGAATTTTATATTCAGAAGCAAGATTACTTAATTTTCTTAAACCAGTTAAAATTTTTTCATTTACATACTGATAATCTCCTTCTTGCAATGCTTTTCTATACTGCATTCCCATAGTATCAATAATAATAATTTCAAAATTCCCAACTTTCATCATCATTTCTAAATTATCAAAAGCTTTTACTTGTTCATTAAAA
The DNA here is from genome assembly GCA_964344655.1 of Candidatus Woesearchaeota archaeon. Lineage (GTDB taxonomy): Archaea > Nanobdellota > Nanobdellia > SCGC-AAA011-G17 > PNOQ01 > JABJPM01. Next base: position 106,036 of record CAYFOF010000001.1, on the reverse strand, counting down.
TCTTTCACATTTACAACCACAACGTTATCTAAAATTTCCTCACATTCAGGGTTCATTTGTTTTAATCTATCTATAGAAAACCCTTCTTCACTATCAATAAACAAAACTCTACCCTTTTCTGCATATTTTAACGTAGTTTCTAAAGCAATAGTAGTTTTTCCACTAGCGGCAGGACCATAAATTAAAGTAATCAACCCCTTTTCTAAATTCATAAGCATATAACGGGAAACACACTAGAAATTAAAAAACTTCCTTTTAATCACCCAAACATATAAAAGTGTCATCCAATTCCCCATTTTATAAAATGGCCACAAAATCATCAAGAAAACACGATCAAGGGCTAGCTAGACTCTTAAACGAATTACGTAATGAAATTCCAAACACACAAGTAATAGCAAAAGAAGTACAATTCTGGCGAGGAAAAGATATGGTGGCCGAACCTGATGGACTTATTTGGGACGGAGAAGAATTATACATTGTCGAATATAAAAGCAATGGTCATGATGAGAGCAAAGCAAGAAAACAATTGAGAAATGCTAGAAATTTTATTGAAAATGATCTTGGAATCTATGTTCCTTGTCATGAACTTTTTAGGTATGGTTAATTTGATCATATGTTGATATAATCATAGATTATAAAATTATATCATAGATGAAAAAAAGATAAAATAAATTTTTATTAATAGTTAATTATTTAAACATTTAGATATCTTCTAAAATATGAATCCAGTTATTCTAGGCAAGGTTCTAAAGAATTTTTATAACTCTTTTGATATGAATGACTTTGACGATAGATTAAAATTGCAGAAGATTGTATATCTGATGAAATCAAAAAATCTAAATCTTGGTTATATATTTAATTTGTATTTATATGGCCCATATTCGCCAGAATTGACAAAAGATGGATTTCAAATTTCACAAGTATGTGAATATGGTAATATTGGTAAGATTGGATTTGAAGATGAGGGCTTAGATTCTCAATTCTTAGATTTCATCCAAAAAATTGAAGAGAAAAAAGAAGATTTAGAGTGGTTGGAAGTAGTAAGTTCCTATCTATTCATAAAAAATAATCTTTCTTTATCCGATGAAGAGATATTTGATAGAATAAAAAATAAAAGAGAATCCATGTCTATCTCAGAAGAAAAAATAAATGCTATAATCGAAGAAGCAAAAGAAGGGGGATATTTTATTGAAAATGACTGATTTAAGGGAATTATTTGTTCCAGAGCAAACTGATGGAAAATTCGATGAAAATCTTCTTTTCGAAGGATTGGAAAAATTAAAAGAAGAGATGAGAACTAAAAAAAATTCAATAGTTTTTATGACAATGATAGCAGATTCATTTAAAGAAGGTGGAAAAATATGCGAAGGAAATGAGTCTGAGAGAGTGGACATTATTTTTGAGTTTAAAGATAGAGAGTAGGGATTAAGATGTCGATTGAAGCAGGAGCCATTTGTTTATTTAATTGTGATCAAAATGGTAGAGATTTACCCGATGATAATGATTTTAATATGGATTGCGATGGAAACATTTCTTATACTTGTAAATGCCCTTATCATTATTTTCTAGTTTTATCGCTAAAATCGGATAATGATCATATTACACGTGATTGGTCAAGATTGAAAATGAGTAGCGAAAATGATAGAAAAAGGCAAATTAAACTATGTTCGGCAGTACCCATAGATATAGTAAAAGATGATAAAAATTCCCACATATATACTTTTAATATAGATGAAGATTTTATCGAAAATGAAAATAATATGAGGTCTCATAGTTTAATCAAACAATTTACTTCAAATGGTACAAATGCAGTATTATGCAACCAAGTTTGTAAAATTAATATAAATCAATTAAAAGAACAAACTATTCCATTTTTTATTAGCTCAGAAGCATTTAAGGGAGTAATAGAAGAAATAAATAGATATTTCGAAAAAGGATACAAATATAGAAAAAAAATGGAAGAAAATATTAATCAATAGTTGTATCGAGGAGTATAATAAGAATGGCAAAAAAGAAACATTGGATGCAAAAAAAGAGTAATAGAGAAAATATAGCAATTGCGTTGTGGGTCGTCTTGTTTTTGTTAATTATTGAGGCACTAAGATTTTGCATAGAGTCTTTTATTGAATCGGATATAACCTGGAAGAGCCTTGGAGTATTCTTCATACCGTGGGTAGTAGCATTAGTTTTTGTAATAGTGTATTTAAGAGAAATTGAAAAATCAATAAAAAACAACTAAACAATTAATGTGCAAAAGTTTATTCTGCACAGAAATAGAGCTAGTTTTTATGCAAAGTCCAAACCTCCATAACATTTATATACTAGTTGTGTATACACCACGTATACACGAAAATGAAAGATATATTCCATGCAAATATACAATGCGATAAATGCAATGTAAAAACAGACAAAAAAGTTGCAATAAAAGATGGTTTTAAATTAAGATTTTTTGAATGTCCAAAATGCAACCAAAAATGGCAACACCCAACAGACTTTAAAGAATATCAAAAATTCAAAGAACTACAAAAAAGACATTTTGATGTAAAACTAAGAATGGTTGGAAATAGTTTCTCAGTAACAATACCTAGAGAAATAATCGATTTTGAAGAAAAATTCATTCAAATGGAAAAAGAGATGGATAAAATGATGAGACTCTCTCTTGAACAACCAGGAAAGTTATCATTATACTTTAGAAAATTAATGGAGTGAAAAAATGGCAAAAAATAGTGAAGTAAGTTTAAGAGTTATGGAAGCGATGCAAGAAGAAGCATACAAAGGAATAGTTAGAATTGATTCTCAATACATGAAAGAAATTGGTATCAGACCAGGAGATATAGTTGAAATAGAAGGAAACAGAAAAACCGTAGGAATAGCAGACCGAGCTTACCCAACAGATGTTGGAGAGGCTTTAATTAGAATGGATGGAATTCTAAGAAGAAATGCTAAAACTGGGATTGGTGATCAAGTAAAAGTTAGAAAAACCGACTACAAAGAAGCAAAAAAAGTAACAATTGCTCCTGCACAAAAAGGTGTAATGATCCAAATACAGGGAAATCCAGAAGGAATAAAAAGATCTTTACTAGGAAGAGCTGTAGTTAAAGGAGATATTATTTCTTTAGGTGGAGCCACAAGAAGAAGTAAAACTTTCAGATCATCCGGAAGTCCTTTCGAAGATATTTTTGAACAAATTGGAGAAATGATGGGGGGAGCAAGTGGAGGATTTATGGGCTCAATGGGTGCACTAAAATTTGTAGTGGCAGATTCAAATCCAACTGGACCAATAATTATAACTGAAAACACAGAATTAAAAATTTCTTCAAAAGCAGTAGACATTGCAGAAGAAGCTCCAGTACCGGATGTAACTTACGAAGATATTGGAGGGTTATCTGATGAAATATCAAAAATCAGAGAAATGGTTGAAACTCCAATGAAACATCCAGAATTATTCCAAGCTTTAGGAATAGAACCTCCAAAAGGTGTTTTGTTACACGGCCCTCCAGGAACTGGAAAAACATTATTAGCAAAAGCCGTAGCAAATGAAGCAGAAGCTAATTTCATGTTGATTAACGGCCCAGAAATTATGAATAAGTTTTACGGAGAATCCGAAAAAAGAATCCGTCAAATATTTGAAGAAGCTTCAGAAAAAGCACCATCTATTGTTTTCATAGACGAAATTGATGCAATTGCTTCAAAAAGAGAAGAAACTCATGGAGAAGTAGAAAGAAGAGTTGTAGCACAATTACTTACAATGATGGATGGCCTTAACACAAGGGGAAACGTTGTTGTTATCGGTGCAACAAACCGTCCAAATTCATTAGATGAGGCTCTCAGAAGACCTGGAAGATTTGATAGAGAAATTACCTTTGGAGTTCCAGATCAACAAGGTAGATTAGAAGTTCTAAAAATTCACACCAGAAATATGCCTTTAGAAAAAAATGTAGATCTAAAAGAAATTGCACGATTAACTCATGGATTTGTAGGTGCAGATCTCCAATCATTAGCCAAAGAAGCAGCAATGAGTGTTCTAAAAAGAAATCTACCCAAACTAAAAGTAAAAGAAAAAGAAAAAATACCTCAAGAATTTTTAGAAAAACTAAAGATTACTGATAAAGATTTTAGAGAAGCATTAAAACTAGTAAGACCTTCAGCTATGAGAGAAGTTCTAGTTGAAAAACCAAATGTAACCTGGAATGATATTGGTGGATTAGAAGATTTAAAACAAGAATTAAAAGAAGTTATTGAGTGGCCACTAAATCATTCAGAAGCATTTGAAAGAATTGGAATAAAAGCTCCAAAAGGTGTTTTACTATACGGCCCGCCTGGAACAGGAAAAACAATGTTAGCAAAAGCTGTAGCAAATGAAGCAGAAGCTAATTTTATTTCAATAAAAGGTCCAGAATTAATTTCAAAATGGATTGGCGAATCTGAAAAAGGAATAAGAAAAATATTCGAAAAAGCCAGACAAGCCTCGCCAACAATAATTTTCTTTGACGAAATAGATGCAATTGCTGGAGCGAGAGGAATTGGAGAAAGCAGTAAAGCAACCGAAAGAATGGTAAACCAATTATTAACTGAAATGGATGGTTTAGAAGAATTAAATGATGTTGTTATTGTAGCTGCAACTAATAGACCAGATCTAATTGATGCAGCATTGCTAAGGCCAGGAAGATTCGATAGAATAATCATGGCTCCAGTTCCAGATAAAAAAGCTCGTGAACAAATATTAAAAGTTCACACTGAAAAAATGAAGATTGCAAAAGATGTAAATCTAAAAACAATTGCAGATAAAACAGAGTTTTACACTGGATCTGATTTAAGTGCAATAACAAGAGAAGCCGCAATGATTGCGCTAAGAAAAAACATCAATGCAAAAGAAGTCACAAAAGCTCATTTCGATGAAGCTTTGAAAAAAGTTCGCGCCTCCGTAACTGAAAAAGACTTAGAAAAATACAAGAAAATAGAAGAAAATTTCTTAAGGACTGCACGTGGAGCAGCAATAAAAGAAATGTCTTATTTGGGATAATTTTATATATCCCTTTTTTCTTTTTTATTATATGGCAAAAACTAGAAAAGTAAATTGGATTTTAACTTTAGTAATGTCTATTTTCTTCGGATGGTTTGGAGTAGATAGATTCATTATGGGAAAAGTTGGAACTGGTATATTAAAACTTATAACTTTTGGAGGATTTGGAATTTGGTGGTTAGTAGATATAATTCTAATAGCAACTAAATATGAATTCACAGAAGTTAAATGGGTTGAATAATTTCTTTCAACTCTTTTATATTTTTTACTTTTCCAATTCTGTCACGTAACTTAGCTCCTCCTTTAACTCCTCTACTCATATACATAACATGTCCACGAACATAATTAAAATTAGTATCAAATTTTTTAGCTAATTTCAAATAATCATCAATCATATCAAAACTACTTCTAACAGAAAACTTTCCATTTTTTAAATAATCTTTATACTGCCTAAATATATAAGGATTTTTTGAAGCAGCTCTACCGATCATAACATAATCACATCCCGTAGAAGAAAACATTCTTTCAATATCTTCAACATTCCACACTTCTCCATTTCCAATTACAGGGATAGATAAATTTTCTTTTATTTCTTTAATCAAACCCCAATCTGCTTTCCCACTTCTAACTTGAGATTTAGTCTTAGGATGAACAGTGATCATCGAGGCTCCTTCTTTTTCAATAATTTTTGCAATTTCTAAAGCATTTATGCTCTTACTATCCCATCCCGAACGAATCTTAATGGAAATTGGTTTTTTGCTTGACTTAACTAAAGTTTTAACAATTTTCTTAACTAACAAAGGATTTTTCATCAAAGCTGCACCACAATCAGAATTCACAATTTTTTTCATAGGACAACCCATATTAAAATCAATTAAATCAACTTTATCTTGAACTAATCTAACAGATTTAGAAATATCATCTAAATTATTTCCCATTAATTGAACCGCAATTGGTTTTTCACACTCTTGAACATCAAATAATTTATTTTTTCCACTTCTAGCAAAAGCAGTTGAAGAAATCATTTCCGTATAAGTTAAACCAGCACCATACTTTGAACAAAGAATTCTAAAGGCAGCATCAGTCACATCTGCCATTGGCGCTAAAAAAACTTTAGATTTAAATTTCATTTTGTAGTAACTCTATCGCCAACAATCAATGTATGTTCATGTTGACTAACCAAACAACCTTCTTTTTTCTCTGGTAAAACTCCATACTCATGTAAAAAACCATTTCTCTTCAAAACACTCAATCCAACCGTTAGCTGCAACTTATTAAAAGGTAATTGTCTTTTTGCAAATGGCAAGGTTCTATATTTTTCAGAAACAAATTTCAAAATCTTCCTTGCATTTAAATCTCTAATATTTCCTTCTTTTTCTAATTGATATATTTCAGATCCTTTTCCCTCAAATATCATGCCAGCTCCCGAACTTGCAAAAGGCTCAATAGCGATTACTTGTCCTTCAACTAATTTAGTTTTATCTCCATTATCAAAATTTGGAATGCTTGGAGCAGTATGTATTTTCCATTTATCCAATCCATGCCCCCCTAAATTAACAATAGGACTAAATCCTAATGAAGTAATTTCTTTATGAATTGCTTTTCCAATTTCACAAACAGCAACACCAGGTTTTGCAACTTCAATAGCGGCATTCAAAGCATTCAAACTAGCTTTAACTAAATCAGAATTATCTCCAAGATCAACAGTTACTGCAGTATCTCCAATTGCCCCATTAACATGAACTCCCAAATCTAATTTACAAACATCTCCCTCTTTAAATTTAAAATCCCCTTCAAATAAAGAAGTATAATGTGCAGCAATATTATTTACAGAAATTTGTGTAGGAAATGCTAATTCTCCGCCCAAAGAAATAATTTTATCTTCAATTGCCCTAGTAACCTCTAAGTGTGATGCTCCAACCTTAATTAGTTTCTTTCCATATTCCCTGGCCTGAGATGCTATTTCTCCTGCCTTTATCCAATCCTTCATAAAAATATAAAACAACAAATCTTTAAAAACCTAACTTATTAATTAAAACCATGAAAAGTATGGTGATATTTATAGTTCTACTTATATTCATTAGTAATATCTATGCGGCCGAAGAAGTTGATATTCCAGAAACCTTTGAAACGGCTGAGAAGGCTATTTCTGAAGAAACCACATATTTCTATGCTGGAAGTAAATTGTTAGCCTCTAAAGATTCTTCTGGCGTAAAATACCACTACCAAGATCGTTTAGGATCTGACATTAATTCTAAATCTTTGCCTTTCGGACAATCTCTAAAAATAGAAAATAGATTCTCATTTACAGGGAAAGAACTAGATGAAGACCTATATTATTTCAATGCAAGATATTACGATCCAAATTTAGGAAGATTCACATCAGTAGATCCTGTAAAAGACAATCATGCCTATTCTTATGTAATGAACAATCCAATGAATTTTATCGATCCAACAGGAATGGAGGAAGAAGAGCGAACAACATTGGATATGGTTAAAGAAAAATTGGATTTAGTTGAAGATGGAGGCCTAATTGTAGATTTGCTTACAGTTGAAATGATAGAAGAGAAAGATGGCTTTATTTATTTTCAAACTGCAAGAGGAGAGGGATTTAATAAAGGTATATCTAACTATCCTTCAGAAGTTTCTAAAGAAGATTTTGATGATTTTTTTTATTCTTTGCTGTTTGTTGGATATATGGACCATTATGGAGATTTAGAAGGAGGAAACATCAATATTATGAGAAGAGCATGGGTTCTTTTCGGAGAAAGACTAGCTCACGATCTTTCACCCCATTCAAGTTTTAAAAGAGAAAGAATTGGACTTTATGAAAAGTGGGGAGGTGGATTTAAAGTATCTGATCCCCTATGGTGGATTGGTTTAGAAAGAATAGAAAGAGATGATTATAGGTTGGCAAGAGATTTTTTCAAAAAAGACAGCGTTTTCTATACTCTTTATGATTATATGTCAGAACATAATATAGTTAAAAAACCCCTCTTAGAAAACAAATTAGATAGGAAAATTAGAGAGCATGCCGGAATCCCAGAACCCCCAACAACTTTAGAAAAAACTGGATCTGCTGCATTTAGTGCTTTAGAAAAAATGAAACCGATTAGCGATTGGTTGGCAAGACACGGAATCGGATTAGGAGCAAAAAATTATCACAGAAATTAATCCCCAAAACATTTATTAATTTCCTAAATAAATCAAAACCATGAAAGGATTTATAATTTATTCAACTTATAGAACTCTAAACGGAAAACCATACGTTGTTTTATATGGAAGACTAGAAAATAATGAATCTTTCATAACAATAAATGAATTTCAACCTTATTTCTTCGTAGAAACTAAAGATACAAAAAAAGCAAAAAAAGTTACAGAATATAAAATACAAGAAACAAAACTAAAAAACTTCCAAAATAAAGAAATGTCAAAAGTTCTAATAGATTTACCAAAAGAAATTCCACATACAAGATCAGACTTAGAAAATGCAGGAATAAAAACATACGAATCAGACATAAAATACACAACAAGATTTCTTATAGACAACAATTTACAAGGTTCAATAGAAATTGAAGGAGATTATGACCTTTCACACGAAACAATAGATAGAATATACAAAAATCCCGAACTAAAACAAGCAGAATACACTCCCAAAAATCTAAAAACATTTTCTTTCGATATAGAATCTGATAAAAACGGAAAAAATATTTATTGTATTTCGGCATATTCAAAAAATTACAAAAAATCTTTCATAGTTTCAAAAAACAAAGTAAAAAACGCAGTTTCCTGCAACAACGAAAAAGAACTACTACAAGAATTCCAAGAAGAACTAATAAAATTCGATCCAGACATAATAACTGGATGGAATGTAATAGATTTTGATCTTAAATTATTAAAAGATAAATTCAAAAAACACAAAATACCTTTCATCTTAGGAAGAGATAATGCTCCAAGTAAATTAAGAATAGAATCAGATTTTTTCAGAACAAGTAAAGCGGACCTTCCTGGAAGAGTAGTTCTTGATGGTTTAGATTTAACAAAAACTTCATTCATAAAATTAGAAAATTACAAACTAGATACTGCAGCAAAACAACTTTTAGGCAAAGGAAAACTAATAGAAAAATTAGGGCAAGAAAAATATCAAGAAATAGATAGATTATACAAAGAAGATAAAGAATCCTTAATAGAATATAATTTACTAGATGCAGAATTAGCATACAGAATAATTTACGAAGCAGATTTATTAAACTTAACAATACAACGTTCACTACTAACTGGAATGCCCCTTGACAGAGTAAATTCTTCAATAGCTTCTTTGGATTTTTTATATCTTCAAAAAGCAAGAGAAAGCAAATTAGTTTGCCCCACTAACATGTCTGGAGATAGAGAAGCAAGAATTAAGGGAGGATACGTAATGGATTCTAAACCTGGAATTTATGATAACGTATTAGTTTTAGATTTTAAATCACTATATCCTTCTGTAATAAAAACATTCAACATAGATCCTTCAAAATATCATGAAAAAAAACAAAAAGGAGATATTGAATCTCCAAACAAAGCACACTTCGCAAAAGAAGAAGGGATTCTTCCGCATATAATTCAAGACCTATGGAAAGAAAGAGAAGAATCTAGAAAAAACAAAAATGAACTCGGGAGATATGCAATAAAAATATTAATGAATTCATTTTTTGGGGTATTAGCAAATCCTTCTTGTAGGTTTTATAATTTAAACATAGCAAACTCAATAACCCACTTCGGACAAGAACTAATAAAATTAACAGCAAAAAAAGCAGAAGAACATGGGTATGAAGTAATCTACTCAGATACCGATTCTATATTTGTAGATACTAAAGTAGAATCTAAAGAAGAATCAAATAAAATTGGAAAAAAACTTGAAAAAGAAATAAATAATTTTTACGAAAACTATATACAAAAAGAATACAAAAGAAAATCTTTCTTAGAACTAGAATATGAAAAACTATACCTAAGATTTTTAATGCCAAAATTACGTGGAAGCACAGCAGGAGCAAAGAAACGTTATGCTGGATTATTAGAAAATGATAAAATAGATTACGTTGGTTTAGAAACCGTAAGAAGTGACTGGACAGAAGCCGCAAAAGAATTCCAACAAGAATTATTAGACAGGATATTCCATAAAAAAGAAGTTACTGGATTCATCAAAAAATTTGTAGAAGATATCCAAGCAGGAAAAAAAGATAAAGATTTGATTTATAGAAAATCTTTAAGAAAAGATGAAAAAGAATACACGAAAACAACTCCTCCCCATGTAAAGGCAGCTAGAAAATTAGAAAAAATAGAATCTTCTATAATAGAATATGTATTAACAACTGAAGGTCCTGAACCAATTCAAAATCAAAAACACAAAATAGATTACGATCATTACATAAAAAAACAAATAAAACCAATTGCTGATACAGTATTATCTTTCTTTGACACTAAATTTGAAGATGTAATCAAAGGAACAAAACAAACTACATTATTTGGATTTAAGTAACTTTTATAAGACATAAATTAACAACATTTCTATGGGAGTAGCAATAACTAGCATTTTACCAAAAAAAGAAATAACATTCCAAGAATTACAAGGAAAAAAATTAGCAGTAGACGCCTCTAATGTAATTTACCAATTCTTGGCTTCAATCAGACAACCAGATGGAACTCCTTTAATGGATAATAACGGAAATATAACTTCTCATTTAGTCGGATTAGCTTCAAGAGTTTCAAACTTAATGGAAAAAAATATCAAACTTGCCTTTGTTTTTGATGGAAAACCTCCAGAGTTGAAATTTGAAGAATCTCAAAGAAGAAGAGAACTAAAAGAAAAAGCTCAAGAAAAATATGAAGAGGCAAAAGAACAAGATGATCAAGAATCAATGTCTAAATATTCAAGACAAACAATAAAATTAACAAAAGAGATAAAAGAAGAATCTAAAGAATTCATTAAAGCTTTAGGACTTCCAGTAATTCAAGCTCCTTCAGAGGCAGAAGCACAAGCATCTTTTATGGCAGAAAAAGGAGATGTATTTGCAGTCGTTTCACAAGATATAGATTCATTACTTTATTCTACTCCAATTTTAATTAGAAATTTAACTGTTGCATCAAAAAAAAGAGTCCGAGGAACATACATAAAAATCAACCCAGAAATATATGATTTAAATCATGTTCTAAAAACACTAGAAATAAACAAAGATCAACTTTTAGCATTATCAATTTTAGTTGGAACAGATTTCAATCCTGGAGGAGTATTCAGAATAGGCCCTAAAACCGCATTAAAACTTGTTCAAGAACACAAAAGTTTTGAAAAGATATTTGCTAACGTAGATGCCGAATTCAATTGGAAAAAAGTTTATGCCACATTCAAAAGTATGCCAATAATGAAAAACTATCAATTAAAATGGCAAGAACCTAATTTAGACAAAGTAAAAAACATCTTACAAAAACATGATTTCTCAGAAGACAGAATAAATAAATTATTAGAAAGAGTAAAACCAAAACCTCAAAAAAATTTAGACAAGTGGTTTAATTAGAGTCTATCTCTAACACTTTCCAAAAAAGATATATATTTTTGAACATTTTCTTCAAAAGATTTCCAAGTTTTCTCATCTCTTCTATTTCTTTCATCACTTTCAAAATAAGCAATAGCTTCATCAAAATAATTCTTCCAAGTATCTATTGCATTAGAATATTCGAAGTGTTCCATTAATATAAGTAAATTATCATCATCTAATTCTCTTCTAATTTTATCTTTTACTTCTTTTACATTTTTTAATCTTCTTTTTGATTTCAAAACCGTTTTTGTCTTATCAATCTTATTTTGAATAAATTTCTTCCATTCATCAGATCTATCTTTTATATCTGCTCCAGAAGATTGACTCGCCTCTTCAACTTCTTTCCCTACTCCTTGAGACCAAATCTCCTTTTCCCAATAAGGATTAATTTGTTCTTCAGAATAATTCAATTCAGATAAATCTTTTCTAAACTCATTATAAGTTCTTTCTTGCCATTCTTTTGCTTGGTCTTGAGTGTAAACGCCTTCTTGCAACCGTTTAATCATTTCATTATAATCGGATTTGTATTTAGAAATTATTTGAGAAGCTTTTTCCTCAATTTCTTTTACACCTTGTTCTCTGTAATGTTCCTCATCTTCTCTGAGTTGTTTTCCTGCACCCCCAATATGTCTCCCTATTTTTCTTAAATATTTCCCAGCTTTTTTTAATCCCCTCTTCATACTCTTTTCAGATTTTTTAATATTCTTTTTTGCACTACTAACCTCTTTATTTTCAAGATCATGGATTGCATCTTGATTAAAATTTATTGCCTTCCTGAAATCATCTTCAGCTCCAGATTCTCCCCCTGGGTCTTCTTCTCTTGCTCTGATCCTCATATTATCTAATTCCTGATTTGTTTCTTGGATCTCCTCTGCTAATTTATCTACTTCAGACTCATATGCGCTATCTGATTCTTCAGGAAGGTGATTTGTTCCACTTTTTAAATCTCTATATAATGTTCCAAGTCCTTTTGCAATGTTTCTTAATTTTTTAAAAGCTCTCCCTTCCTCTGATGACCATCCAGCAGGTTTAGAAAATAATTTTCCAATTGCACCAATAACAAAAGCTAAGAAAAATAAGAAATATACAATTAATGGACTAATAATTGCAGCCCCCATCACCAATGTAGAAACTGGAGACCCAACCATTGCAGCAATAGAAACCAATACAGAAAAAATAGCAGCATTTTTATTGTTATCTTTGAAAAATTTCATTCTTGCTGCCGCAGTATAAACTATTATGAATAATATTGCCCAAGTAATTACAAAAACCCATAATTCTACATCTTTAATAAATCCAAAATTAATATTTAACTTATAATAATCATAAAAATCAGCTGCACTAACAGATTTCAACATAGAAAATAAACTCAATAAAAATAAACTTAATTTCTTCATTGTCTAAACGCCCCTATAAACAAGTAGGCAGCATACACAATCAATAAAATCTGGAATACCATATCACTTAAGTTAAACACAAAAGGAATCCATGTTGCCCCTTGATGCATAAAAAAGAAATACAAACCAACAATAGCAAAAACTAATCCAACAATAACTTTTCTTCCCTTATCTATAGGATCCATAGTAAAAGATTCAATCATAATCAGTACACCCAGTACTGCTACAAATATTCTTAATAATGAACTACTAACTTCGAAGTTAAACGGAAAAACACTCAAAAAAGGCATCAAACCCAAATATAAAAATACTAAACCACCAATAAAATACCACCAACTTCCGTGAGAATTATCCCAATCACCTTTTTTACCTATCACCATCTTAACTAAAGTATCAATTATTTACTATTTAAATATTTCCAAAAACTTTAAAACAATTATAAAGAAAGTATAAACATGTTTTTCAGAAAAAAAGAATTAACGAAAGAAGATATAAAAAAAATACCAAAATCTTTTGATGTAATTGGAAGTATTTTGATTTTTACAGATTTTCCTAAACAACTAAAAAATAAAGAAAAACAAGTTGGAGAATATTTAATTAAAAAATTCAAAAATATTAAAACAGTTGCAAAAAAATCAAAACAATATTCTGGAAAACTAAGAACTCCAAAATTAAAAATACTGGCTGGAGATAAAAATAAAGAAACAATACACATAGAATCCGGAATAAAATTAAAAGTAAACCCAGAAAAAGTTTATTTCTCTCCAAGATCTGGAACTGAAAGACTAAGAATCGCAAAACAAGTAAAAAAAGATGAAGAAGTATTAGTAATGTTTTCTGGAATTTCTCCATTTCCATTAGTGATTTCTAAACATTCAAAGGTAAAAAAAATCTACGCCATAGAATTAAATAAACAAGGACATAAATACGCAGAAGAAAATATTAAACTAAATAAAATAAAAAATATAATTCCAATACAAGGAGATGTAAAAAAAGTAATTCCAAATAAAAAATTTGATAGAATAATTATGCCTCTTCCTAAAGATGCAGAAAATTACTTAACCCTAGCACTAAAACATCTAAAAAAGAAAGGAAAAATACACCTTTACACTTTTGCTAAAGAAGAAAATTTCAAAAAATTAAAAGAAAAATATTCTAAAAAATTCAAAGTAAAATTAATCAAAGCCGGAACTCCCGCTCCAAGAAAATATAGAGTATGCGTAGAACTACAACCCAAGGTCTAACAATTCTTTTGCTTTCAAATGAATCGCAACAGGAGATTCTCCCCCATGCCATGTAACTCTAGGCCGAACATTCATTGGATAAATCCTTTCAGAATTATCATCTAATATCAAAGCAGAACCTTTCATTCTTGGCAAATCATTAATATGTTTTTGAATATCTGCAGAAACATAAGTCTGCATCATATTATTTAATGCTTCAATATCTTTTCTAGCAGTAATTCTATGGCTAATAACAATATCAGATTGAGTAATAACATCTCTATGAATCTCTCCGGGTTGTTGAGTAGCCAAAACCATTGATATTCCTGGTTGTCTTCCTTCTCTCAATAACTGAACTAATGCATCAGTAGCTCCAGTCTTTCCTTCACGAGGTAAAAATTCATGTGCTTCATCAATCAATATCCAAACTAATGGCATTTTATCTTTTTCTTCAATACCTTTTTCAAATCCAAAAAAACTAGTTCCGGCTTCAATCTCTTTTAGTTCTTCAATTTTTCTTGCAATAATCCTTTCATTCAATAATTTTTTAGAAATTAAACCAACAACTAAATTTTTTATTCCCCAACTTCCAGCCATATGAGAATAAGCACTAATATCAACAACACTAACTCTTCCGCCATTAACTAAATCTTTTATTTCAGTTCCACGTTTACTAAACAATCCCCAAGTTTCTGCCGCCAAAAACCTATTTATTGCAGCATCTTTCACATTCTTTTCAATACTTTTATCAGAATTTATTTCGTTTATAATATCTAAAATTCCAAAACTTTTTTTCGAGTCTTCTAAAGAACTTAATCCCTTTTCTATTGCCACCCCAATTGGATCCATTAGATTAACTCCAAATACAGCAGCCCAATCTCCTGCATCTAATTCAGAAGTTTTTATAGACAAAGAATAATCTGCTAAAATCCCTCGTTTTTTATATTCCTTAAAATGTCCTTCAGGAATATATACATCAATATTATCTAATTTTTCTGGTTTTAATTTCCATCCAGACAATAATGTTTCTTCTTTTTGATTTGGATGTTTCATAGTCCAAAAAATTCCCATAGTATCAAAAATTAAAATAGATAAATTCTCAGAAACCTCTTCGGGAAGATTAGTCATCTCTTCAGCAATAACTCCAAGAGTGTAAGACTTTCCTGAACCTCTTTTTCCATCTACTAAAACAACATGAGTTCTCGCCACATCCATCAAAATATTACTACTCAAAGAAACAGTTTGTTCCATTTTCACATAATGTCTGCCTAAAAAAATAGTAGCTTTCTCACCAAACTTTTTTCTATCTTTAGCAACCCTTCCAATAACAATATTGTGTGGCATAATTAAAAATTCTCCTCATTCTTATTAAAACTTTCTAAATATCACATAAAAATTTATAAAGGGCACATATCTCAAAGATAAGACGATGTTCATAGACCAAATAAAAACCACATTATTGTTAGCAGGATTAACCTTCCTATTATTGGTATTTGGATTTGCTGCAGGAGGAACTTCAGGACTTGTAATAGCTCTTCTTCTAACTGCAACAATGAATATTCTATCTTACTGGCATTCAGACAAACTAGTTCTAAAAATGCACAAAGCAAAACTAGCAGAACACAAAATGTTTGAAGATTTACATGATATGGTAAAAAACATTGCAACAAGAGCATCAATAAAAAAACCAAAAATATACATAATAAATTCTCAAAGTCCAAATGCATTTGCAACTGGAAGAAATGAAAAAAAAGCATCCATTGCAGTTACAACAGGATTATTAGAAAAATTAGATCATCGAGAATTAAAAGGAGTAATAGCACACGAAATTGCTCACATAAAAAATAAAGATCTTCTAATTTCTACAGTTTCTGTAATATTGGCAAGCGCAATAGCTTACCTAGCTGTAATGGCAAGATGGGCAATGATTTTCGGAAATTCTAGAGAAGAAGATGGAAGTATATTAGAAATAATTGTACTTTCAATAGTTGCTCCAATTGCTGCATCAATACTAAGATTGGCAATATCAAGATCTAGAGAATACATAGCTGATGAAACTGGCGCAAAACTAATAAAAGATCCAGAAGCTTTAGCAGATGCATTAGTAAAAATAGAAACTGCTCCAAAATTAAACACTGGAAATAAAGCGGCAGCAAGTTTGTTTATAATAAATCCTTTTTCAGGTGGAAAATTCATTAATCTTTTATCAACTCACCCTTCAACATCAGATAGGGTAAAAAGATTAAGAAAACTTTCTTTTACTTTGTAATCCAACTAATTTCTTCTTCACTTAAATCTAAATAATCTCTTTCAGAATTCAATGTTAATTTAATATAAGGAAATACATCTTTTACAGCTTTCTTTGTAGAAACATGACATCTCTCAGAAATTTTTTCAGAAATGGAATTTCTTTTTCCATATTTCATCTTTGCCATCCACAATTTCAAAATTTTCTTAGATTGTTCATAATTAACAAATCCTTTTTTACTATCAATTTTACAAGAAGCAACTCCTGCACTCATTAAATATTTCTGATAAACCATAAATCTCCAATGCTGCCTTCTCATAATTCTTCTCTTAAAAATATCCGCTTTAGACAATTTATCAAATGCTTCACTCAATTCAACTCCAGAATATTCTTTAGGTAAATTTTCTTCAACCCACAACATTACATCATCAAATTTCAAATTAGTATCATCAAAAGTCTTCAAAATTAATTCAGAATCATTTGACTTAAAAATCAACCGAAGCAAATTAAATACATCTTCTTCCTTTCCTCTTTCACCTATTTCTTCTAAATGTTCTTTTGTTAATTCATCTCTACCAAAAGCAACTAACTGAAAATCATTTATTGCAGATCTAATATCTCCTCCTGCAGTGTTTGCAATGCTCTTCAAAATATCATCAGAAACATTAATCCCTTCAGAATCAGCAATTCTTTTCAAAACCTTAAATATTTCTAAATAATTAACACTAGGAAATTCAATTAAATTACATTTCTTCCTCAACCCAGATAATTTTTTTTGCCAAGGGTCATTCGCAGTCATAATAATTGGGAAAGAAGTTTTTGCAATCAAAGAAGCTAAAGCAGTTGCTCCACCCCTATCTTTAGTCCCACTTAAACCATCTACTTCATCCACTAAAATTAATTTTCCTCTACCAAATAAACTTGCTTGATTTATTGATTTTCCAACAATTTCTAAAATATGTTCTTTATTTCTAAAGTCAGAAGCATTTATTTCTAAAACCTCTAAATCATTTTCTTTAGCTAAAGCATAAACAGCTTCGGTTTTTCCCGTTCCAGTTGGACCGTAAATAATAGATGCTTTTTTTCTATAAGAATCAAATCTATTAACAAAATCATTTATTTGTAGAATTGACTTTTCTTCTCCAACCAACTCTTTTAATGATTGTGGAGCATATTTATTTGTCCATATCATTTTAATGAAACAAAACTAGCTAACAAAGCTTCTAACTGTATATATTCATCACTGCCTTCAGTCATTCTAAATTCAATTTCGCCACATTTTTCAATCATCTTACATTTCTTATCTTCATCAATATTCAAATTTAGAACTTCTCCTTGTATTTGTTTTATAATGTCTGATCCTGATAATCCATGTTTCAACATAGTGTCTAAAAGAAGTTTCCTTGCTTCAACAAATCTTCCTTGTACACTCATTTCTAAAACATTAATAACCTCTTTAGGACGGGCAGCAGAAACAATTTCATATATTAAATCTTCATTTATTTCTTTACTCAAAACAGAACAGCTTTGTAAAATATTTTCTGCTTTTCTTGCATCTCCGTTACTCAATTCAAATAAAACTTTAATGCTACCATCATTAATTTTTATTCCTTCTTTCTCTGCAATTCCAGAAATAATAGTTGTAATAGCCTCTTCAGATAAAGGTCTAAATCTAAAGACAGTACATCTTGATTGAATAGGATCAATAATTTTAGAAGAATAATTGCAAGATAAAATAAATCTACAAGTTGCAGAGTAATTTTCCATTGTTCTACGTAATGCTTGCTGAGCTTCAGTAGTCAATGAATCACATTCATCTAGATAAATAATTTTAAACGGAACATCTTTTATTGATTTAGTCCTAGCAAAGTCTTTCACTTTGTTTCTAATTACATCAATTCCTCTCTCATCCGAAGCATTTAATTCCAAAAAATTATGTTGCCAATCTTCTCCGTACATTTCTCTGGCAATAATTAAAGAAAGAGTAGTTTTTCCAATTCCTGCAGGTCCAGAAAACATTAAATGCGGCATATTTCCCGATTTAACAAAAGCTTCAACTCTTCCTACAATTTTATCTTGTCCTTGAACTTCATCAAAAGTTCTGGGGCGGTACTTCTCTATAAACATACGCCTGTTAATCTGGGCCAATTTATAAGTATTTTGCTGGTTTTTGGCAACCATGGATAATTATTTAAATCGCGACTTTTTTCTAATCCTAGAAAGATGTATGATCAACAAAAAATAGAACAAGAAGTATTAGAATTTTGGAAAAAAAACAAAATCTACAAGAAAGTACGAGATTCTACTAAACAGAATAAGCCTTTCTATTTTTTACAAGGTCCTCCATATACTTCCGGAAAATTACATGCAGGGCATGCATGGAATAATTCTATGAAAGATTTTGTACTAAGATATAAACAAATGGTGGGATTTAATGTCTGGGATCGTGCAGGATACGATATGCATGGAATTCCAACAGCCTCGAAAGTACAAAAAGAACTTAATCTAAAAACAAAAGAAGACATAGAAAAATATGGCTTGGATAAATTTGCAAAAGCATGCATGGATTTCTCAATAAAACACGCTAAAATTATGAACGAAGATTTATTCGGACTTGGAGTTTGGATGGATTACGAAAATGCATACATGCCAATTGAAGAAGAATGGATTGAAAGTGTTTGGTGGCTAATAAAACGAGCAGAAGAAGAAGGAAGACTTTACGAAGGTAAAAAAACCATGACATGGTGTCCAACTTGTGAAACAGCTCTAGCAAAACACGAATGCGAGTATAAAACAGTTAAAGATAAATCAATATACGTAAAATTCAAAGTAAAAGAGAAAGAAAATGAATATTTACTAATCTGGACAACAACCCCTTGGACAATCCCATTCAATCTTGCAGTAATGGTAAATCCAGAAGTTGAATATATTAAGGCAAAAGTAGATAACGAATCTTGGATAATTGCAAAAGATTTAGCTGATTCTCTAATAAAAACAAAATTAGAAAAAGATTACACAATCTTAGAAGAATTCAAAGGAAAAGACCTAGAACATTTAGAATACGAACATCCTTTTGAAAAAGAAATTAATTACAAATCTTTAAAACAAAAACATCCAAATGTTCATACTGTTTTACTATCAAAAGAATATGTAACAACAGAAACAGGGACTGGTTTAGTACACTGTGCTCCAGGTTGTGGTCCAGAAGATTACGAAGTGGGACATAAAAATAATATTCCTCCATACAATGAAGTTGATCACAAAGGATACTTCAAAGAAGGAATGGGAATTTTTTCAGGATTAAAAGCAAAAGATGACGATAATAAATTTATTGAAGAATTAGAAAATAAAAATGCATTAATTTCTTCAGAAACAGTAGAACATGATTATGCTTTCTGTGAAAGAAGTAATGATCCAGTAATATTTAGAACAACAAATCAATGGTTTTTCAAAATTGAAGATTTGAAAGACAAAATGCTTGCATATAATAAACAAATACATTGGGTTCCAAAAACAGTAAAAAATTCTTTTGATTCATGGTTAGAAAATCTAAGAGATAATTCAATTACAAAACAAAGATTCTGGGGAACTCCCGCTCCAATTTGGAAATGTACAGAATGTAAAAAATATAAAGTAATTTCTTCAAAAGAAGAACTAAAAACATTATCAAACAAAGAACCAGAAAATCTTCACAGACCTTGGATAGATAAAATAGAAATCCCTTGCGAATGTGGAAAAACAATGCAAAGAATTCCTGACATACTAGATGTTTGGATTGACGCTGGAGTTGCTTCTTGGGCTTGCCTTTACTTCCCAAAAAGAAAAGATTTACTAGAAAAATTATTCCCGGCAGATTTCATACTTGAAGCAAGAGAACAAGTTAGAGGATGGTTTAATCTACTAATGATTGCCTCTATAATTGGTTTCGACAAAATTCCTTTCAAAAATGTTTATTCCCATGGTATGCTTACAGACGTAGATGGAGTAAAAATGTCAAAATCTATTGGAAATGTAATATCTCCTTATGAAATCATAGAAAAATATGGGGCAGATACATTAAGGCTATATTTCTCTCAAACAAATGCCGGAGAAGATATCTCATTTTCCTGGAAAGAAATAGAAGTAAAAAAAAGAAATTTAATGATTTTATGGAACACATTCAATTATTTATTAGAATATTCTAAATCTCAAAAAATAGATCCAACAGTTTTATCTAATGATTTAGAAATAGAAGAAAAATACATCTTATCTAGATTAAATACTACAATAAAAAAAGTAACAGAACTATATGAATTCTACGAACTAGATAAAGTTCCGGGAGAATTAGAACAATTATTCTTAGATCTATCAAGAAATTACATGCAATACACAAGAGAAAAGATACACGAAAAACCAGAATTAGTTTTATCCACAATTTACAAAGTATTATTTGAAACAGTAAAAATGTTATCTACAGTAACTCCTTTCATAACTGAAAAAATATTCTTAGAGCTAAAAAAAGAATTTAATTTAGAAGGAGATTCCATCGCAATGCTTCGTTGGCCAAAATATGAAGAATCTCTAATAAACAAAGAATTAGAAGAAGAAATAGCATTTGCAGATCAAATAATTCAATCAGGATTGGCAGCTAGAGAAAAAATAAAAACAGGAGTAAGATGGCCATTACAAAATATAACTGTAGTTTCAAATTCAGAAGAAGCAGAAAGAACAATAAAAAATCTTAAAGAATTAATAAAATCTAAATTAAATGTTAAAGATATATTATTTGAAAAAACATTCTCGGGTTCAAAGATAGAGATAACCCCAAATAATTCACAAATTGGAAAAGATTTTCAAAAAGATTCTGTAATAATAAGAAAAGAACTAAACGATTCATTACTAAAAGAATTAAATGAAAAAGGAAGAGTAAGAATAAATAATTTTGAACTAAATAAAACACATATAATTGTTAAAGAACATTTACCAGAAAACTTAGTTTCTTCTGATTTCAATAAAGGAAAAGTAATTCTAGAAACCGAAACACATCAAGAACTAGAACTAGAAGGATTTGCTCGTGAATTGATGAGAAGAGTACAAGATATAAGAAAAGAAAACAAACTAAAGAAACAAGATACAATAGATTTAGCAATTGTTTCCAATTTAAATTTAGAATCTTGGAAAGAATCTATAAAATCTAAAGTTGGAGCAACAAACCTAGAATTTTCAAAACAAACTTATCCAATTCAAGAAAAACTTAAAATAAAAGACAAAGAATTTGAGATTTTTATAAAAATTAATTCCTAATAAATAACAACAGCCTTTTATAAACATTTATAAAGTCTTCTTTAAAACCTTTATATATAATTTTTACAGGGGGAAAACCAAATGGGTAAAAAAACTATCAAAATTGTTAACATTGTTTGTTCAACTTCTTTAGAACATGATGTGCATTTAATTAAATTAGCAGAGACACTTTCCAATACAGAATATAATCCTGAACAATTTCCAGGGCTAGTTATGAGAATAAGGGAACCAAAAACATCAGCATTAATTTTCAGTTCAGGTAAAGTTGTTTGTACTGGCGCAAGATCTATGGCAAAAGTACGTGAATCTATAAATGAAATAATTAAAGCAGTAGCTAAAATTGGAGTTAAAGTTACAATCAAACCAAAAATAACTGTACAGAACATGGTTGCTTCTGGAGATATTGGTTTAGACCTAAACCTAAACGAATTAGCTATGAAATTAGAAAACTCAGAATATGAACCTGAACAATTCCCGGGATTAGTATATAAACTTCCAGGAACACGAGCAACATTCCTATTATTTAGTAATGGAAAGATTGTTTGTACGGGTACAAAATCTGAATCTGATTTAAAATCAGCTGTAGAAACTTTAGCTTCAAATCTTAAGAAGCTAAAATAATTTCTTTTTTCTTACATAAATTCTTTTAAACTATAACAAACTTCCAGATTCTGGGGGTGTTAATTTGCCAAAAGATGCGATAGATCAAATAGAGAGATTCAAAGAATTCTTGGAAACAGTATACACTAAAGAACTAAATAATGCTGTTAAGTGGGGAAGCAAATTCATAACAATAGATTTCTTAGATTTATCTAAATTTGATGTAGAGTTATCAGAACAATTTCTTAATGAGCCTTATGAAACCCTACAAAATGCAGGCTTAGCAATTGATCAACTAGAACTTCCAGAAAAGAAAACGTTCAATATTAGATTCATTAACCTCCCAAACTCCCAAAAAAGAGCGATAAGAGATGTTAGAAGTGTAGATCTATTCAGTATGATTGTAATTGAAGGGATTGTCAGACAAGCTTCAGATGTAAGGCCTCAAGCAGTTTCTGCCAAATTCGAATGCCCCACCTGTGGAAATATGCTGTCAATATTACAAATAGATCAAGCTTTCAAAGAACCCACAAGATGTAGCTGTGGAAGAAAAGGCCACTTTAAATTACTAAAAAAAGACATGGTAGATGCTCAAAGAATTATACTAGAAGAATCTCCTGATACATTAGAAGGAGGATCACAACCAAAAAGATTACAAGTATTTTTACAAGAAGACCTGGTAGAACCAAAGATGGAACAAAAAACAACTCCCGGAACTAGGGTAAGAGTTACAGGAATACTAAAAGAAGTTCCAATATTATTAAAATCTGGTGCACCATCCAGAATGTTTGACTTAGCGGTTGAAGCAAATAACATAGAACCCGTACAAGAAACATTCGAAGACCTAGATATAAGCGAAGAAGAACTAAAAGAAATTAAAAAACTTGCAAAAGATAAAGAAGTATTCAAAAAATTAACAGATTCTATTGCTCCTTCTATTTTTGGATACAAAGAAATTAAATCATCTTTAGTTTTACAATTATTTGCAGGCACAAGAAAAGTAATGTCTGATGGAGTAATAAGAAGAGGAGATATTCACATATTGTTGGTTGGAGATCCTGGGGCAGGAAAATCACAGTTATTACAATTTATTTCAAAATCAGCACCTAAAGCAAGATTTCTATCTGGTAAAGGTGCATCTGGAGCAGGGCTTACTGCCGCAGTTGTTAAAGATGAATTCCTAAAAGGATGGTCTCTTGAAGCTGGAGCAATGGTTTTAGCAAATAAAGGTGTATGTGCAATTGACGAACTTGATAAAATGTCTCATGAAGATAGAAGTGCATTACACGAAGCTTTAGAGCAACAAACAATTACAATCTCTAAAGCAAATATCCAAGCAACATTAAGAGCAGAAACAACAGTTTTAGCTGCAGCCAATCCAAAACTATCAAGATTTGACCCTTACACTCCAATTCCTGCACAAATTGATTTACCTCCTTCGTTAATTAATAGATTTGATTTAATTTTTCCAATTAGGGACATTCCAAACAAAGATAAAGATGACAAAATTGCAGGACATATTTTAAAATTCTATCGAGGCGAAGCAAAAGAAGAAGAAACAAAAGTAATAGAACCAAATTTAATGAAAAAATATATTGCTTATGCTAAGAAAAACATAAACCCTAAAATGACTCCTGAAGCATCTGACGAAATAAAAGATTTCTATGTAAATTTAAGAAATTCAGTTCAAGGAGAAGGAGAACAAAAATCAATCCCAATTTCTGCACGACAATTAGAGGCAATAGTTAGACTCTCAGAAGCATCAGCAAAAATAAGATTTTCAGATGAAGTAACAAGAGAAGATGCCCAAATTGCAATAAAATTAACGAAATACTGTTTAATGCAAATTGGTTTTGATGAAGAAACTGGACAAATAGACATAGATAGATTCTCAACTTCAATGCCCTCTTCTGAAAGAAACAAAATAGTTGCAATGAAAGAGATAATAAACACTCTTGGTGGAGAAGAAAAGGGAGTTTCAATCGCAATGGATGACATAATTGCAGAGGCAAAAGAAAAAAACATACCAGAAGATAAGATATATGAGATCATAGAAAAATTAAAAAGGAATGGAGATATCTTCGAACCAAAACGAGGATATATACAAAAAATATAGACAATGGCAGAATCTCAAATAAGACAAACAGCATACAAAGCATGGATTTCAGACATAATAAATGGGGAATTCATAAATCCTGAAGGAGAATGGACTCCAAGTTACGTTCAGGTAAAAGATAAAAAAATTTCAAGGGCAAATATAATTGCTAATGTAATAATGAATTACAAAAATGATGATTCTACTTATATTTCTCTAACATTAGATGATGGCTCTGATAATATTGCGTTAAAAGCATGGAATGAAGATACAAAAATAATAGAAAACATAAAGATAGGAGACACAGTTCTAGTAATTGGAAGAGTAAGAGAATACAACGGACAAATTTACCTAGTCCCAGAAATTGCAAGAAAATTAGAAAAACCGGAGTGGATCCAATTAAGAAAATTAGAATTAACAAAATTATATGGGGAAAAATCAGAAACTCCAAAAGCAACCCCACAACAAGTAGAAAAAGTACAAAAAGTTGAAGAAACACCCGTAATCAAAGAAGAATCAATAATTGAAGAAGAAGTTATTTCTACAAGTGAAGAATCTATTGGCGAAGAAAGACAAAAAGTTTTAGATATAATTGCTGAATTAGATTCTGGAGAAGGAGCAGAAACAACAGAAGTAGTGGCAAAAGCAGGATTTGGCGAAGAATCTACTAATAATTTAATACAAGATTTACTAAAAGAAGGAGAAATCTTTGAAATAAAAGCCGGTAAACTAAAATTAATAGAATAAAATTTTCTTTAAAAACATTTATAAAAGGCCCAAAATACTATTTTTCAATGGAATACGAGAAGTTATTGGAAAGGGCAAAAAAGAATCTTCCAGAAAAAGCAGATTCTAAAGAAAGATTTGAAATGCCAAAAGTAAAGGGGCACATAGAAGGAAATAAAACAATAATAACTAATTTCTCCCAAATAGCCACAATTTTAAGAAGAGATGAAAAACACATGCTTAAATATTTACTAAGAGAACTAGCTGCGCCAGGAACAATTGATGGACAAAGATTAACACTAGGAAGAAAAATCTCCTCAGGATTAATCAACGAAAAATTGCAAAAATACGCAAATGAATTTGTAATTTGCAAAGATTGCAAAAGACCAGATACACAAATAATGAAGGAAGGAAAAGTTTTGGTGTTAAAATGTACTGCATGCGGTGCAAAACACCCAATAAAATCAAAAATATAAAATGGATACAATAAAATCAGAATACGATGTGTTAATAAAAAAACACAAACTACCAAGCTTTAACAAATTAGATGAAGAATTTGAAATTAGGGCTTTAGAAGAAAATAGATCTGGAAGACCAGTAAAAGCAATAATCAGAGTTATGGCAAATAAACTAAGAAATTTTTTAGAAATGTTAGATCCAGTTGTAAATCCAAATCCTAATTCAATACATTCAATGATGGCCGTAAATAATTTATCCGAATCAATAAGAAAAGAAATGTTCAATTTCTATAAAAAAATAGGATCACTATACCAAGAATGTTTATTCTATGATTTAGAAGATGATGATAAAGCTGCAATATTCATAAAAAAACTATGGAAGCAATGGGATAAAATAAAACAAACTCAAAAAAGATATATGAAATTAATTATAGCGACTTGGGATAAAGAATTACCTAAACAAAAAGCAGGTTACCACGGATAATGTTCGTAAAAATCCATAAATCAAATGATAGAAACATAGTCGCAATTTGTGATGAAGATTTAATTGGCAAAGAAATTTCTGAAGGAGACTTAAATTTAAACATTACAGAAAGATTCTACAAAGGAGAAAAACTTCCAGAAGAAGAAATCATAGAAATTATGAAAAATTCTGTAAATCTAAATATTGTTGGAAAAAAATCAATAAAGTTAGCATTAGATAATAATATAATTGAAAAAGATTCTATAATAGAAATAAAAAAAATACCTCACGCTCAAGTTTACCAGTTAGAATGAAAAAATACATAACAGGCAAAGCCTATCAAGCAATAATACAAGTTCGTCCTAAAGATGAAAAATTATTGGATTTTGTAAAAAAAGAAATTAACAAAGAAAATGCGGAAATAACTGACATTTTTGAAAGAAAAGAAGGTTTAGATGTTCTAGTTTCTTCTTCAAGAGTTGCATTTGGATTATCAAAAAAATTCAAAAAACAATTTAACGGAGAAACAAAAATAACTCGTTCTTTAGTTGGTGAGAATAAACAAAAAGGAAAATTAGTATATCGTTTAACGGTTTTATTGAGACTAAAAAAAGAAGAAGACTAAGTAGAATATCTCGTAATTATATTTGGCGCACTTCTCCTGGAATCATATTCAAATCTTCTAAGAATTTCTAAGTAATGATTAATTTCGCTACGACGAACATCCAATTCTGCAATTTCTTCTGCTGTGGGTTGTCTAGCCTCAACCCCCTTAGCACCCCTTGCCTTTAATAATGCACACAAACCTTCTGAAGTATTTACTACCATATCAAATATTGACAAAAACAAATATATAAAGATTTCCAACCCAAACGTTTATAAAACAATTTCTTACCCTTATATTATGGCATTTAAAAAACCAGGAAGTAAAAATAAAGAAGCAGAAACAGATCAGCCAATTAGAGTTAGAACTCCTCGAGGCAAAGAAGTTTTAGGAACTGTAACTCAAAGATTAGGAGGATCAAGAATGCATGTAGCTTGTTTAGATGGAAAAACAAGACTAGCAAGAATTCCTGGAAGGTTAAAACGGTCTTTATGGGTTAGAGCTGGAGATATCGTTTTAGTAGAACCCTGGGAATTTGAAGCAGATGAAAAATGCGATATAATTTGGAAATATAATAAAACTCAAGTTGTGTGGTTAAAACAAAAAGGTTTCCTAAAACAAATGTCAGAGTTTGAAGAATTCTAAAATGCAAGAAGAACTTAAAATCACAAAGGAAAGGATTGCTGTACTAATTGGAGAAAAAGGCGCATCCAAGAAAAAGATAGAGAAAGAACTTAATATAAAAATTCAAGTTAATTCAAAAGAAGGAGATGTAATAATAGAGGGAGAAGATTCTCTTAATGTTTTAATTGGAACATCTATAGTAAAAGCAATTGGGCGAGGATTCAATCCAAGAAAAGCATTCTTATTAAAAAATGAAGAATACATTCTAGATTTAGTACAAATACAAGATTATGCTGGATCTTCAAAAAAATCTGAAGAAAGGTTAAGGTCAAGAGTAATTGGCACAGATGGTAAAACACGAAGAACAATAGAATTAATGACAAATACATTCCTTTCAATTTATGGAAAAACCGTTGGAATAATTGGAAAACAACAAGACGTTTACCTAGCAAGAAGAGCAGTAGAAATTATTTTAAATGGTGCTCCCCAAACTCATGCATACATGTGGTTAAGAAAACAAAAAGAAGCTGAGGAATTACTATGATAGAATACTCTTTTTACACAATAGCGTTAGGACTAGTACTAGCAATGTTTATACCTCAATGTATAAAAATAATAACCGAGACAACAAAAAACAAAAAATTTGAATTCTCATATTTCTTTTTAGATGGGGGTATGCCTTCCTCGCATTCTTCTTTTGTAGCAGCACTTAGCACAGCAATAATATTAACTCAAGGGCTTTCAGTAATAACTCTAGTAACATTAGCAATTTCTTCTGTTATAATAAGAGATTCTTTCGGAATAAGATTAGAAGTAGGTAAACAAAAGAAAATCTTAGAAAAACTTGATCCAAAAGATGCAAGAGTGGAAAAACTAAAAAGAGAAGGCCATACTGTAGCACAAGTTATTGCAGGAATTTTCTTCGGAATAGCAATAATGTTAGTTACATTAGCAATTTAGCGCAATAAACTTTATAAACTAATCAAAAAGAATTTAGAAAATGCAAACAACTCTCGCCGAAAACAAAAAAGAAATAACTCACGCAATAGAACAAGCAAAAAAACAAAGAGATATTTCTATTTCAGAATTCTTTACAAAAAATAGACATTTATTAGGATTTGACAATCCTTTAAAAGCAATTTCTACAACGATAAAAGAAGGGGTTGACAATGCATTAGATGCAGCAGAAGAAGCAAATATCCTTCCAGATGTAATAGTAGAAATAAAACAATCTTCCCCAGATAGATTTATAGTAACCATAGAAGATAACGGCCCGGGAATTGTAAAAGAACAAATCCCAAATATTTTTGGTAAATTACTATACGGTTCTAAATTCCATAAACTCTCTCAAACAAGAGGACAACAAGGAATTGGAATTTCTGCAGCTGGATTATATGGACAATTAACAACCGGAAAACCAGTAAAAATTACTTCCAAAATTGGAAAAACTAAACCAGCACATTATTATGAATTACATTTAGATACAACAAAAAACGAATCAGAAATTTCAAAAGAAGAAATAGTAGAATGGGACAAAGATCACGGAACAAAAATTTCTATTGAAATGGAAGGCAAATATCAAAGGGGAAAACGTTCTGTTTCTGAATATATGAAATACACTGCCGTTTCTAACCCTCACGCTAGATTGACATTAATAGAGCCAGATGGAACAAGGATAGATTATCCTCGTGGAACAACAGACATGCCAGTAAAACCAAAAGAAATCAAACCTCATCCAGATGGAATTGAACTTGGAATACTAATTAACATGTTAAAAGCCACAAAATCAAAAACATTACAATCATTCTTAACAACCGAGTTTTCTAGAATCGGAGCAGGAACTGCAAAAAAAATATGCGAACTAGCAAATCTTTACACAAACGCAAGACCTTCAAGAATAGCAAAACAAGAAGCAGATAATTTGTTACAAGCAATGAGAAAAACAAAATTCATCGCTCCACCAACTGACTGCCTTTCGCCAATCGGCCAAGATTTACTGAAAAAAAGTTTGAAAAAAGAATTTGACGCAGAATTTTATACCTCAATAACAAGACCTGCAGCAGTATACCGTGGAAATCCATTTGTTGTAGAAGCAGGAATAGCTTTTGGAGGATCTCTACAAGGAGATTCAACTGCCGAAATAATAAGATTTGCAAACAGAGTTCCACTACAATACCAACAATCTGCATGTTCTTCAACAAAATCAATAACAGATACAAAATGGAAACAATATGGCTTACAACAATCTGGAAAAAACATTCCTGTTGGACCTGTTGTAATTGTAGTACACATAGCTTCAGTATGGGTACCATTCACATCCGAATCAAAAGAATCTATTGCACATTATCCAGAAATAATAAAAGAAATAAAATTAGCAGTCCAGGAATGTGGAAGGCAACTTGGAAAATATGTTAAAAAACAAAGAAAAGTAAAAGACGAAGCAAAAAAACGTTCTTATCTTGATAAATATGTTCCAATAATCGGAGAAGCACTTAAAGAACTATTAACATTAAAAGATACAGATGAAAAAACAATTAATGATAACTTAAAAGATTATTTAGAGAGGTCTAGGAAATTATGAGCGAAGTAATAAAAAAGATTAAGGATACTGCAACAAAAGTTCAAACTAAAATTAACAAAAAACAAAAACCAGAAGTTTCAATTCCAATTAGAGCTCTATCAAATGTTAATTATGATCCAAAAGTTGGATATTTCGAACTAAAAGGCGCAAAAAAAGTACGTGCACTTACAGTAAACACAATAAAATCTTTTGCTCAAACGCTAAAAATGATGACTCTTTCAAAACAAGTTGTCGAAGGAAATGATATGGCAACTAAAAGAGAGGCATATTATGTTTCTAAAAATTGGGGTGATGCCCGTTTCAAAGAACAACCAGAATCTGATGCTGTAATGGATGACATCGAAGCAATGTTCATGGTTAACAGAGAACAACTTGGATTTGTACCTGAAGAAAAAGGAGGAGATATTGCTGGTGCATTAACAGTAATAGACCTTGACCCTTCAACAGGAAAAGAAATAAAAATTGATTGTACAAAATTTGGTTCTGGAGCATATTCAATTCCTTCTTCTGTAGAACAATTAAAATTCCAAACAAATGCAAAATTTATTTTAGCGATAGAGACTGCTGGTATGTTTCAAAGATTAGTAAAACACAATTATTGGAAAAAAGCTAATTGTATTTTAATCTCAATGGGAGGAGTTCCAACAAGAGCATGTAGGAGATTCATTAGAAGACTTGCCGATGATAAAAAACTTCCAGTTTACGTATTCACAGACTCAGATCCTTATGGATTTATGTCAATTTACAGAACACTAAAAGTAGGTTCAGGAAATGCAGCACACATAAACAAATACTTCTGTGTGCCTCAAGCTAAATTTTTAGGAGTAACTCCCCAAGATATAGTGGACTACAAACTTCCAACACACCCATTAAAAGATGTAGATAAGAAAAAAATTAAAGATGTAATAAAAAATGATCCTTTCGTAAGAGAGCATAAAGAATGGAAAAAAGCTCTTGAACTAATGCAAAAGATGGGGCAAAGAGCAGAACAACAAGCACTTGCGGCATGGGGACTAAATTACGTTATGAATACTTATTTGCCTGACAAAATTAAAAACGTAAAGAAATTTTTACCATAAATAGTTAATTTTATAAAAGAAAATATTTCATCCAATCTATAAGGCGCCGTAGCTTAGCCTGGTTGAGCACTCGACTGATACTCGAGCGGTCGTCGGTTCAAATCCGATCGGCGCCATACTTTTTTATCCTAATTTAGCACCACTCTCAATATCTTTATCGACAGTAACTAAGACTACATTATCTCCTTCAGAAGCAGCTAATAACATTCCTTCGCTTTTCACGCCACGCAATTCGGCAGGTTCTAAGTTAGCAATAACAATAATTTTCTTACCGATTAATTCTTCTTTAGTATAATGTTTTTTTATTCCTGCAACTAAAGATCTTTCTTCAGAACCAATTTTTATTTTCATCGCATATAATCTATCTGCATTAGGGTGATCATTCACTTCTAAAATTTCAGCCACTCTTAAGTCTAATTTTCCAAAATCATCTATAGATATCATTCTAATTTTTTAAACAAAACTCCTTCTTTTTTAACATTATATTTTCCGTGCACTCCAAATTTAATATCTTCAATTAATCCAATGCCAACTCCCAATTGATTATTTATTTTTTCAGAAGTTCCTGGGATAAACGGAGAAACTAATATTGAAATAATCCTTAAACTTTCTAATAAATTATACAAAACTTTTTCTCGCCCCTCTTCATTCTTCCATGGCTCTTTATCATTAACATATTTATTTGCCTCTCTAATGAATTTCCATATTTCTTCTAAAGCATGATGCAATTCAAATTCAGAATAATATTTTTCAATTTTCTTCAAATTTAATTTTCCTAATAACTTATCATCTGTTTGTTTATCTAAAATTCCTTCAAAATATTTCTCACATAAAGTTAAAGTTCTACTAACTAAATTCCCCAAATCATTTGCCAATTCTCCATTAACTCTTTTTTTTAAAGAATCTTCAGAAAAATCACCATCTTGATTATATGGAATATCTTTTACTAAAGTATATCTCAAGGGATCAACACCATATTTTTCAATTAAAGTATTTGGATCAATAGCATTTCCTAAACTTTTACTTATTTTTTCTCCATTAAATGTTAAATAACCGTGAACTAATATTTTCTTAGGCAATTCAACTTCAGCAGACATTAATATTGCTGGCCATATTACAGAGTGGAACCAATTTATTCCTTTCCCAACAAAATGAATATCTGCAGGCCAATATTTTTTGAATTTTTTATCATTTGGATACCCCAAAGCAGAAATATAATTACTCAAAGCATCAATCCACACATATATTTTATGTTCTTTATCAATGGGAGTATCTATCCCCCAATCCATTCCAGGTCTGCTCACAGAAATATCTTTTAATCCATCTGATTTTATTCTATTCACTATTTCTTTCCTAAATCCTTCTGGAACTATAAAATCTTTACTAGAAACCAATTTCAGAATTTCTTTTTCATACTTACTTAACTTAAAAAAATAATTTTCTTCTTCAATAATTTTTGGTTCTTTATGATGTTCTGGACATTTTCCATCAACCAAATCTCTTTCAGTTAAGAATGCCTCACATCCTTCACAATATAATCCAGAATATTTTTTCTTATATATGTCTCCTTTATCGAAAATTTTCTTAAATATTGTTTGTGCAACTTTTACATGCCTTTCTTCAGTTGTTTTTATAAAATCATCATTAGATAAATCTAAATTATCACATAATTTCACAAAAACTTCAGTATTTTTATCAACAAATTCTTTAGTTTTCATTCCTATTTCTTTTGCAGCCAATGAATTTTTCTGAGCATTCTCATCCGTTCCAGTCAAGAAAAAAGTATCAATTTTATTCAACCTATTCCATCTAGCTAAAACATCAGCCAAAACTTTTTCATATGCATGGCCCACATGGGGGGCTCCATTTACATAATCGATTGCGGTTGTAATATAAAATTTATTTGCCATTAAACTGATTAAAACTAATAATTTAAAAAACTAACTAATATTATTATTTTTTAAAAAATTTCCAATTCTAATGAGTATTACTCCATAAAATTTTTAAAAGAATTTATGGATTTATCCGT
Source organism: Candidatus Woesearchaeota archaeon (assembly GCA_964344655.1). GTDB lineage: Archaea > Nanobdellota > Nanobdellia > SCGC-AAA011-G17 > PNOQ01 > JABJPM01. Next base: position 73,031 of record CAYFOF010000001.1, on the reverse strand, counting down.
TGGAGGTGCATAAAAATAGAGAATGACAAAAAAATCGGTTTATTTTCAATCGCAGTTATTTTAGTTCTATCCTTCGGCGGATTCGTATTTGCAGATTCTGAAGTAGAAGAACAAAAAGTTTTAGAACAACCAACTTGCGGACAAGGATCTTGCGGTCAAGGTACATGTGATGGTTCTTGTGGCGGTAGCTGTGGTGTAAAAAGTTGCGGCTGCGGCCGTTAATTTTTTATTTTTAATTAAAAATATCTTTCTTCAAGCCCAACCAAATAATTTATATACCTCTAAAATTTAATTCAATTATGAAAAAGAGTTTGATTACTATTATTACAATTCTGATAGTTCTTGCAATCGGAACTTATTTTTTAATTGGTGATAGAATGTTAGCAAATGATATTGATGGCCAAAATAATGAGATAGTTGAAAACAATGTGAAATATAAACTTACATTTATTTCCGATTGGAGTGAAGAAAATCATCCAGAGAACTTCCCAAGCAACCCTCATTGGTCTGGACTTATTGGAGCCTCTCACACAAAAGATATTACTTATTGGGAACTTGGAGGAATTTCATCTGGGGGAATAGAAGAAGTTGCCGAAACAGGAAGTAAGAGCAAATTTATTCCAGAAATTGAACAAGAAATTGAAAATGGAAATACAAATCAAATTATTTCTGGAGGAGGAATTAATCCGTCCCCTGGAGAAGTTTCTGTAGAATTTGAAATGACTGAAGAATACCCATTAGTGAGTGTAATTTCAATGGTTGCTCCAAGCCCCGATTGGATTGTAGGGGTAAACAGTTTAGAGTTATTTGTCGATGGAAAATGGATAGAAAGACAAGAGATTGAACTTTTTGCTTATGATGCCGGCACAGATAGTGGTTCTGGTTATACTTCTAATAATGATGATACAAATCCCAAAGAACCCATAAAACTACTAGATTATGAAGTGTTAGAAGGAAAAAGTATTGGTAGATTTGTATTTGAAAGGGTAGGAGATGTTTGTATAGATAGATATGAATTATATGAAACTGTTGAAGGGGCAATAAGCGCCTCAGAATTATTGGGTTGCACAAACTATCACCAGCATGCAGAACAATTACCCAGGCCAAGTTACATGGCCTGTGAAAATCATGATCAAGCAATAGACGAAAAAGTTGCTTGTTAAAATAAAAAATTAAATTAGTTGTGTTTGAACAGAACAAGAAAATAATCTTTGTTCTCTTTTTTCTTCTATTTTAGATACTGCATTCCTAAATGCTTGTTTTAGTTGACTATTACCGTTGAAAAAATGTTTATCTCGTTGAATATTTTCTCTATATTCTGGTAATCTTTCTAGAAATTCTTTGAATGCTTCAACAGAATTTTCCTGCAAAGGAGTATGTCCATATCCTTTAAGTTTTATGTTAAGAGAATTTGCTTCTTGTTCAAATTGGTCCAGAGGGAGACCGAATACTGGTGTTTGATGATAGAGAGCTTCCCCTGTAGCGTTATTTCCTGCATTACTAACTAATCCTGATGATTTTGCTAGCATTTGCGAAAATTCTTCACCATTAACATCCTTAAATTGAATATTCCTCTCAACACCCGTTTTTCCAGAATTAAAAAAATAAATATCTCTTTCAATTGCAAACGCCAATTCTTCTAAATCTTTACTAGCACTTGGATCTGTCGCATAAAAAACAAGAAAATCTTCATTTCCTGTTTCTGCATTGAGAACATCATCTCTAAGTATTGGGCCAACAAGTGTAGTTTTTTCCTCTAGATTTTCTTTTATAGTACTTGGAAAAAAATTTGTTACAATATAATGTTCCGAATGTAAACTAGGAATAATTGTTCTTGCAAGTAATTCTTTTAATGTAGCTCTTGGCAAAGGAATATCTAAGTGTGTAAGTGCATGTTGATGATCAAAACTAATTAAGGGGATGTTTAAACTTCTAGCAGCAACTGTAAAAGATGGCTGAAAATCAACAACCCCATAATCTATCTCAAAATCTCTAAGCAATTTTCTCACTTCAATGATACTAGGAATAAATTTTTGTGAGGCATTAATAATATTATTTACTAAGGTTTTTCCTCTATTCATACTTAGGCCATCATAATTTGCTGTCCAACCAAATAAATCTACCTGTTCATTTACCAAGAAAACGTTATGCCCTTCTTCTCTTAATTGTTGAGCAAATATCTCTTGACGGTTTTTATGTCCCTTTCCTTGATCACAATAAGCAATAGCAATATTAAGGCAATTCATTTTTGATTTTGGGACATACTATATATTTAAATTATTATTGGTAAAATAAAATGCTCCCGCCGGGATTTGAACCCGGGTCTTCGGCGCGAGAGGCCGAAATGCTGGACCGGACTACACTACGAGAGCATAATCCTTTGAGAAAATAAGTTATTTATAAAACTAATCATTTAAGATTTCATAATCTAAACAACACCTTTCTTCACAACACCCATGAACATCTTTTTGACCAGAAAAATAAACAGTGTGCCCAACTCCATGCTCACAAGAATACTCTACATTTCCATTTGCTCTTATAAATAATTTCTCCTTATCAAAAGAAGGATTTGCTTCTAATATTCTTTCAATAATCTTATCAAGTTCCATAATATCTCTAATCAACCCAAATTTATATTACTTACTAAACCATAAAATATAAAAACAAATAACAAAAAACAAAATCATGAATTTCATAAAAAAACTATTTAACAATCAAATTGACGAAAAAGTTCACAATCAATTTACAAAATTTGGTCCAGGAACTTTTGAGAATAAAGCATTAATAGATATAAATATTACAGCAAAGGCTGTAAAAATTAAAACATCACCAGAATTCACAAATGAATTAGTAGAATTTCTAGCAAATACAATCCAAGATAAAACAAAAGTTAAAGGAATAATATTCGCAACAAGAGATTTAACTGAAGAATCTCCAATAGAATTCACAGAAATAAAAAATGCAATGGGAGTAAAAAAACATATTGTAGATTCTGAATTAACAAAAGATCAAGTTCTAGAAACTTGCAATAAATTTCCATTCAATTCAATAAATCTTTCATTCGAAACCGAATATGGAAAACTGAAAATAAAAGAAAAAGCTCCCAAATCAGGAAAACCAGGAAAAGGAGATTCAAAACCCAAAGCAGATTATTGTGTACTAACAACAACTGATAAATCAATCTTAGAAGACTATGCTTTTGACATACAAGAACCATTCAAAAAAGCCTTCATACAACACACAGTAGAAATACAAGAATTAATTGTTCCAGAGGAATACAAAAATGATTTTGCCAAAGCAAGAATACACGCAAAAAGAAAAGGAAAACTAACAAGAATATTAACTGTTGATGAAAAAGAATCGCAAAAAGAAACTAACTTTGAAGCGTAACAAAAGAGTTTTATACTATTTTTTTAATATAACTTGATGGATGATTTGGAAGACGAACTCCAAGAACAATATAAAACTGCAATAGAAGAGTGTGATCCAGATAAAGTATTTGATCTTTTTAGAGAATCAAATTTAATTCTCCCAAGTATGGAAAACGTAAAATACATGATTGAAATACACGAAAAATATGAGCCACAGGGAAGAAAAACAAATTTCTTAACACTCTACCATGACTTTCTAGCATTACACAAAGACGAAAAATGATTTATCCTCCTTAATCTTTTTAAATAAAATTTTGAAAATCAAAAATAGGAGTTGATAAATTATGGAAAATAAAGTATTAAAAATAATTATAGGGGTTTTAGCTATTCTACTAATCGTTAGTTTTATTTCTAACACAAATACTGAATCCCAAAATAGTCCGCCAACAGGACAAGCAACTGGGCAACCTGCAAAAGTTAAAGTCTCAGCGGATGATGATGATTTTCTAGGAGACGTAAATGCTCCAGTAACAATAATAGAATTTAGTGATTATGAATGTCCATTCTGTGCTAGATTTTATTCAGATGCATTACAACAAATAAAAGAAAAATATGTTGAAACAGGAAAAGTAAAATTTGTTTACAGAGATTTCCCACTAAATTTCCATGCTAATGCTCAAAAAGCAGCTGAAGCCGCAGAGTGTGCCGGAGACCAAGGAAAATACTTTGAAATGCACGACATGTTATTTGAATCTGGTGTAACCGGAGGAGTTGGTTCATTCAAACAATATGCATCAAACATGGGTCTAAACACAAATGAATTCAATGAATGTTTAGATTCTGGAAAATATTATGATGAAGTACAAAAAGATATGCGAGATGGATCTGCTGCAGGTGTACGTGGAACCCCAGCAACTTTTGTAAACGGAATCTTAGTAAGTGGTGCACAACCGTTTAGTGTATTCGAACAAATAATTGAGGCAGAATTAGCCTCTTAATTTTTCTTTTTTTTCAAATAGGTAATTTTATAAAATAAATAGCATTCCCCAAACATAATGAGAATCAACGAAAGAAGAACAGAACTTACAGTTGAACATGAAGGAATTGATTTAACATTTTTACATCCTCCTTACATAGGAGAATACAGGGATGTTAAAGATTTAATACAAGAAGAGGGTTTGCAAACTCCAACAATGTCTCAAACTGCTTCACTAGTTCACGAAGCTTTTAATTCAGATGACAACAAATATTCTCAAGGAATCAAGAAAATAATGAAAGATGCTTGCTTGTGGGGATTTACTGGTAATTTATACATACCAAACAAAGGAGTTTATATTCAAGATAACCCAGAAATTAGAGATGGAAGAGTTGTAATGGACGAATCTGAATTAGTTGCTAAATTAGAAGCTGACGATGAAACAGTAAGATTTGTTCCATTTGGTTATGAAACAAAAAATATGTCTGCTTCAGAACTTGCTAAAAATCCATACCTGGTTGCGTTAGCAGGAGAAGAAGGAGCAGATAAATTAGCTGAAGTTGCTGGCAAACATAAAAAAATCCCATACTTATGGAGTTTCAAATCAGTTGATCGACCAACTACAAGAGTTTCCAGGTTGAGTTCCGACGAGGGCTTCCTCTACAGGCTTGTTGTCAGTGGCGTCCATTTCGGTGGCGATATAAACGGTTATGCTTTCGGGGTAAGCAAGACTGGATAAACCAATCAAGATTACAATTATCCACACTATTTTTTTCAAAAGATTTAAATAAAAACAAAATAAATTCTAATCATGGTTAAGAAACAATCAAAAACAAATGCTTTCATAACTGCTTTCTTCAGTATAATTGGATTTATAATTGCACTTTTAGCGTGGAAGAAAGATAAATATGTAATGCACTATGCAAAACAAACTTTAGTTGTATTCATATTCGCAGTTATTGTTTCAGCAGTACTAGCAATTGTTGGATGGATTCCAGTACTTGGATGGATAATTGCTTTAGGTCTGAGAGTATTAGTATTTGTTGCCTGGATATACAACTGGACATACGCTCTATCTGGTGAAAAGAAATTCATACCAGTACTTGGAGACTATGCGAAGAAAATAGAGTTATAGAACTACAAAATACTTTTATATTTCTTTTTTATAATTACTCTAATGTTGAATATATTTAAAAAATATAAAAAACAAAAAGAGGAAAAACAAAGAATAACCGAAAAAGATAGATTTAATTCTGCCTTATCTAATTTTGAAGTAAGTCAAATAAAAAATGGAAATTTTGAAGATTTCATTACACAATTCAAAAATCATTCTCTAATAATGCTAATAATCGGAAGAAGAGGTGCAGGAAAAACCGCACTAGGAATGAAACTAGTTGAAACTGCTGCAATACTAAATAAAAATATTTTTGTCATAGGATTTAATAATTCAAAAATACCTTACTGGGTACAAAACGTAGATGATATTTCTGAAATCCCAAACAATTCTTTAGTCTTAATAGATGAAGCCGGAATTTCATTCTCTTCAAGATCTTCTATGAAACAATCAAACAAAGATTTAGCTGAATTATTAGCAATAGCCCGACACAAAAACCTTTCATTAATATTCATAACTCAAAACTCTGCAATGCTAGATTTAAATGTACTAAGACTTTGTGATATTTTACTATTCAAAGAACCTTCTTTATTACAAACAAGATTCGAAAGAAAAGCACTACAGGATATGTTTAACAAAGTTGGAGATTCTTTTTCTACAATTGAAAACAAAAAAGAGCATTTCTACGTAATTTCTGATGAATTTGAAGGACTAATAAAATCTGGACTGCCAGAATTCTGGAATGAATCCATTTCAAAATCATTTAGAAAGAAATAACATAAGAATTATAAATCAAATATCTATTCCTAAATTTATGACATTAGAATACACATTAAAATTTAAAAAAGCATACGTAGGAATTCACCCAATAGAAAGGGAAAAGGTTAGAGAAGAGACTAGACCAGTGGGAGATATCACTTACTTGGTTACAGAAACAATAACAGATATTACCTCTGAATTATTAGAACAAGCAAAAGCAAACGCAGAGGAATTTGTAGCAAAGTTCTTACCAGAAAGCTACACAATACAATTAAATTTATAGAACTAACTTCTATATCTTTTTTTCACTTTATTTATAAACAAATATATGCAATAAATTAATACCTCTGTATAATATTTTTAGGCCCCTTTGGGGCCACACCCCAAATTTTATAAATAAACAGAATAATATTCAATTATGGATCCAAAGAAATTAGCAATGATTTTAGGGATAACAATACTACTTCCTTTATTTGTAGGTCTATTTGTTGACGCACTTTATTCTTCCCCAAACTACGAAGATTACTGTGGAAGAGAAATTTCTTTCCCTCCAAAGTCTGCAGAAGGATGTGATTTTAATTACGGTCCAGGATATGAAGCTTGTCTAGAAGATGGAGGAAATCCAAAATTAGGATTAGATAACGAAGGCTGTGCAGAATTTAAAGAATGTGATTATTGTAGTAAAGAGCATAATGAGGCAGAAGAAAAATACAATAGAAACTTATTTTTCATTTTAGCTCCAATTGGATTACTGTTAGTTATTTTAGGATTATATTTCAAAACTGATTATATGGGTGCCGGATTAATGTTTGCAGGATTAATTGTTTTATTCTATGCAACAATACGTGCATTTCCAGATCTAAGTAAATTATGGAGAGCTTTGGTAATATTAATAGAGTTAATCATAATAATGTGGATTGGTTATAAAAAAATAGAAAAATGAAATTATTACTAATTCTATTAACAATTTTAATTTCTTCTTGTACTGTCCCAATTGCTTGCACTGAAGACGCTAAAATGTGTCCCGATGGAAGTTACGTTGCAAGAGACCACAACAATAATTGTGAGTTTAAACAATGTCCAGAAATATTAACTTGCGATTATACAAATAATTGTCCTGAAGAATCTAATTGTTACAAATTTGAAGATGAATCAGAACCAATATGTTTTTACGGAGATCCTTGTCAAAGATGTAGCTCATTCGATTGTGACTTTACAGAATCCTTCCCTATGCAAGTAATATGTTAAAAAGAAAAAAATTAAAGTTTTTTTACAACTTTAACTATAATGAATATTGCAACAATTATTGCAAGTACATAGAAGATTAACATCCATATGCTATTCATTTTATAACCTGATTCATTTTCTGGGGTATAAGTTCCTTCATACTCTTCACCTGAATCATAATCTACAAATTCATCTTCATAATTTCTGCTGTTTCCACCAGAATTTCCGCCTGTAGATCTTTTAGTTATTTCAAAAGATTTTTCATCTGCGTTAAATAATTCAACACGACCATCTATCTTTTCTAACTGCATTGCACACCATTCTTCATTCTTAGCATTTCCTGCAGCAATGATAGTTTCTGTTAAATCAATTACGCCATCACCATTCAAATCTTCTGGTTCAAATGAACCTTGAATATTTTGAGCCAATACAGCAAGATCTGAAAGATTTAAAATCTCATCTCCAGTTAAATCTAATGACTTTTCATATTCAGTTGTAAAATTAGGATTCAAACTTTGTGAAATAATTATAACATCACTTAAATCAAAAACTCCATCTTGATTCAAATCAAATTCTAAATTTCCACTTTCAACGTACTGAACAACCAATACAACATCACTAAGGTCTACAATACCATCCTCATTCCAATCTAACTCTAAGTTACCTTCTTTGAAATGTTGTGAAAGTAATATAATATCTGAAAGATCTTCAACACCATCGCCATTCAAATCTAGTTTCTTATTTTCTAATTCTTGAGCTAGCAATACTATGTCAGATAAGTTAATTATTCCATCACCATTTAAATCCAATAATGGATTATATGAATTGTATTCTTTAATCAACATAAAATATCCTTCAAATCTTCCAAATAATTCTCCATCTTGTCTATACAATGGATTGTCTTGGAAAACAACTAAATCTTCTAAATTAATTAAACCATCTTCATTCAAATCTAAATCTGAATCAAATAGTGTAGTAGAATCGAAATTTACTAATGCTTGGTATCTTCCAACTAACATATCACAGTAAGAATATTGAGCATCAATTGCTTCTGCTAAATATAATTCTAAGTTTACATTATATGTTCCTGTTGCAATGCCATTTGGAGTATTCCAAGAAAATTGATAAATAATATCATTACTCTCTTGAGAACCAGTAGTTGGTGATCTAATTTCTTTTACTTCAAGATCTAAATCACAATCTATTAAGTGTCCTTCTTTTATTAAACATGTTTTATCAAATCCATTTGGACCTGTAATAGTTAATTTAGTATGTCTAATAAAAATATCTTCATTTGTCAATTGTATCATCTCTTCTCTTGATAATGCAATTCCTACGTCAAAATAAACATTATTTCCTTGTTTTGCGTCATTTGGTTGACTTGTTTCTATCTTTAACGCAGAAACTGAATTTAATAAGATTAAGAAAATTGCAAATAATGCTATAATTTTAGTGAATTTTGTTTGTTTCATTGTACTACCTAACAGTAGTATAGAGTATATAAAGCTTTCGATATATACAATTCAGTATATATTTATGGCAATTTTTCACAGTAAAACTTATATTCTTCACTTTCTAAAGTAATAATATGTCTAAATTTGCAATAAAAAACTACTTAGATTGGATGTTATCTGAAATATCTAAGAAAAACAAGTTTACTTGGCCAAATATCTTCAAAAAAAGCTGGATATTCTTACTCTTATTATTAAGTGCATTATTATTTCTAAGATTATTACTTAATTCATTTATTTGGTTAGTCTTAATTTTAGTAGGAATAGAATTCTTTAACTGGCTAGCTGGAAAACACGAATAATTTTTAAAGTCTAAGTTTTTATGATTTTACTGGAAGGCCCGCGGAAACCTTTCTACTTTTGGTGTGGTTTCACCTATTGAATGATGAAAGGACACTAGGTCTTCCTACATTTTTCCTTAACAAAAACATTTATAAACTAACAATTCTCCCGTTATAATCCCCTACTGTACGCGATTATCAGACCGCTGATTCTAGAAAGATTTATAAACACGACAAGTTCCCAAAAAGAAACATGGCGAAGAGACACCAACCACGATCAGGAAGTTTGCAGTTTTGGCCTAGAGTGAGGGCTCAAAGAATTTATGCCAATATTAAATCCTGGATAAATAATACTAATAATAAACCATTAGCTTTCGCTGGTTATAAAGTTGGAATGACTCACATTCAAGATTCTAAACCAGGGAAGAAAGGCACTGAGATTATCACAACAACTCCCGTGACGATTATCGAGTGCCCACCACTAAAACCTCTTTCTTTACGATTCTATAAAAACACAGCTTATGGTTCAAAAGCAATCACACAAATTTTCTCAAAAAACCTTAACAAAGAATTATCAAAAAAAATATCTATTCCTAAAAAAACAAAAGAAGAAATTCCAAAAGAATATGACTTCTTAAAATTAGTTGTTTACACTCAACCAAATTTAACTGGTATTGGAAAGAAAAAACCAGAAATATTTGAAATACCAATTGGTGGAGATCTAGAATACGCAAAATCATTATTAGAAAAAGAAATTAACATAGAAGATACATTTACAGCAGGAGAATACACAGACATTCACGCTGTAACAAAAGGCCATGGATTTACTGGTCCAGTAAAAAGATTCGGAATTTCATTAAAATCTCATAAATCTGAGAAGAAAAGAAGATCTGCTGGTAACTTGGGAGCATTCACTCCTAGAAAAGTTTCTTGGAAAGTGCCTCAACACGGTCAACATGGATTCCATAAAAGAACAGAATATAATAAATTAATATTAAAAGTTGGAGAAAACCCAGAAGAAGTAAACCAAAAAGGCGGAATCAAACAATACGGCCTTGTAAAAAACAAATACATTCTAATAAAAGGCTCAGTTGCTGGACCTGCAAAAAGATTAATAATATTTTCAAACACAATTCGAGATAAAAAATCAGAAAAACCTCTCGACATAAAAACAATAAGTACAGAGTCTAAACAATGAAAGCTACTACATACACAATAACAGGAACAAAAGGAAAAGAAGTAGAATTACCTAAACAGTTCTCTGAAGAAGTAAGACCTGATTTGATAAAACAGGCTGTATTAGTTATTCAATCAAGAAAAAGACAACAATACGGAACAGATCCCCGAGCAGGCTTAGAATATTCTGCAAAACTTTCAAGAAGAAGAAAAGCATACCGTGGTGGTTACGGTAGAAGTATGTCTAGAATTCCTAGAAAAGTTATGTTAAGAAGAGGAACACAATTCATTTACACTGGAGCAATCGTTTCTGGTACGATGGGTGGAAGAAGAGCTCATCCTCCAAAGGGAGAAAAAATATTCGCAAAATCATTAAACAAAAAAGAAAGACAAAAAGCAATTCGTTCTGCAATTGCAGCAACAATTGAAAAAGAATATTTAGAAAATAAAGGAATAAAATCAACTGAAAATTTACCTTTAATCGTCGAGAAATTAGAAGATATAAATAAAACAAAAGAAATCAAAGCATTATTAGAAAAATTAAATTTAACATCCGAATTAGAAAGAGCAGATAATAAAAAAATCAGAGCTGGAAAAGGTACAATGAGAGGAAGAAAATACAGAAAAGTAAAAGGACCTTTAGTTGTTGTTGCTAATAATAACTCCAAAGCATACAAAGCCGGAAGAAATATGCCAGGATTTGAAGTAGCAGAAGTTTCTTCATTAAATGCAGAAGTTCTAGCACCGGGAGCAGTACCTGGAAGATTAGTTATCTGGTCTTTAAATTCAATACAAAGATTAGAAAAAGAAAATTTATTTTATTCAAAAAATGGAAGCGTACAAAACAATAAAACATCCGCTAGCAACTGAAAAAGCTGTTAGAATGATGGAAGTAGAGAATAAGCTAGTGCTTATTGTAGATAGAAAAGCTACAAAAAATGACATAAAAAAAGCAGTAGAAGAATTATTCTCTGTTAAAGTTTTGAAAGTTTCCACATTAAACACACCAGATAATAGGAAAAAAGCTTACATCTTATTATCTCCAGAAACACCAGCAATCGATGTTGCTACAAAATTAGGATTAATGTAAAATGGGTAAGAGAATTATTGCACAAAGACGGGGAAGAGGAACACAAACATATAGGTCTCCTAGTCATAAATTCGTTGGTGCAGTTTCAAACAGAGCTTACGATAATTTCGAAAAAGAAGGAGTTATTGCAGGCAGAGTATTAGATATAATTAATTGCCCAGGACATTCAGCTCCTTTAATCGAAGTAGAATTCGAAGGCGGAGAAAGAATTTTAGCTCTTGCTCCTTTAGGATTAAACACAAATAAAATAGTTTATTCCGGAAAAAAAGCAGGAGTAGATCTAGGAAACACAGTACCTTTAAGTGCAATTCCAATTGGAACACAAATACACAACGTAGAAAATCAAGTTGGTGATGGTGGAAAATTCGTTAAAACTGCAGGAAGCTTCGCAAGAGTTATTGCAAAATCAGACAAAAAAGTTACTATTCAATTTAAAACTAAAAAAACAAAAATAATAGATTCAAATTGCCGTGCAACAATTGGTATAGTTGCTGGCGGCGGAAGAAAAGATAAACCAATCTTAAAAGCAGGTAAAAAAGTAAAGATTATGAAGGGAAAGAACAAATTATTCCCAAAGACATCTGGTGTAGCGATGAACGCAGTAGACCACCCATTCGGATCTGGTAGAGGAAGACACATCGGTAAACCAAGAACTGTATCAAGAAATGCACCACCTGGAAGAAAAGTTGGTTCCATTGCATCTAAAAAAACAGGTAAGAAATAAAAATGGCTAAGAAAGAATTCACATATCGGGGAAAAACACTAGAAGAACTTAAGGCAATGCCTATTCAAGAAGTAGCAAAATTACTTCCTACAAGAGAAAGAAGAACAATAACTAGAGGATTCACTGATGCTCAAAAAACATTAATGAAAAAAGTAGAAGCAGCAAATAATGGAACTTACAAAAAAGCAATAAAAACACATTGCAGAAACATGATCATACTTCCAACCATGGTAGGATTAAAAATCCAAATCCATAGAGGAAACAAATTTGACCAAATAGAAGTTATGCCTGAAATGATTGGACACAGACTTGGTGAATTTGCTGAAACAAGAGTAAGATTGAAACACAGTGCACCTGGTATCGGAGCTACAAGATCTAGTGCATACGCATCTGTGAAATAAAAATGACTGAAACTAAAAAAACAACAACGGAAGAAAAGAAACCTGCTGAAAAAGTAGAAACTAAAAAAGTTGAAGCTAAACCAGTAGATAAAAAAGAACATTTTGCTACTGCAAAGTCTCTTAATCTTCCAATTTCAACAAAACAATCAGTCGAAGTTTGTAATTTCATAAGAAACAAAGAAACAACAAAAGCAAAAATGTTGTTGAATGAAGTTTTAGAACATAAAAAAGCAGTTCCTTTCAAAAGATACAATAGAGACACTGGACACAAATCTGGAAATATTGCATCTGGAAGGTACCCAGAAAAAGCAATACAAAATTTCCTTTCTCTAATAAATACTGTAGAAGCAAATGCAGAAGATAAAGGTTTAGATTCAAAAAATTTAATCATAACAGAAATAAAAGCAGACATAGGTCCTCAACAATGGCACCAAGGTAGAATGAGAAGAAGAAAAATGAAAAACACTCATTTGTCAATTAAGGTAATGGAGAAAGAAGAATGATTGAAAGAGAGATTATAAAAAAGAAACTTAAAGAATTTGAAATTCTTGAGTACATAGCAGAAGTTTTGGATAGACCAGGATATAGTCACACAACAATTCAAAAAACTCCATTAGGTGAAAAAGTTACAATCTTTACATCAAAACCAGGATTTATCGTCGGAAGAAAGGGTGCAAACATAAAAGAACTTACTGATGTATTAAAAATAAAATTCGGATTTGAAAATCCGCAAGTAGAAGTAAGCGAAATAGATAATCCAAACTTAAACCCACACTCTGTGGCAAAACACATAGTTCATACTTTTGAAAGATTTGGTCCGCAAAGATTCAAATTTTTAGGATATAAAATGTTAGATACAATTATTGAAGCTGGAGCAATCGGTGGAGAAATTGTTATTTCAGGAAGAGGAGTTCCAAGTCAAAGATCTAAAACATGGAGATTCTCTGCTGGACACTTAAAAAAATCTGGAGATGTTGCAGAAAACTTAATCAGTAAAGGATTTGCAGTTGCACATCTTAAATCTGGTTCAATCGGAGTTAAAGTAAGTATCTTAACACCAGACGTGCCACTTCCAGATACAATCAAAATCAAAAATGAAACACCTTCTACAAAAAAAGAAGAAGTTCTTGAAGGCGAAAAAGAAGAAAAAGTAAAGAAAGAAATCAAAGAAAAAGCGCCTGCAAAAAAGAAAAAAGCAACAAAAGAAGAGATCAAAGAAGAAATTAAAGAGGAAGTAAAAGAAGAACTTCAAGAAGAAGGTATGAAAGAAGAAGTTGCAGAAAAAGTGGCTGAAGAAGTAAAAGAAGAATCTGGCGAAGAACTAGCTAAACAAGCACAAAAAAAAGAAGAGAAAGTTCCAACTGCAGCTGAATTAGCAAAGAAGAAAGCTGCAAAGAAAGAATAAAATGGCAATAATAAAAATAAAGGAATTGAGAAGCATGGACGATAAAACAATTGCAACTCGATTAACTGAATTAAGAAATGAATTAATTTCACTTAATGCTCAAGTTGCTATGGGTACTGCTCCAGAAAATCCTGGAAAAATAAAAGAAATCAAAAGAACCATAGCAAGAATATTAACAGTTCAAAAACAGAAGGAGGGTGAGAATAAAGTATGACTGAAATATGCTCCACATGTGGGCTTCCAGAGGACCTTTGCGTTTGCGAAACAATAGCAAAAGAAGATCAGGCAATCCGTGTTAAAAAAGAAAAGAAAAGATACGGAAAAATAATAACAGTCATCGAAGGTATAGACAAGGCAAAAATCGACATCAAAGACGTGTCCAAAAAGCTTAAAAGCAAGTTCGCTTGCGGTGGAACGGTTAAAGGTTCAAACATTGAACTTCAAGGCGACCACAACGTTGCGAAAGTAAAAGAAGAACTTGTGAAGCTTGGTTTCAACCGAGACACCATTGAATAAAATGGTAAAAACTTGGAAAAAAGAAATCATTGGAAAAAAAATAAAAGTTGTCGAATCGCAAAACAAAACCCTTGTCGGAGTGACCGGAGATGTTGTTGAAGAAACGAAAAACACGATCACGCTAAGCAACAAAAAAAAGTTGCTTAAATCGCATGTAACGTTAGAGATCGATGGCGAAATCATCGACGGAAAAACGTTACAAAAAAGACCAGAAGACAGAATAAAAAAATGAAAAAACAAAAAAACATTGGAATTGAAGTAAAAGCACCAAAAGAAAAGTGCACTGATAAGAATTGTCCATACCATGGATCAATTAAACTTAGAGGCAGAACTTTCTCCGGAACTCTTATTTCTAAAGATACTCACAATTCTGCAGTTGTAGAATGGGATAGAATAATAAAAATTCCAAAATATGAAAGAACAGAGAAAAAGAAATCAAAAGTAAGTGTTCACAATCCTCCTTGCATAGATGCACAAAAAGGAGACATGGTAAAGATTGTTGAAACTAAACCAATAAGTAAAACAAAAAAATTCGTAATAATTGAAAAACAGGAATAAAAATGAAAGCAATAAGTGCAAATGTTACAAAAACTCTTGTAAGAGGATCTAGAATAGATGTTTGTGATAATTCGGGAGCTAAAAAAGCATTCTTAGTTTCTGTAAAAGGATCTAAAACAAGAAAAGGAAGATTCCCTACTGCTGGAGTTGGTGATTTGCTTAAAGTATCTATTGTTCAAGGTAATCAAGAGATGAGAAAACAATTAGTTCCTGCTATTTTAGTAAGACAAAGAAAAGAATACAAAAGACCAGACGGCACAAGAATAAAATTCGAAGATAATGCAGTTGTTATTTGTAAAGATGAAAAAGGAAATCCAAAAGGAACAATCTTCAAAGGACCAATTGCAAAAGAAGCCGCAGAAAGATGGACAGCCGTAGGAAAAGTGGCTAAAATTATAGTATAAAAATGAAATCAATATTTTCAATATCATGGATAAGGAGCAAACAACCTAGAAAGCAAAGAAAGTATAGGCACAACGCTCCTCTTCACATAAAAAAGAAGTTCATTTCAGTAAACTTCTCTAAAGAACTTAGAGAAAAACACGGAAAAAGAAACTTCCCTGTGATAAAAGGAGACAAAGTAAAGATCATGAGAGGACAATTCAAAGGTAAAACTGGATTAATTGAAAAAGTTGACATGAGAAATATAAAAATCCTTGTTCAAGGTGCAGAAAACATAAAGAAAGATGGATCAAAAGTTGGTTATCCAATATCTCCGTCAAATTTAATGATCACAGAATTAAAATTAGAAGATAAAAAAAGAAAAGCGAGTTTAGAGAGAAAATAAAATGGCAAAAGCACACATAAAAAGACTAGCAGCGCCAAAATCATGGCCAATTAATAGAAAAACCAACGTATGGGTACTTAGATCTAACCCTGGTTCACATTCATTTGAAACATCTATGCCAGCTGGCTTAATCTTGAAAGAAATATTAAACTACGTAAAAACAACAAAAGAAACTAAATACGTAATTAATGAAGGAAAAGTTTCCGTTAATGGAAAAGTTATCAAAAAACAAAAATTCCCTGTTGGAATACTAGATGTAATCACAATAGGTAAAGACAATTACAGAATAATAATCAATACTAAAGGAAAATTAATTCCTATCAAAATAAAAAACGATGAAGCAAAATTATTACTAAAAAGAGTTGAAAATAAAACTTCATTAAAAGGTAAAAAAACACAAATAAATTTCTCAGAAGGTTCAAACTTACTTTCAGAAGAAAAATACAGCACTGGAGACACAGTTATTTTCTCAGATAATAAAGTAAAAGACCACATAAAATTAGAGAAAGGCGTTATGTGTTACATTTTAGCAGGAAAACAAGTTGGAAAAACTGGACTTGTAAAAGAAATAATCCAAAAGAAAGGATTACAACCAGCAAAAATCATATTCACTCAAGGAAAAGAAGACTTCGAAACATTAAGAAATTATGTTTTTGTAGTCGGTAAAACTAAACCTTTGGTAACTTTACAAAATGAATAAGATGAGAGAAATTAAGATAGAGAAGCTTACCCTTAACATGGGAGCAGGAGAAGCAGGAGATAAATTAGAGAAATATACAATGCTTCTAAATAAAATAACTGGAAAAAAACCTGTTCAAAGAGTTTCAAATAAAAGAATTCCAACTTGGCAAGTAAGACCTGGCCTAGCAATTGGAACTAAAGTTACAATAAGAGGAAAAGAAGCAGAAGAATTACTAAAAAAATTACTTACTGCTGTTGATAATACTCTAAAACCAAAATCATTCGATAAAGAAGGAAACTTTGCATTCGGAATTCCAGAATATATTGACATTCCAGGAATGGAATATATAGTAGAAATTGGAATTGTTGGATTAGAAGTTGCTGTTACATTAGAAAGAGCAGGTTTCAGAATCAAAAAAAGAAAATTTA
Organism: Candidatus Woesearchaeota archaeon; assembly: GCA_964344655.1. Taxonomy (GTDB): domain Archaea; phylum Nanobdellota; class Nanobdellia; order SCGC-AAA011-G17; family PNOQ01; genus JABJPM01. Next base: position 56,025 of record CAYFOF010000001.1, on the reverse strand, counting down.
ACACTAAAAAAATACCAACAAAACACAGAATTACAACAGAAGAAGCACAAGAATTCATGAAAACAAAATTTAATGTTAAAATAGGAGATGAAGAATAAAATGACAACATCTGATCATAAAAAAGCATATACACAACTTAAGGCTAAACCTGTAAAGTTGAAGAAATACATAAAACACAACAAGCCTAAAGAAAGATCATGTGGAATTGCTTTAAAAAAATGTAAAAGATGCGGAAGAAATGGAGCTCATATTCAAAAATACGGTCTAGGATTATGCAGACAATGTTTCAGAGAAACAGCAAAGAAACTAGGCTTTCAAAAATACAGTTGAGGATAAAAAATGTCAATGAACGATACACTAGCAAATGCCTTATCTCACATGTTAAATTGTGAAAAGGTAGGAAAAAGCACATGCATAGTTAGAGATGCGTCTAAAATGATAAAAGAAGTTTTAGAAATTATGAAATCTCATGGCTATGTTAGTAAAATTGAATTCAAAGAAAGTCCAAAAGGCAACACAATTATTGTCGAACTAAAAGGAGCAATAAATAATTGCGGAGCAATAAAACCAAGATTCCCAGTAAATATGGAAGGATATGAAAAATATGAAAGAAGATATCTTCCTGCTAAAGATTTCGGAATAATGATTGTTTCAACAACAAAAGGATTAATGACACAAGACAAAGCAATAGAACAAAAACTTGGAGGAAAATTAATCGCTTACTGTTATTAAAATGGCAAAAGTAGATATCACAGATAAAATTAGTATTCCCGAAGGAGTGGAAGTTACTTTAGATAAAAATACAATCAAAGTAAAAGGCCCTAAAGGAGAATTGTCTAGAAAGATATTTACACCAGGAATAAAAGTTGAAATAAAAGAAGATGGAGTTACATTCTCCGTAAAAAACGCAGCAAAAAAAGAAAAAATGATCATGAAAACAACTGAAGCGCATTTAGTAAACATGATGAAAGGAGTTACAGAGGAATATGAATATGAATTAAAAATATGTTCAGGTCACTTCCCTATGACAGTTTCATTAGATAATGGCGAAGTTGTTGTAAAAAATTTCCTAGGAGAATCAGTTCCTAGAAAAAGAAAAATGCCAGAAGGCGTAGATATTGAAATCAAAGGAAATGATATCAAAGTTAAATCCGTAGATAAAGAAAAAGCAGGACAAGTTGCAGCATCTATAGAAGCATTAACAAGAATAACAAACAGAGATAGAAGAAGATTTCAAGATGGAATATTCATAACATCAAAAGCAGGTAAAAAAATATGAAAGCTTTACTAGAAATTAGAAAAAAATTGAAGGCTAAAAAGCCAACTTTCCTTAGAACAGATTCTAATAGAAAGAAATACAAAAACAATTGGAGAAAACCAAGAGGTCTTCATAATAAAAGAAGATTAAAATTTGCTGGACATCAAAAAAATCCATCACAAGGTTTCAGATCTCCTGTTGAAGTTAGAGGTCTTCATACTTCAGGACTAGAATTAGTAAATGTTTCAAACTTAAATGATCTAAATAATGTAAAAGAAAACCAAATTGTAGAAATTTCATCTACTGTTGGTACAAAAAACAAAGTAAAAATATTAGAAGAATGTAAAGCAAAAAAATTACAAGTTGTTAATGTTAAAGATATTGATAAATTTATAGCTGACGTTAAGTCAAAATTAGAATTAAACAAAAAACAAAAAACAAAGAAATTAGAAGATAAAAAGAAATCTAAAGCTTCATCTTTGAAAAAAGCAGAAGAGAAAAAGAAAGAAGAAGAAAGCAAAGAAAAACAAGATGAAGTAAAAGAAGATGTATTAAAATCAAAACCTAAAGAGGAAAAACCAGTAAAAGAAACAAAACAAAAAAACACAACCTCTCAAAAAGAAGGACACCAACATAGCAGTGTTCCTGGAAGTAAACAATGAAACTAAAAAATCAAAAAAGGATTGCAGCAGATGTGCTTAAGAAAGGCTCAAAGAAAATCAAATTCAGCACAGACAGATTATCTGATATAAAAGAAGCAATCACTAGGACAGATATAAAGGCATTAATAATCGATAATGCGATATCTGCAGACCCAAAGAGGGGAGTATCACGATCAAGAGCTAGAAAAACATTAGTTCAAAAAAGAAAAGGAAGAAGAACTGGTTCTGGTTCAAGAAAAGGAGTAAAAACTGCCAGACTTTCTAAAAAAGAAAACTGGATGAATCACGTAAGAAAACAAAGAGATTTCATAAAAGAGCTAAGAGATAAAAAACTAATCTCTACAAAAGTTTATAGAACAATTTATAGTAAAGTAAAAGGCGGATTTTTCAGAAGTAAAAACCACATAAAAATATACTTAACAGAAAACAGGTTATTCGAAGATGTCAAAAAGTAAAACATATACAGTAAGTTTCAGAAGGAAGAGAGAAGGTAAAACAGATTATAGTAAAAGATTAAGCCATCTTAAATCTGAAAAAACAAGATTTGTAATTAGATCTTCAACAAATAATCTAACAATTCAAGCTGTAGAATATCATGCAGATGGAGATAAAATAATCACAACTGTTAAATCAACAGATTTGAAAAAATATGGTTGGTCTTACTCAACAGGAAACATCCCTGCTTCATACTTAACTGGACTTTTATTTGGAAATAAAATAAAAGACAAAATAAAAGAAGGAATAATTGATCTAGGATTAAACTCAATAACAAAAGGAACAAGACTTCCTGCAGCAATAAAAGGAATAGTTGATTCAGGAATAGAAGTTAAACACGATGAAGCAATATTCCCTTCAGAAGAAACGCTTTCCGGACAAAAAATCGCAGAATTTGCAAAAACATTAGCAGCAGATGAAGAAAAATATAAAAAACAATTTTCAAAATATTTAAAAAACAATCAAAAGCCTGAATTAATGGCTGAACAATTTGCAAAAGTAAAAGCAAAAATAAACGGAGAATAAATGGCACCAACAAAAAACACAGGAATGTCGGAAGAGAAGAAAGCTGAAATTCAAAAGACAAAAACTGAAGCAGCTTTATCAAATTGGATTCCAAAAACCGAATTTGGAAAACAAGTAAAATCCGGAGAAATAAAAGATATAGATGTTATTTTAGAAAAAGGTGGAAAAATATTAGAATCAGAAATTGTAGATGCTTTAATCCCAGATCTAGAATATGAGTTAATCACAATTGGTCAATCCAAAGGTAAATTTGGTGGTGGAAAAAGAAGCATCTGGAAACAAACTCAAAAGAAAACAAAAGAAGGAAATAAACCAAAATTCGCAACAGTTGCTGTTGTAGGAAACAGAAAAGGATATGTTGGAATTGGTTATGGAAAAGCAAAAGAAACTGTGCCTGCAAGAGAAAAAGCAATAAGACAAGCTAAACTAAACTTGATAAAAGTTAAGTATGGTTGCGGTTCTTGGGACTGTGCTTGTGGTGAAATTCACTCTATTCCATTCAAAGTTTCAGGAAAATGCAGTAGTGTAATTGTAGAATTACTTCCTGCTCCAAAAGGAACAAATCTTTGTATCCACAAAGAATTAAGAAAGATATTATCCCTAGCTGGAATAAAAGATGTATATTCAAAAACTTACGGAAAGACAAACACACAATTAAATTTAGTAAAAGCATGTATGGCTGCACTAAAACAACTTTCAAAGGTTAAAACAAAATGACTAAAATAGCTATAATCAGGATTGCTGGAGAACAAGGATTAAGTAGAAAGGTAAAAACAACTTTCAAGCTATTAAATCTTCATAAAAAATACAATTGTGTATTAGTTTCAAACACTCCCCAAATTGAAGGAATGTTAAAAGTAATAAAAGATAATGTTACTTGGGGAGAAATTGATAAAGAAACAACATTAAAACTTCTAGAAAATAGAGGAAGAATTGCAGGAAATAAACCTGTAACTACAGAATATTTACAAGAAAAAATAAAATTAGATTTAAACAAATTTGCAGATGAATTGTTTGCAGATACTAAACAAATAAGAGAAGTAGAAGGTCTAAAACCTTTCTTCAAATTAATGCCTCCAAGAAAAGGGTTCGAAAGAAAAGGAACAAAGAAACACTTTTCAGTTGGTGGTGCACTAGGTTACAGAAAGGACAAAATAAACGAATTAATACAAAGGATGATCTAAAATGCCAGTAAATAAAAGAAAAAAGAACACACGAATGAAGGCAAAGACCACACATGGATATGGTTCTATGAAAAAGAACCGTGGTGCGGGTAATCGTGGTGGAAGAGGAATGGCAGGAACTGGAAAAAGAGCAGATCAAAAAAAACCCACTATAATTAAATCTGGAGATAAAAGATATTATGGGAGTTTTGGATTCTCAAGACCTCAATCAAAAACAAAAACACCAAAAATAATCAATCTTTCTCAAATAAATGATATAGTTCTAAAAACAAACGCTAAAGAATTTGATGCATGCAAATATGATAAAGTTTTAGGAAAAGGAAACCTAACCCAAAAAATTAAAATAATTGCAAAATCTTACTCAAATTTAGCTAAAGAAAAGATTGAAAAAGTTGGTGGAGAAGCAGCAACATGTTGAGAAAAATTATGGCAATGCTGCCAGAAGTTGCAGGGCCAACAAAACAAAAACTATCTTTCAAAGAAAAACTTAAGTGGACAGGAATAATTTTAATTTCATTTTTCATACTTTCTATGATACCTTTATTTGGTCTTGGCCAAAATGCGTTATCTCAATTTGAACAATTATCTATTATATTGGGTGCAAGTTTTGGTTCAATAATGTCTTTAGGTATCGGACCGATCGTAACAGCATCTATTGTATTACAGTTATTATCCGGTTCTGGAATATTACAAATAGATCAATCAACTCCAGAAGGAAAACAATTTTTCCAAGGGTTACAAAAGATTTTAGGAATATTCTTCATAGTATTTGAAGCAATAATTTATGTATTAATGGGGGGTTTAGCTCCGGCAGCTAATTTAGTTCCAGCAACATATTCACTAATGCAATTTTTACTTATCTTACAGTTATTCTTTGGTGGAATGCTAATTATGTTCATGGCCGAAGTTGTAGATAAGTGGGGATTCGGTTCAGGTATCTCAATATTTATTGCGGCGGGAGTTTCGCAGCAGATATTCATTAGGGCTTTATCTCCTTTAACAACGACAGGGCAATTTGCATTTGGATCCGGTTTAGCTCCAGTTGGACAAATTTGGGTATTCTTTAAATCCTTAATTAATGCCGATATTTCCGGGGCAGCACTACCTTTCTTTGCAATACTATTCACGATTTTAGTATTCATAATGGCGGTTTACGCTCAAGCAATGAAAGTTGATATTCCTCTTTCATTTGGAAGAATAAGAGGTCACGGAATAAGATGGCCATTAAAATTCATTTACACATCTAACATCCCAGTTATTTTGGTAGCAGCTTTATTAGCAAACTTCCAATTATGGGCTAGACTTTTACAAAACAAAGTAGGAGAATCTGGCTTTGGACATTGGATATCTTATAATCTATTAGGACAATTTTCAGGTCAAACTCCCATTTCAGGATTGGTTTATTGGACTCACGCACCAAATTTAGTAGATGCTGTAATAAATAAATACTTCACAGTTGATGTTTTACTACAAAGTTTAGTTTACATGCTATTCATGATTGGTGGAGCAGTTATATTCTCTATCTTCTGGGTACAAACTGCAGGAATGGACGCAAAATCACAAGCTAAACAAATATTAAATTCAGGATTACAAATGCCTGGTTTCAGAAGAGATCCAAGAGTACTTGAAAGAGTACTAAAAAGATACATAACACCATTAACAATAATGGGTGGAGCTACAGTGGGTATCCTAGCAGCAATTGCAGACCTATCTGGAGCATTATCTAGAGGAACTGGAATATTACTTACAGTTATGATTATATACAAATTATATGAGGAAGTAGCGCAGCAACACATGATGGACATGAATCCAGCATTAAGAAAAATGATGCAATGATAACCTTTAAAAAGGGCTGCAAATCTTTAAAACTAAAATGTTAGACTCACTATTTAATGCAATATTTGGATGGGCAATAGATATTTCCCCCTTGTTTGGATTAACAGTGGTGGCTTTCGTTCTAACATTGTTTGTGACTATAATTTACATGTTAGTTACCGATCAAAAATTAATGAAGGAAATCAAGCAAGAGATGAAAGACATTCGGGAAGAAATGAAGCAATTCAAAGACGATCCCGAAAAGATGATGGAGTTAAACAAAAAATCAATAGAAAAGTCTATGATTCAAATGAAAAACTCTTTTAAACCCATGCTTATTACCTTTTTACCACTAATAATCGTCTTCGGATGGTTAAGATCAGCATACGCAGACATCGGAGACCTTAATTTCTTAGGGTTTATAGATGGATGGTTGTGGGTATACATTATACTCTCTATGGTGATGAGTATAATATTAAGAAAAATATTGAAGGTACATTAAAATGCCAGCAGGAAAACATAAATCAAGAAGTCTAAGAAGAGTGTTTGTAAAAACACCTGGAAGCGGAACAAAAGTACAATACAGGAAAAGAAAACCATCAAAAAAGGTTTGTCAAGACTGTGGTAAAGCTTTACAAGGAATTCCTAATTTGATACAATCAAAATTCAAGAATTTGCCTTTAACTAAAAAAAGACCACAAAGACCATATGGCGGAAACTTATGTTCTTCTTGTATGAGAAAGAAAATAAAATCACAGGTAATGTAAAATGTTTGAAGTAGGAAGAATTGTTATAAAAATTGCAGGCAGAGATGCCGGAAATACTGCAATAGTAGTTGATAAAGTAGATAATAATACTGTTTTAATCGATGGAAATGTTAGAAGAAGAAAATGTAATATTTCCCACTTAGAACCCAAAAACGAAGTTCTTAAAATCAAAAAAGGAGCATCAACTTCAGAAGTACACAAAATAATGTCTGCTGCTGGAATAAAAGTTGTAGAAAAGAAAAAAGTAAAAAGATCTGCAAAAAAAGAAGCTCCAAAGAAAACAAAGAAAAAAACTGTTTCTAAAAAATGACCAATAATCAACAAGATCAACAAAAATTGATGGCACAACAACTAATGCTACAACAAGTTCAACAAATGGAACAACAAATAGCTGCAGTAGGCCAACAAATTTCTGATTTACACACATTAAAAGATAACTTAAAAGAACTAAAAGAAGTAAAAAACAAAAAAATTCAAACCCCGCTAGGTTCTGGAATATTTATTGAATCTGAATTAAAAGATGCTTCAAAAGTTTTAATGGGCGTAGGTTCTGGTGTAATAGTCAGAAAAGACACTAATTCTGCTATGGAAGTTATAGAAAACCAAACAAAAGAACTAGAAAAACTAAGCAAACAAATGCAAAAAGAGTTAGATGATTTCTCTAAACATTTTGATGAAATATAATCTTTTTTAAATACAAGTAAACTACCTTATTTTTATGGATCCAATTTCTTACTATTCAAAGAATGAAATAAAGAGAGAAATAGCATTTAATTCTCAAAAAAGAGAGGTTTCTGTAATGCATGGACTAGGAAAATTCGGAAAACGTCCAGATATAATACAATTCGAAAACGACATAATAGAGCTAGTAAAACGTGGAGCTACCTCTTTCCATATTTCTGAAGAACATTGGTCTAATCCTTTAGAACTAAAACCCGGAATGAAAAAGAGAGATCTAGATAATTTAAGAAAAGGATGGGATTTTATTTTGGACATAGATTCTCCAGATCTAGAAGATTCAAAGAAAATAACTTATTATTTAATTGAAGCCATGAAATTTCATGACATAAAAAATATGTCAGTTAAATTTTCTGGGAATAAAGGATTCCACATAGCAATTCCCTTCAAAACATTTCCTTCGAAAGTTAACGAAATAGAAATAATCAATCTATTCCCAGAAGGCCCAAAAATTATAGCAGAATATCTAACAGAAATGATAACTCCTGCATTAATAGAAAAATACGGGGAACAAATAAAAGATAAAATAGAAATTGATACTGTTTTAATCTCTAACAGACACATGTTCCGTGCACCATATTCTTTACATGAAAAATCAGGACTAGCAAGCCTACCAATAAATCAAGAAGAAGTCTTAACATTTGATAAAGAAAGAGCAAAACCAGAAAATGTTAAAACAAATATAAGATTCTTGGATAATTCTAATTTCATAGAAGGCGAAGCAACTTCTTTAATAACACAAGCTCTTGATTGGTATTCAAAAAAATCAATAAAAAAAGAATCCACCGAAGAATTAACTGAAAAAAGAAAAACAGACTATGAAGAAATAACAGAGGCAATTCCTGAAGAATATTTTTCACCATGTATAAAGAAAGGATTACAGGGTCTTCAAGATGGAAAAAAGAGATTTTTATTTATTTTAATAAATTTCTTAAAATGCATAGGATGGAATCCAGATGAAATAGAAAAGAGAGTAAAAGATTGGAATGATAATTTAGAAGAACCATTAAAAGAAGGATACATCATTTCTCAATTAAATTGGCACAAAATAAATTCAAAGAAAGTTCCTCCTCCAAATTACAGCAATAAGGCATACTACGCAGACATTGGAATACTACCAGAAGAAAACATAACAAGAAAGTTCAAAAATCCCCTGAATTACACAATTTCAATGTTTAAATTCAAAAAACCAAAAAAGAAAAAATCAGATTCAAAACCTTTATAAACCAAATAAATTCCTCATCATGAAGTAAAATGGGAAGAATAAAAACACAATTAATCAAGAGAACAGCTCATAAGTTGTTTAAGGAAGATCCTACTAAATTCAAGAAGAATTTTGAAGAAAATAAAGTAATCGTTGATGAAAACGTTGAAACAGAATCCAAAAAATTCAGAAACATCATAGCTGGATATCTAACTAGATTAGCAAAAAAACAACAATTATAAATATTAGTAATAATATGGATAATTAGGATCTTAAAATGACTGAAGACAACTCAAATGATAAAAAAGTGAAGAAAAGTGACGACAGTGTAGTGTTTGTTGGCGGAAAGCCATTCATGAACTATGTTACGGGAGTCGTAATGCAGTTCACAACTCAAAATGCAAAAGAAGTTGTTATAAAATCAAGAGGAAAATTTATTTCTAGAGGAGTAGATATTGCTGAAGTAGCTACTAAAAGATTTTTAGAAGATACTGTTGAAATTTCTGACATAAAGATAGACAGTGAAGAATTCGAAAACAAAGAAGGAAAACAAGTTCGAGTTTCAACTATGGAAATAACAATCAAAAAGAAATAATTCTATAAAAACCTTTAAAAAAGGATAATCCTAATTTTTAGTAAAGAGGGATATAATGGGTTTAATAGAAACATTAACTAATTTAGCACATGGTAATGTAGTTTTAGAAATTGGATTAATTCTAATATTTGCAACAATACTTGCATTCATTGTAAGATTTTTCAAACAACCTCTTACTCCCGCATATATTTTAGCTGGTTTAATTCTTGGTCCGTTAGGTTTAGGACTAATAAAAGATCCAGAAGCCATAAAAGCTCTATCTGAATTCGGAATAGCATTTTTATTATTCGCAGTAGGTTTAGAAATAAATATTAAAAAATTAAAAGACATTGGTTTGGCTGCCTCTCTTGGAGGACTAGTACAAATAGTTTCAATGTATTTCATTGGATTCTTCTTAAGTTTAAAATTAGGATTTTCAAACTTTGAAGCAATTATTCTTGGTATTGTTTTAGCATTCAGCAGTACTATGATTGTAATTAAATTACTTTCAGATTCAGAACAACTAGATACATTACATGGAAGAATTGTTCTAGGAATATTATTAGTTCAAGATCTATTAATTATAATTGTTCTATCCCTTTTAACAACTGCAGAAAACTTCTCACCTTCTTTAATACTTCTAGCATTGTTTAGGGGAGCAGTATTATTTGTAGTAGCGTATTTAATGAGTAAATTTGTTTTCTCTAAATTATTCACTTTTGCCGCAAGATCAAAAGAATTATTATTTTTAACATCATTAACAGTATTGTTTGTATTTTCGATTTTAGCTCATTATTTATCCTTTTCAGTGGCCATTGGAGCATTTGTAGCAGGAGTTGCATTAGCCAGTTTACCATATCACTTTGATATTGTTGGAAAAGTTAATCCATTGAAGAGTTTCTTTGCAACACTATTCTTTGTATCTCTAGGAATGCAATTAACTTCAATAAGTTCAGAATTTATGTCAAGAATACTGTGGTTAGTTTTAGCAATAGTTATAGTAAAACCAATTATAATTTATTTACTAGTTTCATTATTTGGATATGAAAGAAGAACATCATTCTTTTCTGGATTAAGCCTAGGACAAACAAGTGAATTCTCATTAATACTAATTGTAATGCCCTTTGTTGTCGGAGCAATATCTCAAGAAGTATTCTCAACAATAATATTATTAACAATAATAACTATGATTTTAACTTCTTATTTATTAGAATTCCAGTATCCAATTTATGTATTCTTTTCACCCGCACTAAAGTTCATAGAAAATCTTCTTCCAGTAAAGAAAAAGAAAGTTCTAGAATACACTCCAAGGGGAAAGAAAATAGATGTATTATTAATCGGAAAACACAGAATGGGTTCAATCTTTTACAATACTCTAAAAGGGCTAAGAAAAAAAGTTCTAGTCTTAGATAATAATCCAGATGTAATAAAGAAATTGCTAAAGAATAAAGTTCCTTGCGTATATGGAAATATGTCTAACAAAGAAGTTCTAGAAAAAATAAAGGTAAAGTCCCTAAAAACAGTAATTGCTACAGTTCCAAATACAAGAGATAATCTATTCTTAATCAAATACATAAAAAGTAAGAATGAAAAAGTAAATGTAATCGTAACTGCAAACCATGTCCATCAAGCAGAAATGTTATATGGCGCAGGAGCAGATTATGTAATTCTTCCACATATCATTAGTGGAGAGAAAGTTGCTTCTATGTTGAAAAAATCAACTAAAAATAGAAAATATTTCATAGAATCTAAAAAAAGAAATATAAAACATTTAGAAGATAATTAATGGCGCTACCCGGATTTGAACCGGGGATCTTCCGCACATGAAACGGACGCATTAACCAACTATGCTATAGCGCCATAACAAAAAGAATCAAATTTTATTTTAAAAAGCTTTCCTTTATTCTAATTTCCCCAACATCTCTTCAACTCTTGGAATATTCTCAGACCTTCTATTTAGAGCAATATCGTGAAAAGCCTTACAAAAACTAGCCAGGTTATTTATTTCTTCATCTTCAAATTCATTATACTTTAAATGATCTCTCAACCTATTGGGAATATCCTTCGCCATTGCAAATCTCATAAAATCACTATATCCGGCGATAAAAGGATAAGCAATATCCATTGCATCATAAATAACTTTTTCAGAAATTGGAGGCATATCCTCTTTTTCTATTCTTCCCAATCCTTCTTCTAAAGCAGAAACAAACCTATAATACACTTCTTCAGATCCTCCAACTCCTTTCAAATACATCATAGTATCTAAAGCATCAAAAGCCAACTCTCTAGATAAAAAATTAACAACCATAATAAAAGTAGTTAATCCAAATATATAAAAATTATGGACCTGCCGAGAATCGAACTCGGGTCTAGGGACTGCCAGCCCCCCGTGATACCATTACACTACAGGCCCTCAACCTTTGATAACACCAAGAGGACGCAATCTAGCTACCTTCTTACCAATCCCAACTTCATCAGAAACCTTCACAACCTCATCAACATCTTTGTAAACATCTGGAGCTTCTTCACTAATACCTCTAACAGAAGCAGCTTTGATATAGATTTTCTGCCTTTCTAAACTCTTTCTAACACTTTCCCCTTCAAACTTTTTCATAGCTTCATGCCTAGACATCAAACGACCAGCACCATGAGGAGTAGAAGAAAAAGTTTCATTCATTGCTTTATTAGTTCCAATTAAAACATAAGATGCAGTTCCCATTGAACCAGGAAGCAAAATTGGTTGTCCGACATCTCTGTAAATTTTAGGAACTTCTTTATGCCCAGGACCAAATGCACGAGTAGCGCCCTTTCTATGAACATAAACATCTTTCATTTTTCCATCAATTTCATATTTCTCAACTTTCGCAATGTTATGTGCTACATCATAAACTAAATCTAAATTTTCTCCAAAGATTTTCTTAAATGCCTTTCTAGTTTCATAAGAAATTATTTGTCTATTACACCACCCATAATTTGCAGCAGCACTCATAGCCCCCAAATAATCTTTTGCTAAATGAGAATCTGTTGGAGCGTATGCTAAATCTTTGTCTGGTAATTTACTAAAAATATCTGGAAATTTATCTTCAATCTTTCTCAAATAATCACTACAAACTTGATGCCCCAATCCTCTTGAACCAGAGTGAACCATAACAACAATTTGATCTTTTGAAGTAATTCCAAATTTCTTTGCAACCTCTTCATCATAAATTTCATCAACATACTGAACTTCTAAAAAATGATTTCCCGCTCCTAAAGTTCCCAATTGTCTTCTTCCTCTTTTCCGAGCACGAGGACTAACTTTAGAAGCGTCTGCAGTTTTCATGTGTCCATTTTCTTCACACTTATCCAAATCTTTTTTATCTGCATATTTTTTATCTAAAGCCCATTTCAAACCAGTATTTAAAACTTCATCAAATTCTTTATCATCCAATCTTATTCTTGATTCCTTACCAACTCCACAAGGAATATTATCAAATAATTCGTTAATTAATTCTTTTATCTTTGGTTCAACTTCTTTTTTACTTAAACTAGAAGTTAATAATCTAACTCCACAATTGATATCAAATCCAACCCCTCCGGGAGAAATACATCCATGTTCAGTATCAAACGCAGCAACCCCTCCTACTGGAAAACCATATCCTTGGTGTGAATCTGAAAGCATAATACTTCTTTTTTGAATGCCAGGCATACATGCTACATTCTTTGCTTGTTTTATAGAATCATCTTTCTTTATCTTTTCCAAAATTTTTTCAGAAGCAAAGATTCTAACTGGAACATTCATACAATCTTCTTTTTCAACTTCATAAACATCTTTCGAAATCTTTTTCATTTTCTAAATATCCACAACAACAGTCGCTTCATGCCCTTTATTAGTCTTACTAATTTTCATATCGCTGTAAGTTACAGCTTTTATATCGCTCTTTAATTCATAATTACTAATCTCATCTCCCTCGGCAACACAACTTAGATTAAATTCTTTATCAATTTTTAGATTTTTTACCGAAGATAAAAATAAATTTTCTGTTTCCAATAAGAATAATAACTCTTCTAGAAAATCATACAACAAATTTTCAAAACTTTTACCTTTTAATTTAATTTCAATTTTTTTTGTAACTTTTACTTTACTAGTATCCCCCAAAATATTGAACATAGCTAACGCTGAATTTGCAAAAACCTCGTCGATATCCTTCCCATAAGCAACAAATTTTGCATCTGCTGTGTGCGGTAAATATTTGAACTTCATAATTATAATCTTCGTCGAGAGTTTAAAAGTTTTTTCAAAAAGAAAAGGTTTATAAATCTTTTAAATAAAAATTAATTAAGTTTTGATTTAATTTCAAAAAAGGAGGTGTCCATTAATGGTCGCAAGAAAAAAACCTGCTAAGAAAAAAACAGCAAAGAAGAAAGTTGTTAAGAAAAAAGCAGTAAAGAAAAAAGTTACAGTTGCTAAAAAAAGAGTAAACAAGGCCAAAACAAAATTAAAGATGGCTAAGAAAAAAATGGCTACTGATAAAAAGAAGGTTTCTAAGGCTAAAAAGAAAGTAGTTGCTGATAAAAAGAAAGTTACTAAAGCAAAAAGAAGTTTAGCTAAAGCAAGAAAAGCTGTTAAGAAAAAACCTGCTAAGAAAAAAGTAGTTAAGAAAAAGGCTGTAAAGAAAAAACCTGTAAAAAAGAAAGCAATTAAGAAAAAAGCAACTAAAAAGAAAAGAAGATAAATATTTCTAAGTTTTTATTTTTTATTTTTTAATTTTAATGTTCGTTTGCCGCCACCTTTTTTATAAATATTATATCTAGATTTGGCTTTTTTATCACGTTTCGATTTCCTTCCTGAATCCACATTCGCCATATTTCTAATTAATCTCCATATCTTTTAAGTTTTTCCAAATAAAAAAAGAAGGTTATAATAACCATTCCTTAATTTTTTCTTCAAATTGTGCTTTTGGTAAAGCTCCTCGAACACCTTGGGGTTCTTTTCCTGGCTTAACAAATAATATAGTAGGAATACTCATTATTTGGAATACAGCCGCTAATTCTTTTTCAGTCTCTGTATTAATTTTATAGATCTTTATTTTATCTTTATACTCTTCAGATAACTCATCTAAAATCGGAGCAACCATTTTACACGGCCCACACCAATCAGCATAAAAATCTATTATACAAGGCATATCTCCCTTATACTTCCATTCTTTTTCCTTTTCATAATCAAAAACTTTTTCCTTAAAAGTTTCTGCAGTTAAATTTTCAACCATTTTATTTTCCTCCAATTATTTCCAATCAATGACAGCCTCAGCCCCATTTATGTATTTATAGGCCTCTAAGCCTGCCTTTGCTCCTTCTCCTGCAGAAATTACCGTTTGCTTATATGGAACTGTAGAAACATCTCCGGCAGCAAAAATTCCTTTTTGAGAAGTGTTACATCTGTCGTCTATAACAATTTCATTTTTATCATTTCTTTTTACCAAATCTTTTAACCAATCTGTTTTTAATTCATATCCAATTTCTATAAAAACTCCATCTGCTTTTATCTCTCTTGTTTCTTTTGATTCTGAATTTTCTATAGTAACTCCCTCAACAATCTTATCTCCCTTTATTTCTGTTAATTGAGAAAATGGAATTATTTCAACTTGTTTTAGTTTTTTTACTTTATCTATAGTAATTTCATCAGCCCTAAATTTATCTGTTCTATGTACTAAAGTAATTTTTTTTGCAAACTTAGTCAACAATTCAGCAGCTTCAAAAGCAGAATTTCCTCCTCCTACCACGACTACTTCTTTATCTTTGAAAAAAGCAGCATCACATGTTGCACAAGTAGAAACTCCCCTTCCCATAAATTTATCTTCTCCAGGAACTCCAATTTTTCTAGCGGTTTTTCCAGAAGACACAATAACTGTTTTACTAGAATATTTTTCTCCATTAGACAAAGAAACTTCAAAATTCTTTCCAGATTTTTTTATCTCATTGGCTTCCCCCATAATAACTTCTGCACCAAATTTTGTTGCTTGAGATTGAAATTTTGCCATTAGATCTGGACCAGGAGAACTATCCACTCCAGGGTAATTTTCGATATTATCTGTTAATAGTGTTTGCCCTCCCAAATCTATTGAAACAATCAAAGTTTTCAATTTTTTTCTTCCAGTATATAGAGCAGCAGTTAATCCAGCAGCTCCTCCACCAATAATTATTGTATCATATTCTTTCATTTTTCCTCCTTAGCATGAATTTATTTTATATTTTGACATATGTTTTTTTACAGCAACAAGAATTGGCTCAATAGTATCTCTATTCAAAGAATATATCCTTTGTTTTCCATCTTGTTTTACCGTAACAAAACCATTTTTTTCTAAACATTGCAAATTATGACTTATCCTGCTCTGTTCCATCTTTAATTCTTTAGATAATTGACTAACATTTTTAGATCCATTTTTCAGACACAAAACAATTCCCAATCTAGTATCATTGTCTAATGTCCTAAAAAAATTTACATATGTTAAATCTATCATATGATATGTATATCATATGTAATATATAAATGTTTTGGTTATAGATCTTCAAAAGATATTCTTCCAGAAATTAAATCTTTAACAATTTTCGTAACTTCTGAAATTTTTATTCTTGTTTGTTTCATTGAAGAAATTTCTCTGATTGTAACATCATCTTCCTTCAAAGAATCATGATCAACAGTAATACAAAAAGAAGTTCCAACTTCATCCATCCTTCTATATCTTCTACCAATAGATCCTGAATCATCATAAACACAAACAAATTCTTTATCTAAATCTGCAAACAATTCTTTTGCTAAATCATCCATTCCTTCTTTCTTCATCAATGGAAATACAGCAATATCAATTGGTGCAATACCTTGTTTAAAATTTAACCAATCTCTATTTTTATCATCAACCAAAGAATTTTCCAATAAAGCATAAGCAGTTCTTTCCAAACCAAAAGCAATTTCTAAAATGGTTGGAGTTTCACCTTGAACTTCCATTTTAGTTTTAGAAAACTCAGAATGTCTCTTCAAATCATAATCTTGTCTATCGTGGATTCCACATAATTCCATCCATCCATGCCTCTCGGTATTTATCTCAATATCCCAAGCATCATCTGCATAAAAAGCCAACTCTGCAGGATTATGTTGTCTAATTCTTATTTTATTTGAATCAAATCCCATATCTTTAATCAATTTATATGCAACATAGTTCATAAACGCATAAGCTTCTTTTTTCATGAATTTTTTCTTAACACTATCTCCCAATCTAATATGTTCAACTTTTTTAGAACCATATTTCATCAAAGGCATTTCTTCATCTGCATAATCATCAAATTTTTCATAATTATTAAATTGTTCTTTCAACAAAAATAATTGAGCTTCTATTTGTGTAAACTCTCTTGTCCTAAAAACTCCTTGTCTTGGAGAAATCTCATTTCTATATGCTTTTCCCGTTTGAAAAACCCCAAAAGGCATTTTTGTTCTAAAAAATCTATATAATTCTGGGAACAATAAATAAGTAGTTGTTGCAGTTTCAGGTCTTAAAAAGACTTCTTGATCTAAACCAACAATTGTCTTCATCATTAAATTAACTGGCTCCACAGATCCAAATCCTCCTTTATTACAAGAAGGGCATTTAATTTTTCTCTCTCTTAATAATTCTCCAAGTTTTTCTTGATTAAAATCTTCAATATCTTCCATTAAATGATCTACTCTATGTGCAGACCCACATTTTAAACATTTAGTAACATAATCAACAAAACCTTCCAAATGGCCAGAAGCTTCCCAAACTTTTTTAGGCATTACAGTAGGACATTCAACTTCCCAAAAGCTAAATCCCGAAAAACCCTTTCTTAGAATACTTTCAACTTTATTTTTTAGCAGTTTTCCTAAGGGGCCCCAATCATAAAATCCCTTTAATCCACCTTCATAGATACTAGGACTAGGCCCCCACACAAATCCTCTACGTTTTGCTAAATCTAAAACTTTATCTTCTACTTTCATAATTAATTAGGAACTGCTCCACTTTTTATAATTTTTGATTAAATAAGATTTTCTGCATCTTTTATTAAAGATTCAAGTTTTTCGTTTACATCAGGATCTCTTGGATCTAAATCCTCTAAAACATCTCCCATTTCCTTAGCTAAATCCCAAAATTTTTCTTGTTTTAAATCTCTTTTCCCTGTCCAATCAACAAACTCGTCTTGTTTTTCCAACTCAGAACAAGCATAATCTTCTTGGCCTTCAGGAACTCTATAGATGTGAACATCTTCTCCATATTTCCAAGGTCCAACATATTCTACTCCCCTAAAAAATATTGGAACAAAATGTTCTGGGAAATTTTCTCTAGGTTCAACCATATCTCTGTATCCAACTAAAATTTCTCCTTCCTTATATTCAGGTTCATAAGTCATTTTCAATAAGTATGATAATCTACTAATTTACTCCCAATTATATCTTTCAATGAAACAATATTATTTCCTTCTAATCTAGGGCAAGAAGTATTTACCCACAATTTAATATCATTAAAATCTTCTAATCTATTAATATCAATCTCATCTGCCATAAAAACATAAGCCTCTTTTCCACAATTTTCAGCAAATTTTAAAGCCGCTTTCAATGCATTTTGACCTGGTTTTACAGAAACCAAAATTCCAATCTTATCAGCCATTAAATATTTCTTTATTTTTCCTTCTTTTTTCTTCTCTAATTTTTCTAATTCTTTTTTATCAAATTTAGTTACATTATTAGAAACAGGATTAGCTAAATATATATCATCAATTCCAGAATAGTTAACTAATTCTAATGGATGAAATTCTCCACTCCCAATAAAAACATAAGCATCAACCTTTTCCTTAATTTTTATAGCGTTAGAAGAGTTACAACCAACCATTTGGCCAGCAACAATAACTTCAAATCCTTCCTCTTCAAGAAACTTCTTTGCATCTTCTAAATAATCAACATATTGTATAGCAGAAATTAATCCAATTCTTTTTACATCTAGTTTTAATTTCTTCAAAACCGGGATTACATCAATATTTTTCGCTTTCGCAGGAATAAATATTGTTTTCAATCCATTAATTTTCTTGTTTTCCATAAAACTACAACAAAAACACTGTTAAAAAACCTTTCTATTTCAATTTTTTAACTTCAGCTTTCTCAGAAACAATAGCAGAATTCCCTGTTTTATCTTCAATCACAATTTTCAAAGGAACTTCCCCCAATTTTACTTTCCAAATCTTCTTCAATAAATTTTTTGCTTTCTTACGAACAGTTTTATCATCCGCTTCATCTCTTTGAGCTTCTAATATTTTCTCAAATTTCCCAATTAAACCTTCAACATTCGTAACAAAACCTTCTGAATTCTCTCCAGGATCCATACTCATTCTCAATCCAGGAATTTTTACACTGGCAGAACCAGATTTTATAACTCTAACAAATAAATCATCTTCAGAACTAACTTCAAACGTTATTTTTACAGGATCTTTCTTCTCTTCAAACTCTACATCTGATTTAGAAAAACCACATTCAGAACATTGCATAGCAAAAACAAAAGTTTTACCAAAATAAGGAATATCTATCTCTCTATCTCTTAATGTTAATCCTTTTTTTCCACATACAGGACATGGTTGTTTTGTTAATTCATCCATTGTAATAAAAAAAGAATAAGTTATTTATAAAATTATTCGTCTCCAAAAGATTCCATTGCATTAGTTCTATGAACACTAGCAAAACTTGGAGTTACAACAACCCAATCTCCGCCGAAACCAGCAATGTCACCATCGATAGCATCACATGTTTTCTTTAACTTGTTCACAGCTCTCTTTAATTCAACCATATCTCTATCTTTTAATGGTCCAATATTAACCAAAGCAATAGTATATCCTTCTCTTAAAGCGTCAAGAGCAGGCTTTATATCTGAAAAATCTTGAATAATAAACGGTCTAACAACAATTCTTGCCTTAGGCATGTCCTTGTCTGTAGTTAGTTCAACATAGTCTTCTTGAAACTCTTCAGGCATATCTTCATCATAAGAAAACTCTTTTTGTCCCACACTATCTTTTATCTTTGAAAGGAATCTTTTCATCTTAAAGAAGGGAAATATTAACAAATTTATAAACATTTCTATTGTTTAATACACTCTAATTTTGACACTATAGAATAAATTTGAGTCTTAGTAAATGCAGGCACATTTGAGTCCTCAGAAACTTCTTCTAATTCTTGTAAAGAAGCATCAACTTTCATAGAAACCGGCCTTTCCTCGCATTGAAGAGCAGCCATCGCACTCTCTATTCTATTCTTAACATTTCGAGGAATGCAATCATCTTCTTGCAAATCTGCAAGCATATCCAACACTTCTAAAACCATGTCTTCACTCATTTTTCATGGAACCCATAACTTCTTTTTGTAATTCTGTAGCTTCTTCTCTCAATTTCTTTTCTTCTTTTTCTAAATTAGTTACTTTCATATCTGCCATTTCTTTTTTAGACGTCAATTCTTTCTTTAATTCAGATTTTTCTACTGAGATCATAACATTACCTACAACTTTGTAAGTATCTTCAGAATTATCAATTTCTCTTAAAGCATTATCAGATTCCATGCTTTGTGTTTGGAATGTTTGTTTTTGCATAGCAAGACCTTGCAATCTTTGCTCAAGCATTTGTAGTTTAGAGATCTTTTTCTTTGTCTCTTTATCGATATTTTCCATTTTATACTGCCTTTACTTTAGTACCAACAGATCTTGGTTTAAATAATATCTTAGATCCACAATAAATGCATCTAACTCTTTTTCTTAAGGTTGTACTATCTATTTTCTTTCCACAATTAAAACATTTGTATTCAACCATTTTATTCTCCTAATGAATATGCTTTTCCAGCGAACTTTACATCACATTTGCTACAATACCATATTCCAGAACTAACTCTTTTTACTTTATCTTTTAGGCATAGTGGGCATTTGTATAGCTTCTTCTGCTTCTCTTCGATCATAAGTCTTTTTTGCTTCAACGGGGCACCGTATCTCGCTCCAAATCTTCCGCTTCCCTTAGTTTTCTTTACCATCTTTCTAAAACTCTATTTTTTGAGTTAAATTTCCTTTTAAAAACCTTTCTAATTTGAAATATGGGGTAACGAGGATTTGAACCCCGATTCCGACGCCCCAAACGTCGAGTGCTACCAAGTTACACCATTACCCCTGAATAGATTCATCGGTTTTAATACATTAATAAATGTTACTAAAAATAAAAAAATTAAGAAGATTATTCTTTCTTCTCTTCTTCTTTAGGAGCTTCTTCACCTTCAGCAGGTGCAACCGCAGCTTCCTTATCTTCCTCAATCTTAGCTAATTCTTTACTATACTTCTTCTCTAATGAAGCATTTATTTCTTTCAAATCAGCATTTAGTTGTTTGAGTTTTTCATCACTAACTTCAGTATTTCCAGAACTAATTAATTCATCATATTTTCCTTCATCTACTTCTTTAGTAATTTCATCTAAAGGTTTACTTTCGATTATAATTCCCATTGGACCACAACTGCCAATAACTGTCTTTACAGAAGCTTTCAAATCCTTAGATAACATTGAATCTGTCTTCATTCTAGCAATCTTTACAATTTGTTCCATTGCCATATTTGCAGATTTCTTAATCTTTTGTAATCCAGATCCTTTTTGAAGATTAATTTCTTTCTTTATCAATTCAGAAACAGGAGGAGTTCCAATTTCTAAATCAAAAGACTTATCTTCGGTATCTACAATAACAGTAACAGGAACTTTCATTCCCTTAAAGTCTGCAGTCTTTTCATTGATTTTTTCTAAAATTTCTTGAATATTTACGCCTAGTGGGCCAAATGCTTGTCCCATTGCAGGACCAGCTGAAGCTTTTCCACCCTCAACCATTACATCTACTTTTTCTTTACTCATCTTCTTCGTCTCCTTCTCTTCTTATCACTTTAACAGAGTCTAAACTTACCGTAATTGGAATTGGAACTGCAGCTTCAAGAAGTTCAACTACAACTTCTCCTTTTGCTTCATCAATTCTAACCACTTTAGCCTTTTCTCTCTTGAATGGTCCAGCAATAACTTCAACAATATCATTCTTTCTAATATCTACTGTTGCTTTTGCTTGCTCTATCATATGTTCAATTTCAGTATAATCTAATTTTCCAGGTAAAATTCCTCTTGCATAAGGAACACCAGAACAAGCTTCTTCAGCATCTGCTCTAGTTCTGGCTTCAATAAACACATACCCTCTTAATCCGTGAGGCCTAAATATGCTATAAACATGTAATCCTTTCTTTTCAACATTTGCAGAAATAAAATCCAATACTTGATCTTCTCTATTTGCAGTCGTTCTTAACGTCAATATTTCTGTTTCGTTTTTTACTTCCGTTTCCATTTTAACCTAATAATTGCCATCCAATATGTATAAGGAACCCAATTGCTCCTATCAAAAGGATACCAATCCCAGTAACTTTCACTGTTACTTTCAATTCTTCTTTCGTAGGTTTCTTAGTAACTTTGAAAACTCTCTTACTCTGAGTAGCAAAGCTCTTCAACTTTGAAAATACGCTTCTTTTTTGATTTTCTTGTTCCATCTTAGGTCCTTAATTCCTTAGAATAACATATGTTGAGGAAAATATTTAATTTATAAACCTTTCTAAAATAAAAAATTAGTTCTAGTCTTAAACTCCGGGGCAGTCTCACACAGAAAGTTTTATAAGTATTTTTTTATTCCAAATTTACAACATGGATATAATTTATCATGCAAGAAGCAGTGAAGAGCTTAATGAATTAGAGGGAGCCATGAAAGGCCTTTCAGAATCTTATTCTTTTAAGTGTACTGGATCAATAGTTGTTAGTCTGGGCCTAGGTGGGATTGATCTTAAACCATCTAACGGGACTATTGAAGATATTTGCAAGAGGGGCGAAGAACCAAAGGGGAAGCTATTCCGTATCACTAAAGAATATACAATTATAAACTTGGAAGATAGAAAATACTTAATCAGATTTGATCCATAATTCTAAAATAAAAAGAAAAAGTAGATTATTAATCTACAAAGTCAATTCCAAGTTCAGATTCAATTTCTTTCTTCTCAACTTCTCTATTAACTTTTCTTGGTCCGAAGATTTGTGGACTATTAACTCCTGTAACAATTAACATTACTCTAAGAGTTTTTTCCAAATCTTCCATTATTTGGGCTCCCCAAATAATTCTTGCATCTTCATCAAGCTTTTCAGATACAGATTCAACAACTTTCTTTGCTTCTTCTAGTGTCATATCTGCTCCACCACAAACATTGATCAATGCACCATTAGCACCAGTAATATCTACATCTAATAATGGATTATGGATAGCTTTTTCTACAGCTTCTCCAGCCCTATTTTCACTATCAGATTCACCAACACCAATCATAGCTACTCCTCCTTTCCCCATGACTGTTTTTATATCAGCAAAATCCAAGTTTACCAATCCTGCTTTAGTTACTAATTCTGCAATACCTTTTACAGCATTTGTCAAAATTTCATCAGCAACTTTAAATGCAGTGTGAAGTGGCAAATCAGGAGCTAATTCCAATAATTTATCGTTTGGTATAACAATTAAAGTATCAACAATACTTTCCATCTTTTCAAGACCAAGAACAGCATTCTCATATCTTCTATGTCCTTCCATCTCAAATGGTAAAGTAATAATACCTACAGTTAATATTCCTAATTTCTTAGCAATATCTGCAATAACAGGAGCAGCACCAGTACCAGTTCCTCCCCCCATACCACATGTTATGAATGCCATATCAGCACCCTTTAAAATTTCTCTAATATCATGCTCACTCTCTCTAGCAGATTCTTCACCCACTTGAGGAATGCTTCCTGCACCAAGTCCTTGAGTTAATTCTTTCCCAATCAAAACCTTGTGAGTTGCATTTGTATATAATAAATCTTGAGCGTCTGTATTTATAGCAACAGTTTCAGCACCACTAATACCAACTTCAGAAATTCTATTTATTGTATTATTTCCTCCACCGCCAGCACCAATAACTTTTATCTTTGCTTTCTGTTTGGATAAAATTGCTTCCAATTCTTCGTCGACAGAACTTAATCTTTCCGGAGCTCTTCTCTCTAATCTATCAGAAACAACCGGGTTCCTTTCTTGAACATTTTGAATTATACTATCCATTTAAAATCCCCCTCTATTTGTATAACTTAGCATAAAAAGGGGGAATCCAATTTAATTTATAAAGTTAATTATCCTAAAGTGGTTATTTGGGTTTTTCCTCTATAAATTCAACTTTTTCAAGCTCAGGAACTAATTTCTTAAATTTCTCTTCAAATGTTTTTTGAATTTGTTCTGGAAGCTTCATTTTAGAACTAATTTTTAAATTATTTCCAGTCAATTCTTTCTTAAACATGTCTGGGCCAAACATCTCTAACCCAAATTTCATAACGCTATCAACTTTTTCTTTCAAATCTTCAACTTTTTTTATGATTTTAAAAGTATAAACCAAATCTCTGCCTGCCAAAGGATGATTAAAGTCTAAATTTACTCTTCCTCCATTAACACTTCTTACAGTTCCAATCATTCCATCAGCATTAATTTGCAATCCCGGGTAAGGATTCATTTTTTGTTTTCTAAATAAAGACATAGAAACTATTTTCATTCTTTTTGGATCTTTTTTACCAAATCCTTTTTCTGGAGAAACATCAATTTCATAATCTTTACCAATTTCTTTCCCAGCTAATTCATCATCTAATCCTTGAAGAACATTTTTTTCACCAATACAAATAGTGATTGGTCCATATTTCATTTTTTCATTATAAATATTATTAGATTTAGCAACTTCTTCATCAGAAGTATCAAAAACTTTATCCATCAATTTAATTCTACCAGTATATTCTAGTTCTACAAAATCGCCTTTCTTTAATTTTTCCATGTTTAACTTGAGTTTAGACTCTATATTTAAATTTAACTGTACAATAAAAAACCTTTTAAGTTTATTCCCACTCCCCCATAGTAAGATGAACTGGCGAAATGAAATAGATCCGGTAATAAAAGACCATGTAGAAGGAAGAATTTCTCAAGCATCAGCAAACCGAGAAGCTTTACTTCTTTCAAAGAATCCAAGAGAAGCACAACTTTGGTGTGCACTAGGAAATGTTTCTAAAGAATTATCTGAAACAAATATTAAACTAAAATACATGGAAAAAATATTGGCGGATACTTTAATGGAAAAGAAAAAAAAGTCAAGATCCAAAAAACAACAAAAGGAAATTGATGATGTAATGAAAACGCTGGCCAGATTATAAACACAAATTTTATAAAGACCTGGCTTTCTTTCTTTTTTTATAATGGATAAAAAATTAGTTCACGCAAGTGGTTTAAAAGTCGGTGGCTTTGTTATTTTCGATGATAAAGCTTGCAAGGTTACATCCATAGAAATTTCCAAGACAGGAAAACACGGACACCCAAAAGCTAGAATAGCTGCTGTTTCAATAACAGATGGTTCCAAAATAATAAAAGTTTTCCCAGGACACGACAAAGTAGAAGTTCCAATAATTGAAAAGGAAACTGCTCAAGTATTGTCTATTGCTGGAAATAAAGCAAATGTAATGGATATGAAATCCTATGAAACATTTGATTTGGACATACCGGAAGACTTAAAAGACCAAGTAAAAGAAGGTGACCAAGTAAACTATTGGATTATCTTAGGCCAAAAGGTCATGAGATCTAAATAAAAATGGCATCTAAATTTGAAGAAACTCAAGCAAGACTATTCAATAATGTCTTCGTATGCAAGAAATGCAAGTCTAAACAAAGATCCACAACTCAAAAAGTTTTACAAGGAAAAATTCTTTGTAGAAAATGTGGTGGAAAGGCTTTCAGAGTTCCAAGAAAAGCTAAATAATGATTTAAAATGGTGATATCTGCTTTTATAGCCGCTAATACAGATTACGTAATGTTAATATTATTTGCTTTAGTTATGACTTTCTTATTATATTTCAAAAGAAAAAATTTAGAATTACAAAAAATACTATTCCCATTCCTATACTTAATTATGTACAAAACTAAATGGGGTCTCAAAAAAATGGACTCTATTGCAGAACGTCTTAAGAAATGGAGAAACGGATTAAGTTATACTTCTATAATTCTTGGATTTACTGGAATGATTGCAATGACTGGTTTGTTCTTATTTTCTGTTTACAAATATTTCTTTGTAGAGCAAGAAGCAGTAGTTGCACCGTTATTACCCGGAGCTTCAATCCCTGGAATGCCCCAACTTTCTTTTGTTCATTGGATTGTTGCAATTTTTGTTTTAGCAACAGTTCACGAATTTGCACACGGAATTTTTGCAAGGATGTATAAAATAAAAGTTAAATCTTCTGGATTTGCTTTCTTTGGGATTTTACTTCCAATAATTCCTGCAGCTTTCGTAGAACCCGATGAAAAACAAATGAGTAAAAAATCAAAAAAAGCTCAGCTAGCTGTATTATCTGCCGGAACATTTTCAAACTTTATTTTCGCAGGAATATTTTTCTTAATTTTATCTTTAATTTTTGCCCCGATTTCTGGAGCAATGATGGAACATCAAGGAATTATGATTGCTGGAGTTTCAGAAGATTCTCCCGCATTCGAAGCAGGAGTTGGAATAAATGAAATTATAACTTCTTTTAATGGTGTGCAAATATCTACAGTAGAAGAATTATTTGCCGAACTCAATAAAACTGAACCATTTGAAAAAGTTACGTTACAAACTGAAAATAATACTTATAATTTAGTTCTAACTGAACATCCTGGTGAACAAGATTATGGATACATGGGGATAAACCTAGCAAATAAATCTGGGATAAAACAATCAATACTAGATAGTGTTGGGAAAGTTCCTGTTCAAGTATTTGCTTGGTTATCAATATTAATTTACTGGTTGTTCTTAACAAATTTCATGGTAGGATTAGTTAATTTACTTCCTCTTGGAATTGTAGATGGAGGACAAATGTTCTTCATTGCATTAAGTTCAGTAATAAAAAATGAAAAAGTAGCAAAAACAATATTTGCAGCAGTAAGTATAATACTATTAATATTATTTTTATTCTTCTTAATACCTGCAATGTGGGGATACTTTATTTCTCCATTCCAATAATCTTTAAATAGTTAATAGATAAAACTACACTATGCAAGAAAATTCTTCTAAAAAAGAGCTAATAGCAATTATTGCAAGTTATATTCGTCCTGCTCGCCTTACAGAAGAAGAAAGAAGTAGACATGCCTTAGCCTCAAGATCAACTCCCAAAAATTCTAGACAAAACCTAATACAAAAAATAAAACAAATCAAGGGAAATGAAAAATTACCCAGACCAACTCGTGCAGAACTAGACGTAATAGCAGAATGCATACAATACGGAATAGAAGTTGATCCTGAGAGTCGCCATTACAAAAAGAGACTGGAACATTACAAAAACCAACCCGGAAAAAGCTGGTGATTCCAATAATCTTAAAAACAAACCTTTCTTCTAAATTCTATGTTAATTGACGTACACGCACATCTAGATTTATTAGAAAAAGAAAAAGATCTAGATAAAGCAATAAACAAAGAAGAAGTAAAAGTAATAATTTCAAATGGAACAGGACCTGAAAGCAATAGAAGAGTTCTAGAAATAGCAAATAAATATGATAAAGTAAAACCTGCTTTAGGAATGTATCCAGATAAAGCAGTTTCTTTAACTGATAAAGAAATAGATAAAGAAATAGATTTCATAAGAAAAAACAAACCTTTCGCAATCGGAGAAGTCGGTTTAGATAATTTTAGAGTAGAAAACATTGAAAGACAAAAATTAGTCTTAATAAAATTCATAAATTTAGCAAAAGAATTAGACATTCCAATAATAGTTCATTCAAGAAAAGCAGAAGAAGAAACATTAAAACTTTTAGAAGCTCACAATCCAAAAAAAGTTATAATGCATTGTTTTTCTGGAAACAAAGAATTAACAGAAAAAGCAATTGAACTAAATTATTATTTCACAATCCCAACCTCAGTAACAAAAAATAAAACATTTAGAAAGCTAGCAAAAAGAATTCCACTAAAAAAATTATTAACAGAAACCGATGCTCCTTATCTTTCACCAAGAGAAGAACCGAATGAACCTGCATTCATTCAAGATTCAATTAAAAAAATTGCAGAACTAAAACAAATAACGCCAGAAGAATTAGAAAAAATGATTTTCATGAATTATCAAAGTTTATTTCTACAGTAATATTTATATATCAAAAAAATAAAAATTAATTATGGCAAAAAAAGAAGATAGATCAGGAATATTTATTCCAGCTGGAATTTTCCTTGGTTTAGGATTCGGAATGCTTTTCGGAAATGTTCCAGCAGGATTATTTATTGGAATGGGCCTTGGATTTACCGGAATGGCAATTTCTAGACATAAAAATTAAACTTCCAGAATTTTTCCTTTATCTCCTGGATTAATTATTATAGTTTTACCAACATTATCAATTTGTCCAAAATTTTCTTCAATATGTCCACAAATAACTAACATTGGTTTTATTTCTTTTATTAATTTCAAAGCAGATTTATTTCCAACATGTCCTGCCCAATCAACGAAATCTGTAGATGTTCCATAAATTGGTGGATGTGTAACAAAAATAACTTTCTTTCCTTTAGCTTTTTCTTTTAACTTAGGAATTAACTTCTCTAAGTCTTTATACTTTTCAGAAAAACCCCCATATCCATATCCAAAAAATAAATAATCTCCAATAACAATACTTTTCTTATGTAAAAACTTAACTTGCTTATTTGTTATTAACTTAAAATCCTCTCCTTCTTCATGATTCCCAGGAACAATTATTGTTGGCTTTTCAAACTTATCAAAATCTTTTATTATCTTATCAAAATTCCTTCCAAAATTAGTAAAATCTCCTGCACAAACCACAACATCTGCCTTCTTTGCTCTAGAAATCAATTTAGAACTAATCTTCTCATCAAAGTGCGGATCCGTAAATGCTAATATATTCATAAAAAAAGTTAATTTTTAGGTTTTTTAAAACTTATTATGCTTCCAAAAACCCATGCATAAACCCAGCATCATAAGGATCTATATCTCCATCCTCTTCCAACTGAATTATACATTCTTTCTCATAATAGTTGTATTCTTCCATTTTAGATTTTCAAATGACACACTGCACTATTATGGATTAACTTCCAAAACTTGATCTCCAACTCTTCTTCAACAAAATCTTCCCAATGTAAGTATTTAACCATTAAGCATCACCTCCATGATGTATACTAATTATGAGAAAAATTGTTTATATATCTCACCCGCACGTTTGGCAAGCTGGCAAGCTTCAAAACAACAAAACTTAAATACACCAAATAAAAAGCAAACATAAAATGACAGATTTAATAGCATTCCTATCAACAGGAAAAGGAACTTGGGGACAAGTAACTGGACTAATTAACGCAGAAAGCTGGGATAAAGTCTATTTACTAACTAACGATTTCGGAAAAGAAAAATTTACAGCAGCAGAAAACACAGAATTAATAGTTGTAAACTCTTCAGCTTCAGAAGAAGAACTAAGAGATGAAATAGCTAAAATTCTAAAAGAAAAAGTAAAAGATGAAGTTGCAGTTAACTTTGTTTCTGGAACTGGAAAAGAACATATGGCTTTAATTGCTGCTCTTATGAAGTCCGGAGTAGGTTTTAGGTTTGTAACCAACACAGATGAAGGACTTAAAGAACTTTAGAAAGTTTTATATCTTTCTTTCTTTTTATCATTTTTATGGGATTATTTGATAACATTCTTCACGAAAACGAATCTTTATTTTTAGATGAAATTGCATTAGATTATGATTACGTCCCAAAACAAATTCCATACCGAGAAAATCAACAACAATTCATTGCAGAATGCATTGCACCCTTACTAAATAACAAAACTGGAAGAAATCTATTCATTCAAGGTGCTCCAGGAATTGGAAAAACACTAGCTGCACTATATGTAAAAAGAGAATTAGAAGAAAAAACAGGAGATGTCAAAGCAATTTACATAAATTGTTGGAAAAAAGACTCTAGCTACAAAATACTTTTAGAAATCTGCAATCAAGTTGGATACAAATGGACACAAAACAAAAGAACAGATGAATTAATGGATATAGTTGCAAAAGAACTAAACAAAAGAAGTGTAGTTTTATTTTTAGACGAAGTAGATAAAGTTAGAGAAGTAGATATTTTATACTCATTCTGCGAAGATTTACTAAAAAAATCATTAATCTTAATTGCCAACAACAAAGAATGGCTAACTCAATTAGATGATAGGGTAAAATCAAGATTAATGCCAGAACTTCTAGAATTTAACGAATACAACGCAGAAGAAACTACAGGAATTATGAAAGAAAGAATAAAATACGCTTTCGTTCCAGACGTTTGGGATCACGATGCATTAAAAGCAATAATAAGCAAAACAATACAAATTGGAGATATCCGTTCAGGATTATTCTTACTTCGTGAAGCTGGAAATTCAGCAGAAATGAAAGCTTCCAGAAAGATAAATCTAGAACACGCAAACAAAGCATTATCTAAATTAGAAGGTTTCAAAATAAAAAACTCCCAAGAATTTGGAGATGATGAACAAACAATCCTAGATTTAGTAAAACAAAATTCCGGAAAAACCGTAAAAGAATTACATTCAATGGTTGAAGATAAGTTTTCTTATAGAACATTCCACAGAAAAATAGATGAATTAAAGAAAAATCACATGTTAGATGTTCTTGAAGTTCCTGGAAAATCCTCAATTGTAAATTATTCTAAGAAATTAACCGAATTCTAAAGCTTTATAAAAGGAATATTTTTTACAAAAATATGGAAGATCAGAGGAAAACACCAGAATTAGGAATAGTACAGGGAGATAGAATAGTCCCAGTAACCACAAAAAGAATTCCGGGGAAAACATTAGAGAAAGTTTTAAGCCATTTGCAAGAAAATGATGAACTTTTTGATTACAATGTTCCTCAAGAAATGAGAGATTTTTCTAGAGAAGGAGTACAAGATTTTATAAGTAGAGTATATGTGCAAGGTAATTTTGAGATTGTTGGAGCAGAGCATGTTGCTAGACATATCAAACAATATGATTTTGTAGAATTCATAAATTCTGAACCTTCATCTGGTTATGATTATTTTTTAAAACCAGGAATGAAGGGAGTTATTATAAGGGTAAATTTAGATTTGGATTTTCCTCTTCGTGTAAGATGGGAAGCATGCGATGAATATCCAACAGAAAAAGAACTAAATCATAATGGAAATAATCTTGTTCTTTTACCTAGTGGAAGATTTGGAAGAAAAAAGGTAACGAATCAAGTAGAGATATTATCTAATGCAAGTCCTGGAAGGTTAGTAGAACAAACAAAAGAAAGCTATGAGTATTCTTTCTATGCTCCTCCAGGAATTAAAGGAATAGTGACTGAAATAGGAAGCTCTGGAAATCGTCCAGTACGTGTGGTGTTTGGAAACACAGAAGGATACATTCCTCCAAAAGAAGGATACTTACTTTGCCCATATGGATCATTAAAAGTAATAAAAGAAAATCCATTTGATTTTTGGGGATTAGTAGAAAGATATTCAGAAGGTGATAGGAGTAGATTATAAAATGATGTCAAACAAAAGATTAGCAACGGAATACCATGAAATTCTTTCACAAAAAGGAATTGTAGAGGAAGGCGTACTTTCAAGAAATTATGATGTTATTTCTAAATATCCAACAAATTTAGATAGAACATTTCTAAAACAAGGAAATTTTGAAGGAACAGGTTTGGAAGAAATATTAGATGGTGCCTCTTTAAATATCTTAAGAAATATACTAAAAAGAAAAAGATAGCTTGCCAGCTTGCCAAAGACCGAGAGACAATTTATAAACATTGATTAATGATTATTGGCATGGCTAAAACTATTTCAAAAGATACACCACTATCAGAAATAACATTAAGAAGGTATGAAAAACCTTCAACAAATTCTCAAAGAGATTTAACAAGAAAAATTTGTTTATCAATTGGATTATTACAACCCGGAGATTCTAGAGATATAATAGTAGATATTTTACAAGTATTAATGGACAACAAAAATGAACAACTTTTAATGAATTCTGAAGAAATAAAAGAAAAAGTAATTGCTTCAAGAAAAAAACAAAAACTTCCACTAAAAGGAATTGCATCTTCAAATGTTAGAAGACAACTAAAAAGGCTAAGAGATATTTATTTAGTAGAAAATATTAGAAACCAATACAGAATTGCAGAGTTCGAAGAACTTCACACAATATTCAAAAAACAAATAAAGGAATTCTATCTCAAAAATATTTTAGAAAGAGTAGAAGATTACTTCAAGGAAATTAAATAAATCTTTATAAATTTGAATGGATCTATGATAAAATGACAAAATTAAAAATAGTAGAAGGAGATAGAATCTATCATCGTGCGATGTATATTTCTGAAATAAGACAAACAAAAGGATCAGACTATATGGATGATCCTAAAAATAGAACAGAGATAGAGCGGGGGTTTGAACAATATTATGCTCAACAAATAAGGATAAGGGAATTAAAAGAACAAATACTTTCTCCCTTAAAAGAACTTTTACCTGAGGCGCAATACCATATCGTAGAAACAATTGTAAAAAAAACAGATATTGAAATAAGGGAATTAGAAAAATTAGTTCTACCAGAAGATGATATTGATACCCTTTGGGAAACTCTAAAGAGAAGAAGTTCTGAAATACAATCTAATCCCTCTTTAGATGGGAGGTAAAATGAAAGGATATGAACAACACTACGGATACAGGGGAAAAAGATTTTACACAATGCAAGAATCTCGAGAAATTAGAGAAAATACACCAAGAAGTTTATTAGAAATGGATGATGAAGAAGTTAGAAAAAAACTAAAAATTATAGATCATAATTTTTTACGTGATGCAATGAAAAGAAGAAGTGAGCAAATACATAATGGAGAAGTTGTTCTAAATTCAATCGGAGAGGGATACGTACCTAGGAAAAAATGATTTACCAACCAGCTGAAGATTCTTACTTACTCCAAAAACAAGTAAAGATTTATGCAAAAAAAGGTATGAAAGTTCTAGACATGGGAACAGGATCTGGGATCCAAGCAATAACTGCAAAAGAACAAGGTGCAGACGTTTTAGCAGTAGATATTAATAAAGAATGTTTAAACCTAAAAAATATAAAAACACTCCGGTCTAATTTATTTGAAAAAGTAAAAGGAAAATTTGATTTAATAATATTCAATCCTCCTTATCTCCCAGAAGATAAAAGAGAACCCGAAGATTCCAAACTAGCTACAACTGGCGGAAAAAAAGGCAATGAAATAATAATAAAATTTCTAAAACAAGCCAAAAATCACCTAGAAGAAAACGGAAAAATATTACTTTTATTCTCTTCTCTAACCCCAAACATGAAAATCATACTAAAAGGCTTTAAAACTAAAAAACTTTCAGAAGAAAAAATACCTTATGAAACATTGTATGTATACGAACTTTCTAAACAGTAAGCTTTATAAACAAACCAAAACCAAACAAAATACCCATTATGACTACGTAATGTAGGAGGGAAATAAATGAACAAAAAAGCTATATTAGATTCAGTAAAAAAATTAAGGGAAATCTCAAAACAAAGAAAATTCCCACAAACATTAGATGTTTCTATTAATTTATCAAAAATAGATTTAAAGAAAAATCCAGATCAAAAAATAGATTTATATTTACAACTTCCTAAAGAAACTGGAAAAAAACCAAAAATTTGTGCCCTAGTTGGAAAAGAATTAGCAACAAAAGCAAAAATTTTCGATAAAGTAATTCTAAGCGAAGAATTTGACGTAATAGTAAAAGACAAAAAAGCTCTAAAAAAATTAGCTAGAGAATACGATTATTTTGTTGCACAAGCAAACCTAATGGCAGATATCGGTGCAAAATTTGGTAGAGTTCTAGCCCCAATAGGAAAAATGCCAAATCCAAAAGCAGGATGTATTGTGCCTCCTACTGCAGATTTAGAGCCATTACTAGCTAGATTACAAAGCACGGCAAGATTACAAACAAAAGATCAACCCAGCATAAAGACAGTAGCAGGAAATGAATCAATGTCTGATGAAGATCTTACAGATAATATTAATTCAATTTTTAACACAGTAACACATGAATTGCCACAAGAAAAAGCAAACATAAAATCATTATTAATTAAATTTACAATGAGTAAAAGTGTAGAAATCACAGAAAAAGGTCCAAAAACCAAAGAGGAGGCTAAGAAAGAATGAAAGCCCACGTTTCTGACAAGAAAAAGCAAGTAGTTGCAGAGTTAATTAAAAAACTTGAATCAGAAAACATAATTGGAATTATAGACCTAACAAATTTACCTTCTGCTCAATTCCAAAAAATAAAACACAAGTTAAGAGATAATCTTAATGTAATTGTAGCTAAGAAATCATTAATAAAATTAGCTTTGGAAAAAGTAAAAGAAAAAAAGAAAGGCATAGAAAAACTAGAAAAATATCTAGAAAACTCAATGCCAGCATTAATATTCACAACTCAAGATGCTTTCAAAATAGCAAAAACATTGGATAAAAATAAATCCTCTACTGCAGCTAAACCTGGACAAATAGCTCCAAAAGATTTGAAAGTACCTGAGGGTCCAACTCCATTTGCACCGGGTCCAATTATTGGAGAACTAGGTGCTGCGGGAATTAAGGCCGCAATTGAAGATGGAAAAGTTGTAATAAAAGAAGAAGCAACAATTGTGAAAAAAGATGAAGAAATTTCTCAAGCACAATCCGATATGCTTGCTAAATTCGGAATCGAACCGATGGAAATCGGATTAAACATAAAAGCAATTTATCAAAACGGAGACGTATTTGATAGCGAAATATTATCTATTGACGAAGCTGAATACCTAGATAGAATCAAAGTAGCAGCTTCTGAAGCACTCAATCTTGCAGTTTTCGTAGCATATCCAACAAAAGAAACTGTTGAAATCTTGTTACAAAAAGCTGAAAGAGAAAAACTTTCAATAGAATCAAAACTTCCAGAAGATGAAACTCCTGCTGAAGAGAAATCTGAAGAAAAAACCGAAGAAGAACCTAAAGCAGAAGAAACTCCAAAGGAAGAACCAAAGGCTGAAGAGAAATCAGAAGAACCGAAACAAGAAGAAGTTCCAAAAGAAGAACCTAAAGCCGAAGAAAAAACTGAAGAGCCAAAAACAGAAGAGGCTCCGAAGGAAGATCAAAAATCAAAAGAAACGACAGATCAAAGCGGTTACTCAGAAGAATCAGTAAAACAAGCCGAGCAACTTTTAGATCAATTGAAACAGGATAGTATAGGAGGATAAAATGGAATTAATATATGCAGCATTACTCATTCACAAATCTGGTAATGAAATCAATGAAGAAAGCTTGAAAAAAGTTTTAACAGCTGCAGGAGCAACAGCAGACGATTCAAAAATCAAAGCATTAGTTGCGGCACTTGATGGAGTAGATATCGAGCAAGCAATTAAAGAAGCAGCTACAGTTAGTGCAGCGCCAGCCGCAGCAGCAACTGAAGAAGCAGCTCCAGAAGCTGAAGAAAAGAAAGAAGAAAAGAAAGAAGACGATGGTCAAGCGGCAGCAGGACTAGGAGCTCTTTTCGGATAAACTTTTCTTTCTTTATTTTTTTATTTTTAAAACAGACGCAATAAATGATGACATCGGAAAAAGAACTGAAAAAGGGAATTACTGAACTGAAAAACACACTCAACAAATTAAATGCAGAAAAAGAGGAGTGGTTTACAGAAAAAGAAAGTCTAAAAAAAGAAGTTTCTAAATTAATTTCTCAAATTAAAAAAATTAAGTTTTCTAAAGACACTGACAATAAAGAAGTTCAAAAATTAAAAGCTGAAAGAGATAAATACAATAAAAAAGTAAAAGAGTTAATATCCAAATTCAAAAAATTAAATTCTGAAAAACAAAAAATATTGAAAGATAAAAAAATCACATTCAATCCTGGAGAAATTTCAAAACAAATTGAAGCTCTAGATTATTCTATTCAAACTGAAGCATTATCTTTTGAAAAAGAAAAGAAAATTATGACTCAAATAAGACATCTTAAAAAACAAATGGCTGAAGCTGGAGACGTCCAAGGATTATTCAAAGAATTAAAAGAAGTTTCAGACAAAATCAAAGAAGCAAAAGATAAAGCAGAAGAATGTCATAAAAAATTACAAAAAGAAATAAAAGATAACAAACCAAACTATGAAGAATTTAGAAAACTAACAAAACAAATTAATGATTTAAAGAAAAAACAAGAAAAAGCATTTGAAAATTTCATAGATTCAAAAAATAAATTCTCAAAAATAAATTCTGAACTAAAAGAAAAATTAAAAGACGCTAAAGGCATGAAAATAGAACAGGATTTCAAAGTTAAAAAAGAAAACACAAAAATACTTGAAGAAAAAACAAAAGAAGTTGAAGAAAAATTAAAGAAAAAGAAAAAACTAACAACAGAAGATCTTTTAGTTTTCCAAGGTTCTGATAAATAATACCACAAACTAATTAAATGAATTATTTAATTTAATTTTATGAACAATTTAATTTACGGAATAATACTAAGTGCTCTACCAATTTCTGAACTACGTGGTGGAATTCCATTAGCAATGTCTTCTGGAGCACCAATTGGAGTAATATTCATGTTATGTGTTTTAGCAAATATCTTAATAATTCCAATTATATTTTTATTCCTAGATTTTTTACATGAAAAATTTATGACAAAAAAGTTTTACAGAATTTTATTCTCAAAAATAATTAACAGGACAAGAAGAAAAATCGAACACAGAATTGGAACAAAATGGGAATATCCTGCCTTGCTTTTACTAGTAGCTATTCCTCTTCCCGGAACTGGAGCATACACTGGATCTTTAGCAGCCTGGTTATTCAAATTAAATAGAAAAAAGTCTTACATAACAATTGCTTTAGGAGTAGTGATCGCAGGAATATTAGTAACACTAGCTTCTTTAGGAATTTATTCCCTTACATAGACAATCTTTTAGATTTAGAAAAATAATCTACCTCGTCCGGACTACCCATATTTGTCTCAACAATTATTTTATTCTCTGGAAAGTATTTCCTAAAAAAATCTCTAGCCCTAGCCAATGTTTCACCAGAATTAACATCTTCATCAAAAAGAACAATTGGTTTCGCACCAGTGATTTCATGTAAATTTCTGATTTCCCAAGGTTTTATTTTTGGTCTTTTTTTCCCTACTCTCCCGTCTTTATAGCAAGATAGTTTTGTTGAGTAAAAAGTAAGGCCATCAGGAGATAAAATTTCATCCCTATACCTTAAAAAAACGTCCATCCCTGCCGGAACACCCCCATTTGCTATTGCAATAAAAGTGACTGGATTCCCATCAGTTAAAGATAATAATGTTTCTACTGTTGAACGTGAATTTCTAGGTTGATAAGCATGCATAGAAACACCATCTGTATTAAATGAATGATGGTGAAACAACATCATTGAATTTTTCTCTAATATTCTTTCTCTAAATTGCCCAGTACTTTCTAAAACTAAATCAGGATTTTGATAAACTCCCAAAGCAAAATCAATAGAATCTAATAATAAATCTTGCGCCACTACAGGATCTGCTACTTGTTGTTTATATTCTAATGCTAATGTAATAATTCTGGCAGGAGTTAAAATCCAATTTATACCATTTTTCACTTCCCTATGGACTGTATCATATGATCTTAAATTCCCCTTTTCTTTTGCATCTTTTCTTCCAAATCCTAAAATATTAGAAATTTCAAAGGGAGTTAATCCCTCTTCAATAATCAAGGGCATTTCATGTAATTCTTCTAAATTTTTTAGTAAATTCTCTAGATTGGACATTCCTTTCCTGAAATCTTCTGGAATGTTTTTTCCATTCCATTCAGGATAAATCCTTTCCAAAGCATCATATAATGAATTATACATTTTACAAAAAGAAAAATAATTTATTTAAAAAGCTTTCCATAAGTAACTACTTTATAGAAGTATATAAATACTTAACATCTGAAACAATAGGAATAGAAGAAACTCTAAACTTCTTAACTAAAAATATCCAAACAAAAGCAACATACAACCCAGAAATAAAATTCCAAAATACTAAATGCACTTTATCAAATAAATCAGATCCAAACTCAACTAAAACATAAATCAATAAATCAATACGTAAAACATTCATAACTAAAATTAACAAACTTCCAACAACAAACATTTTCAAACCTTTTCCAAAACTAATCCCTTTAGTAAATAATATTAAAAACAATAATAATGAATAAGCAATTCCCGCAACACAAGCAGGGATAATATTCACAACATTCCCAGAAACAAAAATAGAATTTCCAACTAAATAAGCACCATAAAACAAATTAGTAAAAAAATAAGCTGGATAAACTGTCAAGGGATAAATAATTGAGTAAAAAACATCATAAAAAACAGTAAAAATAACTGCAATAAACAAACGAAAACTTAAACTCCAGTAATATTTCATAATTCCACTAAATTTCAACTAATTTATAAGCTTTAGTAAGATTTATAAATCAATTTACAACTCTAGAAGTGTAACAAAATTATAATTTTGGAGGATAAAAGATGAAAAAATTAATATTTATGGCAATGTTTTTGATTCTATCAGCTACGCTAGCAAACGCTGACTTGAGTGCAAATCCAGTTGATTTTGGAACTGTAAGTCAAGGCGAATCAGGAAATGCCACAATAACATTAACAAATCCAGATGCAACAGCTGTAACTGGTACCGTGCTTTCTGCAAGTGATTTTACATACACTAATGCATTCATAAGCACATATTTGTTTGATGGAACAGTAACGTTTGATCCAAGTACTGTAGATGTGCCTGCAAATGATTCAGCAGATACAACTGCAACAGTAAATGTTCCTCTTTCTACAAGAATGGGAGAATATGAATCAACAATTACTATAACTGAAAACACAACACAAACAACAATTCTTGCTACAGTATTCGTAGATCAATATGTGGGAAGTGTTGGTGACTTAAATATCATTGATACAGATTCATATGACGATATTCCAGATCAAATGAGAGCAGGAAATATCCTAGAAATTGATCTAGATGTTGAAAATGATGGATCCGCAGATCTAACTGATGTAAGAGTAGAAGTTTGGTTATACGATGAAAACTTAAAACAAATTGTTGCTTTTGCAGATTCCTACGATCAAACAATTGATGATGGAATAGAAGAAACATTTTCAGTTTCATTAGATGTAGATGATAATTTAGATCCAGATCACAATTACAATCTATACACAAAAGCTTACAAAACTGATGATGAATTAAATCAACGTGATGTTAAAGTAAAAGATTTCGATATTTTGGATGAATCCGATCTTTGCGATGTAGGTCAATTAAGAATTGAAGAATTCGATATAAATGACGATGAATTTGCTCAAGGAGATATAATCCAAATAGATGTTGAAATTGAAAATACTGATAACGAAGATATCGATGATGTAATCGTAGAAGTTTGGGTAACAGAACGTGGAGATGATAGAAAGTTAGAGAGTGAAAAAAGCTCAAAAACTGATATAGATGAAGATGAAGTGGAAACCTTTTCATTTGAAATAGAAGTTGAAGATGATTGGGATGACGGAACATACGAAGTTCACGTTAAAGCTTACGAATACAGAAACGATGATCACCAATGTATAGAAGATATAGAAGAAATAGATGTTGAAAGACCAGATCACAAAGTAATAATTGAAAGTATTTTGGTTAATCCATCTGTAGTTTCATGTGGATATCTTTTCAACGCAGAAGTTGATGTACAAAACGTTGGAGATAAAGATGACGATGCAGTAAAAGTAAGAATGTACAATTCAGAACTTGGAATTGATGTATTCTCTGACACATTCGATTTAGAAAGATACGATGATCGAGATGATGATAACACTGTATATCTAGAAGCTACTATTCCAGAAGGAATGAAAAACAAAGAATATGCATTAACATTCACTCTTTACTACGATGATTTGGGTGAACAAAAAAATTACGTAGAAAAAATAACTGTTAATGGATGTTTAGTTTCAGAATCTGAAGAAACTGAAGAAACAGAATCAACAGATAGTTTAGCTGGTGAATCTAACGAAGAAACTAGCGGAACAGTATTCCTGCCTACGGGATGGACTGTTGGAAATGTTTTCGAAAGTGAAACAGCAAAAACAGTATTCTGGATCGTTGGCGATATAGCTTTAATCGTTATAATAATCTATTTCCTTTCTCTTTTCTTTAAGAAAAGGAAATAACTTTTTTCTTATTTTTTTAATATATTTTTATAATTTAAGTTAAAACCATATATTTCTTTGAATTTCTTTTTAAATCCAGAATTCGAATTATATTCTTTTGTTGCCTTAACTAAATTAAGAAGTTTTTCTTTTCCATATTTTTCCACCAAATTTTTTACAGCAAAACAAGCTTCACTATAAACGATGGCATCATGTTTATCATAATAATCTAAAAATTTTCCAAATTTATCGGGAATTTTTTTATTTTTTATTTGGCCAGAAATATAAACGGCTAGTCCCTCCCATAACCAAACAGGAGGCCTAACATTTTTAGTCAATATCATGTATATGCGTGAGCTAATTCATGTTTCATAAGAAAAAAATATTTTTCATCAGAATAGGCATGAGAACTTTCTTTTTCAAAACTATTTTTATCCAATAAGTAAACGTCCTTTCCATTAACCCAACCAACACTCCACGCCGGAGAATCGCCATCTTTTAACATATTGATAGTTTTCCTGTTAGGAACCAAAAAAACCTTGGGCTTGTTATATATCCAATTTATCCCAAAAAATTCTTTTAATTCTTGCATAGATTTTTCATAAAATTTTTCAAGAAGATTTTCTTTTCTGGATATAACATTAAAAATCATACACAAAATAACTGAATATCATTAAAAAAGGTTTCTAAAATCACACAATTCATCAAAAAAGAATATTATTTTTAGTTAATTTTTTAAATTAAGATTTTCAAATTAAATTATGGTAGGATTACTTCCAGGAAATTTAACATTAAGTGAATTGTATTATGATGTTCTAGGTTATATTTTTGCATTAATAATAATATTAGTAATTCTGTTATTTATAGTAAGAAAAAAAGCAGATGTAGAGTTTTGGAGAAAAGTGGCCAAATTTACAAAAAATAAAAATAAACAAATATTCAAAACATTATTAATTATTTTATTAATTTTAGTTGTAATCTATTCTGGAACAAGATATGCAATATATGCCCTAGACAAATCAACCTCAATAGAGATAGATGAAAAAATAATGATAATTGAATTAGATGATTATTGGAACATGGAAGACGTAGAATACTATGAAAAGTATGGATATACCTTAGATAAGTTCATTCCTGTAACAGATATTATAAGCAAATACGGATTCAAAGCAACTCTCGGTGTAACTCCTTATATTTTTGATGAATCAACAAAAGAGAATATGCATATAAGTGGAGATCAAGAAATGATTGATTATTTAAAATCTCTGTTAGAAGAAGGTTATGAACTTGGTATGCACGGATACAATCATTGCAGAAATGAATATCATTGCCCCAAATATGAAGAAGTCTGGTTTAATGTTTACAATGGAAAAAGAGAGCTTGAAACAATTTTCAATATGCAATTTACATCTTACTTTCCTCCAGGAAATCATTGGACCACGGAACAATATGAAAATGTTAGAAAGGCAGGATTCAAATTAATCGGAAACACTCATGTTTCAAAACCCTATTTCGATTCAGATGTAATAATTACTCCAAGAGGTTATGATCCAATTTACGTTTATGGCTGGCACTCTATTAATTTTTTACACACTCCTTATGAAGAATGGATAGATGAATATGAAGAAGATAATCTTTTCATCCTACAACTGCACCCAAATACATTCGACACACAAGCAAAATTAGATGACTTAGATTTATTTTTACAACATGTAAAGAATGATGGAGCAAAAGTAATGACTTACAAAGAATTTTACGATTATATTTCTCAAAAAAAGAAAGATAAAGGAATACAATTTAGTACAAAAGGAAACATAAAACAATGAAAGAAGAAAGAAGAGTGATTATTGAATTAAAAAACGTCTACAAACACTATCACATGGGCCACAACATTGTTAGGGCAGTAGATGGAGTTTCATTACAAATAAGAGAGGGAGATTTCGTTGCAATTCTCGGACCTTCTGGCTCCGGAAAATCAACAATGATGAATTTAATTGGATCCTTAGACGTACCAACAAGAGGGAAAATTCTCTTAGACAATCAAGATATTTCAACTTTAAGCGAATCTGATCTAGCTCAAATACGTGGACAAAAAATAGGATTTATCTTCCAATCATTTAATCTAATAAATAATTTAACTGCAAAGGAAAATGTAATGATTCCTATGATATTCCAAGGGTACGACACCGGAGAGAGAAATTTTAGAGCAGACAAATTAATGCAATTAGTAGATTTAAAAGAAAGAAAACATCATGCCCCAAACGAACTTTCTGGTGGCCAACAACAAAGAGTAGCAATTGCAAGAGCATTATCAAATTCTCCAGAAGTTATTCTTGCAGATGAACCAACAGGAAATCTAGATACAAAAACTGGAGAAAACGTAATGGATTTCCTAGAAGATTTACACAAAAAAGGCAAAACCATTGTTATGGTAACTCATGATACTGATTTAATAAAAAATTACCCTGATATTGTTTATTGGTTAAGAGACGGGAAAATAGAAAAAATAACCAAAAAACCAAACGGCAGAGGTAAGAAAAAGAATGATTAAAGACTTCTTTGTTTTAGCTTTAAAGAATCTAAAAAGTAGAGGAATTAGATCTTGGTTAACTTTGTTAGGAATCGTAATTGGTGTAACTGCCGTAGTTTCTTTAATATCCTTAGGAAATGGTTTACAACTCGCAGTAGCAAGTCAATTTGGAATAAATGCTAACGAATTAATAACTGTCCAAGCTGGAGGAATCTCTGGATTTGGCCCTCCTGGAAGCAGTGTTGTAGATCCAATAACAAGAGATGATGCAAGAGCAATTGAAAGATTAAGCAGCGTAGAAAATACAGTAGTCAGAAACATAAGGTCCGGACAAATAGAATTTAATGATA
Source organism: Candidatus Woesearchaeota archaeon (assembly GCA_964344655.1). Taxonomy (GTDB): domain Archaea; phylum Nanobdellota; class Nanobdellia; order SCGC-AAA011-G17; family PNOQ01; genus JABJPM01. Next base: position 13,630 of record CAYFOF010000001.1, on the reverse strand, counting down.
ATATTCAATTTAGGTATCTCGGAAGTATGGCTCAAAATAAGGAAGATCTTGATCTAATATACACTCAACTTGATCAAGGACCTTTATTTGGAAGAATGCTAAAAGAATCCGACACTGGAAAAGTAGTTCTAGGATTTAATTATTACGATAAAGAAGAAGATTGGGGAGGAAAACCAATAACCGTAGGGAAATCTATTTTAGTTAGCGGAGAAAAATTCGAAGTAATTGGTATAATGGAAAAACAAGGCAGTTTAATTATGGATAATGTTATACTAATGCTAGAAGATGACATGGATGATATATTTAATTTTGGAGAAGTTGCAGATTTAATCATAGTAGAACCAAATAATAAAAAAGAAATAAACAAAACAAAAACAGACATTGAAAAACTTTTAAGACAAAGAAGAGATGTAAAATTAGGAGAAGAAAATTTCGAAGTAAGTACACCTGAATCCTCTCTAGCTACTGTAAATAGCGTTCTAAGTGGAGTTCAAATATTCATAGTTATAGTTGCCTCAATTTCTATTTTCATTGGTTTAATCGGAATAATAAATACAATGACAACATCTGTAATGGAGAGAAGAAAAGAAATCGGAGTAACAAAATCTGTCGGTGCAAGAAACGAACACATATTTGCACAATTTTTTGTAGAATCAAGCTTACTAGGATTAATTGGAGGAGCAGCCGGAGCATTCCTGGGGATAATAATTGGTTTAATTGGAATACAAGGAATTAATAATTTCATAGGAACAGATTTAGGATTTAGCATAGACTTCGGATTAATATTCCTAGCTTTATTTGGAAGCTTCTTAATTGGAGGAATAGCTGGAATAATTCCTGCAATGAAGGCGGCAAGTCAAAATCCTGTGGAGGCCCTAAGAGGATGATAAGTAGAGAAGGAGTGAAATACTCACTAAAAAATCTAAAGAAAAACAAAGGTAGAAGTTTTTTAACAATTTTCTCTATTTTAGTTGGAATTGCAACAATATTTATCTTCATAAGTTTTGGTTTAGGATTATATGATTACATAGATGAACTCTCAACTTCGTCATCTGCAGACAAAGTTTTAATCATGGCAAAAACCGCAGGAGGAGTGGCAGACCTTTCAACAAGTGTAGTATTAAACCAATCAGACATAGATTCCGTATCAAAAACACCCGGAGTTTATGATGCAACAGGATTATATTTTAACGCAGTACAAATAAAACAAAATAGCGATATAAAATTTGTTTTCTTAATTTCCTACGATCCAAAAAAAGATATGGTTTTAGATTCATTTAATGTTGGTGCTAAAGAAGGAAGAATCTTAAGCCCAGGAGATGATGGAAAAATACTTCTTGGATACAATTATTTAATCCCAAACAAAATTTTCCCAAAACCCTTCAAAGTAAATGATAAAATAGAAGTAAACGGTCAAGATCTAAGAATAATCGGATTTTTAGAAGAAATTGGAAACCCTCAAGATGACTCTCAAATTTATGTTACAAATGATTACTACGAAGAACTATTCCCAGAAGAAAATTCTTACATACAAATTTTTGCAAGAGTAGACCTAGATAACATACAAAGAGTTGTAGATGACATAGAAAAAAGCCTAAGAAAATCAAGAGATGTAGAAGAGGGAAAAGAAGATTTCACAGTACAATCATTTGATGAATTAATAGAACAATTTTCAGGTGCTCTAAATGTTATTGTGGGATTTATAGTACTAATAGCATTAATTTCTGTTTTAGTTTCAACAATAAACACAGCAAATACAATGATAACTTCAGTTCTAGAAAGATATAAAGAGATTGGAATATTAAAAGCCGTAGGAGCAAAAAACATAGAAATATTTGATATATTCTTATTTGAAAGTTCATTTTTAGGTGTTGTTGCTGGAGTATTGGGTTGTGCACTGGGTTGGGGGATTTCTAGTATTGGTGGTTTAATACTAAAAGATCTTGGATGGAGTTTCTTACAACCTCACTTTTCAATATATTTATTTGTAGGATTAATTGCATTCGCAGGAATTACTGGCGCAATATCTGGAGCATTACCTGCAAGAAGGGCCGCAAAAACAAACCCCGTAGATGCGTTAAGAAGTGAATAGTAAAAACATTTATATATGGAGAAAATAAAATTTAATTCATGGAGGGGCGATTTATAAAATTAATTTTTGTATTTGTTTTATTTATATTTCTAATAAACAATACTTCTGCAAATGACTTTTATAATTGTGAATTGGCTGCAGATTTGGTAAATCAAGATCCTCACCCAGCGATAGCAGGAGAGTATGTAGAAATGTTATTCCAACTTAGAGGGCTAGGAAGTTGTGATAGTGGTGCTATTGTTGAATTAGTTTTAGAATATCCATTTTTCTTAGATAGTGGAAGTTCAATTAAAGTAATGGAAGCAAATACATACGCTGGACATGGGTTTAATTCAAACTGGAATATTCCTTACAAAGTAAGAATAGACCCTGATGCTTTAGAAGGAACATATGAAGTAGAACTAAGATACAGAGAAAGAGATAATCTTGGACTCGGAAGCTACATTTCCAAAAAATTTGATATCGAACTAGAAGACGGAAGAACCGACTTTGAAGTTTACGTAGATAACCACATAATAAAAGATAGGAGTTTAGTTTTTGAAATTCTAAATACTGGAAATCAAGATATTGAAGCATTAACAGTAGAAATCCCAAAACAAGAAAATATAGTTGTTAAAGGAGCAAATAGAAATATTGTTGGTGATTTAGATTCAAACGAATATACAACTGCAGATTTTGAAGCAACACCTTCAGAAGGGAACATAAAAGTAATCTTACACTATACTGATTCTACAAATGAAAGAAGAACTATAGAAAAATTAGTTTATTACGATCCAACGTATTTCATAGATTCTTTAGGAAACACAGCTCCAGATAGAACTGGGACTTATTTAATATTTGCAGTAATAATTGCTGCAGTAGGATTTTTTATCTACAGAAGAAAAAATAAAAATAATAAAAAATTAAAAAAACGTGGAACCTTTAGAGTTTAATTATTTACATAATGCTTTAGGATTATATATGCTGATGAGGCAATAGCGGGTATGCAATATGCAATATGTGTTAGAAAAAACAAACCATCATATCCAAAATAAAGATCATCATTTTCATTCTCTACAATGGGCTCATTCTTTATAATTGGCCAAGCTCTTCTATGATAATTCCAAATGCCCCAAATTGGAATAAAATCCTTTTTATCCTTTCCGATAAGATTTTCAATTCTTCTATGATTTTCTAAAAAACTTTCTTGATTATTTTCTCCCATAAAAATCAGAATTTTAAACAATTTATTAATTTTTCTAAAAATAAAATAAGCGCACGCCCGGACTCGAACCGGGGATCAGAGGGTTGCAGCCTCTTGCCTTAGCCGCTTGGCTACGCACGCAAAATGAGCGGGCGCGAAGGGATTTGAACCCTCGACCCCTAGCTTAGAAGGCTAGTGCTCTATCCAAGCTGAGCTACGCACCCGTAATTAATTTAAGAGCACTAATTTCATTTATAAATATTCCCCTCAAAGCAAAATTATATAAATATACTATAAAATATAAGATCATGACAGACTTCAAAGCAATAGAACAAAAATGGCAGGATAAGTGGGAAAAAACCAAAGCCTTTGAAGTAAAAAAATCAACAAAAAAGAAATTCTACGCATTAGAGATGTTTCCATATCCTTCAGGTTCAGGATTACACATAGGACACGCATTTAATTTCACAATAACAGATATCATTGCAAGATTTAAGAGAATGAATAATTTTAACGTTCTTTATCCAGTTGGATACGATTCTTTTGGGCTTCCAGCAGAAAACGCTGCAATAAAAGCAAAAGAACACCCAAAAAAATTCACAGAAGAAGCAATTAAAAATTTCATAAAGCAACAAAAAAAATTAGGTTTCTCTTATGATTGGTCTAGATTAATCTCAACATCAAACCCAGACTATTACAAATGGGATCAATGGATTTTCTTACAAATGTACAAAAAAGGTTTAGCTTACAAAAAAGAAGCTCCAGTTAATTGGTGCCCAAAATGTAATACTGTATTGGCAAATGAACAAGTTCATGATGGAAAATGTTGGAGGCATGAAGATACAACCGTACAAGTAAAAAACCTTAACCAATGGTTCCTTAAAACAACAGAATACGCAGACGAGTTATATGAAGGAATAAAAAAATTAAAAGATTGGCCGGAAGAAATTAAAAAACTTCAAAAAAATTGGATTGGAAAATCTTATGGAACAGAAATTAATTTTGAAATAAATAAAAAGAAATGGAAAGTTTTCACAACACGCCCAGATACATTATATGGAGTAACATTCTTAGTGGTTTCAGCTCAACATCCAGACTTAATGAACCTAGTTACTGAAAAACAAGAAGAAGAAATAGAAAAATTCACAGAAAAATTAACTTCAGTCTCAGAAGAAGACATAGATAAACTAGAAAAAGAAGGAGTTTTCACAGGATCTTATGCAACTCATCCGTTAACAAAAGAAAAACTTCCGATTTATGCTGGAAATTTCGTTCTTGCTTCATACGGCTCTGGAATGGTAATGGCAGTTCCTGCTCACGATCAAAGAGATTTTGAATTTGCTAGAAAATACAAAATCCCAATAAAAGTTGTAATATCCCCAGAAAATAAAACACTAAATGAAAAAGATATGAAACACGCTTACATAGAAAAAGGAATTCTAGTTAATTCTGATAAATTCAATAAATTAGATTCAGAAAAAGCAAAAGAAGAAATAACAAAACATCTAACAAAATTAAAACTAGGTAAAAAAACTATAAATTACAGATTAAAAGACTGGTTAATTTCCAGACAAAGATTCTGGGGAACCCCAATTCCAATAATACACTGTGAAAAATGCGGAGAGATTCCTGAAAAAAATCTTCCAGTTAAACTTCCAGAAGATGTAAAATTAAAAGAAGGAGAAAATCCACTAGAAAAACATAAAGACTTTGTAAATGTAAAATGTCCAAAATGTAAAGGTCAAGCAAAACGAGAAACAGATACAATGGATACTTTCGTAAATTCTTCTTGGTATTTCCTAAGATACACAGATCCAAAAAATTCAAAAGCAATATTTGACAAAACTAAAGCAAAATATTGGTGTCCTGTAGATTTCTACATTGGGGGAAGAGAACACGCATGTATGCATTTAATCTACATAAGATTCTATACTAAGTTCTTGAGAGATTTAAAACTATTAAGCTTCAATGAACCCGCAATAAAACAATTCAATCAAGGAATGGTTCACGCTGAAGATGGAAGAAAAATGTCAAAATCTTATGGAAACGTAATAGATCCATTAGATATGATAAAAAACTACAGCACAGATGCTCTAAGAATGTTTTTAGTTTCTGTTGCAAACCCTGATAAAGATTTCAACTGGGACACACGGGGACTAGAAAGCAATCATAAATTTGTTTCAAGAGTATATGATAAAAAATTCAAAATTGGAAAATCTTCTAAAAAAACACAACATAAAATAAATAACGCAATAAAAAAAGTAACACAATACCTAGAAGAAATAAAATATAATTTAGCAATAATAGAAATTAAAAAATTATTTGATTCTCTAGAAGAAGAAATCTCAAAAAAAGATTTTGAATCCGCATTAAAATTAATTTCTCCATTCTGTCCACATTTAGCAGAAGAGCTTTGGTCTAAAATAAATAAAGATTTAATTTCACTTTCTAAATGGCCAAAGCACGATGAAAAGAAAATTAACCCAGAATTGGATGCTCTAGATGAATTTATTTCAAATACAATAAAAGATATTCATAATATTTCTAAATTCGTAAAGAAAAAACCAACTAAGGTTACAATTTCGGTTTCAGAATCTTGGAAATATGAATTAATTAAAAAAATTAAAAAAGAAATGGAAAAAGATTTCGACATTTCAAGAATAATAAAGAAAGTAATGATAAAACAACACGCAAAAGAAATTTCTAAATTAGTGCCTTCTTTTATAAAAAATCCAAAAAAACTTCCTGAAATAGTCTTAACTCAAGAAAAAGAATTAAATGAGCTTAAAACAAACACTGAAAAATTAAAAAAAGAGTTTAATTTGAAAATAGAAATAAAGAAAGACGATCAAAAAGCAATGCCGGGAAAACCTTCTATTTTATTTGACTAATTCAACTTAACAACTTGATTCAATTTAGGAATATAACATTTATATCCTTTCTTTTCTAATTTTGATTTAAACGCCAAAGTAGAATCTTCCTCACCATGAACAATAAACACTTCTATTGGTTTTTTCTTAAACCCAGACAACCATTTAATCAATTCACGATAATCTGCATGAGCAGAAAAACTATCTATCTCTGCAATTTTAGCTTTAACAACAACTTCAGTTCCAAGCATTCTAACTTTTTTTGCTCCTTCTAAAATATGTCTTCCTAAAGTGCCTTCAGCTTGATAACCCACGAACAAAACAGTATTCTTTGGATCCCACAATCCATGTTTAAAATGATGCCTTATTCTCCCACCAGTACACATACCGCTTCCAGCAATAATTATGGCGGGCAAATCATAATGATTTATTTTCATAGAATCTCTTGCTTGTTGTGTAAATTCTAAACCTTCAAAGCTAAATGGTTTAGGCATTTCTCTCTTTATCTCTTCATCATGCACTTCTGTATGTTTCTCAAATATTTTTGTAGCCTTAATTGCTAAAGGACTATCCAAAAACACTTTCTCTTTTGGCATTTTTTTGCGCTTAGCAAACTTATGCATAGCAAATAATAATTCTTGAGTTCTTTCAATAGCAAAAGAAGGAATCATCAATTTTCCTCCACGCTTATATGTATCATGAATGTGTTTCAAAAGTAATTCTTCACTCTTTCCTTTATCAGTATGAAGTCTATCTCCATAAGTAGATTCAATAAATACATAATCTGCTTCAGAAATAAAAGTAGGATCTTTTACAATTGGAATATCCCATTGTCCCAAATCTCCAGAAAATACTAATTTTTTCTCTTTCCCTTTTTCTGTAACAAAAACTTCAATAATTGCCGCACCCACAATATGCCCTGCATCTCTATAACGAACTTTTACATTATCATCAACAGTATATTTTTTTTCATATTTTATATTTCTAAAATGTTTTATTGATTTTGTCGCATCATCAATAGTATACAATGGTTCTCTCGCAGGTAATCCCTCTCTCGCTCTACGATTATTTTCTCTCCTAATATCAGACTCTTGAATGCCCGCACTATCTACCAACATAATTTTACATAAATCTGTAGTTGCAGAGGTAGCTAATATTTTCCCTTTAAATCCCTGAGAAACTAATTTGGGGATTAAACCAGAATGATCAATATGCGCATGAGTTAAAAATACAAAATCTATTTTTCTTGGATCAAAAGCAAATTTCTCATAGTTAAGCTTTGTTACTTCTTTTTTACCCTGAAACATTCCACAATCAACTAAATATTGTTTTCCTTTTACTTCTAAATGAAAACAAGAACCAGTTACAATTTGAGCAGCACCACAAAATTTAACTTTCATAATCTAAATTTTAAATTTGAGCTTTAAATAGTTTATTATTCCAATACTGCTTTAATCCTTCTAACGCCAGCACCCACAGATTTTTGTTTTACAATCTTAAACGTACCTAATTTAGAAGTATTTTCCACATGAGGGCCAGAACAAATTTCTTTAGAAAATCTTCCCATAGTATAAACAAATACTTTATCTCCATACTTATGTTCAAATTCTCCCATGGCACCAGATTTTTTAGCCTCTTCAACACTCATCTCTTTCTTAGCAACTTTTACACCTTTCTTAATTTGTTCGTTAACTAAATCCTCAACTTCTCTTACTTCTTTTTCTTCTAATTTTCTATCAAAACTAAAATCAAATCTCAACCTTTCTGGATTAATATTAGATCCTTTCTGAACACACGAAGATCCTAAAACCTTAATCAAAGCAGCATGCAACAAATGTGCAGCAGTATGTAATTTGATAGTCTCTTCAGATTTATCTGCTAACCCTGAAGCAAACTTCCCTTTGGTTGCAGTCCTAGATAATTCTTGATGTTTTTCCAATTCCTTATAATATCCTTTTTCATCAACATCAATTCCATGTTCTGAGGCCAATTCTTGAGTCATTTCAATCGGAAAACCATAAGATTGGAATAACAAGAAAGCATCTTTTCCAGTAACTTTCCCTTTCTTATCCATTTTTTCAAAAACTCTCATTCCTTTTTCTAAAGTTTTCTCAAATTTCTTTTCCTCTTTATCAATTTCAGAAATAATAAAAGAACTATTCCTATCTAAATGGGGATATTCTTTTTTATAAGTATCAATAACAACTCTTGCAATTTTTGAAGTAAAATTATTTTTAATCCCCAATAATTTTCCTCTTCTTATTGCCAATCTAATTAATCTACGTAAAACATAACCTTGCTCTAAATTCGAAGGAACAACTTTCTCAGCCAAAACAAATACTGCTGACCTTAAATGATCTGCTACAATTCTCAAGGATTTTTCATCTTCAGAAGTTGATAATTCTAAAATCTTTTCAATAATTGGAGTAAACAATGAACTCTCATAAATATTTTTTACTCCTTCTAAAATAGAATAAACCCTTTCATATCCCATTCCAGTATCAACATTTTTTTGCTCTAATTTTTCGTAATTATAGAAGATATTTTTCTTTTCAAATCTCTCTTTTTTAGGTACTTTACTAAGATCTTTTACTGCTAAAACTTTTTTATATTCCATAAATACATTGTTCCAAATTTCGACCCACCCATTTCCACCAGTTGCCAAAGTAGAATTATTAGGGTCAAATTCTTCTGGAACAGGATCATCAGAATCCCAATAAAATATTTCCGTATCGGGACCACAAGGCCCAGTTTCCCCCGCGGGACCCCACCAATTATCTTCTTTTCCTAAAGGAATAATTTTTTTTATTCCAAGATCTTTCCAAACTTTTGCACTATCGGAATCTTGTGGAGCATCTTCATCTCCAGCAAATATAGTAACAGCTAGTTTATCTACAGGTAAATTCAAATATTTTTTTGAGGTCAAAAACTCAAAACTCATCTCAATAGCTTCTTTTTTCCAATAATCTCCTAATGACCAATTCCCCAACATATCAAAATAAGTTAAATGAACATCATCTCCAACCTCTTCAATATCTCCAGTCCTCAAACATTTCTGAACATTAACTAATTTCTTTCCAGAAGGATGTTTTTGCCCCAATAAATAAGGAACTAACGGATGCATTCCTGCAGTTGTAAATAAAACAGTAGGATCATTCTCAGGAATCAAAGGTGCATTCCCAATTTTTTTATGACCTTTACTAACAAAGAATTCAATAAATTTCTTCCTCAAATCTTTTGCTTCCATAAGAATAAAAAAGAGGGATTATTTAAAAAATTATCTAAATATCTAGGTTTGCCAATTTCTGTTTTATATCTTCCAACTCAGCATCCAAACCACTCAACTCAATTGTTTTCTTCTCTTCAACTTTTTCCTCAACAACAGCAGGTTCAGATTTTTCTTCAACTGGAGCATATTCTTTTATCTTTGGCAAATCTGATTGGAATCTCTTAAATTCTTTTTCAATTTCTCCCATAATTGCATGAAGATTTTTTATTTCCTTCATCTTTAACTCTTTTAGAAGTTTATAACTCTCAATTCTTTTCAATAATGTTCCAGATTCAATTGCTACTCGAAGAAGGTTTTTCCTAAATGTCATAGCATTATCAACTTTAACATATGTAGGATTTTCTTCTACTTGTGGTTTCTTTACTCTTTTTCTAACCACTTTTTTTCTCTTAACCGTCTTCTTTTTCTTAGCAACCATATTAAACTTCAAATAATTTTTTATCAACCAACAAAATTTTGTCTTTTATTTTATCAACTTCCTGTTGCCACTTAGATAATTCCTTGTCTTCTTCGTTTCTTAATCTGCTTATTTCACTCAATGCCTTGTCTGCTTCATTACAAAGAGCCTTGATCTTATCAACTTGACCCATGGCATCTTTATACTGTTCCATTTTCACGTATATCGGCTTATCTCCCATGACTGGCCTTTCTACAGGCATTTCGGGTTCAGTTTTTTCTGGCATTTCTATTTTTGGAGCACTAAACATAGGCTTAGAAATCTCTTTTTTTATGCTTCCAAACTCACTTTTATATGATGGAAACATTTCTTTTTCTTCTTTAGGTAAAGCGGGCAATTTACTCTCATCTTTGCTTGAAATTGGCTTAAAATCTGGAATTTCTTGAGAAAAATCAACGCGCTTGTTATCTTTTTTTGATTTGAATAGACCCATAACTATCAACCTCCACTTAGTTAAAAACCCGATTTTTCCTATTAAAAATCTTTTTTACCACTCAGATGTTGCAAATTTAGCAAATACAGCCCAAAACAAGCCAAATGAAAACCTTTTTAAGGAGGCACACTAAAATTATACTAAGGTGATTTCAGGTGATGATATCAAGGGAAAAAGTTGGCCAACTTGCTATGCAAATTGGAGGAGAATTAGCAGTTCAAATAGTTGAATTTCTCTTAGAAAACGGCGAAAACACCTCAGAATTCTTAATTGCAGAAAAACTAGAAATACCAATAAATGCAGTTAGAAAAACACTTTACATGCTTCAAGATGTTAACTTAGTTAACTCAATGAGAAAGAAAGATAAGAAAAAAGGATGGTATATTTACTACTGGACTTTCGATGAAATTCAAGCAAGAACATTAGTAGTAAAAATGAAGGAAGAAAGAATAAATAATCTTAAAAAAAGACTAGATATTGAACAAAATTCTAATTATTACACTTGTAAAAAACAATGTTTACGTTTAACTCTAGAAAGAGCATTAGAAAATAATTTCACATGCATAGAATGTGAGAAAGTATTGCAAGAAGTAGATAATTCTAAAAAAGTAAAATTAATTCTTGAAGAACTAGAATTTTTAGAAACACAAGAAGAAACAAACGAAGCTTTAATAGAAGAAGATAACAAAGCTGAAGCAGCTGCCTAACTGGGTGGACCGAAAAATACCTTTGCACCATCAAATGGTCCAAATGGAATCATATTAAAGAAGAACAATAATATGTTTAATTTCTGACTCATTAACAAAGCAGATCTTTGAGTAATATTTAATTTCTTCATATTTTTTAACATAGCTTTAGAAACTCCCCATAAAACTAAATTAGTTAGTGGTCCCGCAAATGCAATTAATCTATAAGCTAAAGCATTTCCAAAAGCTGCAGATCCAATAGTAACATATCCTGGAGCAATAATCAAAAATGGAGATCCAATTGCTTTAAGAAAAACTCCCAAAATCAATCCAAATGAAAATAATTCAAAAGTTGCGTCAAATCCAAATCCCATTGCAACAAATTTATGTGCCAATTCATGTAAAATAACTGCTGGTGCAGCAACCAAAGCTGCAAATTTAAAATCTTCTAATTTAATTTTCTTAGGGTGCATTCTATCCCAAATAGTTCTAGGTCTTCTTACAAAAATTCCTGTAAAAATATATCCAATTGCAACTGTTAAAATCACAAAATACAAAATCTCTTTCAATGTAATAAGAACCATTAATATTAAGATTAAATCTCTCCTTTTAAAATTTACTGAAAAAACTCACTAATTCTTTTTTGAGTATTAACAATATTCAAAACCTTACTAACATTAACTATTTCAGAAATATCTTGCCCAAACTTTTTCTTAACTAAAGATTTTGCGTAATTAACTGCCAATTCTTTATCTTCAAATTCAATAAAACCACTTTTCATAGAAGTTCTTGTTGCTTCCCTGCAAACCCAAACCCCCAAGGGGTATTTATCTTCTGAAGTTACAAATCTTAAAACTAAAACAGAACCTTGTTTTTTTAATTCATTTAATTTTTCAATAATTCCAATTCTGCAAGCATAGTATCCTCCTGCAGTTTCAGAAGCATAACCTTTTCTGCCATCAAAACTTTCGTAATCATACGCATAATATTTTCCACTCTTGCTCCAAGGATTTTCTCTAAACGGAACTCCCATCTCAAACAACTCATAACTCCAAACTCCTGGAAAAAACAAAACTAAATAATAATTCCCTAAATTTCCTCCAAAATAAACCCTAGTATGATCAATAATATCATTAAATTTAACTTTTTTCAACATTTCTTTCCCTAATGTATCATCAGTTGCAGTAATACTCCAACGTGTAGGAACTAGTTTTCTATTTTTTTTCAACCCCAATAACCCAATACTCAAAATTTTTGAAAGAAAATTCTCATTAACTCCTTTATCATACAATTTTTTCAATCCTAAAGTAGATTTTAAATCAATATCTGAAACAGTTTTATCAACAACGGTCTTTATTTTTGGATTCTCTGTTAACCGAATATTCTTTGCATTTGCATTATTACTCAATGGACTCCCAATTCTATCCAATTTTAACTTATTCAACGGTTTATTTTTCAGTTCAACCTCAATTTCAACCGGCTTATGAGCCATCCCAATCTCTTGAGATAAATCCGTAAATTTATGATCAAAACTCTTTATTCTTGTTTTAAATCTAGAATTAACTAATTTAGATCTTAATTTCAGTATATCTTCATCTTTTAAGTTTAAATTAATCCAATCTTGAGGAGAATCTAACAAATGAGCATCTTTCATAGTTTGAACAGGACTCAAAACTCCAACATTTACATCAGGATATCCAAATCTCCCAACAAATACAGAAGGGGGAGAATTCCCAAAAAAATCGTTTTTATTTAAATCCAAACTATCAAAATTAAATTTAATCACTTCTCTTTGTTCATACCCACTCTTTTCCATTAAAATGGGTAGTTCAACATTATTTATATATCTAGTTACAGCGTTTGGCAAGCCATATTGCAACCACTTATAAGAGATAACAAATAGAAAGGTTTATAAAGCAAAAAATATCAAAAATATTAAAAAGAAAGGGAGAATCACGATTTAAAAATGAAAAATAAAATAAGAATGATTACTGCAGGAATTGCAATGGCAACATTGGGATTAATTGCAGAAAGAGCAGAAGCAGGTAATTTAAAACTTTATCAACCAACAGGAAATGATGCACAAGGGCAATATGTTGAAACAAATATATTTTCTGATGTAAAACCATTGGGTGTAAATCATTTTACTTTCTTAGACCATTATGCAAATGGCGGATATTTTGGAAAATCAATGTTCACAAAGCCAATAGCAGAAGGACTAAGTGCAAAAGTACAAGCAGTACACGCAAATGATGTAGCATCCCAAACAAGATGGGGATTTGAATATTCTGTACCAAATATGCCAGAAGGCACTTGTGCTAATGTGGCATTTTTACCAGTTAGTGCAAACGGAGATGGAAGAGTAGAAGATTCTTCAATGTTAGAGTATTTTACTAGCGTAGATTTGCCACATAATGCAACATTGAGTTCATTTGGTGGATGGAATGTTGCTGCAGAAGGAACTCCTTGGACATATGGTCAAGTTGATTTAACGGTTCCTGTTTCTGATAGTGTGTCTGCCGGACTAGGGTTGGCTTTAATTGGAGATGGAGATTCAATTCCAAAAGCGGAGCCAAGAGTAACAGCACAATTAAATTTCTAATTTTTCTTTTTTATTTAA